>NZ_JBIRTJ010000019.1:0-279678 GCF_044334695.1 Streptomyces sp. NPDC020747 | reverse complement strand
CTGCTCTCCCGGTCCCCTTGCTGCACAACGGACATGACGCCACGTCACTCACGAGACCGGCGAACCGGACCAATCCCAATCACGCAATGCCCCTGGGCCTGCACCAGCCAGAACGGCGACTTGAGGTTGAGGTCGAGCACCACGTCCCAGGCCTCGTCCGGGAACGTCTCCAGCGGCTCGCGCCACATCGCTCCCGCGTTGTTGACAAGGATGTCCAGGTGTTCCGAGTCGGCCTGGACAAGATCAGCGAGGCGCTGACACTCGTCGTGCCTGGACAGGTCGGCGGGGATCGCTCGAACGTCGCCGAATTCGGACAGCAGACGCTGCGCCTCCGCGCAAGTGTCTGCGTTGCGTGAGCTGATGACGACGCGGGCGCCCGCCTGGAGAAGGCCGCGCGCTATCATCATCCCAATGCCTCTGGTGCCGCCCGTGACAAGGGCGTACTTTCCCCTCAGATCGAAACGCTCTGTGTGAGTGGTGAACTGGTTGTCCGCCATTGGTCTCCGTCCCTTCCTTCGTAAAAGAATGCGCCGACACGGTCGCGTATTCGGGGCAACTGAACTGATGAGGGTAAAGCTGCAGCGCGTTTCCATGGAGTGTTGTCGGCGCTTTCGACTCAACCAGGTTGACAGGTGTCTTGGACGTCCGGGAGACCCTGGTGATACAGGTACTGTCAGAACCCCCCTTGCCTGGTGCGCCGAGTCCGGATCACCCCGGCTCGATGCCCGTGGATGGTTCACCCAGAAACGAAGAAGTGCCTTGCGACCTGCGATGACGGGGTTTTTCCAGGACCACATCAGGCACGATCGACAAGGCACTTCCGAGATGCGGTCTTCCCCCAACACGGCCTGCACGACCCCGAAACGATCAACCGGGAATCAAGCCGGTGGATCCGGGCTCAGGCCTCAGGTCCCCGTATTCCAATTCCATTGCTCGCCGCGCCAGCTTCGGAACGGCTCCAGCATGGAGATCTCTGAGGACGCGGCCTCCAGACCGGTCGAGAATGTGGAGGCCAATTCCGTCAGCATGCTCTCCATCCTGACGGAATCGACATACTCGACCTCAGGAGACGGCTTCCAGGAAGTCCTGGAATGGCACCGGAGTACGTACGCCCCCGCCACCCTCTCGAAGGTCACCGTCCGCTCCACACCCTGTGAGTAGAAGTCGACTTCGCCGCGTCCCTCCGATGCCAGTCCCTTCAGCAGTTCTGGCAGTTGTTCCACGAGAGCCGACATGTCGTACGACACATCGAAGCCCCAGCCGTCACTGCCGAACCCCGCAATATGAAATCCGCAGCCGATCTCCGACAGGATCGTGCACCCCTGCATGACGAGGTACTCGTAGTCGTCCACGTCTTCCAGCGGCTCGGAAGCCGTAGCGGAAGCGATGACTCCCGAGGGGCCTGACAGGCTGAACTCGAAAGGAATTCCACTCACCCCTTGGATTTCACGACTTGTGGCTCGCTCAGCGTACGGAACGAGCTCACGCTCCCTCGACCCAGGCACTTCTGAGGAACTCCGCGGCCTTGCCGTGATCACTGAAGGTGTGCCCGAAGGTCTTGACGCTCTTGGCCGACCAGTTGACATTTCAGGGATCCCCACCTGAATTGTGAACGAGGACCGGAGTTCCGCCCGCCAGCACGTAGTACGTATGCAGGTCGTCAACCGTGAGGTTGTACGTACGCGCGTGATCGGTATACGCGCGGTTGCCGGTGACGACGACCGTGTCACTCTCGTCCGTCAGCAGCGCCATACCCGCCACGAGGTCGCCCGCCTCGATCCACGCCTGTTCGGACGGGGACCAGAACGGGTGCTCTTGCGTCGCGGTCAGCCTCTCGATGCCGTCCTCGGTCGCGATGGACAGCTCGTCGAAGTGCTTGTCGTCCTCCGTGACGATGAGGCGCGTGACCTTGCGGGAGCCGGTCTCGCCGGTCTCCGGGTCAGTGGCCAGCACCTCGTCACCGACGTCGACATCCTCGATGTCCTTGGTCGAGCCGTCGGCCATCCGGACGTCCGTGATTCCTTGGTCGACGAGGAGAGGAACGGCTCGAACGAGACACCTGTGCACTCAAGTTGCTCACACTTCGATCACAAGCGGTCAACGTGGACACGGGCGCCCGGGTTAACGCGGGTAACACCCCAGGTCAGCGAAGTAAGCGCATACCGACCAGACAGTTTGGCGAAACCCTCGCGCAGTTCGGCTACTTGCGAGTAGCGTGCGTGCTCGCTCACCCCCCGCTCCCTGCGGTCCGCACCGGGCCCGAGCCACGCAAGGAGAACCGGGATGTCCTACGACTCGTCCCCGTCGTACCCCGTTCCACCGCACCATCCGCCCCACAACTCGTCACCGTCCTACTCGACGTACCCGACGCAACCGACGTATCCGTGGGCTCCGCAACAGCCGGAGCCCGAACCCGCCCGACAGCCGAACCGGCATCGCCTTACCGCGCTCGGGCACCACAGCGACCTCCGGGTGCTGCGCACCGCGTACCGCTGGCAGCGGCGCGTGGCGACGCTGACCGCGCTCGGTTACTTCACGCTGTTCCTCGTCCTGTCCGCGTGGGCGCCGTCGTTCATGACGAGGGAGGTGGCCGACGGGCTGCCCCTCGGTCTGATGCTGGGGCTCTTCCAGGTGCCCGTCACCTGCGTGGCGATCGCGCTGTACGAGTACACGGCCCGCCGGGGCGTGGACCCGATCGCCGAGCGACTGCGGAAGCAGGCGGAGCTGGACACCAAGCGGGCGGAGGCGGGCAGGTGACCGGCTTCAGCAGTTCCGCCCAGGCGATGTCACTCGTGGCGTTCACGGTCGTGGCGACCATCACGCTGTTGCTGTGCGTGATGACGGGCCCGGACCGGGACGACCTCGACGAGTTCTACACGGGGTACGGCTCCCTCTCCCCGATGCGCAACGGCCTGGCCATCGCGGGTGACTACATCTCCGCGGCCACCGTGCTCGGCACGGGCGGCGTGATCGCGTTCTTCGGGTACGACGGGGTCGTACTCGCCCTCAGCACGGCCCTCTCCCTCATGCTGCTGATGTTCCTGCTGGCCGAACCCCTGCGGAACGCGGGCCGGTTCACCATGGGCGACGCGCTGGCACGGCGGATGCCGGGCCGGGCGGTACGGATCACGGCGTGCGCGGCGACACTGGCCGCGCTGCTCCCACTGATGCTGGTCCAACTCGCCGGAACCGGCGACCTGTTGGCGTTCATCCTCGGCTTCTCCAGCGAGGGGCTGAAGACGGGCTGCATCATCGGCCTCGGCGCGCTGATGATCAGCTACGCGGCGATCGGCGGCATGAAGGGCACCGCCCTCATCCAGATCCTGAAGATCGTGATGCTGCTCGGCTCGGGCGCCGTCATCGCCGTACTCATCCTGCACAAGTTCGACTGGAACCTCGGCGGTCTGTTCGGCCAGGCGGCTCGGAGCAGCGGTGCCGGGTCCGCGTTCCTCAGCTCCGGTCTGCAGTTCTCGGGCGGGCCCAACCCCCGCCTGGACATGATCAGTTCGGAGCTGACGGTGGTCCTCGGCGGGGCCTGTCTGCCGCACATCACCATGCGTATGTACACGGCGGGCAGCGCGCGTCAGGTGCGCCGTTCGATGTCCTGGGCGGTGCCGGCCGTGGCCCTGTTCGTGCTGATCATCACGGTCGTCGGGTTCGGGGCGACGGCGCTGATCGGGCGGGAGGCGATCGCGGCGGAGGACCCGCAGGGCAACACGGCGTATCTGCTGGGGGCGCGGGCCGCGTTCGGGGCGGACGTCTCGACGGCCGAGACGCTGCTGTTCACCACCGTCACGGCGGCGATCTTCCTGACCGTGCTCGCCTCCGTCGCCGGGATGATCCTCGCCTGCGCCAACTCCCTTGCCCATGACGTCTTCGCGCACGGCAGGAAGCAGTTGTCGCCTCGCCGGGAGATGACACTGGCGCGGGCGTCCGCGGCGGCGGTCGGTATCCCGGCGATCCTGCTGGCCACGCTGGTCCAGCACCACAGCCTGCAGCCGCTGGTGACGCTGTCGTTCTGCCTCGGCGCGTCCGCCATCGCGCCGGCGCTCGTCTACAGCCTGTTCTGGCGGCGGTACACGCGTGCCGGGCTGATGTGCACGCTCATCGGCGGCTCGGTGAGCACGCTCGTCCTGATGACCGGTACGAATCTGGTGTCCGGGTCGCCCATCTCGGCCTTCCCCGGCCATGACTTCACCTGGTTCCCGTTCACCACGACCGGGATCGTCTCCATTCCGCTGGGGTTCCTGTTCGGCTGGCTCGGCACGGTGGCCTCCGGCCGGAGGGCGGCGGAGGAGCAGCGGAAGCAGTACGAGGCTGTGGAGGGGTGGATCCTCGCGGGCGCCGTCCGGCGGGACTGAGGGGGGTGTTGGCTGCGGGCGGTGAGCGTTGCCCGCGCCGTTCCCCGCGTCCCTGAAAGACCAGGGGCTGAGGTCTGTGTGTTGGCTGCGGGTCGGTCGGTGTTGCTCGCGCAGTTCCCCGCGCCCCCAAACAGATGGGGCGACCCCCGCCTTCAGGGGCGCGGGTGACAACGCGCCGCCCGCTACTCCGCCGTCGCTCGGCCCGTCAACGTTGTGAGGCTGTTGCGGACGTGGGTCATGTGGGCGCTGACGTCGTCCCACTCGTCGCCGTGTTCGCGGAGGACGCGTTCCGTCTCGCGGGTGATGCGGTCCTCGTGGAGGCGGGCCTCGGCGAGGAGTTCGGCGGCGCGGGCCTCGGCGTCCTCCTGGTGGTGACGGGTGGACTCAAGAGCTTCGGCGAGAGCCCGCTCCGCCTCGGCCAGCTCCGCCGCCGCGCGCGCAGTCCGCTCCTCGTGGCGCGCGTCGAGCGCGGCCTCCTGTTCGGCCGCCTCGCGCGCGACCCGCTCCCAGCGCTCGGCGTGCTCCTTCTCCTGCTCGGCGAGGAGCGCCTCGCTGCGCCGCCGCGTCTCGCGCAGCGCGGCGAGCGCCTCACCGCGGTTCTCCTTCACCTCGCGCCGCGCGGCGATCCGCATCTCGTCGGCCTCGGCCTGCGCGGCGAGCAGCCGGTGCCGGACCCGCTCCTCGGCCTCACCACGCACCGCGTCGGCCTCCGCGCCCGCGGCCTCGCGCAGTTGCCCGGCCGCCGCCTCGGCCTCCTCCAGGACCAGCTGGGCCTCCCGCCGCGCGCCCTCGCTCACGGCCGCGGCCTCCTCCTCGCCCAGCTCGAAGAGCCGCCTGGCGCGGTCGCCGAGCGTCTCGTACGTCTGGGGAGCCAGCCCCGCCACGACCTCGTGCAGCCGGTCCGCCTCGGTCTCCATCTCCCTGGCCAGGACGGTCAGCCGGGCGGCCCGTTCCCAGGCGGCGTCGCGCCCCCGGGAGAGCGCCGCGGCGTACGCGTCGACCTGGTCGGGACGGTAACCGCGCCCCCGTACGGCCTCGAAGCCCTGAGGCGACACCGATGCGTTGCTCATCCTCGAATCCCCTCTCCGGCGTACGACATGATTTGTCGCACATCTTGGCGGATCAGGCAGAAGCGTTCACAACGCGACACTCCGGACTTGGGTCACGCAGGAACATGACGCGAAAGGGCCGGGCCCGGTCGACCGACCGGGCCCGGCCCTCTCAGGACGTTCGGGCAGCTCAGCGACCCGACGTCACAGCAAGCCGTCCCACATCTGTTCCAGCAGCACCGACCACCAGCTCTCCGGCGAGCCGAGCGCCGCCGGGTCGATCGCGGCCAACTGCGCCTGGAAGTCGACGGTCCAGCGCCCCGCCTGCTCCTGGTTGAGCCCGAAGCGAAGCCGCCACATCCGGCCCAGCAGCGCGAGGCTGCGCGCGAACTCGGGCAGCCCCGTGTTCACGAACTGCGGCGGTACGGAAGCGCCGCCGGGACCCGCCTCCACCGGCACGGCCACGATGTGCGCCGTCCCGTACTGGACACAGATCGCCTTGCCGAAGTCGCTGCCCATGACGAGGTACGAGCCCGCGTCCGCGGACGGCTGGACGCCACGCTCCTGCGCCAGCTCGGCGAGCGTCGGCACCGGGCGGCCCGGCTGGGCCTGCGCCCAGAAGAACGGGTTCATGTCGACGGGCAGACCGGCCACCACCAGCGTGTGCGCCACGATCGGCGGCACCCCCTGCCGGGACACGGCCGCCTGGTCGAACCGGAACAGTCCCGGTCCGAACGCCGCCGCCAGCTCCTGCCCGATCGCCTCCGGCGGGACCGGCGGCGCGGGCTGCACCGGCGGCAGCGGCGCCCGGATCGGTCCGGGCCGGGCAGGACCGTCCGCGACCTGGTGCAACTCGCCCTGGTGCGCGAGCAGTTGACCCATGCCCTGCTGACGGCTCGCGTGGTCCGTGCCGTACGAGGCGATGCTGGTGATCCGCGCCTGCGGCCAGCTCTCCCGGATCATCCGGGCGCAGTACGCACCCGGCAGCTCGCACGACTCCAGCTCCGTGTGGAGCTCCAGCACCTGCTGCGGCGGCACGTTCATCGCGCGCAGCTCGTGCAGGATCTGCCACTCCGGGTGCGGGGTGCCGGGCGCGGAACGCCGGATGAGCTGCTGCTCGCTCCCGTCCTGGGCGCGGTAGCGCAGGACCGCCTGATAGCCGGGGCCGACGGTCGGCTGCCCCTGCTGGGGGTAGCCGTAGGCCGGGGGCCGCTGCCCCGGCATGGGCTGACTGGGCATCGGCTGACCGGGCATGGGCTGCCCCGGGTAGGGCTGCTGACCGGGCGGCGGCATGCCGGGGGCGCCCGGCATCCCGGGAGGAGCCTGCGGCGGCGGCGCCATGCTCATGCCGCCGCTCGGGGGACCGGCCAGCATGGTCTCGGCGTGGTGGACGCCACCGGGGGCGCCGGGCCCACCGGGACCTCCCGGAGCACCCGGAGCACCCGGAGGCTGTGGCGCGGCGGGGCCTCCGACCGGCGGACCGGCGAGCATGGTCGCGGCATGGTGGACGCCGCCCGGAGGCGTACCGCCGGGGTTGTTGGGCACGCCCGGAGCACCCGGTGCGCCTGGCACACCGGGAGGCTGCGGGGCACCCGGAGTACCGGGCACGCCAGGGGGCTTGGGCGCACCGGGCTGGTTCGGGTCGGCGAGCATGGTCGCCGCGTGGTGGACACCGCCCGGAGGCGTACCGCCCGGGGTACCCGGAGTGCCCGGGGCGCCAGGAGGCTGCGGGGCCCCGGGCCCGCCCGGCCCGCCGGGGCCGAGCTGCGAAACGAGCTGCGTCGGTACGTACCCACCGGCCGGCGCACCGGGACCGGACGCGGGAGCCGCACCACCCGGGCGCGCGCCGGGCGTACCGGGCGCACCCGGAGGCGGCGGCGTACCGGGCGCACCCGCACCACGGGCACCGCGCGGCGGAGCCTGCGCCTTGCTGGTGGCCGCGTCGGCGATGTCACCGGCGTTGGGCGGCAACGGCCGCCCGCCCGCACCCGGACCGGGAGGCGGCTGCGGCGGATTGGGCCCGGCGGGCGACTGCGGAGCACCCTGCGGGAAACCGTACGAGGGAGCACCCTGCGTACCGGGCGCACCCGGAGGCGGGGTCCCGGGCGCACCGGGAGGCGGCGAGCCTGCACCGGGCCCCTGCGGGTAGCCGTACGAGGAAGGCGCACCGGGAGGCGGCGTCCCGGCGCCGGGACCCTGCGGATAGCCGTACGAGGAAGGCGCCCCGGGCGGCGGGGTGCCCTGCGCGCCTGGACCGCCAGGGCCGGCCGGAGCCCCCGGCCCCTGCGGGAACGAGGGCGGGTTCGGGTTGCCCACCGCGGGGGAGACGGCCGTGCTCGGGAGCTGGCTGCCGCCGGAGATCAGCTTGGTCTTGGCCTCGGGTGTCGCGTCGGGCTCCGACGGCCCGCCACCGGCGCCCGCACCCCCGACGTCCCTCAGCTGCGGCGCGTACACAGTCGCGGGGAGCGGCACCGAACGGTCGTCCCCCGTCTCGGCGTTGGTGTCGGTCCCGGCCCACGGCGTCGCGTCGGCGGGCACCCCGGAACCACCCGGGGCCTCTCCGCCGGCGGCGGGCCACGACGTACCCCCACCGGGAGCGGAGGATGCCGCCGGGCCACCGACGGGCCCGGGCAACGTCTCGGGGATCGCGCTTCCGCCCCCGGCCCCTCCGTGCGCGGGACCGGCATGACGGCCTCCGGACGGAACCCCGTCATTGCCGGCGGCAGCGGCGGCGGGACGAGACCCGGCCCCGTCGTTCGCACCGCCCGACGCCCCGATGCCCGACGCCCCGCCGGACGTCCGGTCCCGCCGGTCCGGAATGCCCATCCGGTCCGCCGCCTCCTGGAGCCACTCCGGAGGAGTCAGCAGGAAGGACGTCTGGTTGAGGTCGACGCGCGCGGGAGGCGCGGGCGCCGGTTCGGGCGCCGCGTCCGGCAGCCCGTACTCCTCCTCGTACCGGCGGATCACCTCGCCCACCGGCAGCGAGGGCCACAGCGTGGCCTCGCCGCTGTCACGGGCGATGACGAGCCGGTGGGCGCCGCCGTCGGACCGCGGTCCTTCGGCCCGGTCCTCGGCCCACACCACGAATCCGAGTTCGAACTCCCGCACCCGCACCTCGCGGTGCTGGTAGCCGGGCACATCCCCGTTGATCCACTCTTCCGCGCGCTCCTGCGCCTGCGCGAAGGTCACCATCGGACGCTCACTCCCCCACCGAAGACACCGCGGACACCGACACAGCCCGCGCGAATCCACCGTCCACCATCAGGTTCGCCACGGTCTCCAGCTCCGGCGGATTGCCGGCGAGCCGGGACAGGAACTGGTCGAAGTCGTCCCCGCAGGGCAGCAGCAGCCGCTGCACCCGCTCCGGGGGCGCCCACAGGTCCTGGTCACGGGCGTCGTCGTACGCGCAGAACCACACGGACCCGACGCACTCGCCCTTGACCTTCACGGCGAGCAGGCCGCCCTGGACGAAGCCGACGCCCAGGTAGTCCTTGGTGAGGTGGTCCCGCAGACATTTGTTGACGTACACGAGGTCGTTGACGGCGGCCTCGTCGCGCACGGTGAAGAACGGCTGGTCGACCAGCAGCCCCAGCTCGGCGTCGAGCGCGGCCCCCATCGGGGCGCACCCGCCGGCGGCCTTCAGGAACGACCGGTACGCGCCGGGCAGCCGGTACCCGAGGTCCTCCTCGACGCCCAGCACCTGCTGCTCGGTCACCGCGACGGCGGCCTTGGGCAGCCCGAAGTGCGCGGGCCGGGTCTCCTGCAAGGGCCGGGTCCCGCGCTTGTCCTGGTCGACGGCGGCGGTGGCCAGTCCACCGTGGTGCCGCAGCAGCGCCTTCACCTCGACCGGCACCAGCTCCAGCCGCCGGGTCCCCGGCACGTGGTGCCAGGTCCAGCCGTGCGGAGTGGCGACGGGCGGGATGGTGTCCCACAGGTCATGACCGTCCGCGGCCAGGGCGGCGTTCGCGGACACGTAGTCCGTCAGCCGGAGTTCGTCGACCCCGAACCCCTCGGGCGGCTCGGCGATCTCCGCGGCGGCACGCGCATAGAACGAGAAGTCGGGATAGCCGCGCTCGTCGACACGTACACCTCTGGGGTGACGCGCCGCCCGGACGGGATCCGGGAAGTGCACGACCTGCCCGGCGTACGCCGCGTTCGGCGGCGCGGCTTGCTGCCCGAGCCGACCTGTCGTCATGGCGATTGCCCCCTGCGGCGTTCTGATGGATCGCGGATATCGACAGCCTATGCGGTTGAACGACACCGGTCACCGGGCCTCCGGTTCCGTACCGGCCAGCGGGACTCCGGTTCCGTGACCTGCCGTCATCGCGCCGTGACGGTGCGGCGAAGACCGCGCGTGTCGCGGCGCCCCAGCTTCCGCACCAGCCACGGAGTTTGGCACTCTGTCGGAGCACCGGGGGATGCGGTAAGGGGAGGAAACAGGACGATGAACTCAACGCGGACAGGCAGGTCTGGTGACCCCAGGGTGGGCTGGAGCAACACCGAGGCACCCGTCACTCCCACACTCCTCCACCGCCGTGACGGCATACTTCCGACCATCGCCGCCGCCCTGTCCGTACGGGGCGCGACACTCACCGGCACGGCGGGCCGGGGCGACCAGACACCGCCGCTCCACCCGCTCGTCCGGGACTTCCTCGACACACTGACGAGCGGACAGCGCGACCGCTTCACCGGCCGCTGCGCCGAAGTGATCCTCATCTCGCGGCACATCACGGCGGTGGACACGGAGCGTTCCAAACGGGCAGCCCGGAAACCCATGACCAACGGAGAGGCCCGCAAGTCCCTCAAGCAGGCCAAACTCACCGCCCGCCGCATCCGCGAGGACGGCGACCCGCTGCACGGCAGTTTCGCGCCGCCCTGCCGCTCCTGCACCGCGCTCAGCGCCCACTTCGGCGTACGCATCGTCGACCCGACGGCACCGGAGGACTGAGAAACCCCTCTTCCCCCCCACACAGGGCGTCACCGGCGCCCCTCGCAGAAGCCGCCGAACCACAGCCGCGGCAGCTCAGACGAACGCGAAGGTCCGATGCACACCGACCGCACCGCCCCCTCCCCCACACCGACCTCGACCCGGTTCCCGGCCGTGGTCGACGCCGCGCTGCGCTCCGCGGGATGGCAGCCGGGCCGCTGGGACATAAAGCAGGCCGAGATCTGGGCCGACGCCCTGCGCAGCCACGAGTCGCCGGCCGGTCACCGCCACTCCGTGTTCCCGGCGGCGGTCGAGGCCTGGGCGGAGTTCGGCGGTCTCCACATCCCCGCCACCGCCACCGGCCGCCAGATCGCCCCGACGCCTCTGCACCTGGACCCCCTGTACGGCCTCCACATGGCCCGTACGCTCGTGGACCTGGGCAGAGCCCTGGACAGCGAAGTGGCCCCGCTGGGCGAGGAGTCCGACACCAGAGCCCTCCTCGCCATCGACGCGGAGGGCCGCACCTACACCCTCGACCACACGGGCGACTGGTACCTGGGCGCCACCATCGACCAGGCCCTGACCACCCTCGTCTCAGGCCTGGAACCGGTACGCCTGACGGCCGGCTGAAGGGGCACGGGCTCGCCGGGGCCGACCCCGACCACCCTCGATCGACCTCGTCACTGCAGGACTGCCCCGGCTCACGCCAGGACGGCGGTGCTCACGCCTCCGCCGGGATGACCGCCGAGACCCGGAAGCCGCCGACGTCGGTGGGGCCGGAGACGAACACGCCCCCGAGTCCCAGGACCCGCTCCTTCATCCCCACCAGGCCGTTGCCCCCGCTGGGCAGCCGGGCATCGGAGGCGGCGCCGGGCTCGGGCGGCGGGCCGTTCTCCACCTGCATGGCGATCTCGGCCCCGCGATGCGCGACCCGCACCCGGGTCTTCGCCCCCGCCGCATGCTTGTGGACGTTGGTCAGCGCCTCCTGCACCACCCGATAGGCGGTCTGCTCCACCCTGGCCGCATAGTCCCGGGCGTCCCCCTCCACGAACAGGTCGACGACCATCCCCGCGGCGGCGGACTGCCCCACCAGCTCCTGGAGATCGTCGAGGCAGGGTCCGTCCCCCGCCGCCTCGTCCACGGCCCGGGACGCCGCGGCGGCGGCCGCGACCCCCACCGCGGCGAGCGGCACGGTCTGCAACCGCACCGAGGAACCCCCGTAACCCCCCTCGCCCGTACGCAGCACCCCCAGCATCTCCCGCAGCTCGGTCAGCGCCTGCCGTCCCATGTCGCCCACCAGCGAGGCGTTCTTGACGGCCTTCTCGGGATCCTTACGGGCCACGGCCTGCAGAGCCGCCGCGTGCACGACCATCAGACTCACCCGGTGCGCGACGACGTCGTGCATCTCGCGGGCGATCCGGGTCCGCTCCTCGTTGCGCGCCCACTCCGCCCGCTCCTCGGCCCGCTCGGCCAGCAACATCAACTCCCGCTCCAGGGAGTCGGCCCGCTCCCGCAGACTCTCCATCAGCCGCCGCCTGGCCCCCACGTACAACCCGAGGAGGATCGGCGGCGCGGTCATCCCGAGCGAGGTGGTGATGGACACGAACGGCACGAACCAGTCGCCCACCATCTGCAGGTCGCCCCGCACCATCCCCTGGTGCGCGCGCACGTACGTGACGATCAGCATGCCCACCATCGACATACCGGCCAGCGCCCCGATGATCCGCCGGGGCATCTCGGACGCGGCGAGCGTGTAGAGCCCGACGAGCCCCATCAGGAACCCCATCTGGGCCGGTGTGATGGCGATCGACACCAGCACCACGGCGATGGGCCACCGCCGCCGGAACAACAGCACGGACCCGGCGAGCGCCCCGAACACCATTCCGACGGGCACCGGCACGCCCGCCGCGTCCGCGAAGGGATACCCCTCGATCGCACACTCCACGGCGGACACCAACGCGAGGCCCCCGTCGAGCACCGCACTGCGCCACCTCGCCCACCACCACGGCCCGGTCAGGGTCGCGGTGTGGTCTTCCCCCGTCGTGGTCATGCCTCCAGCCTACGGTCGCCCCCCACCGCTTTTCCGGTGAGTTTCGCGTACTGGCCTACACCACTCAACGTAATCGAACAGACGCGAAACCGACCAGAATCCCTCGAACTGCTGAATCGCCCACCGTTCGACCCCGGACGCCCGCATTCCGCCTGGACGGTATGCCTATGGCACACACACACGGCAAATACGCGGACTTCGAGAAGCTGCGGGAGCAGGCGACCGCGCTGCGCCGGACCGGCCTCAGCCGCCGCCAGATCCGCGACCGACTCCACGTCGACAACAACGACATCCTCAACCGCCTCCTGGAGGGCGAGCCGGCCCCGGAGTGGACGAAGCGGCCCAACGCGAAGGACGACCTCCGCGACAGGGCTCGTGAGCTACGACTCCAGGGCTGGACCTATGACCAGATCCAGGTGGAGCTGGGGTGCTCGAAGAGTTCGATCTCACTGTGGGTACGGGACCTGCCGAAGCCGGAACGCCGGGACCCGACAGAGCAGGCGAAGCTCGCGGCGCGTAAGCGGTGGGAGCACGAGCTGACAGTACGGGACAAGGAGCGCAAGCAAACGAAGGAGGCGGCCACTCGCGAGATCGGCACTATGACCGATCGGGACCTGTTCGTAGCCGGGGTCGCCCTGTACTGGGCGGAAGGCTCGAAGGACAAGCCATACGACCGTCGAGAGACGGTCAACTTCGTCAACAGCGATCCGGGCGTCATCCGGCTCTACTTGGCCTGGCTGACCCTGCTTGGCGTCGAGCCCAAACGCCTGCAGTACCGAGTCATGATCCACATCACGGCCGACGTTGATGGCGCCGAGTGCTACTGGGCGGAACTCGTCGGAGTCGACGTCTCCACGTTCCAGAAAACGACCATCAAGAAGCACAACCCCAAGACAGTCCGCAAGAACGTAGGCGAGAACTACCGCGGCTGCCTCGTAATCCGCGTATCGCAAGGAGCCGAGCTATACCGACGCATCGAAGGCTGGTGGTCCGGGATGGTGGACTCCGCCGGGAGGGATCATGCCCCTCCCTCCTCCGGTAAGGTTTAAGGCAGCAATCCGCCGTGGGGTAGCGGCATCCCGCAGGCCTTTGGAGCCTTGAGACGCTGGTTCGAATCCAGCCGGCGGAGCTGCGAACGTTCGGGCCCTGACAGCACTGTCAGGGCCCGCTCACATTTCCCCCTCACAACGCCCCGGTATCCTGCGGATGTCCACCCCCCAAAGGCACCCCAGCCATCCGAAGCCGAAGGGCATCCCCGTGAGCGCCAACCGCCCGGCAGCCGTCGTCGTTCTTGCAGCGGGTGAGGGCACCCGTATGAAGTCGGCCACACCCAAGGTCCTGCACGACATCTGTGGCCGTTCTCTCGTCGGCCATGTACTCGCCGCCGCACGCGAGTTGGAGCCCGAGCATCTGGTGGTCGTCGTGGGCCACGCCCGCGAGAAGGTCACCGCGCACCTCACCGACACCGCTCCGGGTGTACGGACCGCCGTGCAGGCCGAGCAGAACGGCACGGGTCACGCCGTGCGGATGGCCCTGGAGGAGCTGGGCGGCACCGTCGACGGAACCGTCGTGGTCGTCTGCGGGGACACTCCCCTCCTCACCGGCGCGACCCTGCGCGACCTCGCCTCCAACCACACCACCGACGGCAACGCGGTCACCGTGCTCACCGCCGAGGTCCCGGACGCCACCGGCTACGGCCGCATCGTGCGCGACGGCGCCTCCGGCGCGGTCACCGCGATCGTCGAGCACAAGGACGCCTCGGAGTCCCAGCGCGCGATCCGCGAGATCAACTCCGGTGTCTTCGCCTTCGACGGACAGCTCCTCGCGGACGCGCTCGGCAAGGTCCGCACGGACAACAGCCAGGGCGAGGAGTACCTGACGGACGTCCTCGGCATCCTCCGCGAGGCCGGGCACCGCGTCGGCGCCTCCGTGGCGGGCGACCACCGCGAGATCGCCGGCATCAACAACCGCGTCCAGCTCTCCGAGGCCCGCCGCATCCTCAACGACCGGCTGCTGGAGCGGGCGATGCTCGCCGGCGTCACCGTCGTCGACCCGGCCTCCACCTGGATCGACGTCACCGTCACCTTCGAGCAGGACGCGATCGTGCACCCGGGCACGCAGCTCCAGGGCGCCACTCATCTCGCCGAGGGCGCCGAGGTCGGCCCCAACTCCCGCCTGAAGGACACCAGGGTGGGCGCGGGTGCCCGGATCGACAACACGGTCTCCGACGGCGCCGAGGTCGGCCCCCAGGCGAGCGTGGGTCCGTACGCGTATCTCCGCCCCGGAACCCGCCTCGGGCTAAAGTCCAAGGTGGGTACGTACGTGGAGACGAAGAACGCCTCGATCGGCGAGGGCACGAAGGTCCCGCACCTCTCGTACGTGGGCGACGCGACGATCGGCGAGTACACGAACATCGGCGCCGCGAGCGTCTTCGTGAACTACGACGGCGAGGCCAAGCACCACACCACGGTCGGGTCGCACTGCAAGACGGGTTCGGACAACATGTTTGTGGCACCCGTCACGGTCGGGGACGGCTCCTACACTGCCGCGGGCTCCGTCATCACGAAGGACGTACCGGCCGGTTCACTGGCCGTCGCCCGGGGCCAGCAACGGAATATCGAGGGCTGGGTGGCCCGCAAGCGTCCGGGTAGCGCGGCCGCGAAGGCGGCGGAGGCTGCTGCCCGGGAGTCGGCCGACGAAAGCTGACCGGAAAGCGGTGGGTCGGACTCGGCGTACCGTGATAGATGCACACCCGCACACCCAGCTGGGACCGCATCTGAGAACACATCTCAACATCCAGCTGAGACACCTCTGAGGAGACAGTGCTGTGACCGGGATCAAGACGACCGGCGAGAAGAAGATGATGTTCTTCTCCGGCCGCGCCCACCCCGAGCTTGCCGAGGAGGTCGCCCACCAGCTGGGTGTCGGGGTCGTCCCGACGAAGGCCTTCGACTTCGCCAACGGCGAGATCTACGTCCGCTACGAGGAGTCGGCCCGCGGCGCCGACTGCTTCCTCATCCAGAGCCACACCGCTCCGATCAACAAGTGGATCATGGAGCAGCTCATCATGATCGATGCTCTGAAGCGGGCCTCCGCCCGGAGCATCACCGTGATCATGCCGTTCTACGGTTACGCCCGGCAGGACAAGAAGCACCGCGGACGTGAACCGATCTCGGCCCGTCTGATCGCCGACATGATGAAGACGGCGGGCGCCGACCGCCTCCTGACGGTCGATCTGCACACCGACCAGATCCAGGGCTTCTTCGACGGTCCGGTGGATCATCTGTTCTCGCTGCCGCTGCTCGCGGACTACGTGGGCCACAAGGTGGACCGCTCCAAGCTCACGGTCGTCTCGCCGGACGCCGGCCGCGTGCGCGTGGCCGACCGCTGGTGCGACCGGCTGGGCGCGCCCCTGGCGATCGTGCACAAGCGCCGCGACAAGGACGTCGCGAACCAGGTCACGGTCCACGAGGTCGTCGGTGACGTCGAGGGCCGGGTCTGTGTCCTGGTCGACGACATGATCGACACCGGTGGCACGATCTGCGCCGCCGCGGACGCGCTGTTCGCGCACGGCGCGGAGGACGTCATCGTGACGGCCACGCACGGTGTGCTCTCCGGTCCGGCCGCGGACCGGCTGAAGAACTCGAAGGTCAGCGAGTTCATCTTCACGGACACGCTGCCCACCCCGGGCGAGCTGGAGCTCGACAAGATCACCGTGCTGTCGATCGCGCCGACGATCGCCAACGCGGTGCGCGAGGTCTTCGAGGACGGCTCGGTGACCAGCCTGTTCGACGAGTAACCGAGAAGCAGGTCCACCGGTCCCCGAGGGGCCGTGTAGATCGATTTCTTGTACGGCCTCCCCGCCACGTAAGCTGTCACAGTTGCTCGGCGAGGGAGGCCGCACTCTTTGGTGCGGCGGTCCGTTATCGACGCGCTCTTCGTAGCAGGCCGATGTTTTGGCCGGGTGACCACCTTCCCCAACTGTTCTACGAGGAGTGACCATGGCCGACGTCAAGCTCGCCGCCGAGACCCGCACCGAGTTCGGCAAGGGTGCCGCCCGCCGCATCCGTCGTGAGAACAAGGTTCCCGCGGTCGTCTACGGCCACGGCGCCGACCCCGTCCACATCACGCTCCCGGGCCACGAGCTCCAGCTCGCCCTGCGCAAGTCCAACGTCCTGCTCACCCTGGACGTCGAGGGCAAGAGCGAGCTGGCGATCCCGAAGGCCATCCAGCGCGACGCGATCAAGGGCTTCCTCGTGCACGTCGACCTGCTCACCGTGAAGCGCGGCGAGAAGGTCACCGTCGAGGTCTACGTCCACACCGAGGGCGAGCTGGCCCCGGGCGCCTTCCTCCTCGAGCACGTGCTGAGCACGCTGACGGTCGAGGCCGAGGCCACGCACATCCCCGAGTCGGTCACCGTGTCCATCGCGGGCCTGGAGGCCGGTGCCTCCATCTCCGCCAAGGACATCCCGCTCCCCGAGGGCACCACGCTGGTCATCGACGAGGACGCCGTCGTGCTCCAGGTCCTGGCCGCCCAGGCGGAGGAGCCCACCGAGGACGCCGCGGGCGACGAGGCCGCCGAGGCCTGATCCCGCACCGGATCACCGTGCGCCGGCCGCCGCTCCCGAGGGGGCGGCGGCCGGTGCGCATCCCTGACCCGGACAGCCCGCCGATCGAGGACCCATGGGAGACACGGACGTGACCACGGAACCAGGCGCCCCCTGGCTCATCGTGGGGCTCGGCAACCCCGGCCCCGAGTACGCCAGGAACCGCCACAACGTGGGCTTCATGGTGGCCGACCTCCTCGCCGAGCGGATCGGCGGGAAGTTCAAGCGGGCCGGCAAGGCGCAGGCCCAGGTGATCGAGGGGCGTATCGGCCCGCCGGGACCGGCGAACCGCCGGGTGATCCTGGCCAAGCCGATGTCGTACATGAACCTGTCGGGCGGCCCGGTCACGGCCCTGCGCGACTTCTACAAGGTGCCGACGGCGAACATCGTCGCCGTCCACGACGAACTCGACATCGACTACGGCGTGCTGCGGCTGAAGCTGGGCGGCGGCGACAACGGCCACAACGGTCTGAAGTCGATGACGAAGGCGATGGGCCCGGACTACCACCGCGTCCGTTTCGGCATCGGCCGCCCGCCGGGCCGTATGCAGGTCGCCGACTTCGTCCTCAAGGACTTCTCCGCGGCGGAGCGCAAGGAACTGGACTACTTCGTGGACCGTGCGTCGGACGCGGTGGAGGCTCTGGTGATCGAGGGCCTGGAGCGGGCTCAGTCGACGTACAACTCGTGACACGACAGCTGTAGTTCTTGATCACGGTTGGTCGTGACGGTGGTGTCCGTTGCTGGTGGCAGGCGGTCGCGACGGTTTGGTGATGGCGCCGCCAGGCGGTCCAGTACAGGACGTGCTCGCGGTCGTGGACGTGGCGGCAGCACGAGGGCTCGCAGGAGCCGGATGAGCTCGGGAAAGGGCGGGCTGTGACCCGACGCAGCTCGGCGAGCGGACGCGGCGCAGTGGTTACTGTGCGGGAGGCCAGGTCAGGGGTCGTCGTCGAGGCGTCCGTCGGGGCTGAGTCCGGCGGCGGCCAGGTCGGCCAGAGCGGATGTCATGACGCGTACTGCCTCGTGGTCCTGCTCTTTCATACCGCCTGCGACCCACTCGGCACTCGGGTCGTACTCCCAGGCCCAGCCCGTTGTCTCGTCTTCGACGCCTTCGCCACGTACGTTTCACCGGACGGCTCCGGGAATGACCTCGCCAGAGGAGGTTTCGAGGATTCCGGCTGTGCGCTCACGGTGTGCTCCTTGGTTCGGGTGCTTCCGACTCCATTCGGGTTCTTCGATAACGAGCTGTTCGTTCTCGACATTCGCACCCTTCGTCTGGACTCGTACGGCATCGCCGACCGGCTCCCATCCTGGGACCGGGCGGGTCCGCGGCTCCCGGAGCCGGGCCCTGTCGCATGATGACGAGTCTCGACGACAGTCGAGAGTTCGGCCGACGCCGACAGCGTTCAGGCCACGGACAAGCAGACGGCCTCGGGCCGTACGAGCGGGGCGGTGCACTCGCCGATGCTCAGCCTTCGATCGCCGACTTGGGCCCTTGCGGGTCCCAGAATCTCGTGGTCGACCGGTGTGCCCCGTGGTCTCTTCGCCATACCGGGGTGGTGACAGGCATGGCCGCTTGAGAGGCGCCGACTTGGCTCAGTTGCGCACCCGCTGCTGCGGCGGGAAGAGCCCGGGTGGGAGTGGGCACGCGTCACGATTGACACACACAGCGTGACGAGTTAGCGCTACGCTCAGTAGGGGAGCGCGCCCTCAACAGGGTGCGGGCGGGAAATGACCCTGGGCCGGGCCTGATGATAGACCCGGATTCTCAGAGAGTGACGCGTATGGACAGCGCGAGGGGGGCGTGGCCGGCGGTGACTACGCAGGATCATGGGAGCAGGCAGCGGAGCCGAGCCGTGGCATCGGGTCTCGACCCGTACACATCGCCGCGGACCTTCTACGGCTCCGAACTTCGCCGGGAGAGGGAGGCAGCGGGCTATTCCCAGGAGCAGTTGGGGGAGAAGGTCTTCTGCTCCGGGGCGTACATCGGCCAGTTCGAGTCCGCAACGCGTCGGCCGCAGCCGGATCTGTCCCGCCTCTTCGACCAGGTCTTCGGCACGGACCGGCACTTCGAGCGGCTGTGCAGCCTGGCTCGGAAGTCCAAGCATGCGGACTATTTCGCTGACGCGGCGGAGCTGGAAACGCTGGCGAAGACGATCAGTGAGTATGCGCCGATGCTGGTGCCGGGACTGCTGCAGACTGAGGGGTACGCGCGGGCGATCACCTGCGTCACCTTGCCTTATGCGGAACCGCATGAGGTTGAGCAGTTCGTACAGCTCCGGCTGGGGCGGCAGAGCATCCTGGAAGGCCCCACAAGCCCGCTACTGTGGGCAGTTCTCCACGAGACCGTTCTTCGAGTGCCGATGGGCGGGGACGCGGTCATGTCGGAACAGTTGAAACACCTGGTCGAACTGGGCAAGAGCCGACGTGTCGTGCTGCAGGTGCTGCCCTTCGCTGCGTCGGCTGAGGCCTTCATCAACGGGATGACAGCCCTCTTCGCATTCCACGATGCCCCGCCCGCTGTCTACGCGGAGGGCGCGGGAAGCGGACAACTCATCGAAGACCCAGCACTGGTTGAGCAATACCAGAGGTCATACGATCGGGTCAGGGCAACCGCGCTGTCTCCGGCGGCATCCCTGGACCTGATCGCATCGGCGGCGGAGGACTACTCAAGAGCATGAGCAACCGACACGACCTGAGCGCGGCAGTCTGGCGAAAGTCGTCTTACAGTGACGGCCAAGGAGGCAGTTGCGTGGAGGTGGGCGACGGCTTCCCTTACGTAGTCCCTGTGCGTGACAGCAAGATCCCCGAAGGGGCGCCCATCCTCGTCCCGAACGACGGATGGTCGGCCTTCGTCACCGCCGTCAAGGACGGTTCGATCAACCACTCCTGACCCACACCTGTCACATTCCGCACCAGCCCCGTCACTCTCCTGGTAGGCGGGGCTTCGCAACTGCTCAGGCGTTTCAGTTGGTTACGGGCAACATCCATGGCCGTCCGACGAAGAGAGCGGGTCGGCGGTCAGGGGGTTGATGCCGTGATTGTGCATGGTGGAGATGTAGGAGCGGATCGGGGCGGAGCGCTGGCGCCGGTCAGAGTCCGGAACACCGTGAACCCAGCTTGGCGAGCTGGGCGTCGACCACGGCAGAGAGAACCGCGAAACCCTCACCGACTCGCCCCTCTGGTACTGCACTGACATACCCGACCGTTGAGCCCTTGCGGAACACGACCACCTTGACCGGACTCTTCACCCCGTCCTGCTCGACGACCGCGCCCAGCGCCATCACCTGGCCCGTGCCCTCCGGAGTAATCTCCGGCCGGCCTCCCTCGCCTTCCGCTCAGCGCCCTTCATCGTCACAGCAAACCCATCGGCGCACTCGGCGACAGCCGTACCGAGATCGTCCATCGCTCCGCGTACGTTCCCGCTGATACTCCGCGAGCACGACGGGTTCGACCTCGATTCGATCGACAAATAGCTCTCGAAGTTTATCTTGAAGGCGGTCTTATTTTCGCATTGCTCCAACGCAAGGTAGAGCATCCCGTCAGCCTCATGAGCAAATGATGCATCGAAGTGTTGAATCCGAAACCAGAATTCAAGGCTTCGCCGTACACTTTTTTGCCCGCCAAGATGCATGCGCATCGCGCATCAAGCAATCGGATTTCTGTCGGGATCTAGTACGTTTACACCTTCCGCATCCAGCATGGATTCGAATACATCAAGAGCCTCACGCTTGATAAAATCTGCCTCACTCTTATGGATCGGAAGCAGCCACAAGAATCGCGCACCCCCCGCCTCTGTCGGAGCCCATTCAAGTTCAGGCCCGTAGGGATAGGGGAGACTCACCAAAAGATGATCCATGCGCGAATCCGGAGTCCAGGGGCGGCCAATATTAATGACCGATCCCACGTCCAACCGGTGAGCCTCGAACGAGTGATAGTGACTCACCATAGCCAGCGTTTCCGAGTGGATGTCGGCAGCCACGGGTGACATGACGAAGAACTCAATTCCACCGACTGCAGATCCACGCACAGAGGACCCCAATGTTACGTAAACCCAGGCCTCACCAGCACGCTGGGGGTAGACCCGAAAAGTGGAGAAATGTGGAACTCGCTCCAGGACTGGCCCTCGATCCCAGGAGGCGGATTCCACAATATGGCCATCCCAGAATCTCCGAACGTGCCGCTCAAGAGCCGACAATCGTTCGCCTTCTTCGGTCATAGTCCCAGATACCTTTTTATCGCCTTGGAGACCTTCGCCATTTCCGCCCCCTGCGATCGCTGGCAGACCTGACATGCGGCCCCATTGATGCCGTCATTCCTCGCGTACGCCCTTCGCTCCGCGTCATTCATAGCTGACCCTCCGCCGCGATAGTAGTGTAGAACCAGCGGCGGGTCATGCTCGGGCACGGGGGCGTGAGCAGTTCCTGATGTCATCGTAGTGCGGCATTCCGGGCACGGTTGTCCCTCACCCGCCGCTCGCGCCGCACGTCCGCCGGGTCCATTTGTCTGAGAGCCGCCGTAGTGCGTTGCGCGGTTGTAGGGAACTGTTGCTGTGACCGGGTTTTCTAGGTCAGTCGCAACCCCGCTGGAATCCACTTCGAACCTGGCGCCACCGCAATTGTGAACGAGTACCGGCGTGGCCCCCGCCAGCGCATAGTACGTGTGGAGGTCGCTGACGGTGAGGTTGTGGACTGTGGCTGAGGTGGCTGTCCAGCGTTCGATTGCTGTGATCTGGACGTAGGTGCCGGCGCTGGTGCGTAGCCACTGGCCGGACTTCAGGTCCTCGGCGTCGATCCACTCGCCGAGTTCCGGGACCCAGAAGGGGTGTCCGTCGGTAGCCGTGAGCTCGGTTGTCTTCTCGCCGCTCTTCTCTCCATTGCCGAGGGCGATGGTGACCTTGACCAGGTTCTTGACGCCTTCGCCCTTGATCTCGGCGGTGACCGTTTCGACGGCTGTTTCGCCGGTCTTGGGGTCGGTGGCCAGGACCTTGTCGCCGTTCTTGACCTTCTCGATGGGCTTGGTGGTGCCGTCGGCCATCAGGACCTTGGTGCCGGGGGTGAAGCTGTTGTCCTCCGTGGAGCAGCCCCCGCCGCCTCCTGAGGACTTCTCCTTCGCCTTTGCCTGCTTCCTCTGTGGTCTGGGTGCCTCGGTCTTCCTCGCTGCGGCCTTCTGTGCCTTCTGGGCGGTGTTGCCGGTCTTCTGGGCTGCCCGTTTCGCCTGACGGGTGGCTGCTTCCTGGGCTTGTTTCTTCAGCTGAGCGGCCCGCGCGGCAGCCTTCCTCTTCGCTTCCCTGGCCTTGCGCGCCAGCTCCCGGGCCTTCTTGGCCGCCTCGATGACCTTGCGGGCCCTCTCCTTGGCCTTCCACAACGCACTGACCGCACTTGCGATCTTCGCCGCGGCCTTCAACACCCCCGGGGCCTTGTGCAGTTTGCCCCAGGGGATCGCGCTGACGATCATCTTGCCGCAGGCCCACAGGTCACCCCGGGAGAAGCAGCCCACCACGTCGTTCCAGCCGACGAAGTCCTTCAGCGCCGCCCAGCCCACCGACATGATCACGTCCGCGACGGACGTGTTCAGCGTCTGCTTCGCCCAGGCCTCCTGCCCGGCCGTCGGGGCACCGCTGTAGCCGTCATTGCCGCCCTCCGACATCAAGCCCGACGGGTCGGCGAAGGTGACCGGGTTGTTCTCGCAGTACACGTACCCGTTCATCTGGACCGGGTCCGCCAGGTCCAGCACCGGGTCCGCGGACAGGAAGCGGCCCGTGGCCGGGTCGTACTCCCTCGCCCCCAAATGCACCAGCCCGCCGGCCGCGTCATCGTTGCCGCCCACATAGGAGCGGTGGCTACGCCAGTTCGCGTTCTCCGAGCGCTCCACGCCGAACGGGTCCGTCCTGGAGAACATCACCTTGTTGCCCGACGCCAGCGCGACGTTCACATACGCCGTGCCGTTCTGGTCCGCCACCTGCACCGACAGCTCCGACGTACCCCCGCCGCTCGCATGCCGCATCACCGTCGGCGCACCCGGCTGCGCGTAGTACCGCTCCGTGTACGCGGGCGTCTTGTCGGCGTTCAGCGAGATCGTCGCCTCACCCAGATACAGCGTCCGCCCGGTCGCCGAGACCGCCATCAGACGGGCGCCGTCACCGCCGTAGACGTACTTGGTCTCCTTGTCAGGCACCCACGACTGCGCCACGCTGCTGTTGCACGTGTACAGCTGCAGGTCCGTACCGTCGGCCGAGTTGGACGTCGGCACGTCCAGGCAACTGCCCGACGACACGTGCTTCAGGGCGCCTGCCGAGGTCGCCGTCCACTTCTGGGCGTCCGCACCCGTGCAGTCGGCGATCACGACCGCCGTGCCGTTCGCCGTACCACCCCCGGACGGCACCACGCACTTGCCCATGATCTTCAGCGCGCCCGTCGACGGATCCGACGAACCCGCCGGCGCGTCGATCCGCAGCTTCTGCGCCTTCGAGCCGTTGCAGGAGTACAGCTGTAGCGCCGTGCCCGCCGTCGTCAGCCCGCTCGCCAGGTCCAGGCACTTGCCCGCCAGACCCAGCCACGCCCCCGAGCCGTTCTCACCGAAGCCCGTGATCTTCTCGACCTGGCCGTCCCACGTCCAGTCCAGCGCCTGCTTGTCACCGTCGTACGTACGGGACTTGGTGTTGCCCGCGTCGTCGTACGTCAGCGTCGTCGCCTTGGTGACCTGCGCCCCCGAGTCCGCCTTGAACGTCGACGACATCCCCGTCAGCGTGTGCGGCTGGGAGCCGTCCTCCTTGCCGTACGTGTACGCCGTCGTCGCGTCCTTCGACGCATCCAGGCCCGCATCGTGCTCGACCAGCTTCTTGCGGTTGCCCAGCGCGTCGTACTCGTAGCTCTGCCAGTAACCCTCGTTCGCCGCCGTCACGTTCGTCGTGCCGTCGTCGTACTTCGGGGCCGCCGTCGTCTTGCCGGCCGCCGTGCAGCTCGACGGTGCCGTCCACGCCTTGGTCAGCTGACCCAGCGTGTCGTAGGTGAAGCACTGGCGGTCCGTGACCGAGTTGGAGGTGTCCGCGATCGACGTGACGTTGCCGGCCGGATCGTAGGCGTACGCACGGGAGTTGACCCGGTGGCCCGTCACCGCCGTCGTGTCGCTCGTCGACTCGCGGTCGACGATGCTCCGCTGCAGCTCACCCGTCGCCTCGTCGAACAGGTTCGTCGTCCACACCCGGTCGGGGTGCTCGCCGCTGGCAGTGCGCAGCACCTGACCGTACGGGGAGTACGAAGTCTGCGCCGTGTACCACTCCTGGCCCGACGTCGAGACCGGCAGACCGTCCTCGTTGTAACGGACGACCAGCTTCTCGGAGGGCAGGGTGCCCACCGACGGCAGGTTCACCGACTCCAGCCGGCCCGACTCCGAGTAGTCGAAGCTGTAGGCGTACTCCTTCTGCAGGCCGTACGACGTCGCGACCGACTCGGGCAGCGTGATGCGCTTGCCCAGCGGCTGGTAGTCGGCCGTGTAGCCGGACACCGAGGTGGTGTAGGGCTGGCCGTCCGTGTAGCGGGTCTGCGAGGTCGGCAGGCCCACGCCGCCGGTCAGCGTGTCGTACACCGTGGACGCCAGCGGCGTGCCGTTCTCGCCGTCCAGGCGCTGCTCGACCGGGCGGGACAGCGCGTCGTACTTCGTCCACACCGTCGCGTTCTCGTCGGTGACCGTCTCCGGCCGGTCGAGCACGTCGTACTTCGTGGTCGCCGTGCCCGTGTCCGGGTCGACCGCCTCGACCTCACGGCCGCGCGCGTCGTACTGCCAGGTCCACGTGTTGCCCTCGGAGTCCTCGGCCTTCACGCGGTCGCCGCGCCAGTCGTACGTGTAGCGCGTCGAGCGGTACTCCGTACGGGCCGCGTTCGTGAAGGTGTCCACCCGGGCCGTACGGCCGAGCGAGTCCGAGAAGCTGCGCTGCACCGCACCACCCGACGGCGGGATCACCGTCGAGTAGTCGTCACCGTAGACGTAGCGCGTCTGCTTGGCCGTGCTCTCGGTGCCGTGCAGGTACGGGGTCTCCGTCAGGGTGCGGCCCAGGCCGTCGTACGAGTACAGCGTGGCGTTGGGGACCTGGTAGTCCGAGTCCAGCTCGAACAGCGTCGTCGTGGCGTCGCCCGTGGCGTAGTACGCGTTGTTCGTCTGGGAGATCGTGCCGTTCGCGCTGTAGAGGATGTCCGTGATGAGGCGGCCCTTGCCGACCGCCGGTTCCTGCTTCTGGCGTTCGCGGCCCAGGCCGTCGTAGATGACGGTGGAGGTGTCGTAGTCGCCCTCGTCCGTCAGGGCCTCCGTCGTCACCGAGACCGGCTGGCCGATCGTGGTGTCGTACGTGAACTTCGCCGACGCGGACTTGGACGTGGACCGGGTCGGGGCCCAGGCCTGCATGGTGCGGCCGAGCGCGTCGTAGGTGAAGGTGGTCGTCCTGCCGTTGGCGTCCGTCTCCTTCAGGGACACACCGCGGGCCGGCTCCAGGATCGTCGTCTCGCTCTGCTCCAGCGCGTTGGTCGTCCTGACCTCGAACACCTGGCCCGTGGAGGGAGTGTAGGTGGTCTTGTCGACGTTGCCCGCCGCGTCAGTCGTGGACGTGGTGCGGCCGTGGTCGTCGTACGCGACCTTCCCGTCCTGCGTCCAGCCGCCGCCGTTGCCGCTGACCGCCCATGTCGTCGTCGCCGAGCCCGAGGTAGGGGTGCCGCCGTACGCGCCGCTGTCGTAGGCGACCCGCGAGCCGTCCATCCAGTCCTCGGCCGTGGGCGTCTCGCCACAGCTACCGGCGGTGGTCAGCGTCTGTTTGGGCAGGCCGATGAGGTGCTTGTCCGTGTTGTGGACGTAACTCATCTCGGTGCACGTCTCGTCGTCGCCCTTGTCGGTGTCGCCGAGTGACTCGACCTTGACGGGCAGGCCGTACGTGTCCTCGTACGTGGTGGACGTCTTGAGGACGCGCCAGGTGCGCTTGTCGTCTCCCGTGCCCGAGGAGTTGGTCACCGAGATGCTGTGGTCGTCCAGGACGCGGTAGGCCTTGAGGGCGGGGATGCCGCCGGAGCGGGTACGGGTGGCGAGGACCGTGGCGACCGGATAGTCGACGTCACGGGTCAGCAGGCTGCCGTCCTTCTTGGTGTAGGTCAGCGTCTCCGAGACCCGGCCCGCGAAGGGCTCCTCGTCGAAGGCGATCCTCGTGCCGTTGGAGTCGGTGACCGTGACCTCGCGGGTGCCCTCGTCGCCCGGCAGCTTGTCGCCGTGCATACCGCGGAAGTAGCGGGTCTCGGTCATGCCCCGCTCGGTGGACATGTAGGCGGTGGAGGAATCCGTGCCCGTGTGGGTCCGGACCCGGGAGAAGCCGCGCCACTGGTCGTACGTGCGCGTCTTCTTCTTGCTGAACTCCGCCTGGTTCAGCGCCCAGGCCGCGCCGTCCAGGTAGTCGTACTCGGTCGTGACCGCGTCGACCCCGGTGAGTGCCGGCAGTTCCTGGACCTTCTCGACGACGTACTTGTGGAACCAGTCGATGGTCTCTTTGTCCGGGTCCGGGTTCCAGTAGACGGGGTAGCAGAGTCCGGTGTTGTCCTCGACGTCGGGGAAGCCGCTGCCCGTCTTGCAGGCGCCGGTCGGGTTCTTGTAGGTGATGGCCGTCTCGCCGCCGTACTCGCTGACGACCCTGGTGATGCGAAGGCGGTCGAAGGCGGGGTTGGGGTCGTTCGAGCCCTCCTTCACGCGGTTCGGCATCGGCTGGCTGTTGGCGAGGAAGCGGACCGGGTTGAGGGCGATCGCTTCGCCCTCGGTGTCGTAGCCGGTGCGGGTGATCGACTCCAGCCACAGCGCCACGCCCTCGTCGGTGAGGTCGGCGGGCAGGGACTGCTGGAGCTTGAAGCTGTCCACCTTCGAGAGAGCCGCTGAGCCCTGGGTGCGCTGTGCCCATGTCGTCACCTGGGAGAGGCGATTGCGCGACCAGAAGGTCGGGACGGGGACGTAGCACTCCTTGCCCTTGGCGCAGTACAGGTCGGCCGGGGTGTCGTACCAGATGCGGTTTTTGCCGAAGTCGCCCGAGGTGAAGTTCTCCTCGGTGCAGGCGAGTTCGCCCTCCTTGAAGCAACGCTCGTCGACGTCGAAGGTGACCCTGGCGATGGGCGTGGCGAACAGGGCGCCGGTGCGCAGGCCGTACTCGATCTTCTTCAGATATCCGCCGCGGTCGTAGGCGACGGACGCCTTGAACTTCTCGTTCTTGGCGTAGTAGTTGGTCTCCTTCTCCCACCAGAGCGTCATCGCGTTGCCGTCGGTGTCGACGACGTAGTCGAGGTTCCAGCGCCAGGCCTGGTCGCAGAAGGAGCCCGCGAAGTCGCCCGCCTTGTAGCAGGGTTCGCCGCTCTGGTTGCCGGCCACCGGGGCGGAGAGGACGGAGTTCGTCGTCGGGTCGCCGCTCGCCCAGCCGGGCAGCTTGTGCCGGCCGAAGTAGTACTGGGTGCCGTCGCGGGTTGTGACGCGCCAGTACTCGCCGTCGCCGTCACCGTTGCCGAGGTCGGTGTTCTTCAGCAGCTCGACACGGGAGCCGTCGCCGTTGGCGGTGACCCACTTGTCGCCGGTGGGGGCGGCGCCGTCGGGCAGGACCAGCTCGGTCGTCTGGCCACCGAGGGTCATGACCGCGTTGTACGAGCCCCAGCACTGGTCGCTGGTCTTCTTGGTGTTGTTGCCGTCCGTCCGGTCGTCGCGGCACGACTTGTACGTGCGGGTGATGGAGCCCGCGTTGTACTCCCAGCCGTCGCCGATCCAGGAGGGCTGGTTGTTGGAGGCGGACGTACGGCCGTCCACGCCCTGCGAGTTGTAGCCGAACGAGACGGCCGGCGAGGGTCCGCCGGGGACGGTCGGGGTCTGCAGTGTGTACGAGTACGTGAAGGCGCCGGAGTTGCCGCCCGCGGACCACGAACCCGCGCTGACCAGCGGGGTCGCGGAGAAGTCGCCCTTGGAGCCGGTGCCGGAGTCGGTGGCGAGCAGGACGGAGGAGCCCGAGCCGTCGACGGTGGCGGCGGCCAGGGTGGCCAGGCGTGCCTCGGGTTCCTGGTGGTACACGGCGTCGCTGAGGGTGCCCTCGTCGGAGGCGCCGACGTTGGACGCGGTGTTGGCGGACGCGGTGTCGGTGGACTCCGCGGAGGTGCCGCCGGCCGCCAGGGACTCGACGTCCATGGTGGCGAGGATGCGGCGCTCGTACACCGGCCGGCCGTCGCTGTCGGTCCCGGTCTGCTCGACCACGTTGTCGGTGGTGACCTCCGTGGGCTCGGAGCAGCCCTCGGTGTCCGGCGTGGTCAGGAAGCAGGACGGGTACTGGGCGAAGGACAGCCGGTCGGCCCAGTTGGCGCCGTACAGCTCCGAGAAGTCGGTGTAGTCGAGGGCGATCACGGCGTCGCCGGTGGCCTCCGCGGGCGGGGTGACCGTGAGCGCCATGCCCTCGATGGCGGTGTCGGCGAGTTCGTCCTGGCCCGCGAGCGAGACCTGCCACGCGCCCTCCAGCGCGGCGGCCTCGGTGGCGGTGGCGTCCTCGGGGGCGCCGACCTCGACGGGGAGGTCCACACCGTCCTGACTGACCGGCACCAGCTCACCGGGGACGAGACCGGAGAGGTTCTCCGTCACCGTGCCGCCGGCGGGAGCGGTGACCTTGGCCGGGTCGTACTCCGCCGGGTCCTCGGCCTCGGACGTGGTCAGTTCGGCGAGCTTTCCGCCGTTCTCGCCCTTGGCCTTCTCGGAGGCGGGCAGGTCGACCAGGTCGACACCGCTGCGGTTGTTGTCGGGCGGCAGTGCGTAGGCGGCGGGTAAGGCGCCCACCAGGAGCGCCACGGTGAGCGAGCCGATCACTCCGGCACGCCTCCGCGCCCGTCTCCGGCGCTGGGCTCGATTCCCCGCGAGCCGGCCCCGGCCGCACCACGACAGCGTTCCCCACATAGCGCGGCCCCCCGCTCTCCGTATTTGACGAGCACGAACTCTCCGGCAGGTCTTCACAGAAAGTCAACAAGTCGCCGGAGCCTGGTGATTTAGCTCACGCCGCGTATTGTTCAATTCCTTGAACAAGGGTGATCGAGGGTTTATTCGGAGGGAATTCAGGAGGGAATTCTCCTATGGGTGGAGAGGTGATCATTCCTGCATGATCAAGGTCAAAGGAGAGTCAACTACTCGTCAAATCCGTCCAGGTGAAGGTGATTTGACACTCCGTGACCTCTTCGATCCGCCAGGCTCGCTTCCGCACGCCACCTCGTGTGCACAGAAGTACGTGCGGGCCGTACGGATCCGTTCACCGGACCGTCCGCAGGCAAAGAGCACGGCACGCTATGGCGCAATCCCCACGCATGGGTCATGCTCTGTCCGCGCCTTCCCGGGCCACGCCATGCCATTCCTGGGTAGCGCAGGGGATTCAGAGGGGATGCGCAGAATTCTCGGTTCTCGGGAATTCAGGGGGAGGGGACCCAACACCATGAAACGTCGCCGCTTAGGCCTGCCCGCGTCCAGACGTGCCCGGGCGGGGACGGCCGCCCTCATCGCCGGTGCGCTCGGCCTCGGACTACTCACCGTTCCCCTCCTCGACGATCAGGGCCCTTCCGACTCCCCTGCCGAGACGAAGAAGTCCGCCGCCGGGCCGGTGGATCAAGGCACCGCGCTCGAAAAGGCGGTCTCCTCCGGCAAGCGCGTCGAGGTGTCCGCGCTGCGCGACGAGACCTCCATGACGTACGCCCGTCCGGACGGCACCTTCGAGCTGGTCGCGTACGGCGCTCCCGTACGGGCGAAGGTGAACGGCGCCTGGAAGCCCATCGACACCGAGTTGGTCAAGGCCGACGGCGGGTGGGCGCCGAAGGCGGCCGCGGATCCCGTGGTCTTCTCGGCCGGCGGGAACGGCGCGATCGGCGGAGGTTCCTCGGCGCGCAAGGCGTCCACCGGCCCGGGTAGCGTCCGCGGCGCCGTGTACACCGCCGCCAACGACGGCCGCACGGTGCGGGCCGCCGCGGACGCCGAGGACCACACCGAGCTGGCCGTCCTCAGCAGCGGCGGCCATGACGTGACGCTGAGCTGGCCGGGAGACCTGCCCGAGCCGGTGATCAGCGGGTCGAGCGCCCTGTACCGGAACGTGTTCGACGGCGTCGACCTGATGCTGACGGCGCAGGCCAGCGGCTTCAGCCACGTACTGATCGTGCACAGCGCCGAGGCCGCGGCCGATCCGGCGCTCGCGAAACTGTCGTACGGACTGTCTTCCCCGGATCTGACCTTCCACCTCGACCCGGTCACCAAGGTCGTCACCGGCCGGGACCGCGACGGCGAGGAGATCGCCGTCTCCCCCACTCCCTATCTCTGGGACTCGGCCGGGAAGTACGCGGTCACCGAAGGCGACGACCCGGAGCCGGCAGAGGAGGAGACCGAGCCCACGCCGTCGTACTCCGAGGAGCCCGGTGCGGGCATCGGCGAGGAGAGCGTGGGGCCCGAGGACGGGCAGGACACCGACGCGCCCACCGCGACCTCGGAAGCCGATGACGAGGCCGCGGGCGAGGAGGACGCGGAGAGCACCCCGGCCGACGGGACGACCGCCGATCCGGCGGCGTACCGGCGCGGCGCGAAAGCCGGATCCACGGTCGCCCGGGCGGGACACGCGGCGACCGGTGCGCGGGGGGCCGCGCTCGGCGACGACGAGGTGTTCGCCCTGGAGGGTCTGGCGGGCCCCGACCCCGGCACCCACATGGCAGTCGCCGACGCGGAGCTGGGCACGCCCGGCACCGCGTCCACCACCCTCGCCGTCGTCCCCGACGCCGACCTGTTCAGGGACGAGGACACGGTCTATCCGGTCTTCATCGACCCCACGATCCACGGCAAGACCAAGAACTGGACCACGGCGTACAAGAAGTACCCGAACTCCAGCTTCTACGACGGCGCCAACTACAACAGCGGCACCACCGAGGCGCGGGTCGGCTACGAGTCCACCAGCTGGGGACTGTCCCGCTCCTACTTCCGGCTCGGCTGGTCCACCAGCATCAAGGGCGCCCACGTGTCGTCCGCGTCCGTCCGGCTGCGCGAGACGTACTCCTGGTCGTGCTCCGCCCGTGAGATGAAGCTGTTCCACACCGGCGGCATCTCGTCCAAGACCACCTGGAACAACCAGCCCGACAAGAAGGCGGAGATCGGCGCCAAGTCCTTCGCGCACGGTTACAACTCGTCCTGTCCCGACGCGTACGTGACCTACGACGCGAAGTCGGTCGCCCAGGACGCGGCCGACGGCGGCTGGAAGGAGTTCACGATCGGGCTGCAGGCCAGCACCGAGGACTCGGCGTACTCGTGGAAGAAGTTCCGGGCGGAGGGCGAGAGCGCGCCGAAGCTGACCCTGGTCTACAACCGCAAGCCGAAGACGCCGAGTTCGCTCGCCCAGGCGCCGGGCGGCGGCTGCGACCGCACCAGCCCGTACAGCCACATCGGCAAGCGCGACCTGGTGCTGTCGGCGGCCTCCTCCGACCCGGACGACACCTCCACGCGGCAGGACCTGAAGTACCTGCACTTCCAGCTGTGGCGGACGGGCACCAGTGACTCCGTCCTGAACAAGAACGTGGCGGTCACCAGCGCGGGCAAGGCCTCCGCCACGGTCTCCAAGTCCACGCTGACCAACGGCTACACGTACTCCTGGCAGGTGCGCGCCATCGACTCCAGCGGCGCGGCCTCCAGTTACGCGCCGACCGCGGAACCGAAGGTGTGCCGCTTCGTCTTCGACAGCTCCGTACCGAACGAGCCCCTGGTCACCTCGACGGACTTCCCGGCCGCGAACGACGACGGCTCGGTGTGGTCCGAGGTGAAGTTCGGCCAGGCAGGCAACTTCACCTTCGCGCCGGACGACGACACCGACATCACCAAGTTCCAGTACTCGTTCAACACCACGACGTACGCGGGCAGCAAAACGGTCACCGCGGGGACGTCCACCACACTGTCCCTGAAGCCGCCCAACGCGGGCCCGAACCTGCTGTACGTACGGGCGGTGGACAGCGCGGGCAACCCCTCGCTCGGCACGAAGTACCTCTTCTACGTCACTCCCCGCGACACCGGTGACGAGCCGGGCGACGTCACGGGCGACACCGTCCCCGACCTGTTCGCGATCACGTCCGCGGGCAACCTGAACATGTACCCGACGGGCACGGTCGGCGACCTGCACGTCGGCATGGAGGCCGCGCACGACGACGGTACCGGTCTGCTCGCCGACCCCGACAAGGACGGTGAGGACCACCAGCCGGGCTACTGGGTGGGCGCGGACGGCAAACCGGCGCTGATCGCGCACGGCGGCGACGCGACGGGCGCCGACGGGGTCGGTGACCTGTTCGCCCGGATGCCGGACGGCGAGCTGTACGTGTACCCCGGCGACGGCTACGGCAGCGTGGACATCGCCGCACGTATGAAGGTCAGGATGCCCTCCGGCTCCCCCGACCCGTCGGCCCTCACCCAGATCATCGTCGGCGACTACGACCTCGACGGCCGTGCGGACCTGTTCGCCACGGACACGGCGGGCACCTTCTGGGCCTTCGACGGCTACACGGGAGCCAGCTTCCTGTCCACGACGAAGATGACGACGACGGCGTGGGCGACGCGCGATCTCGTATCGGTCGGTGACCACGACAAGGACGGCGCACCGGACCTGCTGTGGCGGCAGGATTCCACCAGCGAGCTGAAACTGCGGTTCGGCATCAAGGACAGCTCGGGCGGCGCGACCCTGTCGTCGCTGGCGGCGGCGGCCAACTCCAAGACGGGCGCCGACGAGCTCTACGCGTCCGGCTGGTCCACGACGGCCGCGCCGATGACGCACCTGTACGGGACGCCGGACGTCACCGGGGATGACATCCCCGACATCTGGGCCCTGGCGAGCGACGGCGCCATCAAGTTCTACAAGGGTGGGGCGGCGACGCTGGGCACGGGGACGACCGTGATCAGTTCGGGCAGCGAGTGGGCGACGACGAAGCTGGCGTTTGGTTGAGGTCATAGAGCTCGGGACTTGCTGCAGTTGGCCGGCGCGGGCACAAGAAACGTGAGGAGTGAGCATGCGGCGAGCGTGGGGGATCTCTGCGCCGGTGGTGCTGTGCGCGCTGGTGTCCGCTTGTGATGTGACGAGCGGGGGCGGGAACAACGGGGACGACCCGAGCCTGAAGGCGGCGCCGCAGGCGAGTGCCAGTGCGGTGGCTGGGGCCGCGGAACTGGGCGAGATGGCTCTTGAGGGCCGTGATGCGGACGGGTTCAGCGTCACTGTGCCCGCCGACGTTGAGGCGGTTGGTCAGCGAGATGTGAGAACCGAGGAGGACGCCTGCGGCTCGGTGGCGTACGTCGTGTCCGGAACCGTGGTCGGGAAACCGGCGTCGACGCAGGTGCGGGAGGCGGCTGGTGAGGGTGCGGCAGTGACTGTCGTGCTCGCGGAGTATCAGGGGGAGCGGGCGCAGGGCGCGATGGACGACCTCAGTACGGCCGTTGCGGAGTGCGCCGCCGGATTCACCGTGACTGTGGACGGTGCTGAGCGGAAGGTTGGGAAGGTCGCCCCGGAGATCGCGCCGGAAGGTGCGGACCAGGCGATGGCTCTGGGCGCGGTCGTGGAGCGGGACAGGACGAAGACGCCGGTGAAGGTGGTCGTGTTCCGTAAGGGCTCAACGGTCGGGTACGTCAGCGCCGTGCCGACGGACAAAGCAGACGAGGACTTCGCCGTACCCGCAGCGGTTGTCGACGCACAGCTTGCCAAGTTTCACTGACCGACCAGACTTGGCTGACTCCTGTCAGCCGTGGCTCCGGGAGACCGGAGCCGATTCCATATAAGGACGGTGACCGGCGCTGGCTACTGAGGCAGGTACACGTAGAGGCGCCCAGCCTCGGGTTCGCCGCAACCTGCTTCAGCGGCCTGCTGCCACCATGGCTCATCTGTCCCCGCAGAACGGGCGTCTCGCCCAAAGGCTGGCAGAAGGTCCGCGGCGATGCGTACGGGTCGAGACCCGATCCCATGGCCCGGCCCTGCTGCCTGTTCCCGTGATCCTGCTTGGTCACCGGCGGTCACGTCCCCTCGCGCTGTCCATACGCGTCACTCTCTGAGAACCGGTCTCTGATCAGGCGCGATCCAGGGCCACTTCCCGCCCGCAACCCCGTTGCCGACGGGCAGCCCATACCAAGCGTATCGACATGTTGACATACTGTGAGCATGGACCGCGGCACTCGCCTCGCCACCGCGCTCGCGGGGTGAGTATGTCGTTCGGGCCCTCAGTCGGCCCGAGGCGGTGCCGTACGACGGATGTCCCTCTCCACGACCTCGGGGAGGATCCGCGAGGTCGCGGCGAAATCGTTGTCCGCGTGCAGCAGGGTGAGACCGTGGTGCACGGCGGTGGCACACAGCACCAGGTCGACCGGCCCCGGGCCGCGGTGTTGCCCTTTCTGGGTGAGCTTGTACTGGGCGTTCTCGGCCCAGCGCCACGCATCCTTCGGAACGGCAACGCCTTCGAAGAGGGTGGTCAGCTCCGACTCCATCTCGTCCCGCCCGGCGGGGCTCTCCGCCGAGTACAGATACTCAAGACGTGTCGGAGCGCAGACCTTGAGCAGTCCCGCCTCAATGGGTCCGATCCACCGCATCTGGAGCTCCCGGTCTCGCAGGATCTGCCAGATCCCCGAGGTGTCGATCAGGTAGGAGCTGATCACGCGCCACTCCGCTGAGCGCTCTTGCGGGCCTCGTACGCGCGCATGGCAGAGTCCAGTTCACCCCGCTCGGAGCGGGCCGTCATGTGCTCCAAAGCCTCCAGCCTCTTCAGCCGCTGGACGACCTCTCGCAGTGCCGTGTTGACCGTGTCCTTCTTGGTCCTGGTGCCCAGCAGACGCATGGCGTCGGCCAGCAGCTCGGGATTGACCTCTATGTTCGTCGCGCTCACGCACTACCCCTTCGCACAAGGTGTGCGCACATCTTGTGCGCCACCTCCATCGTAGCGCCGAGGCTGCGCCCAAGCATCGCGGTCACTCTCATGCCGTGAACCCCGGGGTTGGGGATCCGCTCCTGCGGCGGAGAATTTTCCAAGATCGCTGACCCCCGGTACGACTCCTGGAGCCGCAGAAAGGTCCGTACAACGCGGGACTTGTCGCCCGGTCGAGTTGACCGAGCGCAGGACCATGGCCAAGGATCGCCGCCATGCCTGCCCTCGCCTCCCGTCAGAACGCGGTCGTCGCGCTGCGGTTCGGGCAGCTCGCGGCCATGGGTACGGTCGCGGCGCTGATCCTGATCGCGGGCGTCTGGGCCTCCTGGGGCACCGCCCAGCACGTGATGCTCACCAAGGGCCGTGAGCGCGGCACGATGACGGTCGCGCGATGTGCCGACGACCGCTGCACGGGTCCGTACCGGCCGCTGTCGGAAGGGTCCACGGCCCGCGACCGGGTCGTCCTCGACAGCGAGGTCGCGGTGGACAGGGGCCGCACCTACACGGTCGCGGTGAAGCCCGGCAGCGACGAGGTCGTGCGCACGGGCACCGGCGGACTCCTCTATGCCTGGGCCCCGCTCGGCGGCGCGCTGCTGCTCGCCTCGATGGTGGTCGCGGGCGGCCTGCGCCTGACCCGCCTCGCCTGGGCCTTCGGCGGCGCGGGACTCACGCTGCTCACGGCAGCGTTCGTGACCCTCTGAGGCCGACCCTTCTGAGGGCGACCTTCTGAGGCCGGGCGCAGTCCCGCGCCCCAAAGGGGCGCGGGAAACTGCGCTTCCAGACGGGTCAGCCTGTGTTACGCAGCCCGGCCGCCACCCCGTTGACCGTGAGGAGCAGGGCCCGCGACAGCAGCGGGTCGGCCTCCTCACCGGCCGCCGCCGCGTCACGCTGCCGCTTCAGCAGGGCGACCTGGAGGTACGAGATCGGGTCCAGGTAGGCGTCACGGATGGTGAAGGTCTGCTTCAACACCGGGTGGGCGTCGAGGAGTTCCGGCTCACCGGTGACGCGCAGCACCTCGCGCACGGTCAGCTCGTGCTCGGCCCGGATGGTCTCGAAGACGTGCTTCAGGTCGTCCGGGACGAGTGTGTCGACGTAGTGCCCGGCGATCCGCAGGTCCGTCTTCGCGAGGGTCATCTCGACGTTGGAGAGGAAGTTGCGGAAGAAGTGCCACTGCTCGTGCATCTCCTCCAGCACGCTGTCGAGACCGGCCTCGCGCAGCGCCTTCAGACCGGAGCCGACACCGAACCAGCCGGGCACGATCTGCCGCGACTGCGTCCAGCCGAACACCCACGGGATGGCGCGCAGACCGTCGAGCGAGACGCCCGAGCCGGGGCGGCGGGAGGGCCGCGAGCCCAGGTGCAGGTCGGCGAGCTGGTCCACCGGCGTGGAGGCGAGGAAGTACGTCGGAAGGTCCGGGTCCTCGACCAGCCTGCGGTAGGCCGCGTGGGCGGCGTCGCTGACCACGTCCATGGCCGCGTCCCAGCGGGCGAGCGCCTCGTCGGACTGACGCGGCGAGGTGTGCAGGGCGGACGCCTGGAGGGTGGCCGCGACCGTCAGCTCCAGGTTCTCCCGCGCCAGCGACGGCACGAGGTACTTGTCGGAGATGACCTCGCCCTGCTCGGTCACCTTGATCTCGCCCTCCAGCGTGCCCCAGGGCTGCGCGAGGATCGCGTCGTGCGAGGGACCGCCACCGCGGCCGACGGTGCCGCCACGGCCGTGGAAGAGCCGCAGCCGTACGCCGTATCGATGAGCCACGTCACGCAGTCGTCGCTGGGCCCGGTGGATCTCCCACTGACTCGTGGTGATGCCGCCGAACTTCGACGAGTCGGAGTACCCGAGCATGACCTCCTGCACGTCACCCCGCAGCGCCACGAGGCGCCGGTAGGACGGGTCGGACAGCATGTCCTCCAGGATCGTGTCGGCGGCCTTGAGCTCGTCCGTCGTCTCCAGCAGCGGCACGATGCCGATCTTCGCCCAGCCGGCGTGCAGGTCGACCAGCCCGGCCTCGCGGGCCAGCACGGCCGCGGCGAACACGTCGTCGGCGCCCTGGCACATCGAGATGATGTAGGACTCGATCACCTCGGGTCCGAACACCCCGAGGGCCCGCTTCACGGTCTCGAAGACGCCGAGGGTCTTCTCCCCTGCCGCGTCCAGCGGTGCCGGGGTGGGCCCGAGCGGCCGACGGGACCGCAGCTCCTTGGCGAGCAGCTTGTGCCGGTATTCGCGCGGCATGTCCTCGTACCGCCACGACTCCTCGCCGAGCCGGTCGAAGAGCTGCCCGAGCGCCTGGTGGTGGGCGTCCGCGTGTTCCCGTACGTCCATCGTGGCGAGCTGGAGGCCGAAGGCGGCGAGCGTGCGGATCGTACGGTTCATGCGGCCGTCGGCGAACAGCGCGCCCCGGTGCTCGCGCAGCGAACTCTGGACAAGGGTCAGGTCCTGGAGCAGCTCGGCGGTGCCGAGGTAGTCGCGGCCGTCCTCGTGCGGGGTGCCCTTGGCGAGGCGCTGCTTGGTGTTCTCCAGCTTCTGCCGGATGCAGGTGGCCTTGAGGCGGTAGGGCTCCTCGGCGTTGAGGCGCTTGTAGCGGGGGCTGATCTCCGGAAGCAGCTCCAGGTCGGTCCGCAGGGAATCCAGGAGCTCCTCGGTGGCACCCGTGTAGCGGATGGAGTTCGACAGGAAGCCGCGCAGCTCGTCGATCAGCTCCAGCGCGTCGTTGATGCCGTGCTCGTGCTGGAGGATCAGGACGTCCCAGGTGACCTGCGGGGTGACGTTCGGGTTGCCGTCGCGGTCGCCGCCGATCCAGGTACCGAAGGTGAGCGGGCGGGTCTCGTCGGGCAGCGTCACCCCGACGCGCTCCAGCTCCGCCGTCAGGTCCTCAAGCACGTCCCCGACGGCGCCGGCGTGCAGCTCGTCCAGGTAGTAGATGGCGTTGCGGGCCTCGTCGGCGGGCTCGGGACGCACCACGCGCAGCTCGTCGGTCTGCCACACGAGGTCGATGTTCTCGGCCAGCCGGGTGTCGTAGCGACGGCGATCCGCCTCGATGACGGGCGTCTCCAGGAGGGCGGCGATCCGGCGCAGCTTGTTGAGGACGGAGCGCCTGGCCGCCTCGGTGGGGTGGGCCGTGAAGACCGGGCGGACGTTCAGGTTCCGCACGGTCGCGCGCAGGTGCTCGGGGTCGGCGTCCTTGAGCCGGTCCGCCGTGCGGGCGAGCAGTCCGCCCTCGGCGGCCCGCCTGGCGCGCAGCTCGCGGCCGCGGTGCACCTGCTCGGTGACGTTGGCCAGGTGGAAGTAGGTCGAGAAGGCGCGGACCAGCTTGGCCGCGGTCTCCAGTTCCGTACCGCGCAGCAGTTCGGCGGCGGCTTCACCGTCCTCGCGGGTGAGGCGGCGGACCTTCTCGACCAGTTCCAGAAGCTCGGGCCCCTCCTGACGTACGAGGGTCTCGCCCAGCAGATCGCCCAGGCGGCGGATGTCGGCGCGCAGCTCACTGCTGGTTGTCGTGGTCTGGTCGTCGGCACTGCTCACAGGTGCGGCTCCTTGCAGTGTTGAAGCTCGTCTGGAGGGGAACCCGTCACCTGGGCGGCGGGCGCGCATCGGCGACGGGGCATCCGGGAATGAAACAGAGCGGACCGCGCTGTCCGACCGACCTTAAGGATAGGTGTCCATACGGACGCGCAGTCTCTCGGGCTCTTGCCGCCGGGCGAGGCACTGCCATACTTACGACGCCGTAGGTTACGGAACCGTAAGCGCGGTTTCCGGCAATCCGGCAGGCGCGATTACCGGCCACTCTCACAACCCTCGACCCCACAGGGGACGCTTCCATGACCACGAGTTCCGATGTGATCGATGACGCCCCCGAGGCGAACAACGACGGCACCGCACTCCCCTCCGCCACACTGGGCGGCGAGCAGAAGCGCTCGCTGGAGCAGATCACCCTTCTGCTCTTCATCACCGTTCCGTTCCTCGCGGTCCTCGCGGCGGTGCCGCTGGCCTGGGGCTGGGGCGTGAGCTGGCTCGACCTCGGCCTGCTGGTCTTCTTCTACTACCTCGGCTGCCACGGCATCACGATCGGCTTCCACCGCTACTTCACCCACGGCGCCTTCAAGGCGAAGCGCCCGCTGCGCATCGCGCTGGCGATCGCCGGCTCGATGGCCGTCGAAGGGCCGCTGGTCCGCTGGGTGGCCGACCACCGCAAGCACCACAAGTTCTCCGACGCCGAGGGCGACCCCCACTCGCCGTGGCGGTTCGGCGAGACGGTCCCGGCGCTGATGAAGGGCCTGTGGTGGGCCCACATCGCCTGGATGTTCGACGAGGAGCAGACACCGCAGGACAAGTACGCGCCGGACCTGATCAAGGACAAGGCGATCCGCACGATCTCGCGCCAGTTCCTCCTCTGGGCCGGGCTCTCCCTGGCGCTCCCGGCGCTGATCGGCGGCCTGGTGACGATGTCCTGGTGGGGCGCGTTCACGGGCTTCTTCTGGGGCTCGCTCGTGCGGGTGGCGCTGCTGCACCACGTCACGTGGTCGATCAACTCGATCTGCCACGCGGTGGGCAAGCGCCCCTTCAAGTCGCGTGACCGCTCGGGCAACGTGTGGTGGCTGGCGGTCCTGTCCTGCGGTGAGTCCTGGCACAACCTCCACCACGCCGATCCCACCTCCGCCCGGCACGGTGTGGAGCGCGGCCAGGTGGACTCCTCGGCCCGTCTGATCCGCTGGTTCGAGGTGTTCGGCTGGGCGTACGACGTGCGCTGGCCGTCACGCTCGCGTATCGATTCCCGCCGTAACCCGGACGGGAAGGGCTCCCGACGCAAGGCGGAGACCGCCGACGCGGCATGATTGACGGCGTGGCCGACTCCAGCACACCCAGCAATGAAAAGCCGCGGCGCGTCCGCCGCACCCGGATGACCGGTGCGGAGCGGCGGGCCCAGTTGCTGGAGATCGGCCGCACCCTTTTCGCCCAGAAGGGCTTCGAGGCGACATCGGTGGAGGAGATCGCGGCGAAGGCCGGCGTCTCCAAGCCGGTCGTCTACGAGCACTTCGGCGGCAAGGAGGGCCTGTACGCCGTAGTGGTGGACCGCGAGATGCGCCGCCTGCTGGACGGAGTGACAAGCTCACTGACGGCAGGCCACCCGCGCGAACTGTGCGAGCAAGCAGCCTTCGCCCTCCTCGACTACATCGAGGAGTACACGGACGGCTTCCGCATCCTGGTCCGCGACTCCCCCATCCCCCAGTCCACAGGCTCCTTCGCGTCCCTGATCTCGGACATCGCGACACAGGTGGAGGACATCCTGGGCCGCGAGTTCAAACGCCGCGGCTTCGACCCGAAGCTCGCCCCGCTGTACGCCCAGGCCCTCGTCGGCATGGTCGCCCTCACCGGCCAGTGGTGGCTGGACGTCCGCCGCCCGAAGAAGGCGGAGGTGGCAGCCCACCTGGTGAACCTGGCCTGGCACGGCCTGGACGGCCTGGAGGCGAAGCCTCGATTGATAGGGCGCCGGAAGAGCTAGCCCAAGATTCCACAAGGTTAACCTTGTGGTTCAATGTGGCCATGACTGAGATTGCGATCAGCGCGGCTCGTTCCCAGCTCGGCGACCTGGTCCGGCGAGCTGCTCACAGCCGCGAGACCATCGCCCTCACCGACCACGGTCACGTGGCGGCGCTGCTGGTCTCCCCTCAGGTGATAGAGGATCTCGAAGACGCCCTCGCGGTCGCCGACTACCAGCGCCGCAAGGCCGAGGGCACGCTCGAAGAGGGCATCCCCCACGAGGAAGTCGGGCGCATCCTGGGGCTGCGTCCGTGACCTATCGCATCATCTGGGAACCGAGCGCCACGAACGCGGCGGTGCGGTTCCTCAAGGACGACCCCACGGGACTCGCCGCCGTCTACGAAACCGTCGGCACGCTCGCCGAAGCCCCGCGCCCCGCCGGCTCCACCGCCTACGGCCCCAACATCCGGCGCCTTCGCGTCGGCAGTTACCGCGTCCTCTACCTGATCGACGACAGCGTGATCCGCATCCTCATCACTCACCTGGGCCGCACGCCCTGACGGTCGGCTCCAGGAACTCCAGCCGGTTGCCCGCCGAGGCCTCGGAGTAGAAGCGGCCGTGCCCTGGGAGCCCACTGCCCCAGGTCACCGCCGCTCCGCATGCGGCGAGGTGGGCCGCGCAATCCCGTCAGGCGGCCTTCCGGGCGACCACGAACAGCCGTCGGAACGGGAGCACCGTCCCGTACGGGGCCGTCGGGTAGGCCTTGCGGAGCAGGTCTCGGTACTCCTCGACGAAGGCGTCCCGCGCCTCCGGGTCGTTCGCGAGGGCGGTGAGGGCGGGCCGCAGTCCCGTGCCCTTGGACCAGTCGAGCACCGCGTCCTCGCCCTGGAGGAGCTGCAGGTAGGTCGTCTCCCAGACGTCCACCGCGCATCCCAGCCGGGCCAGCCGGTCCAGGTAGAGGAGCGGCGGATGGACGGAGTCCGTGTGGCGCAGGACGCCGTCGAGGTGGCCCTTCCACCGGGTGGACGCGGCGAGTTCACGCATCAGGGAGTGCAGGGGTGCGTCGATGTTGTTCGGGACCTGGAAGGCGAAGGTCCCGCCGGGGGCCACCGCGTCGAGCCAGCCGGGCAGGGCGTCCAGATGCCCCGGCACCCACTGCAGCGCCGCGTTGGAGACGATCAGGTCGTACGTCTCCGTGGGCGCCCAGTCCGTGAGGTCCGCGTGGGCGAAGTCCAGCCGGCCGCCGCCCGCCGTGGGCCCCGCGTGCTCAGCCGTCCTGGCCAGCATCTCCGCGGAGTTGTCGTACCCCGTGATGCGCGCGCCCGGCCACCGCTCGGCGAGCCGCACGGTGACGTTGCCCGGGCCGCAGCCCAGGTCGGCGACGCGGGCCGGGTCGCCGGGCAGCGCCGGGACCCGGCCGAGAAGCTCGGCGAAGGGCCGGGCGCGATGCTCTGCGTGGCGCAGATACTGGCCCGGGTCCCAGGTGGGGGTGGTGGTGGCGGGCATGAGGGCCTCCTCAAGTCACGATCGACGCCGCACTCGACGTCCCGGCATCCCGGCATCCCGACGGAACTCCAGCCTCACACCCCAACTATCTCGACGTCAAGAGACTTCACGTCAAGAGACTTCATGTCGACACAACCACTACACTGATCGCCATGGAGGACGAGGTCGATCGGCTGGTCGCTGCGTGGCGCCGGGAGCGCCCTGACCTCGACGTGGAACCGCTCGAGGTACTCAGCCGCGTGAGCAGGCTCGCCAGGCATCTGGACCGCGCACGCCGGATCGCGTTCGCCGAGCACGCCCTGGAGCCCTGGGAGTTCGACGTCCTGACGGCACTGAGGCGCGCGGGCACGCCGTACCAGCTCTCCCCCGGCCAGTTGCTCACCCAGACGCTCGTCACCTCGGGCACGATGACGAACCGCATCGACCGGCTGGCGAAGAAGGGCCTGGTGGAGCGCCTCCCCGACCCCAGCGACCGCCGCGGTGTGCTCGTACGCCTCACCGGGGACGGCCGCGACCGCGCGGACCAGGCGCTGGCCGGGCTCCTCGACCAGGAGCGCGCGATCCTGGCGGAGCTCAGCAGGGCCCAGCGAGGCGAACTCGCCGGGCTGCTACGCCAGCTGACCGCCCCGTTCGACAACATCCCCGGCTAGGTCGACGGGCCCGACGCCGGCCCGGCGGGCCAGCGCCACGGCGGCGAGGGTGGAGTGCACGCCGAGCTTCCCCAGCACGTTCTGCATATGCGTACGGACGGTGTGCGGCGAGAGGAACAGCCGCTCGGCGACGGCCTTGCGCCCCAGCCCCGCGACCATGCACCGCAGCACTTCCCGCTCCCGCGGAGTCAGCGACTCCACCAGCCGCTCGCTCTCCGTACGGTGCTTCCGCGCGGCCGTCAGCTCGCGCAGGACGCCGGTGAGCAGCGCGGGCGGCAGATGTGTCTCGTCCCGCAGCACGCCCCGGATGACGGTGAGCAGCCGGGACAGCGAGCAGTCCTTGGCGACCCAGCCCGAGGCGCCGGCCTGCAGAGCGAGCGCCGCGCGACGCGGGTCGTCCTTCTCGGCGAGCACGACCGTACGGACGGTGGGCTGGCCCGAACGGACGCCCGCGACCAGCGAGATGCCGTCGACCAGGCCTTCTTCGTTGTTGTCGTGGACGGGTACGGCCGGGCGGGCGCCCGGCACGTTGCCGCCCAGGTCGGCGTCGACGAGGAGCACGTCGAATCTGCGGCCCTCGGCGGCCGCCCGCTCCAGGCAGCGCAGCGCGGCGGGACCGCTGCCGGCCGCGGAGACGTCTACATCGGGCTCTGCGGCCAGGGCGGCGGCGAGCGACTCGGCGAAGATACGGTGGTCGTCGACGACCAGGACACGGATGCGAACCACTGAAACCCCCACTGCTCGGGGGACGGCCGGCGCAGGTACGGCGCCCGGAGATCCCGAACTCCTCGCTCGGAAAACGGGGTGCCGCAGCCGCACGGCCGCCGCCGTGCTGGACTGCTACCCCCACTCCGGGCGTCGTACCCGACTGTCTCGCCCCCTGATCAGCACCGGCCCCCACCGGTGCTGCTCATCAGAGTACGGCTGGGCAGCAGGAGCGGAAGGTGATTTGCAGAACTGATTGGCCAGCGCGTTTATGGTGAGCCGTATGTTTCGTATTGAGACAGAAGTCGACAAAGAGCGTAGCCAATTCCTGCGTTCACGGCTACGGGACGCGAACATGGCCGCGTCTCCCGTGCTGCGTTCTCTGCGCGGAACCGCTGGTGAACGGGAAGTTCCGCTCCAGGTCTGGGCGTTGGATCCGGCCGGTGAGGTGGTCGGGGGTCTCGTCGGGCACACGTGGGCCGGGTGGCTGCACGTGACGTATCTCTGGGTCGACGAGCGCCGGCGTGGCGGTGGTCTTGGCTCGCACGTGCTGTCCCACGCGGAACATCTGGCCCGTACGTCCCGTGGGTGCCGCAACTCTCGCCTGGAGACGTGGGACTTCCAGGCTCCTGCCTTCTACCGCAAACAGGGCTATGAGGTGGTGTGCGAGATCCCGGACTATCCCCCGGGGGTCACGGAGTACACCCTGACGAAGCGGCTCGCCTGAGCAAGACGTTTTCGCCCCCGCCGCCCCTACCCGTCCCGTCCCTGGGGGCTGCGCCCCCAGACCCCCCTGTCGCGCTGGCGCGCTCGTCCTCAAACGCCGGACGGGCTGAGAATCAGCCCCTCCGGCGTTTGAGGAGCGGGGGTTCGGGGGCTGGCCCCCGAAAGGGACGGGACGGGAAGGGGCGGCGGGGGCGAGAAAACCCCCAGGTCAGACCACCCGGCGGGCGCCCTCGGACGGCACCGCCGGGAACACCCGCGGCGCGGTGAAGCCCGCCGCCGCGAACGCCTCCTCCACCGCCTTGGTGACCGTGTCCGAGTCGGACGACTCCACCAAGACGATCGCCGAGCCGCCGAACCCACCCCCCGTCATGCGAGCGCCAAGCGCCCCCGCCTCGTTCGCCGTGGCAACCACCAGGTCCAGCTCCGGGCAGGAGATCCGCAGATCGTCCCGCAGCGAGGCATGCCCGGACGTGAGGATCGGGCCGATGCCACGCACATCCCCCGCGTCCAGCAGGGCGATGACCTCATCGACCCGGTGGTCGTCCGACACGACATGGCGTACGTAGCGACGCACCCGCTCGTCCGGCAGACGGGCGAGGGACGCCTCCAGGTCCTCGTACCGGACGTCCCGCAGGAAGGGGACACCGAGTTGCCGCGCGCCCTCCTCGCAGCCCTCGCGCCGTTCCGCGTACTCCCCGTCGCCCAGCGCGTGCTTCACGCGGGTGTCGACCACGAGGAGCCGCAGCCCGTGGGCGGGCAGGTCGAAGGGGACCTGGCGGATGGAGAGGTCACGGCAGTCGAGGTGGAGGGCGTGGCCCTCCGTGGAGCAGGCGGATGCCGTCTGGTCCATGATTCCGCAGGGGACGCCCACAAAGTCGTTCTCCGCGCGCTGGGAGACCCGGGCCAGCTCCGGACCCGTAAGGCCGAGGTCGAACAGGTCGTTCAGCGCCAGGGCCGTGACGACCTCCAGCGCGGCCGAGGACGACAGGCCCGCGCCCGTCGGGACCGTGGAGGCGAGGTGGATGTCCGCGCCGGTGACGGCGTGGCCGGCCTCGCGCAGGACCCAGACGACGCCCGCCGGATAGGCGGCCCAGCTCGTGTTCGTCAGCGGCGCCAGCTCGTCGACGTGCAGTTCGACGACCGGGCCCTCGATGTCGGCCGAGTGGAGACGCAGGACGCCGTCGTCGCGGCGCGAGACCGCCGCCACCGCCGTGTGCGGCAGCGCGAGCGGCATCACGAAGCCCTCGTTGAAGTCCGTGTACTCGCCGATGAGGTTGACCCGGCCGGGCGCCGCCCAGACACCCTCGGGGGCGTCCCCGTAGAGCGCCTCGAAGCCTTCCCCTACCTGGCCTTCTGCTACCTGCTGTGCCCCCACTAGCGCTCCTTAGGCTTCGCGATGTTCTGCGCGAACTCCCACGCGTCCGCGACGATCCCCGCGAGGTCCGCGCGGGACGGGTTCCAGCCGAGCCGTTCGCGGGCCGTGGCCGCGGAGGCGACGAGGACCGCCGGGTCACCGGCGCGGCGCGGGGCCGCGACCTCGGGGATCGGGTGTCCGGTCACCCGGCGGACGGTCTCGATGACCTCGCGGACCGAGAAGCCGTTGCCGTTGCCGAGGTTGCAGATCAGGTGCTCGCCCGGCTTCGCCGCGGCGACGGCCAGCAGGTGGGCCTCCGCCAGGTCCGCGACGTGGATGTAGTCGCGGACGCAGGTGCCGTCCGGGGTCGGGTAGTCGTCGCCGTAGACGGAGATGGCCTCGCGGCGGCCCTGGGCGACCTGGAGGACCAGCGGGATGAGGTGCGACTCGGGGTCGTGCCGCTCGCCGCTCGCGCCGTACGCGCCCGCCACGTTGAAGTAGCGCAGCGACACCGCCGCCAGTCCGTGCGCGGCCGCCTCGCCGGTGATCATGTGGTCGACGGCGAGCTTGGAGGCGCCGTACGGGTTGGTGGGGGCCGTCGGGGCGGACTCGACGATCGGGGTGGTCTCCGGCTCGCCGTACGTCGCCGCCGTGGAGGAGAAGACCAGCTTGCGGACGCCCGCCGAGCGCATGGCAGCGAGCAGGGCCATCGTGCCGCCGACGTTGTTGTCCCAGTACTTCTCGGGCTTCACGACGGACTCGCCGACCTGCGAGAACGCGGCGAAGTGCAGCACCGCGTCGAACGAGGAGTCCAGCCACTTGGCGGCGTCGCGGATGTCGCCCTCGATGAACTCGGCGCCCGCCGGGACGCCCTCGCGGAAGCCGGTGGAGAGGTTGTCGAGGACGGTCACCTCGTGGCCCGCCTCCAGCAGATGCCGGGCGACCACACTGCCCACATAGCCCGCACCGCCGGTGACCAGGTACTTCCCACTCATGAACTCGCTACCTCTCGCAGTCGCTGGGCCGCGGCCTCCGGCGGCACGTCGTTGATGAACACGCTCATGCCGGACTCGGAACCCGCGAGGAACTTCAGCTTGCCGGAAGTGCGGCGGATGGTGAAAAGCTCGAGGTGGAGCGCGAAGTCCTCCCGCACCACACCGTCGAACTCCTCCAGCGTGCCGAACGGCGCCTGGTGCCAGGCCGAGATGTACGGCGTGCCCGGTTCACCCTCGCCGAAGATCCGGTCGAAGCGCCTCAACAGTTCCAGATAGACCTTGGGGAACTCTGTGCGTGCCCCCTCGTCGAGACCCAGCAGGTCCGGCACGCGGCGGCGCGGGTAGAGGTGCACCTCGTACGGCCAGTGCGCCGCGTACGGCACGAAGGCCACCCAGTGGTCGGTCTCCAGCACGATCCGCTCACCGGCCAGTTCCTTCTCAAGGACGGCGTCGAAGAGGTTCTCGCCGCCCGTCCCCTCCTTGTGTGCCGCGAGTGACCGCAGCATCAGGGCCGTTCGAGGCGTCGTGAACGGGTACGCGTAGATCTGCCCGTGCGGATGTCCGAGCGTCACGCCGATCTCGGCGCCGCGGTTCTCGAAACAGAACACCTGCTCCACGGAGGGGAGATGCGACAGCTCGGCCGTGCGGTCGGTCCACGCGTCCAGGACCAGCCCCGCCTGCTCCTCGGTCAGATCGGCGAAGGACGAGTCGTGGTCCGAGGTGAAGCAGACCACCTCGCAGCGACCGGAGTCCCCGGCCAGCGACGGGAAGCGGTTCTCGAAGACCGCGACGTCGTACGAGGAGTCCGGGATCTCGCTCAGCCGGTCGCCCTCGGAGGGGCACAGCGGGCATTCGTCGGCCGGCGGATGGTACGTACGCCCCTGCCGGTGGGAGGCGATGGCCACCGCGTCACCGAGCAGCGGATCGCGGCGTACCTCCGATGTGGTGACCGTCCGGTCGAGCGGGCGCCGGTCCACCGCGTCGCGCACCGTGTCGTCGCGCGAGTCGTAGTAGATGAGCTCACGACCGTCGGCCAGCCGGGTCGAGGTCTTCTTCACGCCGGACTCTCCATCCGTACCCGATCAAAGCATTCAACAGAACCAAACACATCAAACCACAAATCACCACGTCCGTCATCACCACAACCAAACAAAGAACACCACAGTGAATTGAAGTGAGTGCTGAATGCAGACCCCCACATCTCCAGCTCCCACATATCCGGCCCCCACGTCGCCCGTGCACCTGGCGGCGGAGCTGCGGCTCCCCACCAACTGGCTCGACTACACGATCCTGGCGATCTACTTCGTCGTCGTGCTCGGCATCGGCTTCGCGGCCCGTCGCTCGGTGAAGACCAGCCTCGACTTCTTCCTCTCCGGGCGCTCGCTGCCCGCCTGGGTGACCGGTCTGGCGTTCATCGCCGCCAACCTGGGCGCGACCGAGATCCTCGGCATGGCCGCCAACAGCGCCCAGTACGGCGTCTACACCGTGCACTGGTACTGGATCGGCGCCATCCCCGCCATGGTCTTCCTGGGCCTGGTGATGATGCCCTTCTACTACGGCTCGAAGGTCAGGTCCGTCCCCGAGTTCCTGCTGCTGCGCTTCGACAGGGGAGCGCATCTGCTCAGCTCGATCCTGTTCGCGTTCGCCGCGATCCTCATCGCCGGGGTGAACCTCTACGCGCTCGCGATCGTCGTCGAGGCGCTGCTCGGCTGGCCGCAGTGGGTGTCGATCGTCGTCGCGGGCTTCTTCGTGCTCGGCTACATCACCCTCGGCGGGCTGTCGTCCGCGATCTACAACGAGGTGCTGCAGTTCTTCGTGATCCTCGCCGCGCTGATCCCGCTCTCGGTGCTCGGGCTGAAGAAGGTCGGCGGCTGGGACGGCCTGACCGACTCCCTGACGGCCTCCCACGGCGCCGACTTCACCACCGCGTGGGGCGGCACCGGCATCGGCAGCGACAACCCGCTCGGCGCCAACTGGCTGACCATCGTGCTCGGCCTCGGCTTCGTGCTGTCCTTCGGCTACTGGACGACGAACTTCGCCGAGGTGCAGCGCGCACTGTCCGCCAAGAACCTCTCCGCGGCCCAGCGCACCCCGCTCATCGCCGCGTTCCCGAAGATCTTCATCGTCTTCCTGGTGATGATCCCGGGGCTCGTCGCGGCCGTGCTCGTACCGAAGATCGGGACCTCCGGGTCCGACCTCCAGTACAACGACGCGATCCCGTACCTGATGGAGGACCTGCTGCCCAACGGCGTCCTCGGCATCGCGGTGACCGGCCTGCTGGCGGCCTTCATGGCGGGCATGGCGGCCAACATCTCGTCCTTCAACACCGTCTTCACCACGGACATCTGGCAGAAGTACGTGAAGCGCGACGAGGAGGACACGTACTACGTGCGCTTCGGGCGTCTCATCACGGCGGTCGGCGTCATGGCGTCGATCGGGACGGCGTTCCTCGCCTCCTCCTTCTCGAACATCATGAGTTACCTCCAGACGCTGTTCTCCTTCTTCAACGTGCCGATGTTCGTCGTCTTCATCATCGGCATGTTCTGGAAGCGCGCGTCCATGAAGTCCGGCTTCTGGGGCCTGCTCGCGGGCACCACGGCCGCGATGATCAACTACTTCGTCCTCTACAAGCAGGACATCATCGGCATCCCCTCCGACCAGGGCGCCAACTTCGTCTCGGCGATCGCCGGGTTCGTGGCCGGCGCGGTGGTCATGTTCGCCGTCTCCCTCTTCACCGCGCCGAAGCCCGCGGAGGAACTCCAGGGCCTGGTGTACGGGACCACCTCGCCCGGTATGGAGGAGCCCCCGGCCAAGGGCGACGACGCCTGGTACCGCAAGCCGGCCCTGCTCGGCTGGGGCGCGATCATCCTGGCCGCCGCCTGCTACATCCCCTTCTCCTTCTGACGACCGGAGGCCTGATCACCCATGTCCGAGCACTCTGGCTATTCCGACCGCGACCTCCAGCGCGAAGTCACCGAACTGCAGGGCAAGTCCGCCACCGCGGCCCGCCTGTTCGACATCCGCCGCATCATCGGCGGCCTGTTCGTCGTCTACGGGATCATCGTCACGATCGCCGGCATCACCGAGTCCGACGCCGACATCGCCAAGGCCCAGGACATCAACATCAACCTCTGGACGGGCCTCGGCATGCTGGCGCTCGGCCTGTTCTTCCTGGCCTGGCTGTGGCTGCGGCCGGTGGCTCCGCCCACACCGGACCTGGACCCGGACACCGAACGACCCGCCGAATAACCGCCGTTCACGGGTACGGGGCCGGAGCCGCACAACGCGACTCCGACCCCCACACCTGTACCGGGACCTGAACCGGGACCGGGACTAGACCTCGGACCCCGCGTCCGGCGCCGGGTGCTGAATCGGCCCCGCGCGGTCCAGCAGCCCCGTACGGGCCGCGAGCGCCGCCGCCTCCAGCCGGGAGCCGACGCCCAGCTTCATCAGTACGCGCTGCACGTGGGTCCGCGCGGTGCTCGGCGCTATGCCCATGCCGGCCGCGATGAGCCGCGTGTCCTCGCCGTCGGCCACCCTCACCAGCACCTCGACCTCTCGCGGCGTCAGCATCTGGAGGAGCCGCTGGCCCTCGTCGTCGGGCTGCGCGGCCGGGTTGAGCAGTTCGCTGAAGGCGCCCTGCAGAAGCTGCGGCGCCACGGCCGCCTCCCCCGCCCGGGCCTTCATGATGGCCCGCTCGACACCCTCTATGCGCTCGTCGTGCCGTACGTAACCGGACGCCCCCGCGGCGAACGCCGCGGCGATTCCCCGCGGGTTCGGCACCGGTCCGAGGACCAGCACCGCGACCTGCGGCCGCTCCCGCTTGATTCTCACCACCGGGTCGAACATGCCCGGTTCGGCGGGCGTCGCCGTGCCGATCAGGCACACCTCCGGCGCCCTTGTGATCACCAGCTCCGCCGCTCCCGCGGCAGGCGCGGCCGCGGCCAGCACGCGGTGCCCGCGCAGCTTCAAAGCCGAGGCCAACGCCTCGGCGAGCAGTCGGTGGTCGTCGACCACCATGAGCCGCACTCCCATCGAGCCCAACCCCCCAGTCCCCCCGGATCCCCACTGGTACCCCATGGATAGGAGCCCCCCGGCTCTCCATCCCCCGGAAGCTACACGCTTGTTCGACGTTGCGCTTCCCCTACTGGAGAGAAGTGCCCCGGTTTTCCGAAATTCCTCACATTCGCGAGCGATGGGCCGTACGAGAACGACCCCGCCCCTGAACAGGGGCGGAGTCGTGATCGACAGGCGAACGCTTGATCGGCGTACGGCCTACTCGGCGCCGAAGCCGATCGCCGCGTACTCCTTGTCGTCCGCGGAGTACGGCGCGCTGATCAGCTCCTGGGCCATGAAGAGCCGGCCGCTCGTGTACCGCAGCTCCGCACTGCTCGGGCTGATGCTGCTGATCGCGCTGCGGACCTGGGCCTCGGCGGGGGTCTCCAGGAGCTTGGTCTCCTTGAAGGTCTTGCCGTCGATGGAGACGACCTGGGAACCCTTGTCGTACGGGCCGTTCTTGTACGCGATGACGTTGCCGCCGTCCATCCGGATCGGCAGGATCTCGTAGCCGTCGCCGGCGTCGGCCCGGTCGCTCGTGGGCTTGCCGGTGGCCAGCGAGAAGGACACGATCTCGTTGACCCGGGAGTACTGCTCGGCGCCCTCGTGCTGCTTGGTCGGCACGTACAGCCTGTCGTTGCCGACCGCGATGGAACGGCAGTTGTGGATCTTGTTCACACCGCAGTCGTGCTCGTACTTGCCGTCTTCGAGCGTGATCTTGGTGCGCAGTTTGCCGCTGTCGTCCAGCGAGAAGATGTCCGTGGCGCCGGACGCGGTGATCTCGCCGGAGTCCACCCCGAAGACGACCGGCTTGGTGGAGATGACCTTGGCGTTGTCGATGCCCGCGGGGAGCTTGTAGCTCCACTTGACGGTGCCCGACTTGGGGTCGAGGAGCTGGACCTCGTACTTCTCGTTGCCGTAGTCGCCGCACTTGCGGACCGCGACGAGCTGCTCGCCGCCCGCGTAGCCGACGTCCTCGCAGGTGCCGACCTTCGGCTGCCAGAGGATCTTGCCGTTGCTGATGTCGAAGGCGGCGCCGCCGTTGAGGCCGGAGCCGGCGGCGACCGTGGTGCCGGTGATGCTGACTTCCTTGAACGCGGCCTTCTCACCGCCGTTGGGAGCCACGGACTTGGTCCAGAGCGCCTTGCCGGTGTTCAGGTTGAACGCGGTGACCTCGGTGCACTCCGGGTACGGGTTCGCCTTGGTGCGCTTGGCGTCCTCGGCGACCACCACGACGACGCCGTCCTTGGTGACCTCGGGGGAACCGGCGCAGGTCAGCCCCGTCAGCGGCAGCGTCCAGGACTCCTTGCCGGTGTCCGGGGCATAGCCGATGACCTCGCTGACGCCCGACTTGGCGTACACCTTGTCGGTCAGCCAGGAGCCGGCGACGCTCCAGACGTCCTTCTTGGGGACCTCCGCCGCGGGCAGCTGGAAGAGGACCTTGGCGCTGGTGCTGGCGGGCACCTTCTCCGTGCCGCCGCCTCCGCCGACGTCGTCGCCGCCGTTGTCGCCGTCCTTGCCCTCGGTGCCGCCGGGGCCTGCGGAGGTGTCCTTCTCGTCGCTCTTGCCGGACGAGTTCGAGTACCAGACACCGCCGCCGACGATGAGCGCGATCGCCACGACGGCCGAGACGATGATCGCCACCTGCGGGTTGACCTTCCGCCCGCCCTGCGGAGCCTGCGGCTGCATCGGCATGGTGCCCGGCTGCTGGTAGCCGTACTGGGGCTGCTGGCCCGGGTAGCCGTAACCGGGCTGCTGCTGACCCGGGTAGCCGTAGCCCGGCTGGGCCGGCGGCGTCTGCGGGGCTCCCTGCGGATAGCCGTACGGCTGCTGCGGCGGGGCCGACGGAGGTCCGGCCGGGGGCGGGGTCTGGGGTGCCTGACCCGGTGCCTGCGGGTAGCCGTAGCCCGGCTGCGGCTGCTGCGGGGGCCCGGCGGGCGGAGTGGCCGGCGGCGGGGTGGGCGCACCGAAGCCGCCCGGAGGCGGGTCCTGCGGGGCGCCGAAACCGCCTCCCTGGGGCGGCTGGTTGGGCGGCGGGGGCGGCGGCTGACTCATGACGTGTGTACCTCGGATACGAAGGGGACGAAGGTCGGGTGGCCGTGGACGGGCCGGACGGGACGAGCGGGCGGGATGTGCGGGAGAGCCGGCCCGGTCACTTGCCGAAGGCCAGCATCAGCTTCTCCTTGGACTCGTCGTTGCCCGTCAGGCGAGTGGTGGAGAGGTAGAAGCGCCCGTCCACGTAATCGACGGCCTTCGAGAAGAAGCCGTCCTCGATGTCCGCGGTGCCCTGCGGGTTCTGCAGCAGCTTCCGAGGCGTGTGCGAGCCGCCGCCGGTCGGGATGGAGACGACCTGACCGCCCGAGTCGTACGAGGGCTGCACGTACGCGATCAGGTTCGTGCCGTCCAGCTTCATCGGCATCATCGCCTCGTCCGCCGGGGACTTGGCCCGCCACTTCTCCTTGCCGTTCTCCAGGCTGATCGCGACGATCTCGTTGGCGCCGCTCTTCGCCTCGGTCGGCAGGTAGAGGGTGTTCGCGTCGGCCGCCACACCCCCGCAGCCCTGGAGGTCGCGGGAGAGGATCGCCCAGCCGCACTCGGGCGCGAACGACTCGTCGACGTCGACCTCCGAGCGGACCGAGCCGTCGCTCTTCAGCGCGGTGACGTTCCACTGCTTCTTGTCGGCGTTGGTGAGGTAGATGACGACGGGGTCGACGGAGTACGTCCGCTCGACGCGCCAGCCCTTGGGGAACTTCCTGGTCCACTGGGTCTTGCCGGTGGCCGGGTCGAGTTCCTGCACCTCGTCGTGCTCGTTGTCGCCGCCGGCCCCGCAGGAGGAGACGGCGAGCAGCTTGGCGCCGCCGGTGAACGCCGAGGGGAAGCAGGAGGCGCCGTACTTCTTCTTGTCGTAGAGCTTGTCGCCGCTGGTCACGTCGTAGGCGATGCCGGACATGGAGCGGCCGACCATCAGCGTGTCGCCGACGATGTTCAGGCTGAGGCTGAGGGCGCTGTCGAAGAGCTCGCCCTCCGGGATCTCCTTCGTCCAGCCCTTCTTGCCGGTGGCGAGGTCGAGTTCCACGACCTGGTTGCACTCGGCGGCGTCCTTGGTGCCTTCCTTGTACGCCACGAAGACCTTGTCGTCGGACGTCTTCTGCGGGGACACCGCGCAGATCTTCTCCGGGAAGGAGACCGCGGGCCAGCTGACCTTGCCGTCGTCGACGTTGTAGGCGAAGACCTGCTTGTACGCGGCCTTCACGGCGACCTTGTCGGTGATCCACAGGCCGGGGGCCTCGGCGCCGGAACCGGGCGCGTCGGGCGCCTCCTTGTACCAGAGGACCTTCGACTCGCCCGCCTGGCGGCCCTCGTTGAGGTCCTCGGTGCCCTCGTTGCCGTCGCCGTCGCCGTCACCGGGGTTGACCGGGGCGCCGGACTCGGAGGCCTTGCCGTCCTGGCTCTTGTCGGCGACGGGCTTCTTCTTGGCGTCGTCACCGCTGCCGGAGACGGCCAACACGGTGCCGCCGACGACGAGCGCCGCTGCCAGCGCCGCCCCGATGATCACCGCGGGCTTCCCCTTGAAGGGGTTGCGCGAGCCACCGCCCGGCGGCATCCCGGGCGCACCCGGGAACTGCGGCTGCTGCGGATAGCCGTAACCGGGCTGGCCGTACGGCCCCGGCTGCTGCGGCTGCCCGTACGGGCCGGGCTGGGTGTACGGGCCCGGCTGCTGCGGCTGTCCGTACGGACCCGGCTGGGCGTAGGGGCCGGGCTGCTGCGGGTAGCCGTAACCGGGCTGCGGCGGGGCGCCCTGCGGAGGCGGCGGTGGAGTCCCCGGCGGCTGGGCGGGCGGCGGAGGCGTGGCTCCCTGCGGACTCTGCGGCGGGCCGAAGCCTCCTTGCGGTGGCGGGCCCTGCGGCGGCTGGTCCTGCGGCGCTCCGAACCCGCCCTGCGGCGGCTGGTTGGGCGGCTGAGTCATCAGCGCGTTCCCCCTCTTCACTGATTTTTAGCCATGCCCTGCAGTACGCACCGCAGTAGGCGATGCACTCACAGTGGTTGTCAGACTGCCCAAGAGTGTTCTCGGACGGCTCTTTCTATCACCATGACGCGCTCGAACAAGGGGCCGGTTCCTCCCCTGTTCCCAAGGGAGGACCGGCCCGTGATGCCCTCGTTATGCTCCTTCACGCAGCCTTCACGCGTCGTCTGCGAGCTCCAGCCAGCGCATCTCCAACTCCTCGCGCTCGGTGGCCAGTTCGCGCAGGTCGGAGTCCAGTTTCGCCACTTTCCCGAAGTCCGTGGCATTGTCGGCGATTTGGGTGTGCAGCTTGCTCTCCTTGTCGGAGATCTTGTCCAGCTGCCGTTCGATCTTCTGGAGTTCCTTCTTCGCCGCGCGGCCCTCTTTAGAAGACACTGTTGCGGCGGACACACCGGACTTCTCGGCCGACTGGACGGGCGCGGGGGCCGAGGCAGCCGCGGCCTCCTCCATCTTGTGGCGCCGCTCCAGGTACTCGTCGATCCCGCGCGGCAGCATCCGCAGGGTCGCGTCGCCGAGGAGCGCGAACACCCGGTCGGTCGTGCGCTCGATGAAGAACCGGTCGTGGGAGATCACGATCATCGACCCGGGCCAGCCGTCGAGGACGTCCTCCAGCTGCGTGAGGGTCTCGATGTCGAGGTCGTTCGTCGGCTCGTCGAGGAAGAGGACGTTCGGCTCGTCCATCAGCAGCCGCAGCAGCTGGAGCCGCCGACGCTCACCGCCGCTCAGGTCGCCGACCGGCGTCCACTGCTTCTCCTTGTTGAAGCCGAAGGTCTCGCAGAGCTGGCCCGCGGTCATCTCGCGGCCCTTGCCGAGGTCGACGCGGTCGCGCACGGCCTGGACGGCCTGCAGCACCCGCAGCGTCGGGTCGAGTTCGGCGACCTCCTGGGAGAGGTAGGCGAGCTTGACGGTCTTGCCGACCGCGACCCGCCCGGCGACGGGCTGCGTCTCGCCCTCGGAGAGCGCGGCGTCCCGCATGGCCCGCAGCAGGGAGGTCTTGCCCGCGCCGTTCACACCGACGAGACCGATCCGGTCCCCCGGTCCGAGCTGCCAGGTCAGATGCTTGAGGAGCACCTTGGGCCCGGCCTGGACAGTGACGTCCTTCAGGTCGAAGACGGTCTTGCCGAGCCGGGTCGAGGCGAACTTCATCAGCTCACTGCTGTCCCGCGGCGGCGGCACGTCGGCGATCAGCTCGTTGGCGGCCTCGACGCGGAAGCGCGGCTTGGACGTACGGGCGGGTGCCCCGCGCCGCAGCCAGGCCAGCTCCTTGCGGACGAGGTTCTGCCGCTTGACCTCCTCGGTGGCGGCGATGCGCTCCCGCTCGGCCCGGGCGAAGACGTAGTCGGTGTAGCCGCCCTCGTACTCGTAGACATCGCCCTTCTGCACGTCCCACATGCTGGTGCAGACCTGGTCGAGGAACCACCGGTCGTGGGTGACGCAGACGAGCGCGGACCGGCGCCGGCTCAGATGCTGGGCGAGCCAGGAGATCCCTTCCACGTCCAGGTGGTTGGTGGGCTCGTCGAGGATGATCAGGTCCTGCTCCTCGATGAGCAGCTTGGCCAGCGCGATCCGCCGCCGCTCACCACCGGAGAGCGGCGCGATCACGGTGTCGAGCCCCTGCGGGAAGCCCGGCAGGTCGAGCCCTCCGAACAGTCCGGTGAGTACGTCCCTGATCTTGGCGTTGCCCGCCCACTCGTGGTCGGCCATGTCCCGGATGACCTCGTGGCGGACGGTGGCCTCGGGGTCGAGGGAGTCGTGCTGGGTGAGCACACCGAGGTGCAGGCCGCCCGAGTGCGTGACCCGGCCGGTGTCCGGCTCCTCCAGCTTGGCGAGCATCCGGATCAGTGTGGTCTTGCCGTCACCGTTGCGGCCGACCACCCCGATCCGGTCGCCCTCGGACACGCCGAGGGAGACTCCGTCGAGCAGCGCACGGGTTCCGTACACCTTGCTGACTGCCTCGACATTGACCAGATTGACGGCCATCGCACTCCTGACAGGGGGGATCGATCGACCTTCCAGGGTAGTCGCCCGTGAGGGTGATCCTCCCGCCCGTCCAGAGGGCGGCGCCCGCGGCGCCTACCGCCCCCGCCGGCGCGGTATCAGCGCCGAGGCCGGTGCCAGGGAACGGCCCCCCACCCCCGACTCGGCCGGCGCCCGGTCGTGCACCGGCATGTCGTCCCGCACCAGGTTCTCCGGGATGAGGACGGCGGCCGTGACGCCCCCGCTCACGGACGGCCTCAGCTCGACACTCAGCCCCTGCCGCTCGGCCAGCCGGTTCACCACGATCAGCCCGAGCTGCTTGGCGTCCAGCAGGTCGACCTTCTCGGAGCGGATCTTCCGGTTGGCCTCGGCCATCGCGTCCTCCTTCATACCGAAGCCGCTGTCCTCGACCTCGATGAGGAGCCCGCCCCGCACCCGCGCGGCCCGCAGCTGCACCTGCGTGCTGGGCGGCGAGAAGGCGGAGGCGTTCTCGACGAGCTCGGCGAGCAGATGGATGACGTCGGCGACCGACCCGCCCGCGACGGAGACGCGGGGCATGGCCCAGATCCGTACGCGGGAGGCGTTCTCGATCTCCGCGACGGCGGCGCGCAGCACCTCCGACAGCGGGATCGGATCGCGCCAGCCACGCCCGGGCGCGATGCCGGACAGGATGAGCAGGCTCTCGGAGTGCCGCCGCATCCGGGTGGCGAGGTAGTCGATCCGGTACAGGTCCTGGAGCTCGGCCTGATCGCGCTGCCGCTGTTCCATCGAGTCCAGCAGATCGAGCTGCCGGTGCAGCAGGACCTGGCTGCGGCGCGCGATGCTGACGTACACGCCGGAGATTCCGCTGAGGAGTTCGGCGCGTTCGGAGGCGGCCTTCAGGGCGGCCCGCTGGACGGCGGTGAGGGCGGTGCCGACCTGGGCGAGTTCGCCGCCGGCGAGGCGGCGCATGGGTGCCTCGGCGTCGATGTCGACGCCCTGCCCGGCGTGCAGCCGTCGCATGGCCTGCGGCAGGCGGCGGCCGGCCACTTCGAGGGCGGAGTTGCGCAGGTCGAGGAGTTCGACGATGAGTCCGCGCCCGACGAGCACGGAGACGAGCAGCGAGAGGAGTACGCCGACGAGGCCCAGGACGACGGCGACGCCGGAGGCGCCGAGCGTGTCCCAGCCGAAGGCGTCGGCCCGCGAGACGGCGGCCGTTCCGGCGCTCTTCTCGGCCTTGGCCAGCCCGTCCAGGACGGTCTTCGCGGAGCCGTCCCACCGCGTGAGGAAGCCCGCCGACACGGCCGAGGCGCCGGGCCCGGCGCTGCGTACCCGGTTCTCGATGGCCTGGAGGCTCTCGTAACTCCCGCTCTGCAGAACGGTGTTGTACGCGGCCCGGTGCGAGGGCCTCAGATCGGCGACGGCGGGCGCGAGCAGCTGGCGCTGGGTGGCGAGGGCGCCGACGAACAGCGCGTACTGGTCCTTGGTGAGCGTTCCGGCGGCCCGGCCGGCGGCGAGGATCGCCTGCTCCTGGGCCAACGCCTCGCGGGCACGGGCGAGTTCGAGGACGACCCGGGCCTCGGAGGCACCGCCCGTGCGCTCCTCGCCGGTGAGCGCGCCGGAGACGGCGAAGGCGTGCTCGACCGTCGTGGAGTACGCCGTGTGGATGTCCGTGACCTTCGCGCCGTCACCGGAGGCCTCGGCGCGCAGCGCGGTGAGGCCCTCCGCGTCCGTCTCCAGGCGGTCGATGCGACCGGGCAGCGCGGAGTCGAGCAGTCCGGCGTCGGCGCTGCTGGCGTTGGCGCCGTCGAGGAGCTTCCTCACCGCGGCGTCGGTGGTCCGGCCGGCGGCGCGCAGTTCGGCGGGGTCGCCCTTGCCGGGGGTGGCGGCGTACCGCAGGGCGGCGGTCCGCTCGGCCTGGACGGCGGTGACGAACCCTTCGACGGGGACGAGGAGTTCGGCGTTGACCTCCTTGGCCCGCTCGGTGGCGCCGATGCTGGAGGCGGTGGTCACCGCGGCGAAGCCCCACAGGGCCATCAGCGACACGATGGGCAGCATGAGCAGAGAGACGATCTTGGCTCTGACCGACCGGGGTCGCAGCCGGTCGGGCGCGCGTCGGACACGCATGGGGGCACCTCGTTCAGGGAGGGGTGGGACGAGCGGCGGCCGGCCTGGGGGGCGGTTGCGTTCGCCCGTCTCCGGCGGCCGGCTCAGGCGGTGGAGAGTTCGACCTGGCGCAGGAGTTCGGCGGCCACGGCGGACTCGGCGCGCTTGCCGGTCGGGGAGAGCGCGACATAAGCGGAGGCCAGGAAGAGGAAGGAGCCGAGGACGACGGCGAGGGGGAAGACGAACTCCGTGGCGGTGGCACCCGCCAGGGCCGCGCTGCTCGGCGCGAGGGAGATGGTCACGGCGTACATCGCGGTGTAGTGCATGCTGCTCACCGCGAGGCCCATCACGAGGGCGGCCGCGGTGGCGACGACGGGTCCGCGTACGACGAGGCTGAGCGTGAGCGCGGCGGTCGCGGCGACGACGGCGATCGCGACGGAGGCGATGACCAGGGCCGGGTCGTAGCGGACCGTGCCGTGCAGGTTGAGTGCCGCCATGCCGATGTAGTGCATCGCCGCGACGCCGAGGCCGGTGCCGAGCCCGCCGAGCAGCACGGCGCGTACGCGGGAACGACCGTAGCCGGCGGTGAACACGCCCGCGCCGACGACGAGTACGGCGACGACCAGGCTGAGCACGGTCAGCGGGACGTCGTAGCGGATCGGCGTGCCGTCGACGCCGAAGCCGAGCATCGCGACGAAGTGCATGGTCCAGATCCCGGAGCCGATGGCGACCGAGGCCAGCAGCAGCCAGTTCCGCTTGGAGGAACCGTCCGCCTCAAGTGCCCTGACGGTGCACCGCAGTCCGAGTGCCGCGCCCACGCAGGCCATCGCGTAGGACAGGACGGGAGTGACCCATCCGGCGCTGAAGTGGTCCATGTGACCCATGGGGAAACCCCTCTCGCCCGCCGCACGGCCTGACCGTACGCACGGAAGTACCGCCGGTAACGAGACACCGGGGACGGCCGATAATGCCAGCCCGAGATGAGCGGCGGACCAGGACGAAAGGGGCCAGCCGGGAGATAGACATGAATTGAACTACGGTGACCTGCATAACACTTGACCTGCATTTATATGCAGACGACCGGGCTAAGCGGAATCTGCCGACGACCTCCACACGGCCCACACAGGCTCGCCTGGAACCGGTAACTCCCTTTGTGTAGACGGCTCCCCGGGGCACCTTTCGAGCCACCCGGCACACAGCCATCGGACCGACGCCCAACCGTCAGACCACGACAGCCCCCGGCACGGGCCCCGCGGCAACGCGCGCGGCGCGACAGGTCCCGGAACCGACAAGCGCGTCCGCGACCTTCACCGCCGCCTCGGCATCCCGCACGAGGAACGCGGTCGTGGGCCCGGAGCCCGACACCAGCGCGGCCAGCGCCCCGGCAGCGGTACCGGCCGCCAACGTCGAGGCCAGCGACGGCCGGAGGGACAACGCGGCGGCCTGAAGGTCGTTGGAGAGGGCGCCCGCGAGCGCGACGGCGTCACCCTTGGCCAACGCCCCCAGAAGCCCGCCGGAGGCAACCGGTTCAGGCACCTCCACCCCCTCGTTGAGGCGGTCGAACTCCCCGTACACGGCAGGCGTCGACAGCCCTCCGTCGGCGACGGCGAACACCCAGTGGAAGGTCCCCCCGACCTCCAGAACCCGCAGCTTCTCCCCGCGCCCGGTCCCGAGCGCCGCGCCGCCGACCAGGCTGAACGGCACGTCGCTGCCCAACTCGGCGCAGATGTCGAGGAGTTCCTCGCGCGAGGCCCCCGTACCCCAGAGGGCGTCGCACGCGAGCAGCGCGCCCGCGCCGTCGGCGGACCCGCCCGCCATGCCCCCGGCGACGGGAATGTCCTTGGCGATGTGGATGTGCACGCCAGGCTCGCGCCCCGTCCTCGCGGCGAGCTTCTCCACCGCGCGGGCCGCCAGGTTCGTACGGTCCAGGGGTACCTGGGAGGCGTCGGGCCCTTCGCAGGTCACCCGGAGGGTGTCCGACGGGGTCACGGTGACCTCGTCGTGGAGGCCGACCGCGAGGAAGACGTTGGCCAGGTCGTGGAACCCGTCGGGGCGGGCGCCGCCGACCGCGAGCTGCACATTGACCTTGGCGGGAACCCGTACCGTCACACCCGTCGCGCTCACTGCTTGCTCTCCGCGATCCGTGCGAACTCTTCCACCGTCAGGGACTCACCGCGTGCCTGGGGCGAGACGCCGGCCGCGACGAGGGCGGCCTCGGCGGCGGGGGCGGAACCGGCCCAGCCGGCGAGCGCGGCCCGCAGCGTCTTGCGGCGCTGGGCGAAGGCGGCGTCCACGACGGCGAAGACCTCGCGCTTGGAGGCGGTCGTCTTCACCGGCTCCTCGCGCCGCACCAGCGAGACGAGCCCGCTGTCGACGTTCGGGGCGGGCCAGAAGACGTTACGGCCGATGGAACCGGCCCGCCTGACGTCGGCGTACCAGTTCGCCTTCACGGACGGCACTCCGTAGACCTTCGAGCCGGGCGGCGCGGCCAGCCGGTCGGCGACCTCCGCCTGCACCATCACGAGCGTGCGCTCGATGGTGGGGAAGGTGTCGAGCATGTGCAGGAGCACCGGTACGGCGACGTTGTACGGGAGGTTCGCGACGAGGGCCGTGGGGGCGGGGCCGGGGAGTTCGGCCACCTGCATGGCGTCGGAGTGGACGAGCGCGAAGCGCTCCGCGCGGGACGGCATGCGGGCGGTGATCGTCGCCGGGAGCGCGCCCGCGAGGACGTCGTCGATCTCGACGGCGACGACTCGGTCGGCGGCCTCCAGCAGTGCGAGGGTCAGGGAGCCGAGTCCCGGGCCGACCTCGACGACCACGTCCTCGGGGCGGACGTCCGCGGTCCTCACGATGCGGCGCACGGTGTTGGCGTCGATGACGAAGTTCTGGCCGCGCTGCTTGGTGGGCCGTACGCCGAGGGCTTCCGCGAGTTCGCGGATGTCGGCGGGGCCCAGGAGGGCGTCGGAGGTGGGGCTGCTCACGCACCAAGGGTACGGGTGGGATGGGGCAGGCCTGTTTTTCGCCCCCGCCTCCCCTTCCCGTCTCGGGGGCCAGCCCCCGAACCCCCGCTCCTCAAACGCCGGAGCGGCTGACTTTCAGCGGAGGTCTGGGGGCGCAGCCCCCAGGGACGGGACGGGTAGGGGCGGCGGGGGCGAAGAAAAAGCCCGCCCCCCCTACAGCCGCCCCCCACAATGCGGCCAAGGACTGGCCCCCCGCCGCACATAAAGCTTCTTCGCGCGGAACGTCTGCTCCGCCGCAGGGGCATCCTGAGGACGCCCGGAACCGCCAAGACTCTGCCAGGTCTGCGTGTCGAACTGGTAGAGCCCGCCATACGTACCGGAGGCATCGACCGCCCCCGCCCGCCCACCCGACTCGCAGTGCGCCAACCCCTGCCAGTTCAACCCGTCCGCCCCCTGCACGGACGTGGGAAGCGGCCTCGTCCCCACCTTCACCACCTGCGCCTGAGGCAGGTCCACCACCTCGACCCCCAGCCGCCGAGGCCGCTGCTTCACCCCGTTGACCGTACGGAGGGCATACGTGACGCGCCGCGTCCCCGGCCGCCCCGCCCGCTCGACGACCTCCGTCCCCCGGAACAGCCCGGGATCCTCCGTGCGCCGCACCTCGAAGGGGATCGGCTCCTCGCGGACCTCCTGCGTGGCGGTGATCCGCATGACGGTCACCGTCTGCCCGTCCCGCGGAAAGCTCCCGGGCGGCACGGACGTGGTGTCCTCCCCGCGCAGCGTGATCCCGGCGTCCGCCACGACCTCGCGGACGGTGGCGGCGTTCGTCCGGACCGTCCGCGCCCGCCCGTCCGCCATGACGGTCACGGTCCGCTCGGTACGGACGTCGAGCGCGATCCCCTCCCGCCCGATCCGCCGGGAGCGCGGCACGGACACATACGCGCCCTCCGCACGCACCCCGAGCTCCCGCAACGCGCCCTCCACGGTGTGGGCCGTGGTCCACACCCTGCTCGACTGTCCGTCGAGGGTGAGGCGCACGGGCCGCCCGTACCGTACGGCCACCTCGTCCCCGCTGGTCAGGGCGGCTCCGGGGCCGGGCGCCACGATGTCGTGCGCGCCGATCCGGACGCCCTCGTCGGCGAGGAGTTCGGTGACGTCGTCGGCGAAGGTGTGCAGCGTGCGCGGCTTCCCGTCGACGTTCAGCTCGATCGCCTTGTCGTCGGCGACGAACGCGGTGGTGCCGCCCGCGAGGAACGCCACGACGAGCGCCTGCGGCAGCAGCCGGCGCATGTCGGGCCGCTCGGCACTCCGGCGCCGCCGGGCGGCCCGCCGCGCTTCGGCGCGGCCACCGGGCGGCGGCATCTCCAGCGTGGGCGGAACCTGCCGGGGAAGCGTCGGCGCCTCCGGCCCGCGCCAGCCCTCGGGGGCGTACTCGTTGCCGCCCCCGCCCCGGCCACCGCCCCCGCTCACGTCCTCGTACGCGGGCCGGTACGTGTCCGCGGCCGCCAGGTCCGGGTCCGGGTCCGGGTATCCGTGACCGTACGGCTCAGGGATCTCGTATGTCGGGCCATACGTCTCGTACTGCGAATTGCTCACTACGACACGCTCCAGGGATCCGGTCCGGATCGGGCCAGAGGAACCTAGCGGAGCGTTCGTCACTCTCCAAAGCAGCGCGACTACGCGGTGTCGCGAGCCGTCCCCCGGTCGGACCCCTCGCGAGCGGGCCGGCCGTTACGGCTCAGAAATCGAACGCGCGGGCAGTGTTCGCCGAGATCGCCGTCGCCAGCGCGTCCTCGTCCAGACCCCGCACGGCGGCCATGGCGCGGACCGTGACCGGAATGAGATACGGGGCGTTGGGCCGTCCGCGGTACGGCGCGGGGGTCAGGAAGGGCGCGTCGGTCTCGACGAGGACCAGTTCCAGCGGGGCCACCGCGAGGGCGTCGCGCAGCGGCTGGGCGTTCTTGAAGGTCATGTTCCCGGCGAACGACATGTAGTAGCCGGCGCGGGCGCAGATCTCCGCCATGGCGGCGTCGCCGGAGTAGCAGTGGAAGACGGTCCGCTCGGGGGCGCCCTCCTCCTTCAGGACCCGCAGCACGTCGGCGTGGGCGTCGCGGTCGTGGATGACGAGCGCCTTGCCGTGCCGCTTGGCGATCTCGATGTGTGCGCGGAAGGACCTCTCCTGGGCCGCCTTGCCCTCGGGGCCGGTGCGGAAGTAGTCGAGGCCGGTCTCGCCGACGCCCTTGACCTGCGGAAGGGCGGCGAGCCGGTTGATCTCGGCGAGCGCCTCGTCCAGCGCGCCGTCGCCCCCGGGCTGCCGCGCGCCCTGCCGGGACCAGCCTCCCCCAGCCCCAGGGGGCTGGGAGGTGCCCCCAGGGTCGCCGTGCACGATCCGGGGTGCCTCGTTCGGGTGCAGCGCGACGGTCGCGTGGACGGCCTCGTGGTCCAGGGCGGTCTGGGCGGCCCAGCGCGAGCCCTTCACGTCGCAGCCCACCTGGACGACCGCGGTCACACCGACCGACGCGGCCTTGGCGAGCCCCTCCTCGACCGTGCCGGACTGCATGTCGAGGTGGGTGTGCGAGTCGGCGACCGGCACCCGGAGCGGGGTCGGCGGGGGCGGGGCTTCGGCGTTGGAAGGCATGCACCGATCCTACGAAGCCCGATCCTGCGAAGAGGGTCCCGGGAGGTCTGTCATGGAAGGGCTGTCGTGGAAGAGCTGTCGTGGGACGGCTCGGGAGGAGGTTTCGGCAGGCCTCGGAAAGAGGGATGCCGGGCCGCACGTCGCGGGAGGCGGGGGGAGGCGCCGCTGAACGTGAGGCCCGGCATCAGTGGGCAAACCGGAGGATCAGCTCGCCTTGTGGTGGTGGAACGGGTGCAGCAGATCGGAGAGGTGCCAGTGGTGACGGTCCTCTGCCGCCGCCGGCTCCCCGTTCTCCGCCGTCCGAGGGGTCTCGGCGTCCGGGGCCTTCCGCGGCCGTACGGGCGTCGGGTGGCGCAGCGGGTTCTGCGCCGAGGAGACCTGCCCCGCGCGCATGATGCGGACGACATGGCCGTCGCAGTTCAAACAGCTGGGCCGGCTCAGCGGCGACGGCACGACCTGGCCGTCGGCCACGTACATGACGAATTCGGTGCCCTCGGCGTCGAGGTGGTGCTCGATCTCGTACGACTGCTCCCAGCCGTGCCCGCAGCGCATGCAGGCGAAGGAGTACGACTCGTGGACTATGTCGGTCGCCGTGGTGCGGTGGCCATGATCTCCAGTGATCTGCCCGGTCTGACCTGCGATCTCACTCATGCCAGCTCCTCTTGTCCGCTGGACGAGGACGGGTGCGTCCTTCAACCAGTGGACGCCTCCGCCGGCGGATAAGCACCAGACCTGTCGAGTGTTGGAGCCGTCTTGGCCGTTCCTTGTCGGAGGGCCCTCAGAACACGGTCTGAGCTTTGCTTTTCGCGATCGTCCTTTGCCCGCTCATGGGGTCGGGAGCGGCTGCCCGCTCAAGGGTTCGGACGTCATGGCATCGGACGTCATGGCATCGGGCGGGACTGTCCGCTCGTGTCATGGGTTCGGGCGCGTCGCGTTCTTCGACGCGACGACCGCGTCGAAGACCTCGCGCTTGGGCAGCCCCGCGTCGGCGGCGACCGCGGCGATCGCCTCCTTGCGCCGCTCCCCCGCCTCCTCGCGCACCCGCACCCTGCGCACCAGTTCCTCGGCGTCGAGCGACTCGGTGGTCTCCGGGGCGCCCTCCACGACGACGGTGATCTCGCCGCGCACCCCTTCGGCGGCCCAGGCGGCGAGTTCGCCCAGCGGCCCGCGCTTGACCTCCTCGTACGTCTTGGTCAGCTCCCGGCAGACGGCGGCCCGCCGCTCCGCCCCGAACACCTCGGCCATCGCGGCGAGTGTGTCGTCGAGGCGGTGCGGCGCCTCGAAGTAGACGAGCGTGCGCCGTTCGCCCGCGTTCTCGCGCAGCCGCGACAGCCGCTCGCCGGCCTTCCTCGGCAGGAATCCCTCGAAGCAGAACCGGTCGACGGGCAGCCCGGACAGCGCGAGCGCGGTGAGGACGGCGGAGGGTCCGGGAACGGCCGTGACCTTGATGTCCTTCTCCACGGCGGCGGCGACCAGCCGGTACCCCGGGTCGGACACGGACGGCATCCCGGCGTCCGTCACGAGCAGCACGCGCGCCCCGCCCACCAGCGCCTCGACCAGCTCGGGCGTACGCGCGGTCTCGTTCCCCTCGAAGTACGAGACGACCCGCCCGGACGGCTGTACGCCGAGTGCCTGCGTCAGCCGCCGCAGGCGCCGCGTGTCCTCGGCGGCGATGACGTCGGCCCCCGCCAACTCGGCCGTCAGCCGGGGCGGCGCGTCCGCGATGTCCCCGATGGGCGTGCCTGCGAGTACAAGGGTTCCTGTCACGGTTCCATCCTCGCAGGGGCCGCCCGCGGGACTCACACAGACCTGTTCCCTACGATGGCGCGGTGACCAGTACCGCGTCCTCCACGGACACCCGGCAGGGACAGGGCGTAGAAGACCAGCGACCGTCGTGGCAACAGCGGCTGCGCCGGTTCGGCTACACGGCCCCGCCCAGAAGCGATGTCCGCGAGCGCCTGGTGCCCGCGTACACCGAGCCCAGCCCCCGGCTGTGGGCGGCGATCGGGCTCCGCCGGGAGGCCGCGGACCGCCTCGTCCGCTGGTCGGCGTGGGGCGGCCCGCTGCTCGTCACGCTGATCGCGGGCGTGATGCGCTTCTGGAACCTGGGCAGCCCGAAGGCGGTGATATTCGACGAGACGTACTACGCCAAGGACGCCTGGGCCCTCATCCACCGCGGGTACGAGGTCAACTGGGCGAAGAACGCCAACGAGCTGATCCTGCAGAACGGCGGCGACGTCAGGATCCCGACGGACGCCGCCTACGTCGTCCATCCGCCCGTCGGCAAGTACGTCATCGGGCTCGGCGAGTGGATGTTCGGATTCACGCCGTTCGGCTGGCGGTTCATGACGGCGCTGCTCGGCACGCTGTCGGTGCTGATGCTGTGCCGGATCGGCCGCCGCATCTTCCGCTCGACGTTCCTGGGCTGCCTGGCGGGCGCCCTGATGGCCGTCGACGGCCTGCACTTGGTGATGAGCCGCACCGCGCTGCTCGACCAGGTGCTGATGTTCTTCGTCCTCGCGGCCTTCGGCGCGCTGCTCATCGACCGCGACAAGGTCCGCGAACGCCTCGCCGCCGCGCTCCCACCGGACGCCGACGGCGTCGTACGCCCGGACGCGCGCATCGCGGAGGAGACGCTGCTGGGCCGCCGCCCCTGGCGCCTGGCGGCGGGACTGCTGCTCGGCCTGGCCATCGGCACGAAGTGGAACGGCCTGTACTTCCTCGTCGCGTTCGGTCTGCTGACGGTCCTGTGGGACGTCGGCTCCCGCCGGGTCGCGGGCGCCCGCCGCCCCCATCTGGCGGTCCTCAAGCACGACCTGGGCTGGGCGTTCCTGTCCACGGTCCCGGTCGCGATCGCCACGTACATCGTGTCGTGGACCGGCTGGTTCCTGTCCGCCACCAACGGCAAGGGCGGCTACTACCGCGACTGGGCCTCGGCCGACGGCCGCACCAGCAACTGGTCCTGGCTGTTCCCCGACTGGTGGCGCAGCCTGTGGCACTACGAGACCCAGGTGTACGACTTCCACGTCGGCCTGCACTCCCCGCACACCTACCAGTCCAACCCGTGGAGCTGGATCGTCACCGGCCGCCCGGTCTCGTACTTCTACGAGTCCCCGCTCCCCGGCAAGGACGGCTGCCCCACGGACGCGGGCGAGAAGTGCGCCCGCGAGGTCCTCGCCCTCGGCACCCCCATGCTCTGGTGGGCGGCGGGTTTCGCGGTCCTCTACGTCCTGTGGCGCTGGCTCTTCCGCCGCGACTGGCGCGCAGGCGCGATCGCCTGCGGCGTCGCGGCCGGCTACCTCCCCTGGTTCATGTACCAGGAACGCACGATCTTCTTCTTCTACGCCGTGGTCTTCCTCCCCTTCCTCTGCCTGGCCGTGGCAATGATGACCGGCGCCATCCTCGGCCCCCCCGGCTCCACGGAACGCCGCCGCGTGATCGGCGCGGCCACGGCGGGAGTCCTGGTCCTGCTGATCGCCTGGAACTTCATCTACTTCTGGCCGATCTATACGGGGCAGGCGATTCCGATCGACGGTTGGCGGTCTCGGATGTGGCTGGATACTTGGGTTTAGCTGGGCGAACACACCACGGTGGCGCGGCGGCCCGCAGCGCCACCGTGATCGTTGGTCGTCGGTGGCTGTCGTCGGTCACCCTCGGCCGGCTCGGATACGGTGCACGAGTTCTCTGTGGCAGGACCCTCAGCGGACCATTTGCCGAGAAGCCGTAGGCTTCCCAAGGTGATTTCGACCATCGTGCTCGACGTCGGCGAGACCATCGTCCGCGACGACCGCTACTGGAATTCCTGGGCCGACTGGCTGGACATTCCTCGCCACACTCTCTCCGCCCTCGTCGGTGCGGTCGTCGCCCAGGGCCGGGACAATGCCGATGCCATGCGCCTCGCCAGACCTGGGATCGATCTCCCCGCCGAGTACCGGGCACGCGAGGCCGCAGGCCGTGGCGAGGTGCTCGACGAAACGGATCTCTACGACGACGTCCGTCCCGCGCTGTCCGGGCTTCGCGAGCTCGGGATCCGTGTCGTCGTTGCCGGTAACCAGACCTCTCGCGCGGGCGAACTGCTCCGCGCCCTGGACCTGCCTGCGGACCTGATCGCGACGTCGGGTGAGTGGGGCGTGGCCAAGCCGCAGCCGGAGTTCTTCGAGCGCGGGCTGGAGGTTGCGCAGGCAACGCCGGGAGAGACGGTCTACGTCGGCGACCACCCGGCCAACGACATCTTCCCCACGAAGGCGGTCGGGCTACGGACGGCGCACATCCGCCGTGGACCCTGGGGACACTTGTGGGCGGACGACACAACGAGTCCTCGCATTCGCCGAGGACTTGCTGGGTGAATACGCGTGTGCGCTGAGCTTGTCGTTCAAGGTCCAGCATCGAACGCAACTCCAACTTGACCAGAGTCTGGGGAATCGTGCCAGGAACGGGTCAGAGTGGTCGAAGCACGACCTTCACATGTGCCACACGCTGTACTTGAATGCGCCGATGAGAAGATCGACGCCCCTGACCAGAGCCTCGGGAACGTTCGCGCTGATGTGCGCGGCCGTCGCGGTGCTGCTTGTGTGGTTCCGCTACGGCGCACCCACGCCCCGCATCGACGTCCTCACGGCCATCGGCCTCGCCCTCGCTTCCGGCCTGGTCTGGGTCGTCGCCACCCGCCGCGCGCCATACGCCGGAACGCAGGCCGAGCCCGTCGGCCAACCTGCTTCCGGCGCTCCCGAGATCCCGTCCGTCATCCCCCGCCCGGGGCTGGTTCGGATCGGGCCGGGCATCGCCGCGATGCTCGGTCTCCTGGCGCTGATACCCGCGGCCATCCTGGGCCAGTTGCCCGACGGGGAGCAGCAGCGGACCATCCGTGCCCTCCAGGAGGCCGGGGCACGCGTCGCCACTGGCGCCGTGGTGTCAGTCGACAGCGAGGAGCACAGCGGCGTCGGATACGGCAGCCGAAGGAGCGGCGGTTCGTACTACTTCGTATCGATGAAGGTGAAGGTGCACGAGGGCGCGGTCCTCGACGTCGACAGAGGTATCACCGCCAGCAGCCCGTCCGCCGACCAGGAGGTCGCTGTTCTGTACGCGCCGGGCCGGCCCGAGTTGGGAGGCTGGGTCGACGAATCCGACGATGTCCGTGCCTTCGTCCCCGGCTGGCGGCTGCGGCTGCCTCCTTCGGGACCGGTGCCGCTGTTGGGCCTCTCCCTGGTATGCCTCCTCTTCGTGGGGGCAGCCGGGCAGCTCGGGTCGCGTGGGCAGCGGCGCGTTCTCATCGAGGACTCGGCGGCGGGGCAGGTGCACGCCATGCGGGTCGAGCGGCTGGAGGCCGTGCTCGAAACCCACACCACCGTGGGCTCTCGGGCCGGCAGCGTGGTGGAGAAGGTTCGTACGAGGCTGAGGGTGACCGGCGCGGCCGGGTCGATCGACCTCGCCGACGTCGAGGGCGAAACCCTCGGCCATGGAAGGGAGTTCAGCGTCGGCGGCGGCTGGGTGTGCGTGGCTCGGCGCTGGACCATGGTCAAGGACAAGCATCCGCTGCCCGTCGTGTACGTTGCGGACGACGGCCGGATGTTCTGGGCCACCACCCGGACCTGGGAGGTGCGCCTGCACAGCTCGCCCGGCGGTTTCGAGGAACACGCCACCCGGCCGGATACGCAGGGGCGGCTGTTCCACGGGTTCTGCGGGACCACGCCGGGTGCGCGCCTGGCGCTCGTGGGTGTTCATGCGCTCCTCGCCGTGGCGTTGCTGCCGGTTCTGACGGGTCACACCACCCACCTCGTCGGCTGGCTCACCACTGTCCCCGCCGTCGTAGCGGCGGTGATCGCGACTCCGATCGTCCTGAACAGAGCCAGGGGTCGGCTGCGGCGTGAGGAGGGCTGGGTGCGGACATCCACCCGAGATGCCCGCGTCCCCGACTGAGCTCATTCGCTACGGTCCGGCCTCGAACGTGATCGCTTTCCCCGAGGACGCGTTGGTGACATGGCAAGAGGCGGGCTCACCCGACCAGACATCGTTCGGGATGACCGTCACGGACCTGAACCAGATCGTCTGGCTGGGGCATCCGGAAGGGCCGTGTTGGCGACTGCCGAACTGACAAGGCGCGAGTAGCCCAACCACCCGTCGGCCGGGTCCGACCGGGCCGACACGCCAGAGCTCCCGGCCCCCCTCGTCGCGGGTCAGGAGCACTGCCGTGTCGGGCGCTGGGCCGTCACGCCAGAGCCATCAGCCCAGGGCCGTCATCCCCGGACCGTCGCTCCAGGGGCTGTCACCCCGACCCGAACGCCTCCATCACCCTGCCGATCGCCTCGATCACCGGTGCCCCCGTCGCCCCCAGCAGCGCCGCGATTCCGCCGATGGTGCCGAGGGCCTGGCGGAAGCGTCGGTGGTCCACCGGGCCGTCGGTGTCGAGGATGCCCAGGGAGTCGTCGATCACCGATCGGTCCGCGTCGGAGACGTGCGCCCGGATGGCCAGTACGGCGTTGATCATCTGCTCGTGGGCCGCTCGCTGGTCCACCGGGCCCTGGCTCTTGACCATTCCGATGTTGAAGTTGCCGAACTGCACGACACTGTCGCCGGTCACCTGGTCACCTGTCCCGTGTTGTGGTCGCCGAACTGGTAGATGCTGTCGCCGTTGATGTTGCAGGTCGGCATTTCGTAGTGGAACTGGATTTCCGGGTTGTCCATCGCTTCCATGAGCTGGTGGAAAATCTTGTCCATCAGTCCTTTGTCGTCACATGTCAGCGCGGTCTGCGGAGAGCCTGACGTCGTGATCCGCAGGACGTGGAGCGTCGGAGCGTTCAGTACCTTCTGGAGCCGCTGATAGTCGCGGGCGATGAGCCCGAGCCCGGCACCGACGATCAGCAGGAACCCGAAGAAGGCCGACGCCGACATCAGCCCGAGCCCGGCGAACACCAGGATCAGCTGGAGCACCAGCTTTTTCACGAACTCGGCCTTGGCCTTGCCGTAGTCCGGCACGAGTTCTCTCATCGACGTACGGGCGATGTTGCGCAACGGACAGGTGTCGGAACCCACCCACAGGGCGCCCTTGCCGACTTGGACTTCTGTGATCCCGCGCGAATACCCCACTCGTCCCCCTCGTTCGCTGTGCGAAGCACGACACTCAAACACACGGAAGGAATCGGCGAACCGCAAAAGAATGGTGATCCGATATTGGGAACGCGGTGACGAAGTCGGTCTCTTTCTGATTTTTTGTCCGCTTCCGGCGACCGTTCCGAGGGGGTGCGCGGACCGACATGGGCGGTCACGGGGGGGCGCAGGCAGTCACGCACGTGAACCGCGTCGAGGTCTCGTCTCTGTTCGGTCAACTTCTGGGGACGACCGCCCCAGCCGTCACCCCTCCCGCATACAGTGCCACCATGGACACCTTTCTGAACGCGTTCAGAAAGGTTCACGGGGAACGCGGAACGGGGAGGGAACGCGCGATGCGCAACGGGGCCAAGGCCGCCATTGTCGGCGGGGTGTTCGCTGTGATGGTGGGGGGCGCCGGGTACGGCGCGTACAACATAGTCAGCGCGGTCAGCGGCGGCAGCGGCTCGGCCGAGACCAAGGCGGAGAAGGAGAAGAAGACCGGGCCGCCGTCGGGGGGCGAGGTCGAGGAGACCAGCAAGAAGTTCTTCGCGGCCTGGGAGCAGGGTGAGGCGGCCACGGCCGCGGCGGAGACCAACAACGCGCAGGCCGCCAAGCCGCTGCTGGTCGCCTACGGCGGCCAGGCGCACATCACCAAGGTGAGGATCACGCCCGGTACGCCGACGGGCACGACCGTTCCCTACTCGGTGGCGGCCACGGTGTCGTACGAGGGGAAGAGCAAGCCCCTCGCGTACAAGAGCGAACTGACCGTCGTGCGCGGGAAGACCACTGGCCGGGCGCTGGTCGACTGGCAGCCGTCCGTCGTGCACCCGGAACTGAAGACCGGCGACACCCTGGTCACGGGCGAGGCCGCGAGCCCGCCCATCGAGGCCGTGGACCGGAACGGCGTCGTCCTGACCAAGGAGAAGTACCCGTCCCTCGGCCCGGTCCTGGACTCGCTGCGCGACAAGTACGGCGACAAGGCGGGCGGCACCCCGGGCGTCGAGCTCGCGATCCGGCACGAGAGCGAGAGCGGCGAGAGCGCGGGAGACACCTCGCTGGTGACCCTCGCCAAGGGCGAGGCGGGCAAGCTCCGCACCACTTTCAGCGCGGGCGCGCAGGCGGCGGCGGAGAAGGCGGTCAAGCGGTTCACGGAGTCGTCGGTGGTCGCCGTGAAGCCCAGCACCGGGGAGGTGCTGGCGATCGCGAACCACCGCGAGGACGGGTTCAACGCGGCGTTCGAGGGCCGGGTCGCACCCGGCTCCACGATGAAGATCATCACCGCGGCGATGCTCATCGACAACGGCGTGACCTCGATGAACAGCCCGGCGCCCTGTCCGGCCGACGCCGTCTGGATGAGTCGGAAGTTCCACAACCTCAAGGGCATGCAGCCCAACGAGGGCGCCACGCTCACCAACAGTTTCATGCGCTCGTGCAACACGGCCTTCGTGAAACTCATCGACGGCACCGACGAGAAGCCCCTCACGGACGAGTCGCTCACGACGGAGGCCCAGGAGCGGTTCGGCCTGGGCAAGGACAACTGGAAGACCGGAGTCGTCTCGTACGACGGCAGCGTCCCCGCGTCCCCCGGCCCGGACCGCGCGGCCAACGCCATCGGCCAGGGCCAGGTCCAGATGAACCCGCTGAACATGGCGTCGGTCACGGCGACCGCGATCACGGGCACGTTCCGGCAGCCGTTCGTCGTGTCGCCGAAGCTCGACAACCGCCAACTGGCCACCGCCCGCGGCCTGTCGAGCGGCACCGCCGCACAGCTGAAGCAGATGATGCGGCTCACCGCGACCGCACCCGGTGGCACCGCCACACAGGCCATGTCAGGGCTCGGCGGGGACATCGGCGCCAAGACCGGCTCCTCCGAGGTCGACGGCCAGGAGACGTCCGACAGCTGGTTCACCGGCTTCCGCAACGACGTCGCCGTGGCGGCCATGGTGGAGGAGGGCGGCCACGGAGGGGACGCGGCGGGTCCGATTGTCGCAGCTGTGCTACGGACAGGTGGCTGAACTCACGTCCACAGGGCGGGACTCTAGGGTGGTGACGCTCGTTGTCGTAGAGGACCGTGAGGGTGCCGGGGAAGCAGCGGACACCGGGAAAGCAGCGAAGGAACGGAAGCCGTGGGGAACAGAAGGCGCGCTCCTGAGCGCGGCAGGACGAAACCCGCCGTCATCGGCGGGATGATCGCCGTTGTCGTGGGCGGCGCGGGATTCGGTGTCTACGCCCTGTACGGGGGTGGGGCGGCGGCCGACGACTCGAGTGCGGCCTCCGACACGAAGCCCGTGAAGAGCGGCCCGCTGTCGGCGACCGAGGTGAAGTCGACGGCCACGGCGTTCCTCACGGCCTGGCAGGGCGGCGACGTCACGACCGCCGCGGCAGCCACGAACGACACCGCGGCCGCCCGCACCCTCCTCACCGGCTACGGCAAGGAGGCGTACATCAAGGATGTGACGCTCACCGCCAAGAAGCGCTCCGGTGACGCCGTCCCGTTCTCCGTCAAGGGCACGGTCGCGTACAAGGGCGGCCTGACCAAGCCCCTCACGTACGAGTCCGAGCTCACCGTCGTCCGTCGCGTCAAGGACGGCAAGCCGCTGGTCGACTGGCACTCGGCGGTCGTGCACCCGGACCTCAAGGACGGCGACAAGCTGGTCACCGGGGAGGCCGGGACGCCGCCGGTGAAGGCGCTCGACCGGGACGGCGGCGAGCTGACCACCGCCAAGTACCCCTCGCTCGGCACGGTCCTCGACGGTCTGCGGGAGAAGTTCGGCAAGACGGCGGGCGGCAAAGCGGGCATCGAGCTGCGGGTGATCCGCGCCGAGGCCAAGTCGAAGGACGCCAAGGGCTCCGGCAAGACCGCCGCTTCCGAGGAGAACCCCGACAAGACGCTCGTCGAGCTGAGCAAGGGCACCCCGGGCACGGTCCGTACGACACTCAGCCCCGGCCTCCAGACGGCCGCCGAGCAGCAGGTGACCAAGAAGGCCAAGTCCTCTGCCGTCGTCATCCGGCCGTCCACCGGTGAGATCCTGGCGGTCGCGAACGCCGGACACGGCTTCAACACCGCCTTCCAGGGCTCCCTGGCCCCCGGCTCGACGATGAAGATCATCACGGCGTCGCTGCTCATCGACAAGGGGCTCGCCTCGGCGGACGAGCAGCACCCCTGCCCCAAGTACTCGACGTACGGCGGCTGGAAGTTCCAGAACGACGACAAGTTCGAGATCAAGGGCGGCACGTTCAAGGCGAGCTTCGCGCGCTCCTGCAACACGGCCTTCATCAGTCAGGCCAAGAAGCTGAACGACGACGACCTGACCAAGCAGGCCCAGCAGGTGTTCGGGCTCGGCATGGACAACTGGGCCATCGGGGTGCCGACCTTCGACGGCTCGGTGCCGGTCCAGTCGCAGGCCCAGATGGCTGCCTCGCTGCTCGGCCAGGGCGGGGTCCGGATGAACCCGCTGAACATGGCGTCGGTCGTCGCCACCGCCAAGACGGGCACCTTCCACCAGCCCTACCTGGTGTCCCCGACGGTCGACAAGCGCACCGTCGCGAAGGCGTCCCGCTCGCTGTCCGCCGGCACGCAGGCCCAGCTCAAGGAGCTCCTCCAGTACACGGCGGCGGCCGGCACGGCGGCCGAGGCGATGGCCGGTCTCGGCCCGGACTTCGGTGCCAAGACCGGCTCCGCGGAGGTCGACGGCCAGAAGAAGCCCAACGGCTGGTTCACCGCCTGGAAGGGCGACCTCGCGGCCGCGGGCGTGGTCCAGCAGGGCGGCCACGGCGGCGACACGGCGGGCCCGATCGTGGCCGCACTGCTGAAGGCGGGCAGCTGACGACGCCCGCCGGCTCCGTCAGCTCCGTCAGCTGCTGACCGGAGTGGCCGTGTACGTACGCCGCAGGAAGCGGATCAGGGTCTTCGCGTCGAACTGGACGACGTCCACTCCGTTCGGCGAGTGGAACTCCATGACGGCCTGGACCCGCCCGCACGGCCAGATGCGTACGTCACCGGCGGCGGCCGGAGAGCGCAGCCCCTGTTCGAGCAGGTCGCGGGCGAAGACCCACTCGTGATGGCCGGGCAGCATGATGTGCACCCGTCGGGGGTCGGCCTCCGGGTCGTATCGAAGGGCCACCGGGACGGCGGGCGGATCCTGCGCCGCGTCCGTCACGATGTGGGCGCGCGCGTACTGCTCGACGGCGGACATCGATCGCTCCCTCTGTGAGCTGCTCCGTGTGTGAGCTGCTTCCTCTCCAATGTCGCATATTTCCTGAAATGCGCTTCCGGATTATTCGAGGTCACCTCGCTCTTGCAAGCTGTTCGCATTAAGCCACTATCATCGAACGGTTATCGACAGCCGGCCTGCCCCCGGAAGCGGAGCCCTCCATGCACGTCCCCGACGGTTTCATCAACGCCCCCGTCTCCGTTGGCGCCGGAGTCGTGGCCGCCGCAGCGGTCGCGGTGAGCCTGCGCGGCGCCCGCCGTGAGCTGGACGAACGCACGGCCCCGCTCGCGGGTCTCGTCGCCGCCTTCATCTTCGCCGTGCAGATGCTCAACTTCCCGGTCGCGGCCGGGACCAGCGGACATCTGCTCGGAGGCGCGCTGGCCGCAATACTCGTGGGCCCCTTCACCGGGGTCCTCTGTGTCTCGGTCGTGCTCCTCATGCAGGGCATCCTCTTCGCGGACGGCGGGCTCACCGCGCTCGGCGTGAACATCACGGTCATGGCGGTGGTCACGACGGTGGTGGCGTACACCGTCTTCCGCGGCCTCGTAAAACTCCTGCCCAGGAAGCGTCGGTCCATTACCGTCTCGGCGTTCGTGGCCGCCGTGCTCTCCGTGCCGGCCGCCGCCGCGGCCTTCACGCTCGTCTACGCGATCGGCGGCACCACGGACGTCCCGATCGGGCAGGTCCTCACCGCGATGGTCGGCGTCCACGTCCTGATCGGCATCGGTGAGGCCGCGATCACCGCGCTCACGGTCGGCGCCGTCATCGCCGTACGACCGGACCTCGTGTACGGGGCCCGCGGTCTGACCGCGCCGCTGAAGCTGCGCGTCGGCGGGGAGCTGGTGGACACGCCGGCCGCCGAACCCGTCCCGGTCGCCGCCCGGTCCCACCGCCCGGTGTGGCTGGCGGGGCTCGCCGCCTCCCTCGTCCTCGCGGGCTTCGTCAGCTTCTACGCCTCCGCGAGCCCCGACGGCCTGGAGAAGGTCGCCGCCGACAAGGGCATCGACGCCAAGGCCGAGGACCACGCCGCCGCCGGCTCCCCGCTCGCCGACTACGGCGTCGATGGCCTCACGAACTCCCGGATCTCCGGCGGCCTCGCGGGCGTGATCGGCGTGGGCGTCACGGTCGTCGCGGGCACGGGTGTCTTCTGGGCCGTACGCAAGCGTCGTACGTCCGAGACCTCGCCCTCGGCGGTCGGGGAATCCGTCTGACATGGGCACAGGACACGCGCACCGGCTCTACCGGCACGGACACTCACCCGTGCACGCCCTGCCGCCGCACACCAAACTGGCCGCCGTCTTCGCCTTCGTGCTGGTCGTCGTGTCGACCCCGCGCGAGGCGATGTGGGCCTTCGGGCTGTACGCGCTGCTGCTGGGAGCCGTGGCGTACGCGGCCCGCGTCCCGGCCGGCTTCCTGCTGAAGCGGCTGCTGATCGAGGTGCCGTTCGTGGCCTTCGCCGTGCTGATGCCCTTCGTGGCGCAGGGCGAGCGGGTCGACGTACTGGGCCTGTCGTTGAGCGTGAACGGGCTGTGGGGCGCGTGGAACGTGCTGGCCAAGGGCACCCTCGGCGTCGCCGCGTCCGTCCTGCTCGCCTCGACGACCGAACTGCGAGAACTGCTGCTGGGGCTCCAGAGATTGAAGCTCCCACCGCTCCTCGTACAGATCGCGTCCTTCATGATTCGTTACGGGGACGTCATCGCGGACGAGATGCGGCGCATGAAGATCGCGCGGGAGTCGCGCGGCTTCGAGGCCCGCGGTGTCCGGTCCTGGGGCGTCCTCGCCAAGTCCGCGGGCGCGCTCTTCATCCGCTCGTACGAACGCGGGGAGCGGGTGCATCTCGCCATGGTCAGCCGGGGGTACGCCGGTTCGATGCCGGTCATCGACGAGGTGACCGCGTCCCGGGCGCAGTGGTCGTACGCGCTCGCCCTGCCGTCCGCCGCCCTTGTCGTGTGTCTGTTGGGATGGACTCTGTGACCACCTCCGTGACTCCCGTGACCCCTGTGACCGCACCTTCGCTCGAAGTCTCCGGGCTCGCCTTCGCGTACCCCGACGGCCATCAGGCCCTGTTCGGCGTCGACTTCACCGTCGGCCGCGGTGAGCGCGTGGCGCTGCTCGGGCCGAACGGCGCCGGCAAGACGACCCTCGTACTGCACCTCAACGGCATCCTGACCGGCGGCGCCGGGACCGTGACGGTGGCCGGGCTGCCCGTCGGCCGCAAGCACATGGCGGAGATCCGGCGGAAGGTCGGGATCGTCTTCCAGGACCCGGACGACCAGCTGTTCATGCCGAGCGTGCGCGAGGACGTGGCCTTCGGGCCCGCCGCCGCCGGACTCAAGGGCCCCGAGCTGGAGGCGCGGGTGCGCACCGCCCTCGAACGGGTCGGGATGGAGGCCTTCGCCGACCGCCCGCCGCACCACCTCTCCTTCGGGCAGCGGCGCCGGGTGGCGGTCGCGACCGTGCTGGCGATGGAGCCGGAGATCCTGGTCCTCGACGAGCCGTCGTCCAACCTCGACCCCGCCTCACGGCGCGAACTCGCCGACATCCTGCGGTCGTTGGACGTGACCGTGCTCATGGTCACGCACGATCTGCCGTACGCCCTCGAACTGTGCCCGCGTGCCCTGATCCTCAGCGACGGCGTGATCGCGGCGGACGGCAGGACCGGCGAGCTTTTGTCGGACGACGAACTGATGCGGGAGCACCGCCTGGAGCTGCCGTTCGGCTTCGACCCGCGCTCCGTGACCATGGGCGCGTGACCACGGGCGCGTGACAATGGGCGTGTGACGAACGAAGAGGTTCCGAGGGTGGGTTCGCCCGACGAGGGTCCGGCGGCGGATTCGCCCGACGAGTGCGCGCCGGCCGGTTCGCTGCTGCTCGACGACCAGCTGTGCTTCGCGCTGTACGCGGCCCAGCGTGCCGTGACCGGCGCGTACCGCCCGCTTCTCGAAGCGCTCGGGCTCACCTATCCGCAGTACCTGGTCATGCTCGTCCTCTGGGAGCGCGGCGAACTCACCGTCAAGGAGCTGGCCGGGACCCTGCGGCTCGACTACGGAACCATGTCGCCGCTGCTCAAACGCCTGGAGTCGGCCGGTCTCGTCCGCCGGGAGCGTTCCGCGCTGGACGAGCGGTCGGTGCTGGTCGCGGTCACCGGGCGGGGCGAGGAGCTGCGGGAGCGCGCGGAGTGCGTGCCGTCGGCGCTGCTGGCCGGGACACGGCTGACGGCGGACGAGGTGGCCCGGCTCCGGGCGGACCTCCGGCGGCTGACCTCGATGTTACCCACGGTTGCTACCCCCAAGTAATAAGTGGCCGGAATCGGTGGATACATTGTGTGCGATGTGTTTGTGCACTCTGTTTCTGCGTTCTGATTCCGCGTTCTCGCGTGCCTGGGGGTGAGGCGATCCATGACCGACGCCGCTGTTGAACTCGACAGCCGTCCCACGAAGATCATGTACGTGGCCGAGGCCACCGCGCACGGGGGCCGCGAAGGGTATGTGACCAGCCAGGACGGCCAGCTGGAGCTGAAGGTCGCGATGCCTCCGGCCCTTGGCGGCGACGGTGACGGCACCAACCCGGAGCAGCTCTTCGCGGCCGGCTTCAGCTCCTGTTTCCACAACGCGCTGGTCCTGGTCGGCCGCCGCGAGGGCTTCGACCTGTCCGGCTCCACGGTCGCGGCGAAGGTCGGCATCGGCCCCAACAAGCAGCGCGGCTACGGCCTCGCGGTCGCCCTGAGCGTCTCGCTGCCGGTCCTCGACCAGGACGTGGCGTCGAAGCTCGTGGACGCCGCCCACCAGGTCTGCCCGTACTCGAACGCGACACGCGGCAACATCGAGGTCACGATTCTGCTGGGCTGACGCGCCACCGGAATCGCGGACGGTGGGTGCGTGTTGCACCGACTGTTCGCCGGGCGAGGCCGGACAGGACTGAACTGGACGGAGCACGGGCGTGGACGTGAACGGCACTGTGGCCGAGGGCTTCGAGCCGGTCAGGGAAGCGTTCGTACGGAACTTCGAGGTGCTCGGGGACCGGGGCGCGGCCGTCGCCGTGTACCGGGACGGGCACCGGGTCGTGGACCTGTGGGCCGGCACGAAGGACGTGAACGGCACCAAGGATGCCGACGGTGCGGCCGACTCGGCGCCCTGGGAACGCGGCACCGCCCAGATCGTGCGCTCGGCCACCAAGGGCGTCGCCGCGGCAGCGCTCCTTCTCCTGCACCAGCGCGGGCTGCTGGACCTGGACGCTCCGGTGGGTGAGTACTGGCCCGAGTTCAAGGCGGCGGGCAAGGAGCGGGTGCTGGTGCGGCACGTGCTGTCGCACCGGGCCGGGCTGCCGGTCCTGGATCTGCCGCTGACGCCCGAGGAGGCGCTGGACCCCCTGCGCGGTGCCGAGGCGGTCGCGCGCCAGGGCCTCGTATGGGAGCCGGGCACCGATCACGGCTACCACGCGCTGACGTACGGCTGGCTCGTCGGCGAGCTGGTGCGGCGCGTCACCGGCCGTGGCGTCGGTGACTGGATCGCCGAGGAGATCGCCGGGCCGGTGGGCGCCGACCTGTGGGTCGGCCTGCCCGCAGCGGAGGCGGGCCGGGTGGGCGTGGTCGGCCGCGTGGAGGCGCCGGGGAACGCCGGGGGCCTGCGGTCCCGCCCGAAGCGGTCGGTCGCCGAGGCGTACGACGACCCGGCGTCCCTGACCCGGCGGGCCTTCGCCGCGATCACCCCGTTCCCCGACCAGAACGACCCGGCGTACCGGGCGGCCGCGCTCCCCGCGACGAACGGCATCGCCACGGCGGACGGGCTGGCCCGCTTCTACGCGTCCCTGATCGGCCAAGTGGACGGCGGGGCACGGCTGTTCACGGCCGGGACACTGGCGGCGGCCCGCACCGAGGAGTCCGCGGGCCCTGACCGGGTCCTCGTGATCAACACCCGCTTCGGCCTCGGCTACATGCTCCACGGCTCGGCCTCCCCCTTCCTGGCCACCGGTTCCTTCGGCCACCCGGGCCGTGGCGGCTCCCTCGGCTTCGCCGACCCCGAGTCGGGAATCGCCTTCGGCTACGTCACGAACGGCTTCACCAAGACGGTGACGGCGGACCCGAGGGCACAGGCACTGGTGCGGGGGCTTCACGCTTCCTTGTGAACGGGGTGCCTCCGGCGGTTGGGTGCTGGGTGCGGATGCGTTGTGGCTGGTCGCGCAGTTCCCCGCGCCCCTGAAGGGGGGCTGTGTACATGTGCGGCTCCGCCGCGTCACGCCGCGTGGAGCATCAGGCCGATCCCCACCACCACCAGCCCCGCGGCAGCGATACGCGGCGCCCCGAACCGTTCCTTGAAGAAGACCGCTCCTATCGCCGCGCCGACGATGATGGACGACTCCCGCAGCGCCGCGATCGGGGCCAGTTCCGCCTTGGTCTGGGCCCAGAGGACCAGGCCGTAGGCGGCGACGGACAGGGCGGCGCCCAGTAGGCCGACGGCCGCGAAGGGGCGCAGGACGGTGAACAGGTCGCCGCGCCAGCGGTACAGGGCGTACGCGGGGACCGCCACGCCCTCCACCGCCATCAGCCAGGCGATGTAGGAGAGGGCGGAGCCGGAGGCGCGTACGCCCAGGCCGTCGACGACCGTGTACGCGGCGATCGACAGACCCGTCGCCAACGCGGCGCCGATCGCGGCCCAGTTGGGCCGACTTCCGCGCAGGCCCCACAGCGCGACGCCGGTCAGCCCGGCGCAGGAGACCACGATGCCGGACGCCGCCCACCCGTCAGGCACCTCGTGGGCGAAGACGGCGGCCAGCGCGGTCACGACCAGCGGGGCGGTGCCGCGCGCGATCGGGTACGCCTGCCCGAAGTCGCCGAGCCGGAAGGACTTCATCAGCAGCACGTAGTACACGACGTGGATGACCGCCGAGGCGATCAGATACGGCCACGCCTCCGCCGCCGGGAACGGCACGAACGGGACCATCGCCAGCCCGATCAGCATCCCGCCGCCGGCGATCAGCGTGAAGCCGACCAGTTTGTCGGTGATCTGGTGGGCGATGGCGTTCCAGCTGGCGTGCGTGACCGCGGCGAGCAGGACGGCGGCGGTGACCAGCGGGGTCACGTGGTCTGCTCGCGGACGTCCACCAGCGTGGCGCCCGCGTGGGCGATCAGGGTCTTCGGGTCCATGGGGAACACGGTGTGCGGGGTGCCCGCGGCGGCCCACACCGTGTCGTGGTCCAGCAGCGAACGGTCCGCCAGGACCCGGGTCCTGGTGCGGTGTCCGAAGGGCGGTACGCCACCGATCGCGTACCCCGTGGTCTCCCTGACCAGCTCCACCTTGGCCCGGGTGACCTTCGCGGCGCCCAGCTCCCGGCGGACGAGCTCGACGTCGACCCGGGACGATCCGTCCATCAGCACCAGGACCGGCACCCCGTCCGCCGCGAAGATCAGCGACTTGCAGATCTCGCTCAGCTCGCACCCGATCGCCTCGGCCGCCTCGACGGCGGTCCGGGCGGCGTCCGGGAAGCGGCGGATCCGCGGGTGCAGATCGTCGAGACCCAGCTCGCTCAGGGCTTCGGCGAAACGGGGGTGTGCTCCGGACTCGTCAGCTGCGCTCGTCGTCATGCACGGCACGCTAGCGGTGGGTGTACGGGACATGCGAACGAGTTCCACGGCGGCGCACTCCCCGGCCGGGGCGCACACCCGAAAGCCCCGCCCTCACGTCACCCGTCCCACTCCGCCGCCTGGCCGTCGGGGGCCACGACGGTGACGATGGAACCGCCGTGTGCGAGGAAGTGCCGTGCGTGAAGGAGAGGCCTCCCCCATGTCCCGCTATGCGTTCGACAACAGCGCCGACCACGCCCGGGGCCGGTTCTTCGCGCTGGAGTCCTGCTACGACCCGTTCTCCCGTCGCCGCCTGGAGCTGACCGGGCTCACCCGGGGCTGGCGGTGCCTGGAGGTCGGCGGAGGGGGCGGCTCGCTGGGCGACTGGCTCGGCGAACAGGTCGGCCCGGACGGCGAGGTCACCATCACCGACCTCGACCCGCGGTGGGCCGAGTCCCGCCCCCGGCCACCGCACGTACGCCTCCTGCGGCACGACATCGTGCGGGACCCGCTGCCCGCCGACGGCTACGACCTGGTGCACGCCCGGCTGGTACTGCAGCACCTGCCGGAGCGGCTGGACGTCCTGGCGCGGCTCGCGGAGGCACTGCGGCCCGGCGGGTGGCTGGTGCTGGAGGAGTTCGACACCAGCTGGGTCCCCGTGCTCGCCGCTCCCGACGAGGAGGCGGTCGCCCTCTTCGAACGCGTCCACACCGCCATGCGGGTCCAGTTGGAGAAGGCGGGCCTCGACCCGGTGTGGGGCCGCCGTGTGCCCGGCGCGATGCTGGGTGCCGGTCTTGAGGACGTCACGGCGACGACGTACGCGGAGTCGTGGGCTGGCGGCGGTACGGGCATCGGGCTGCACCGGGTCAACGCGCGGCAACTGGCCGACCGGCTGCGGGCGGAAGGCCTGACGGACGGCGAACTGGACCGCTTCCAGGCTCTGTTGACGGACCCGGCCTTCGTGGTCAACTCCCTGCCACTGGTCAGCACGCGGGGCCGCCGCCCCTAAGACCTGTCCGACAGACAGACCCTGGCTCAGCCGCCGAACGTCACGTCCTTCGTCTCCACCACCCCGGCCTTGCGCGCCGGCGCCGACTGCTCCTGCCAGTACAGGTTCGTGTGCGCGATGACCTGCTCCGGCGGCGGGGCACCCCACCGGCTCAGGTCCTCCGTCGTGTGGGCGTCGCCGACGAGTGTCACGTCGTAGCCCCGTACGAACGCTCCGTGGATGGTGGACCGGATGCAGGCGTCCGTCTGGGCGCCGGTGACCACCAGGTGTCCGACGCCGGCTCCGGCCAGGACCTCCTCCAGGCCGGTGCCCTCGAAGGAGTCGCCGTACGTCTTGTGCACCAGCGGTTCCGAATCCCGGCGGGCCAGCTCGGGAACGTACTCCCAGTCCTCGCTGCCCTTCTCCAGGCCCTCGTCGGAGTGCTGGACCCAGACGACCGGGGTGCCCTGGGCGCGTGCCGTGTCGACGAGGACGGCGATGTTCGCGACCACCGTGTCGCGCTGGTGGGCCCCGGCCATGACGCCCTTCTGGACGTCGATCACCATCAGGGCCGTGCGGGGTCGTTCGGAGAAAGTCGTCATGCCCTTCACGCTAGACCGCACCACTGACAACCGCCCCGGCATACCGCGTACACCCGCGGCACACATGAAGCCGGTGAGGGCCGCCCGTCCCCACGGAGCCCTCACCGGCTGGTCCTTCACGGGAGCCGACGCGTCACACGCGCGTCAGTCGCACATCAGACGCGTACCAACTCCCGGTTCTCGTCCGCGTCCGAGCCCTTCGGGCGGTCGTCGTGGGCCCGCAGGCCCTCGCCCTCGACGTCGACGTTCGGCAGGACGCGGTCCAGCCACTTGGGCAGCCACCAGGCCTTCTTGCCGAGCAGCGCCAGGACCGCCGGGACGATCGCCATGCGGACGACGAAGGCGTCGAAGAAGACGGCGATCGCGAGGCCGAAGCCGATCATCTTGATCATGGCCTCGCTGGAGCCGATGAAGCCGCCGAAGACGGCCATCATGATGATCGCGGCGGCGACCACGACCCGGGCGCTGTGCCGGAAGCCGGTCACCACGGCCTGGCTCGGCGTCTCGCCGTGGACGAACGCCTCCCGCATCCGGGTCACGAGGAACACCTCGTAGTCCATCGCGAGACCGAAGACCACGCCCACCATGAAGATCGGCATCATCGACATGATCGGGCCGGTCTCCTCGACACCGATCAGGCCGGAGAACCAGCCCCACTGGAAGACCGCGACCACTGCCCCGAGCGCGGCGAGCACGCTGAGCAGGAAGCCGAGGGCCGCCTTCAGCGGGACCAGGATGGACCGGAAGACCACGATCAGGAGCAGGAAGGCGAGACCGACCACCAGTGCCAGGTACGGGACCAGCGCGTCGTTGAGCTTCTGCGAGAAGTCGATGTTCATCGCGGTGGTGCCGGTGACCAGGACCTCCGCGTCCGTGTCGGCCTTGAACTCGGAACCCTTGTCACGGATGGCGTGCACCAGGTCCTCGGTCTGGGTCGAGGACGGCTTGGAGTTCGGGATCACGGTGATCGTCGCGGTGTCGCCGGCCTTGTTGGGCATCGGCGGGGTGACCGTCACGACGTCCTTGAGGCCCTTGATCCCGTCGGCCACATCACCGAAGGCGGCCGTCGGGTCGTCGCTGTCCTTGGCGTCGACCACGATCATCAGCGGGCCGTTGAAGCCGGGACCGAAGCCCTCCGACAGGGTGTCGTACGCCCGGCGCTGGGTCGTGGACGTCGGCTGCGAGCCCTCGTCGGGCAGGCCCAGTTCCAGCTGGGTGACGGGCAGGGCGATCGCGCCCAGACCGACCACGCCGAGCACCAGCACGGCGACGGGCCGGCGGATGACGAAGCTCGCCCAACGGGTGCCCATGTTGGGCTTGGCCGACTTCCCGGAGGCGGCGGCCTTCCCGGAGCCGGCGGCGTCGGAGAACCTGTGCTCCTCGGCCGGCTTGTGCTCCTCGGCCGACTTGCGCTCCTTGGCCGACTTGCGCTTCTCGCCCGCCGGGCGGATCCTCCTGCCCGCGTATCCGAGCATCGCCGGGATGAGGGTCAGCGCGATGAGGACGGAGATGACGACCGTGCCCGCCGCCGCGAGGCCCATCTTGGTCAGCATCGGGACGTTGACGACCGAGAGGCCCGCGAGGGCGATCACGACGGTGAGTCCCGCGAAGACGACAGCCGAGCCGGCGGTGCCGGTGGCGTGGCCCGCCGCCTCCTCGCGGTCGCGGCCCTCGGCCAGTTCGCTCCGGTAGCGGGAGACGATGAAGAGCGCGTAGTCGATGCCGACCGCGAGGCCGATCATCAGGGCGAGCGTGGAGGTGGTGTCGCCGAGGTCGAGCGCCTTGGCGAGGACGGTGATGGTGGAGACACCGATGCCCACGCCGATGATCGCGGTCAGCAGCGGCAGTCCGGCCGCGACCAGCGAGCCCAGGGTGATGACGAGGACGACCGCGGCGATGGCGATGCCGATGATCTCGCCGACCGCTCCCGGTTCGGCGCCGGCCTCCAGCGCGTCGCCTCCGACGTCGACGGTCAGCCCGGCGGCCCTGGCGTCGTCACCGGCGGCCTCCAGGGAGGTCCGGGTCGAGTCCGCGAGCTCCATGCCGGGGACCTTGTACTTCACCGACGTGTAGGCGACGGTTCCGTCCTTGCTCACGGCGTTCGTCGTGAACGGGTCGGTGACGGAGGCGACTTCGGTGCCGCCGCCCAGTTCCTTGACGGTCTTCGCGACGGTCGCCTTGTTGTCGGCGTCCGTCATCTTCTGGCCCTCGGGCGCCTTGAAGACGATGCGCCCGGTGCCGCCGTCGGCGCTGGCGCCGGGGAACCGCTGTTCCAGCAGGTCGAAGGCCTTCTGCGCCTCGGTGCCGGGGATCGAGAAGGAGGTGGTTCCGGCGGCGGGTGCGCTCGCCGCTCCGACGCCCGCGAGCGTCAGCAGCGCCACCCATATCAGTGCGACGAAATGCCGTCGCCGGAAGGCGAGTCGGCCGAGGTTGTAGAGGAAAGTGGCCACGAGGGCGTACTCCCGGTCAGGTCGGTGATGGCAGGGCGTTAGTCATCGGCCCGACGACGTGAGCGGTCGCGTCAGGTGCAACTGGGGTCGTGCGTAAGGAGGTTGAGCCTCGGGGCGTGAGGCTCGGGGAATCGAGGAAACGGGGGCCGGATCAGGCGCTGAGGGCGGGGATCACCACAGCGTCGATGTACGAGGTGACGAAGGCCTGGGTCGGTGGCTGTTCGTCGATCATCGTCCGTGCCGCGAAGGCACCGATGATCATGTGCAGCACGTAGTCGATCGCGGGGTTGTCCGGACGGACCTCACCGCGGTCGATCGCACGCTGCAACACCCGGCGCATCTCCGCCAGCTCCGGCTCGATCAGCCATTCGCGGAGGGCGACCAGCAGCTCGGGGTTCGTGTGCGCCGCCGTGCCGAGGACCCGCATCAGTGCGGAGTCCTGTTCCATCTGGCAGTCGTCCTGGCGGTGCGTGAACGCGTGGAAGTCGCCTCGCAGACTTCCGGTGTCGACCGCCGCGAGATCGACCGGCTTGTGGTGCCGGATCGCCCTCGCGACCAGTTCGGCCTTGCCGCCCCACTGGCGGTAGAGGGTGGCCTTGCTGGACCGGGTGCGGGCGGCGACCGCGTCCATGGTCAGGGAGTCGTAACCGACCTCCCGGAGCAGGTCGAGCACGGCCTCGTACAACTCGGCCTCGCGCTCGGGCGTGATCCGGCTTCGACGCGTCGTTGCTGTCTCAGCCATGCCACTCACCGTTCCCGCTCGAACGAAACTGTCTCGTACTCCTATGAAGGTACCCTATCCCCCAACGAAACGAAACCGTTTCGTACGTGTGCTGCGTCACGGCTTCCCGCTCCCTTCTCACGCCCGACTCACTCCCGTCTCGCTGCCTTCTCGCTCCCTCCTCACCGGCGTCCCACCGGCACCCGCTCCGCCGGACCACGAGTTGCCGGGCCCCGCCCACCGGAAAAGCATGGGTGGGTGAGCGACGAGTACGAGAACGCGACCGGAGCCGGGCCCCTGACCGGAGAGGCCGTGGACCGCGGGGCGGCCGCGGGTGGCGGGGCGACCGGGGACGGCGGGTCGACCCGGGACGGCCACGGTTCCGCCGCCTACCTGCGCTTCCCGCACCTCAACGGCGACCGCCTGTGCTTCGCGGCCGAGGACGACCTCTGGGTGGCCCCGCTCGACACCCCCGGCCGCGCCTGGCGGCTCACCGTCGACCGTACGAAGGTGAGCCACCCGCGCTTCTCGCCCGACGGCCGGCATATCGCGTACACGACCTGGCGCAACCTCGTGCCGGAGATCCATCTGGCGCCGGTGGACGGCGGTCCGGCCCGGCGGCTCACCTACTGGGGGAACGCCGACACCCAGGTCTGCGGCTGGTCGCCCCCCGACAAGGAGGGCAACAGCGACATCCTCGCCGTCGCCTCGCACGGCGAGCCCTTCTCGTACTTCACCTGGGCCTACAGCGTGCCGGTCGACGGCTGCCCCGGCGGCAAGCTCCCGTGGGGCCCGGTCTCCCACATCGCGGTCGCGGACTTCGCGGGCAAGGACTCAGGCAAGGACTCGGTCGAGGGCTCGGGCGGCGACTTCGCGGGCGAGCGCCTGACCCTGCTGCTCACCGGCACGCCCCCGCACGAGCCCGCCGCCTGGAAGCGCTACCGCGGCGGTGCCACCGGCCGGCTCTGGCTGCACGGGCGGCGCATCCTCGCCGATCTCGACGGACACCTCGACTCGCCGATGTTCGTCGGCGGCCGGATCGCCTTCCTCTCCGACCACGAGGGCATCGGCAACCTCTACTCCTGTCTGCACGACGGCTCCGACCTTCGCCGCCACACCGACCACGACACCTTCTACGCCCGGCACGCGTCCAGCGACGGCACCCGGGTCGTCTACCAGTGCGCGGGCGACCTGTGGATCGTCGACGACCTGTCCCCCGAATCGCTCCCCCGCCGCCTCGACGTACGCCTCGGAGGGCCGCGCGCCGGACGCCGTACGTACCAGGTGCCGGCCGCGCAGCACGTGGACGGGATCTCCGTGGACGAGACGGGCCGGGCGAGCGCGGTCGTCGTGCGCGGCAGCCTGTACTGGCTCACGCACCGCGACGGCCCCGCGCGCACGATCGCGGACACCCCGGGCGTCCGCGTCCGGCTCCCCGAGATGCTCGGCTCGGGCGGGCAGGTCGCGTACGTGACGGACGCGGAGGGCGAGGACGCCGTCGAGATCGCCTACCTGCCACGCGCCAGCGGCGAACGCGAGCCGCGCCGGCTGGCCTCCGGCCGACTGGGCCGCGTCCTGGAACTCGTCTCGGACCCGAAGGGCGAGCGCCTCGCGATCGCGTCGAACGACGGGCGGCTGCTGCTGCTCGACGCGACGGAGGAGTCGGGGTCCGGAGGCGCCTCCGGGGCGGAGCCCGGGGGAATCCCTGGGCAAGGTGGTGAGGTCACGGAGCTCATCCGGTCCATCAACGGGCCCGTGCGCGACCTGGCCTTCTCCCCGGACGGGGCCTGGCTGACGTGGTCGCACCCGGGCATCGGCCGCACCCTGCGCCAGATCAAGATGGCCCGGATCGAGGGGCCGGGCGCGCGCACGATCGTCGATGTCACCAACGGCCGCTTCGAGGACGAGAACCCGGTGTTCACCCGGGACGGCCGCTTCCTCGCCTTCCTCTCCTGGCGCGGCTTCGACCCGGTGTACGACGTCCACACCGGGGACCTGTCCTTCCCGCTGGGCTGCCGCCCGTACCTCGTACCCCTGTCCTCGGCGACCCCGTCCCCCTTCGCGCTGAACCCCGAGGGACGCCCGGCGGCCGGCGGCCTGGACCCGGTCGAGGACGACACCGGCGACGGCGCCACGGTGACCGTGGAGATCGAGGGCCTGGAGAGCCGGGTGACGCCCTTCCCGGTCACGGCGTCCAAGTACTCGGCGCTGTACCCGGTCGCGGGCGGCGGCCTGGTCTGGCTGCGCTGGCCGATCTCGGGCGCGCTCGGCGAGACGTTCGCGAACCCGGACGACACGAGCGGCCGTCCGACCCTGGAGTACTTCAACATCACCAAGGCGAAGAAGTCCGAACTCGTCGACCACCTCGACTGGTTCGCGCTGAGCGGCGACGGCAGCAGGCTGGTCGTGGTCGACGAGGGCGACCTGCGCGCGGTCCCCTCCACCGAGTCGGGCGACGGCGACACGACCGTCTGGATCGACCTCCGCCGCATCCTGCACGAGGTGGACCCGGCCGCGGAGTGGCGCCAGGCGTACGCCGAGGCGGGCCGGCTCATCCGCGCCTACTTCTGGGCCCCCGACATGTGCGGCATCGACTGGGACGGGATCCTCGCGCAGTACCGCCCGCTCGTCGAACGGGTCGCCTCCCCCGACGAGTTCGCCGACCTGCTCCGCGAGGTCCTGGGCGAACTGGGCACCTCGCACGCGTACGTCACCGCCTCCCGCCGCAACGAGGGCCCGCCCCACTATCAGCGGGCGCAGGGCGTCCTCGGCGCCAACTTCGTACGCCGTGAGGGCGGTTGGCTCGTCAAACGCATCCTCCCCGGCGACTCCTCCGACTCCAAGGCCCGTTCCCCGCTGGCCGGTACGGGCATCCGCGAGGGCGCGGTCCTCACCCACGTGGACGGCCGCCCGGTGAACCCCGTCTCGGGCCCCTTCCCCCTCCTCGCGGGCGCGGGCGGCACGACGGTGGAGCTGACGTTCACCCCGGCGGAGGGCAAGGGCCGCTCGCGCCGGGTCGCGGTGGTCCCCCTGGTCGACGAACGCCCCCTGCGCTACCAGGACTGGGTCGCCAAACGCCGTGAGGTGGTACGGGAGTTGAGCGGCGGCCGCTGCGGCTATCTGCACATCCCGGACATGGGCGGCTCGGGCTGGGCCCAGTTCAACCGAGACCTGCGCATGGAGGTGTCACGGCCCGCCCTCATCGTCGACGTACGCGGCAACGCCGGCGGCCACATCAGCGAGCTGGTCGTGGAGAAACTCACCCGCACGATCCTGGGCTGGGACCTGACCCGGGGCGCCCAACCGGTGTCGTACGCGTCCAACGCCCCGCGGGGCCCGGTGGTGGCCCTGGCGGACGAAATGACCTCGTCCGACGGTGACATGATCACGGCGGCCTTCAAACTCCTGAAGCTGGGCCCGGTGGTGGGCCAGCGCACCTGGGGCGGCGTCGTCGGCATGACCGGCCGCCACCGCCTGGGCGACGGCACCGTCATCACGGTCCCCATGAACGCCGCCTGGTTCGACGCGTACGGCTGGTCCGTCGAGAACCAGGGCGTCACCCCCGACCTCGAAATCCTCCGCACCCCCCTCGACTGGGCAGAAGGCCGCCACGCCCAACTGGACGACGCGGTCCAACTGGCCCTGGACCTCCTGAACCTCCACCCGGCGGCAACGCCACCAACCTACGAAACCACCCCGGACAGAAGCCGCCCGAAACTACCGCCGAGGGCTTCGTGACAGAGGGCGCCGGGGAGTCCCTTCGCTTTCAGGCTGCCCGTCGCCGGGGCTCTTCGCTTCAGGTACCGCCACGGGGCATCGGGCGGACCATTCGCTTTTAGGGGCGCGGGGCTGTGACATGTGCGGCTCCGCCGCGTGGGCGCACCCAGCCACAACCAACCCGCACCCAACAACGAACCCCCGCCAAACACAAAAGTGTGGGGCGCCCTCCCAAAGAAGGGCACCCCACACTCAGCACACTCGATCAGATGTCATAGTCCTGATCGAACCGCTCCTGCGAGTCCCGCTGGGCACGCTGCGCCTCGTCAGGCGTCTCCCGCCCCGGCTCCCGGCGCGTCGGCTCCTGACGCTCCCGCGGAGCCTGCTCACGCGACGCCCGCTCACGCGGCTCGCGCGGCTCCTGCGGCTGGCGCCCGCGCTCACTCGCCTCGTCCCGGCCCTGGCCGGCACGCTGACGCGCCTGCTCCTTGAGCTCCTCGGCCTTGTCCTGGAACTGGTCCTTCATGCCCATGAGATTCACTCCCGTAGTGGGTGGGGGATTGGGGCCTCGACCAGATTCACACGGACCGACAGAGCGCGCATTTCGATCAGTAACGGTCAGTTACGCAGCGTGCCCCGTGCCTGCTCATCGGCCTCTCCCCCGGCCCCGACCAGCCCCTTGGACACCTGCCCCGCCCGCGGAGCGAACCGCCGCATCTCCCGCTGCCCCACCGCCCCGATGATCCCCGGCAGATACCCGCGTACGCCCTGCATCCCGCGCAGCCACCACTGCCCGTACACATGGCTGGACCGCCGCTCGATCCCGGCCACGATCCGGTCGACGGCGGGCCCGAGCGGGTACGTCTTGTTCGCGGGCCACGGCAGCCGCTGCCTCAACTCCCGCATGACGTCGTCCTGATCGGCCCCGCGCACCATGTCGGTGTCGGTCCAGGACAGATACCCGACCCCCACGCGTACGCCCTTGTACCCGACCTCGGCCCGCAGGCTGTGCGCGTACGCCTCGACGCCCGACTTGGACGCGCAGTACGCGGTCATCATGGGAGCCGGGGTGATGGCCGCGAGCGAGGCGATCTGCAGCAGATACCCGCGGCTCTCCATCAGCACGGGCAGGAACGCCCGCGCGGTCATCGCCGACCCGATCAGGTTCACCTCGATGACCCGCTTCCACGCCTCCGGATCGGAGTCGACGAACGGCCCCCCGTTGGCGACCCCGGCGTTGGCGACGACGATGTCGACCTTCCCGAACCGCTCCTTCACCTCCGCCGCGACCCGCGTCATCGCCTCGTGGTCGGTGACGTCGGCGTACCAGTGCCCGCTCTCGCCGTGCAGCCGCTCGGCGACCTGCTTCAGCTCGTCCGGCTCCAGACCGACGAGCGCGACCGTGGCACCGCGCGCGGAGAGCTTGCGGGCGAGGAGTTCGCCGACGCCCCGCGCGGCCCCCGTAACGACGGCGACCTGCCCTTCCAGGCTGACCCTGCTCATGCGCCCTCCTTCTGCTGGATCCGTTGAACGCCTGTGTACGCGGAGACGAGTTCCCGTATCCGGGTGCTGACCAGCGCGGGTGCCTCGACCGGGGTCATGTGCCCGAGCCCGGGCAGTTCGGTGGAACCGACGCAGTTCGGCAGCGCGGCGACGAGGGAACGCGCGTGCACGACGGGTGTCATCCGGTCGGCCGTGCCGACGACGACCGCGGCCGGCACGCTCAACTCCCGTACGCGATGGTCGAGATCGAGCGTGTCGAGCACGTGCGACCAGGCGCAGCGCACCTTGCGCGGGCACGCGTGCACGATCCGCGCGCACGCCTCGACCATGCCGGGCGCCGAACCGGGCCCCATCGTCGCGTACTTGAGGATCCGCCGGGCGACCGGTGTGACGGGCCCGAGCGGAGCCCGCGACCCGAGCACCTTCCTGGTCAGCCAGGTCCGCGACCGCCCGGCCCGCATCGGCACCACCAGCGACTCGGCGACCAGCCGCGAACTGCCCGTACTGCACAGCAGCACGGCGCCCGCGTGCTCCCGGAACCGGTCGCGCCCGGTCGCGGCGATCAGCGTCATCCCGCCCATGGAGTGCCCGGCCAGCACGGCCTTCTCGCCGGGCGCGAGCGTGGCGGCGAGCACCGCCTCCAGATCGTCGGCGAGCGCGTCCGCGCTGCACACAGGGTTCACGGGACTGCGCCCGTGCCCCCGCTGGTCGTACGCGATCACGCGATGGTCGGCGGCGAGGTCCCGGATCTGCGCCGCCCAGAAGGCGGTCGAGCACGTCCACCCGTGCGAGAGCACCACGGCGGGCGCCCCCTCGGGCCCGTGCACCTCGACGTGCAGCCGGGCCCCGTCGGCGGAGACGGCGGTCAGCTCGCGCACGGGAACGGGCGGCGCGTAGGGACCGGAAGCCACATGCATCAACCGGCTCACGCGCCCGCCTCCACTGTCTTCTTCGTCTTCTTCGTCTTCTTCGTCGTACGACGCCCGGATGCCGTCTCCGGCTCGGGCGGCGGGCGCAGCAGGTCGTACTCCCCCAGATCCACGCGCCGCGTGGCACCGCGGAACTCCGTCGTCGTACCGGGCCAGATGGTGGTGTTGACGCCGTTGTCGTCGAGGTACCAGCTGGTGCAGCCGCCGGTGTTCCAGACCGTGCGCTTCATGCGCTCCTGGACGCGGTGGTTCCAGGCGTCGACCGCGCCGGGCCGTGCGTCGAGGGCGGCCCGCCCGCCGAGCACCTCCAACTGCCGTACGTAGTCGGCCATGTAGTTCAGCTGGGACTCGATCATCAGGATCATGCTGGAGTTCCCGAGGCCGGTGTTCGGCCCGATGATCGTCATCCAGTTGGGGAACCCGGCCGCCGTCGCACCGCGCAGCGACTTCATGCCGGTCCGCCACGCCTCGGCGAGCGTCTTACCCTCCGCGCCCACGACCCGGTCGGCGATCGGCATGTCGGTGACGTGGAAGCCCGTACCGAAGACGATCGCGTCGACCTCGGCCTCGGTCCCGTCCGCGGCCACGACGGTCGAGCCGCGGACCTCGCTGAGCCCGCTCGCGACCACGTCCACGTTGGGCTGCGCGAGGGCCGGGTAGTACGTGCTGGACAGCAGGATGCGCTTGCAGCCGATGCGGTAGGACGGCGTCAACTTGGCCCTCAGCTCCGGGTCCTTGATGGCCCGTGCCATGTTTCGCTTGGCCAACTGCTCTATCAGACCGAGCTCGTTGGGCCGCTTGGTGAACGCCTGGACCTGCAACTCCCGCAGGCCCCACAGGAGTCCGCGCCGGGCCTGCGAGGTGAAGGGCAGCTGCCGGTGGAGCCAGCGCTCGGCGCCGGTGACGGCCCGGTCGACGCGGGGCATCACCCAGGGCGGGGTGCGCTGGAAGAGGGTGAGCTTCGCGACGTCCGGCTGGATGGCCGGCACGATCTGGATGGCCGAGGCGCCCGTACCGACCATCGCGACCCGCTTGCCGCGCAGGTCGTAGTCGTGGTCCCAGCGGGCCGAATGGAAGACCTTGCCGGGAAAGGTGTCGATGCCGGGAACGTCGGGGACCTTGGGGTCGGACAGCGGCCCGGTGGCGGAAACGACGACGTCGGCGGTGAGTGTCCCGCTGCTGGTCTCGATGACCCAGCGCAGCCGCTCCCCGTCCCAAGTCATCACCTTCACCTCCGAGTTGAAGCGAAGATGCGACCGGAGCCGGAAGACGTCGGCGACGTGCTCCAGATAGGCGCGGATGTGCTCCTGCCCGGAGAAGGTGCGCGGCCAGTCGGGATTGGGCGCGAACGAGAAGGAATAGAGATGGGACGGCACGTCACAGGCGCAGCCCGGATAGCTGTTGTCCCGCCAGGTCCCGCCCACACTGTCGGCCCGCTCCAGGACGACGAAGTCGGTGACGCCCTCGCGGCGCAACCGCACAGCGGCTCCGAGCCCACCGAATCCGGAGCCGATCACCGCCACCCGTACATGCTCGTGCTCGGTCATCCCGACGCCTCCATTGCCGCGTACGGCATTGCCGCTACGACGCTGCCGACTCCGCCAGTGAACACTGGCGCAATGGGAGCGTAGAGCAGCTCCATACCGATGGGTAGGGGTCGGGGGGAAGGACGTTCACATCAGCGGCTCCGCCGCGGGTACCGACGGTACGACATAGGCTTCCGGCGTGGCGGACAAGCGGGAGTACCGAATGGAGGAGCTGGCCGGGGAGGCCGGCATCACCGTGCGCACGCTGCGCTTCTACCGCGAGCGCAAGCTGATCCCACCCCCGCGCCGCGAGGGCCGGATCGCCTGGTACGACGAGGACCACCTGGCCCGCCTGCGCACGATCGCCGCGCTCCTGGAACGCGGCCACACCCTGAGCGGCATCGCCGAACTCGCCGAGGCCTTCGACCACGGCCGCGACGTCGGCGAACTCCTCGGCCTGGGCGCACCCACGGAGGAGACCCCGGTCCGCCTCTCACCGGAGGAACTGGCGGACGTCTTCGCGGGCCAGTCCACCCCGGAGAACCTCGCCGCGGCCCTCGACCTCGGCTACCTCGCCACGGACGGCACAGACCTCGTCCACATCAGCCGCCGCCTCCTCGACACCTCGGCGGCACTGGTCCGCGAGGGCATCCCACTCGCGGACGTCCTGGCCGCGGCCCGCCGCGTGCGCGAACACACCGAGGCCCTGGCCGAACTGTTCACCGACCTGGTCCTCACCGACGACCGCACCCCGGAAGACCTCCAACGCCTGCGCCCCCTGGCGAAGAACGTGGTGGAGGCGGAACTTTCGATGGCGCTGGACCGGCGCCTCAGCCACCGACTGGAATCCTGATGCCCACAGCCAGGTAGGGACTGAACGTCCCGAACCGGCAGAGATTTCCAGAACCTGGTTCCCGGAATGTTCATCCCATCGAGGTACTTTCCAACCAATCGAAGACGAACTTCAGTTCGCACGCCGAGAGTGAGATCGAAAAGACCCCGGCGGCTGTCCTACCAGCCCCGGGGCACGGCCGACACTGTCGAGGAGTGCCAACGTGCCCGATCCTAGTTCCCCACGGCCTGCGCCGACATCGCCCTCTGCCGGGCGACTGAGAGCCCTCGGAGCGCTCCGCCTCAGCAACGTGACCAGCGCGACCACTTCACCCACCCGGCAACGCGCCGCGATCCGACTCTGCGCCGAACGACGAGCAACTGCTCCACGACGGCGTCCGGGTCACCGTCACCAGGGGCCGCCGCGGCGGTGGACCGGCCCGCCTGGTCGGACCGGACACACCACGGCTGACGTTCACTGTCGTGGGCTCCCTGCCGGACCAGCTACAGCCCTGAGCCGGATGGGGCGTACAGATCCGGTGCGCCCCACACCGTTCTCCTCACATCTCGAAGACGACTGTCACTGGAGCATGGTCCGACCAGCGCTCCTCATGGTTGGCGGCCCGTTCCACATATCCCTTGACCGCACGCCTGGCGAGCCCAGGAGTCGTGACGGCGAGGTCGATCCTCCAACCTGAATCGTTGTCGAAGGCCCGCCCCCGGTAAGACCACCACGAGTACGGCCCCTCCACGTCCGGATGGAGGGCGCGGACGACGTCCACGTACCCGCCCTCCGTCTCGTCGAGGACGCGGCCGAGCCACTCGCGCTCCTCCGGCAGGAAGCCGGAGTTCTTCTGGTTGCCGCGCCAGTTCTTGAGGTCGGCCCGCTGGTGGGCGATGTTCCAGTCGCCGCAGACGACGACCTCGCGCCCGTCGGCGGCGGCGCGCTCGCGCAGGTTCTTCAGGTGAACGAGGAACTCGTCCATGAACCGGACCTTCTCGTCCTGCCGCTCGGTGCCGACCTCGCCGGAGGGCAGGTAGAGGCTGGCGACGGTGACGCCGGGCAGGTCGGCCTCGACGTAGCGTCCGCTGCCGTCGAACTCGGCGGATCCGAAGCCGATCTGGACGCGGTCGGGCTCGCGGCGCGTGTAGAGGGAGACACCGGCCCGCCCCTTCGCGGCGGCGGGCGCGTGCACGACGTGCCACCCCTCGGGCTGCCGTACGCCCTCCGGGAGTTGCTGGGGCTCGGCCCGTACCTCCTGGAGGCACAGCACGTCGGCGGACGTCTCGGCCAGCCACTCCACGAAGCCCTTCTTGGCGGCGGCCCGGAGCCCGTTCACATTCACAGAGGTCACAGTCAGCACGCGGGCACGATACCGGCACACTGGTACGTGCACAGCGCCCGCCCGAGCCCTTCGCGCGGCCGGGCGGACGCACCGCACGCCATCATTCCCGCCCACCGCATAGAAGTACGATAACCAGCATGAATATACGCCGGGTCGCCTTCGACCACCCCGACGCCGTCAAGCTCAACGACCAGGTGCAGGGCGAGTACGCCCAGCGCTACGGGGACGAGGGTGACGTCACCCCCCTCGACCCGTCGATGTTCGAGCCGCCGGCCGGCCTGTATTTGATGGCGTACGACGCCCAGGAGCGCCCGGTGGCCACCGGCGGCTGGCGCACCCAGGACGAGAACGACGAGGGCTACTCGGACGGCGACGCCGAGTTGAAGCGCATGTTCGTGATCGGGGAGGCCCGGGGCAACGGGCTGGCCCGCCGCATCCTGGCGGCCCTGGAGGACGACGCCCGCGCGGCCGGCCGCATCCGAATGGTCCTGGAGACCGGCAACAAGCAGCCCGAGGCCATCGCCCTCTACGCCTCCAGCGGCTACGAGCCGTGCGTCAAGTTCGGCCACTACCGCTTCCACGAGGACAGCCACTGCTTCGCGAAGCTTCTGTGAGCACTCCGGCCCGGCGCGACATCGACCACCGGAACCGGCCGAAGGCCGAGGGCCCCGGCCGTGCCACCCGGCTGCGGATGGTCGACGCCAAGTAGCCAACACGGCCAGGCAGCGAACACGTCAGAGCCCCAGCCGGTGATACCGACTGGGGCTCTGATCTGTGCGTGGACCTGTGGGGATTTGAACCCCAGACCCCCTCGATGCGAACGAGGTGCGCTACCAGACTGCGCCACAGGCCCTTGCAACGAGTGAAACTCTAGCATCCCCGTCAGGGTGCTTGGAAATCCGTTCCCGGGCCCTCACCCGCTGGTCAGGAGCGGGCCCGCGACGGGACTTCTGAGGCGTCGTCACTCGTTGGCGGCGCGTGGCCGGTCGCCGTCCTCGTACTGGTCGAAGAGGGGCGTGCGGCCGCGTTCGCGGGCACGGCGGGCCGAGGCCGCGCGCCGGGCGTCCGCGGCGCTGCCCGACGCGTCGCCCGTGTCGTCCGCGTAGTCCGTGTCGTCCGCCTCGGACTCGCCGAGCTCCTCCCCCGCCTCGGCCGTGGGACAGTCGGCGTTCGGTTCGACCGTGCTGGACCGGGCCGAGCTCCAGGCGTCCGGTCCGCCCAGGTCGACCTCGGACGTGGCTCGGGGGGCCACCGGAGCGGTCACGTACGTCGGCAGGGGCACCGGGACGGGGTCCCAGCTGTCGCCGCCGGAGGAGGGGCCGCTGCGGCGCTCGCGCTGCTGGTCGACCCACTCGGCGTGGTCGGTCTGCTCGACGAGGGCGCGGCGGTCGGCGGCGAGCGCGGACAGACCGGGATCGGTGTCGGCCTCGGGTCCGTCCTCCGGCTCGTCCGCGGCACCCGGGTCGGTGGGCGGCCGCCGCCTGGGCTGCCGCTCCCGCAGCCGCTGCGCCGCGACCTCGGCCCGCCTGCGGTCCATCACGTACGTGAAGCGCCGCCGCTCCTGGGAACGCAGATAGGCGATGTAGACGCTCAGCATCACCGCGGGCACACCGGGCGCCCACAGGAACGCGAGCCCGCCGACCGCCGCGACGACCGCGCCGAGTGTGAAGGCCATGAAGAGCATGACCGTCGTACGCCGTCGGCGCGCGAGCACCTTCGAGCGCCGGGCGCGCGCTGCCGCGTCCGCGGCCGCGGCCCGCCTCGCGGGGGACGAGGCGGCGGACACGGACGACGCGGACGCTCCGTTCGACGACGGCTTCGCGCCCTGCCGGGGCACCGGCCGCCCGTCCGCCGCACGGCCGGACTTCGACGCGGGGTGGGCGGCACCGGCCGGGGAGCCGGGCTTCGGCACCGTCGCGGACACCTGCCTCGACGCCTGCCGCGCCGCCTGTTCCGATGCGTGCTTCGACGCCTGCCTCGGCGCCTGTTTCGAAGCGGGCTGCGCCTGCGCCTGCCCCTCGGACCGCGCTTCGCCCCGCACATCCCGTGCACCACGCACGTCTCGTACGTCCCGTGCATCCCGTACGTCATCGACGTCGGCCCGCGCCTCGCGACGCGTCGGAGGCATGGCGAAGGCCCGGACGTCCACCGAGTCGGTGACGCCGTCCGGGTCGGCGTGGTGCTCCCCCTCTTCGGTGGAGCGCGCCCGCAGGTCCTTGGCGTACCGGCGCTCCATCCCCGCCCGGCCGGACAGAAGCCGGATGGCGGTGCTGAAGCGTTCCGTCGGACGGGCCTCATTCAGCTCGTCCTGCCTACGGAGCCACATAGGCACCAAGTAGGCGGCCCAGGCCCCGACAATGACTGCGTAGATGAGGCCGCTGCTGCTCACGCCTCACACGGTAGAGGGGTTTGCGTGAGGCCATCTGCCAATTGAGCCGGTGTGTCGCACGATCTGGCTGATATTTCGAGCTTTTTTTGTGACCGATGCGATCAGCAGGCCGCCTGGAGCGCGAAATTAATGCCCGAGGATGGTCGATCGCCGATCATTTTCGAACACCCATTTCATTTACGCGGTGTTCCGGGGCGTGTCCCGCGGTGAGTTTTCGGACGTGTTCCGCGAGCGCGTCCGACGCCAGCGGGCCAGCAGTCCTTCGGGCACCTCTTCGGCCGTGAGCGCGAAGACGAGGTGGTCACGCCAGGCGCCGTCGATGTGGAGATAGCGGGGACGAAGGCCTTCGTCACGGAATCCGAGTTTCTCCACGACCCGTCGGCTCGGCCCGTTCTCGGGCCGAATGCAGACCTCGATGCGGTGCAGACCGACGGTTCGGAAGCAGTGGTCGGAGGCGAGCGCCACGGCCGTGGGCATCACTCCGCGACCGGCGACCGCCTCGTCCACCCAGTAGCCGATATGGCCCGAGCACATCGAGCCCCAGGTGATTCCGGCGACCGTCAACTGCCCGACGAGCCGCCCCTGGTACTCGATGACGAACGGCAGCATCCGCCCCGAGTTCGCCTCGGCGCGCAGATGCCGGACCATCTGGCGATAGGTCGGCCGGTGGGCGATCGGCCCGCTGGGCGTGGGCGGCGGGATGGTCGCCTCCCAGGGGCGCAGCCAGTCCCGGTTACGGCGGTTCACGTCGCGCCAGGCCCGCTGGTCGCGCAGCTTTATGGGCCGGAGGACCACATCGCCGTCCACCAGCTCGACCGGCCAGGATGGGCTGTTCAGCTCGCACCCCCACTGCCGCCGGGTCTGGAGTGGTCGCCGCCGCGGATCTGCTCGACGGCGTGGATCAGGAGGGGTTCGAGGACGGCGAGGCCGTCCCGCACCCCGCCGGTGGAACCGGGAAGGTTCACGATCAGTGTGCCCTCCGCGACGCCGGCGAGCCCCCGGGAGAGCGCCGCCGTGGGCACCTTCTCCCTGCCGAACGCCCTGATGGCCTCGGGAACGCCCGGCACCTCGTACGTGATCACTTTCCGGGTGGCCTCGGGCGTGCGGTCGGTGGGTGAGATGCCCGTGCCGCCGGTGGTCACGATGACGTCGTACCCGGCCCGGACGCCCACCCGCAGAGCGTTCTCGACGGGGTCCCCGTCAGGGACCACCCACGGTCCGTCGACCGCGAAGCCGGACTTCAGGAGCCCTTCCGCGATCAGGGGCCCGCCCCGGTCCTCGTAGACACCCGCCGCCGCGCGGTTGGAGGCCGTCACGACGAGGGCGCTGTACGGGGCGGTCAGGGCGGCGCCGGTCGGCGGCTCGGCCGGGGCCGCGGGCGCCGTCATGTCCGGCTCCAGTCGCCCGACTTGCCGCCCGTCTTCTCCTCCACGCGCACGTCCGTGATGACCGCCCCCTTGTCTACCGCCTTGACCATGTCGATCACGGTGAGAGCCGCGACGCTGACCGCGGTGAGGGCCTCCATCTCGACGCCCGTGCGGTCGGTGGTCCTCACGGTGGCCAGGATCTCGACGGCGTCGTCCGCGACCGACAGGTCAAGCTTGACACCCGACACTGACAAAGGGTGACAGAGCGGGATCAGGTCGGGGGTGCGCTTGGCGCCCATGATGCCCGCGATGCGCGCGGTGGCGAGGGCGTCTCCCTTGGGGACTCCCTCGCCGCGCAGCAGCTCGATCACGCGGGGCGAGACGAGGACGCGGCCGCTCGCGCGGGCCGTGCGGGCGGTCACGTCCTTCTCGGACACATCCACCATGCGGGCGGCGCCCGCCTCGTCGATGTGGGTCAGTCGGTCCTGCGTACTCATGATGGCTGGGGCGCTCCCGGTCGGGCCTGTTGTGCGCGACACGGTACCCCCAAGTCGGCGCCTTCAGCCGAGGAGGACCACGTCGACCTCGGTGCCGGGCTCCACGGACTCGTCGGACTCGGGGACGACGATCAGCGCGTTCGCGTGCGCGAGGGCCGCGATCAGGTGGGATCCGGCGCCGCCGACGGGGGTCACCTCCCCGTCCGCGTACCGTCCGCGCAGGAATTGACGGCGTCCGGCGGGCGAGGTGAGCGCCTTGTCCGTACGGAGGGTCGCCCGGGTCGTGGACCGGTGGACGTCGTCCACGCCCATCAGGGTGCGGATCGCGGGGCGCACGAACAGCTCGAAGGACACGTACGACGACACGGGGTTGCCCGGGAGCGCGAGCAGCGGGGTGTGGTCGGGGCCGATGGAGCCGAAACCCTGGGGCTTGCCGGGCTGCATGGCGAGCTTGCGGAAGTCGATGCCGCTGCCCGCCTCGTCTTCGTCGCCGACGGAGGACAGGGCCTCCTTGACGACGTCGTACGCGCCGACGCTGACGCCTCCCGTGGTGACCACGAGGTCGGCGCGGATGAGCTGGTCCTCGATGGTGGCGCGGAGTGTCTCGGCGTCGTCGGCGACCGCGCCCACGCGGTAGGCGATCGCGCCGGCGTCACGGGCGGCGGCGCACAGCGCGAAGCTGTTGGAGTCGTAGATCTGGCCGGTGCCCAACTGCTCGTCGGGCTGGACCAGTTCGCTGCCGGTGGACATGACGACCACGCGCGGGCGCGGGCGCACCCGGACGGTGCCCCGGCCGATCGCGGCGAGCAGCCCGATCTGCGGCGGGCCGAGGACGGTGCCCGCGGCGAGGGCGCGGTCGCCCGCCTTCACGTCGCTGCCCTTGGCACGCACGTGCGCGCGTGCCGGTGCAGAGCGGTGGACGTGGACCTCGCCGGAGGCGCCCTCGGGGGACGCGCTGCGGGCGCGCATCCCGGAGACGGGGCCTTCGCCCAGTCCCCCGTCGGTCCACTCCACGGGGACGACGGCCTCGGCGCCGGGCGGCAGCGGGGCGCCCGTCATGATGCGGGCGGCCTGGCCGGGTCCCACGTGGAGCAGCTCGGACTCGCCCGCCGCGACGTCGCCGACGACCGTGAGCACGGCCGGGAACTCCTCGCTCGCGCCCGCGACATCGGCGACCCGGACCGCGTACCCGTCCATCGAGCTGTTGTCGAACGGCGGCAGGGAGACCGGCACCGTGACGTCCTCGACCAGGACGCAGCCCTGGGCGTCGAGGAGCTGCAGCTCGATGGCTTCGAGGGGGCGGACGGTCGCGAGGATGTCCTCCAGGTGCTCGGACACCGACCAGAGGTGGTCCTGGCCGGTGACGCGGGTCGCGGCGCTGCTCAAGTTGCTTACATCTCCTCGGTGACGTAACTGCGAAGCCAGGTCCGGAAGTCCGGGCCCAGGTCTTCACGTTCGCACGCGAGTCGGACAATGGCACGCAGATAGTCGCCCCGGTCACCGGTGTCATAGCGGCGGCCCTTGAAGATCACGCCGTGCACCGGGCCGCCGACCTTCTCGTCGGCCGCGAGCTGCTGGAGGGCGTCGGTGAGCTGGATCTCGCCGCCGCGGCCGGGCTCGGTCTGGCGCAGTATGTCGAAGACGTGCGGGTCCAGGACGTAGCGGCCGATGATCGCGTAGTTGCTCGGGGCGTCGGCGGCGGCCGGCTTCTCGACCAGGTCGTGGACCTTGACGACGTCACTGTCGTCGGTGGCGTCGACGGCCGCGCAGCCGTAGAGGTGGATCTGCTCGGGGGCGACCTCCATGAGGGCGATCACGCTGCCGCCGTACTGCTCGTGGACGTCGACCATGCGCTTGAGCAGCGCGTCGCGCGGGTCGATCAGGTCGTCGCCGAGGAGCACGGCGAAGGGCTCGTGGCCGACGTGCGGGGCGGCGCAGAGCACGGCGTGGCCGAGGCCCTTGGGGTCGCCCTGGCGGACGTAGTGCATGGTGGCGAGGTCGCTGGACTCCTGCACCTTGGCGAGCCGGTCGGCGTCGCCCTTCTTCTGAAGGGCCGATTCCAGCTCGTAGTTGCGGTCGAAGTGGTCCTCGAGGGGGCGCTTGTTGCGGCCCGTGATCATGAGGACGTCATCGAGGCCCGCGGACGCGGCCTCCTCGACCACGTACTGGATCGCCGGCTTGTCGACGACCGGCAGCATCTCCTTGGGAGTGGCTTTGGTGGCCGGCAGGAACCGGGTGCCGAGGCCTGCTGCGGGGATGACAGCCTTGCTGATCCTGGGGTGTGCCTGAGTCATGCCCGACACCATATCCGGTGCCTTTGTATGGAATCTGTGGCTCCGGTTAATTTGCTGTCATATGAGCGCATTGCGAAGGGTACGGAACAAGCCTATGAGCCACCTGGGACCCGAACCCGAGTCTGGCAAGCGAGTGTTGCGGCGAGAGATCCTCACGGTGAGAAGCCGGTATACGGCCGATGACGTGCGGGAAACCGGGGCCGCACTCGCCACCCGCGCCCTGGAGCTGCCCGAACTGGCGCACGCGCGCACGGTGGCAGCTTACGTGTCCGTGGGGAGCGAACCGGGCACCCGTGCGCTCCTCGACGCACTCCACGCGCGCGGGGTGCGCGTCCTGCTCCCGGCGCTGCTCACGGACAACGACCTGGACTGGGGCACGTACGCCGGAGAGGGCTCGCTCGTCGCCGTACGACACCGCGGAAAGATGGCCCTCCTGGAGCCCGCGGGTGAGCGCCTGGGCCCGGAGGCCGTGCTCGCGGCCGACGCCGTGCTGCTGCCGGGCCTGGCCGTGGACGCGCGCGGGATGCGGCTCGGCCGGGGCGGCGGATCGTACGACCGGGTGCTGGCGCGGCTCGACGGCGCGGGCGCGGATCCGGCCCTCGTGGTGCTGCTGTACGACTCCGAAGTGGTCGACCGCGTCCCCGAGGAGCCGCACGACCGGCCGGTGCACGCGGTGGTGACCCCTTCGGGAGTACGCCGCTTCCGCCCGCCCTCTCCGTAGAGGCCCCTTTTCGCGAAACGGCCCTCCACGCGTGCGTGGAGGGCCGTTCTCACGTGGTGCTCAGGGCTTCAGGACCAGCGTGTCCGACGTCTTCGCGTCGACCGCCCGTTCCGTGGAGACCCAGGGCAGCAGCTCGCCCTTGACCCACTTGCCCGTCTGGTCGATGTAGTGGGCGCTGTAGGCGTGCCCGGAGGCACCGGTGAGGTTGATCCACTTCGACTTGTCGAAGTCCTCCAGGTTCACCACCATGCGCATCGACGGGACCCAGACCACGGAGTAGCCGCCCGCGGCGTTCCAGCCGGTGGCGTTCACCGCCGCCTCGCCGCCGCCCATGTTGTACGGGCCGCGGTTGAGCATGTACTGCAGGAAGCCGGGGCCTTCGATGCCCATGGTCTGGTTCTTGAGGTAGAGCCGGTGCAGCCGGCCCCAGTTCCAGCTGTCGATGTCCTTGCCGAGCTTTGCGGTGAGCTCCCAGCGGGCGTCCGTGAGGGCCCGCGCGAAGAGCTCGTCACGGGTGTCGACGGCCTTCTCGGTACGCGTCTTCGGCGTCGACCACCAGGCGTTGTCCTCGTCGTCGAGCAACTTGCGCACCACCTCGAACCAGCGGTCGCCGCCGTCCGGCTGCGCGCTGTCGGCGTCGCGCTGACCGCACTCGCGCACCCGCTGGTCCTCGTCGGCGGGACCGGTGGAGTCCACCGGCTCGACGTTCAGGCACTGGCCCTCGACCCGCAGCTCCTTGGGCAGCTTGTTGCCGAAGGCGAGCTTGAGGATGTTGCGCCAGGTCGCGTTGAAGTACGCGGCCGCGGCCGAGTCGGCGTCCTGGGTGTAGTTCCAGCCCTCCAGGAGCTTCTGCGCCTCACGGACGTTCTTGTCGGCCACGTCGATCTTGAGCAGCTTGGGCACCAGGAGCTTGGCGATCTCGCTGCTGTTGTCGAGCTGCATCTGGCGCATGTCGTCGGTCGAGATCTTGCCGCCGCCCTTGATCTTCGACTCTATGAGATCGGCGATCCGCTGGCTGCGCGTTCCGTAGCCCCAGTCCGTGGTCAGCGTGTAGGGGTACTTGTCCTTGTCGACGACGGCCTGGTTGGCGGTCACGATGTAGCCGCGCTTCGGGTTGTACTCGTAGGGCAGCTCGGCCTGCTTGATGTAGCCGGTCCAGCGGTACTTGGAGTCCCAGCCGGGCGAGGGGAGCGAGCCGTCGCCCTCACCGCGGATGGGGATCCTGCCCGGCAGCTGGTAGCCGATGTTGTCGTCCCTGTCGGCGTAGACCAGGTTCTGCGAGGGCACGTCGAACAGGGCGGCCGCCTTGCGGAACTCCGTCCAGTCGGTGGCCTTGTTCATCGCGAACACGGCGTCCATCGAGTTGCCCGGGTCCAGGGCGGTCCAGCGCAGGGAGATGCCGTAGCCGTCGCCGCGGTCGGGTGCCGCGCTGTCGACGGTGGCCTTCTTGCCGACCTTCACGAGCTCGTCGTCGCGGTCGGACAGCAGCGGTCCGTTGCTGGTCTCCCGGACGACGATGGTCTTGGAGTCGCCGCCCGCGACGTCGATCTTCTCCTCGCGGGTGGTGAAGGCCTTCACCTTGTCGTCGTACTCGTAGCCGTTCCCGGTGAGCTTCTCCAGGTACAGGTCGGTGACGTCGGCCCCGGAGTTGGTCATGCCCCAGGCGATGGACTGGTTGTGGCCGATGACCACGCCCGGCATGCCCGCGAAGGTGTACCCGGAGACGTCGTACTGGCACTTCTCGGAGACGCTCCTGCAGTGCAGGCCCATCTGGTACCAGACGGACGGCAGCGAGGGCGACAGATGCGGGTCGTTGGCGAGCAGTGGCTTGCCGGTGATCGTGTGGGTGCCCTTGACGACCCAGGAGTTCGAACCGATGCCGTTGCCGTTCACGCCGACGGCCGTCGGGACGTCGTCGAGCACCTTGTAGAGGCCCGACAGCTGGCTCTGCAGCCCGGAAGGTGCCTCGGTGTTGTTCGCGAGCCCGGTGCCGGCCGCGGACTGCGTACCACCCGTGCCGCTGTCGCCGTCGCCGCCCTGCTGGTACTCCCCGGTGGCGCTGTTGTACTGGCCCTCCTGCACGATCGGCTTGTTCCGGTCGTACGGGTACTGCGGGTACAGGTCGGCGATCTGCTGCGGGCCCAGGCGGCTGGTCATCAGGGAGCGGTCGATCTCGTCCTGCATGTTGCCGCGCAGGTCCCAGGCCATCGCCTTGAGCCAGGCCACCGAGTCGACCGGGGTCCACTCCTTGGGCTTGTAGTCGTTGCGGAAACCGAGGGCCGCGTACTCCAGGGAGATGTCCGCGCCGTCCTTGCCCTTCAGGTACGCGTTGACCCCCTTGGCGTATGCCTGCAAGTACTTCTTCGTCTCCGCGGAGAGCTTGGTCCTGTACTCCTTCTCCGCCACCCGGTCCCAGCCGAGCGTGCGCAGGAACTCGTCCTCGTCGACCTGGCTCTCGCCGAACATCTCGGACAGCCTGCCGGCCGTCATGTGACGGCGTACGTCCATCTCGTAGAACCGATCCTGCGCCTGGACGTAGCCCTGCGCCATGAACAGGTCCGCGTCGGTCGAGGCGTAGATCTGCGGGATCCCGTAGCCGTCGCGCTTCACGTCCACGGGGCCCGACAGGCCGTCGAGCGTGATGGAACCCTTGGTCTGGGGGAAGGAGGCACGGACGGTGCTGATGCTCCAGAACGACCCGTAGGCGATGCCGCCGATGATGGCCAGAACCAGGACGATCAGGATCACACGGGCTCTGCGCCCCTTCTTCCTGCCGGACTTGCCGGGCTTTTGACCGGAAGATGCGGTGGTGTTGGGGGGCATCGCTGTCCTTGCTGTCCTCACGCGAGCGGCAGGCGGGCTTGTCCATTTGACTGAGCGCTGGAGCAACCATAGGCGCAGGGCCAACTCGGACTTGACGCGGAGTCGGGAACCCGGGCGGACGGGAGTTCGATCTTGCCTTGCCGAGTGTCAAGAAAGCGTCAAGAGTTAGGTAAGGTAACGAAGTAGTTGAACCATCGAGCCGGCTGAACCGGCCACGGTTGCACCGAACAAGGTGATCCAGCCGATCAAAGCGGTCCAACTGGTCAAATTGATCCACCCGGAACGGCGAGAAGGGAACAGCCGCTGACTGTCCACCACCTCAACCAGCTCCTGCTCGTGTGCTCGCTCGTTCTGCTCGTCGCGGTGGCAGCGGTTCGGATCTCGTCGCGCAGCGGGCTCCCCAGCCTGCTCGTTTACCTGGGCATCGGCGTCGCCATGGGCCAGGACGGCATCGGCGACATCCACTTCGACAACGCCGAACTGACCCAGGTCATCGGGTACGCGGCCCTGGTCGTGATCCTGGCCGAGGGCGGCCTCGGCACGAAGTGGAAGGAGATCAAGCCGGGGCTGCCGGCTGCCTCCTCGCTGGCGCTGGTCGGCGTCTCGGTGAGCGTCGGCATCACCGCGACAGCGGCCCACTACCTGATCGGGCTGGAGTGGCGGCAGGCGCTCATCATCGGCGCGGTGGTGTCCTCGACGGACGCGGCGGCGGTCTTCTCCGTGCTGCGGAAAGTGCCCCTCCCCGCGCGCGTGACGGGCATCCTGGAGGCCGAGTCCGGCTTCAACGACGCCCCGGTGGTCATTCTCGTCGTCTCGTTCTCCATGGCCGGACCGGTGGAGCACTGGTACCACCTGCTCGGCGTGATAGCGATGGAACTGGCCATCGGCGCGGCCATCGGTCTCGCGGTGGGCTTCCTGGGCTCCTTCGGGCTGCGGCATGTGGCGCTGCCCGCCTCCGGCCTCTACCCGATCGCGGTGATGGCGATCGCGGTCACCGCGTACGCGGGCGGGGCGCTGGCCCACGGCAGCGGATTCCTCGCCGTGTATCTGGCGTCGATGGTGCTGGGCAACGCGAAGCTGCCGCACTGGCCCGCCACGCGCGGCTTCGCCGACGGACTCGGCTGGATCGCCCAGATCGGCATGTTCGTGCTGCTCGGGCTGCTGGTCACGCCGCACGAGATGGGCGACGACATCTGGCCCGCGCTCGTCATCGGGCTGGTGCTGACCATGGTGGCGCGACCCCTGAGCGTCGTGGCGGCGCTGGCGCCCTTCCGTATGCGCTGGCAGGAGCAGGCCCTGATGTCGTGGGCCGGGCTGCGCGGCGCGGTGCCCATCATCCTGGCCACGATCCCGATGGTGAGCGGCGTCGAGGAAAGCCGTCGCATCTTCAACATCGTCTTCGTCCTTGTGGTCGTCTACACCCTCGTCCAGGGGCCCACGCTCCCCTGGCTCGCCCGGAAGCTGGGCGTGTCCAAGGCATCCTCGGAGACCGCCGACCTGGGGATCGAGTCGGCGCCCCTGGAGCGGTTGCGCGGGCATCTGCTGTCCGTCGCGATCCCGGAGGGCTCGAAGATGCACGGCGTCGAGATCAACGAGCTGCGGCTGCCCGCGGGTGCCGCCGTCACGCTGGTCGTCCGCAGTGGAGAATCGTTCGTTCCGCTTCCCACGACCGTGCTGCGGCGCGGCGACGAGCTGCTCGTGGTGGCCACCGATCCCGTCCGGGACGCCGCCGAACAGCGGCTGCGCGCGGTCGGCCAGGGCGGCAAGCTGGCGGGGTGGCTGGGGACGGGCGGGAACGGGGCGGAGAGTTGAGCCTTGGCGGCTCGGCTTCACGGCTCCTCAAGGTTCTCGGCTTCGCGGCTTCGCGGCTCTTCAGTTTCGTGGTTTGTGTTTCGTGGTTTCTTCGGGGCCGGCGAGCATTCGCAGGCCCCGAACAGGAGAGTGCCAGGTTTCACAGGGGCAGAGGCGCTTGGACCTGTATCATCAAGGCGCATCTTGATCTAACCAACTCTGCCTGACGCAGAGCTGGCGCGACCGTATGGCGGCCGCGGTGCCCTCTTCGCGGGCGGCCCGGCATCTACCGCAGTTCCGCGCAAGAGGACAGCTCTCGGCGCCTCCGGCCCCGTACAAGGGGCCGCGCTACCAGGCGGCAGAAAGGCACGGGCCGTGGCATCCACGGTCACCTCGGAGTCCCCCGGGACTCCTGTCTCCTCCCGCCCGGGATACGGACAACTGCTGCGTACGCGCGGCGCGTGGACGTTTCTGCTTCCCGGCTTCGCCGCGCGGCAGCCGTTCGCGATGCTGACCATCTCCATCGTGCTGCTCGTCCAGCACACCACCGGTTCGTACGGGGCCGCCGGTGCCGTCGCCGCCGTGACCGGCGTCTCCCTGGCACTGTTCGCGCCCTTCACCGGCCGTCTGGCCGATCGTCACGGCCAGCGGGCCGTGCTGCTGCCCGGCGTCCTCGTCCACACGCTGGCGGGGCTCTCCCTGACCGCGCTGGCGCTCTCGGACGCGCCTCTGTGGGCCCTCTTCGTGGCCGCCGTGCCGACGGGCGCCTCGGTGCCGCAGATCGGGCCCATGGTGCGGGCCCACTGGAGCGTCAAGCTCCAGGACTCACCGCTGATGACGACCGCGGCGGCCTTCGAGTCCGTCACCGACGAACTCACCTTCGTGTTCGGGCCGCTGCTCGCCACCGCGCTGTGCACCACCATCGACCCGGCCGCCGGCCTGCTCACGGAGGCCGCGCTGACCCTCGTCGGCGGTCTGCTGTTCGCCGCCCAGCGCGGCACCCAGCCGGCCGTGGGTGCCGACGCCGGTATCGACGGGCACGCGCGCGTGAAGCACGCCTCCGCACTGTCGGTCCCCGGTGTGCGGGTGCTGCTCGTGGCCTTCCTCGGCATCGGCGCCGTGTTCGGCGGCATGCAGGTCTCGCTCGCCGCGTTCAGCGAGTCCATCGGCGAGCCCGGCCTGAACGGCGTCCTGTACGGGACCTTCGCCGCGGGCAACGTGCTCTCCGGGGTCGTCTGCGGCGCGATCGCCTGGAAGGTGGCCCCGCGCCGCCGCCTCGTCGTCGCGTACGCCGCCCTGGGCGTGGCCGCCTCCGGGCTGTGGGCCGCCCAGTCGGTCGCAGTCCTCGCGGGGGTCGGTCTCCTCGTCGGCGTGTGCATCGCTCCCGCCCTGATCACCGGCTACACCCTCGTCGACGGACTCGTGCCGGCGGGCGCCCGCACCGAGGCCTTCACCTGGCTCACCGGTGCGGTCGCGCTCGGGCAGGCGGTCGCTGTCACGGTCGCCGGGCAACTGGAGGACCGCCTGTGGGACGGTGCCGGATTCCTCGTCCCGATGGGCGGCACGCTGCTGGCCCTGGCGACCCTCGTGACCCTGCGTTCACGGCTCTCGCCCCGGGTCGTGAGCCGGACCGTCGCACGTGGCGTGGGTCACCGAGTGCCGGTGGCAGTGGACTGATCCCGAGGAATACGTCACTATGGACCGTCGTTAGCACTCACTGAGTGAGAGTGCCAGGAGGAAGACAAGTGCCGACCTACCAGTACCAGTGCACCGAGTGCGGCGAGGGCCTCGAGGCGGTGCAGAAGTTCACCGATGACGCCCTCACCGTGTGCCCGAGCTGCGACGGACGCCTGAAGAAGGTGTTCTCCGCGGTCGGCATCGTCTTCAAGGGCTCAGGCTTCTACCGCAACGACAGCCGCGGTTCGTCGTCGAGCAGCAGCCCGGCGCCGGCCACGAAGACGTCGACCGGATCGTCCGACTCGAAGACGTCGTCCACGTCGGACTCCTCGTCCTCGTCGGGCTCCAAGTCGTCCTCGGACTCGAAGTCGTCGTCCACGAGCTCGTCCTCCGGCAGCAGCAACGCCGCGTAACGCTCTCGCGCACAACGGTTCTTCGCCCACGAACCCTGCCGTCGTACGACGGCAGGGTCTTCGGCGTTTCCGGGCCCCGGTTAGGGTGCCGTTCATGGTGAACACGGAGATGGTGAACGCGGAGAACGTCGAGATCGGCGTCATCGGCGGGTCGGGCTTCTACTCCTTCCTCGACGACGTGACCGAGATACAGGTGGACACGCCGTACGGGCCACCCAGCGACTCGCTGTTCCTCGGCGAGATCGCCGGGCGGCGGGTCGCCTTCCTTCCCCGCCACGGGCGCGGTCACCATCTGCCGCCGCACCGCATCAACTACCGCGCCAATCTGTGGGCGCTGCGGTCCGTCGGGGCGCGTCAGGTGCTCGGGCCGTGCGCGGTGGGCGGGCTGCGGCCCGAGTACGGGCCGGGGACGCTCCTCGTGCCGGACCAGTTCGTGGACCGTACGCAGTCCCGGGCGCAGTCCTACTTCGACGGGCTGCCGCTGCCCGGGGGTGACGTGCCGAACGTCGTACACGTGTCCCTTGCCGATCCCTACTGCCCCACCGGGCGCGAGGTCGCTCTGCAGGCGGCGCGTGGGCGGGACTGGGAGCCGGTGGACGGCGGGACGCTGGTGGTGATCGAGGGGCCGCGGTTCTCGACCCGTGCGGAGTCGCTCTGGTATCGGGCTCAGGGGTGGTCCGTGGTGGGTATGACCGGGCATCCGGAGGCGGCGCTCGCTCGTGAACTGGAGCTTTGTTATACGTCGTTGACCCTCGTCACCGATCTCGACGCGGGGGCCGAGAGCGGGGAGGGCGTCTCGCACGACGAGGTGTTCAAGGTGTTCGCGGCGAATGTGGATCGGCTGCGGGGTGTTCTGTTCGATGCGGTGGCGGGGCTGCCTGCCGCCGCGTCGCGGGATTGTCTGTGTGCGAGTGCGTTGGGTGGGATGGATCCGGGGGTTGCGTTGCCGTAGGTGGGGTGGTGCGGTGCGCGTTGCGGTGCCTTAGGTGGTGCTGCCGTGCGCGTTGCGTTGTCCGTGGGCAGGCGGGCCGTGGGGAGCGGGCCGTGCCGGTACGTCGAGCCCGCCGCTTCCGGGTGTACTGCTGCGGTTTGAATGTCTTGCTTTTGGGAGGAGCCCTACGCGGCGGGCTTTCGACGTACCGGCACGGCCCGCTCCCGTTTGTTCTGCGGGTGCGGTATGGCCCGCTCTCGTTTTTTTGCGGGTGCGGTATGGCTCGCTCCCCTGCGTATTCGGGTGCGCGGGCGGGGCGTTGTGTGTGGGCGCGGTTGAGTGGAACTGTTCCTTCGGGTGAGGGAGTTGTCCACAACTGGGGGGTCGTCCACTGGGCTCGGCGGGATTTCGGGTTAGGGCGCAGGCTGGGGTCGCAAGCCGATCTTTCGACCACAGGTGGTGGTACCCGTGTCGCAGCTCTCCTCCTTTCCGCGTCCGTTGGGCACGGATGTGCCCAGTACGTGTGAGGTTCCGCACTTCGCTCCGGTGCGGGTGCGTGGCGGGAGGTACCAGGCGCGGCGGCTCGTTCGGCATCGGAGGCGGGCCTTGGCGGTCGGTCTCGCGGTGACCGCGGTGGCGCTCGTCGCGGCGGGGCCGAGGGAGAGGGATACGGAGGCTCGGGGGCGTCCGGTGGTGGATTCTGTGCGGGAGCGGCGGCCCGTCGAGATGGTCACGGCGCCGGTGCGGATCGCCGACGGTGCGACCGTGCGGCTGCTCAGGGCCGGTGACCGCGTCGACGTCGTCGCGGCCGAGCAGGGTGCGGTGGGGCCGGGTGACGCTCACGTGGTCGCGCGCGGGGCGCGGGTGGCGAAGGTGCCCGAGTCGCCGGACAGCGTCTCCGAGGGTGGGGCGCTGGTCGTCCTGTCCGTGCCGCGGCGGACGGCGACTTTGCTGGCCGGGGCCGGCGCGACCTCACGGTTGGCGGTGACCCTGTGCTGACCATGGCCAGGATGGCTGCCGTCAGGCTGTCAAGTCCCTCGTTGGAGTTACGGAATTGGACAGCGCTGCCACGCCCTGACGTAGGTTGCGGAGCTGTTGATTCCACAGTTTGTGCGGCTGAAGAGGGGCTCCCTGGTGAGCGAGAAGAAGAAGGAACCGGGCGTCTGGGACGGCTTCAAGGCCTTCCTGACGCGCGGGAACGTTGTCGATCTGGCTGTCGCGGTGGTCATCGGCGCGGCCTTCACCAACATCGTCAACTCCGTGGTGAAGGGCGTGATCAATCCGCTGGTCGGTGCGTTCGGCACCAAGGATCTCAACCAGTACAGCTCGTGTCTGAAGGACCCGTGCCGGTTCGACGAGGCGACGGGGACCGCGACGAGCGGTATCCCCATCATGTGGGGCACGGTCCTCAGCGCGACGCTGACCTTCCTGATCACCGCGGCCGTCGTCTACTTCCTGATGGTGCTGCCGATGTCCAAGTACCTCGCCAAGCAGGCGGCCCGCCAGAAGGCGAAGGAGGGTACGCAGGAGGTGATCGAGGTGAGCGAGCTGGAGGTTCTGAAGGAGATCCGCGACGCCCTGGTGGCCCAGCGCGGCTCGGGGCACAACGAGCAGTAGGCGCGGTAGTCGCGGTACTGGCCGCGGTGTCCGCGGTATCCGCCGTGCTGGTGGCTGTCCGTGCCCTGGCGGCAGCCGTCCGTCGGGGCCGCTTGGCGACCGCGGCCCGGTGGGCCCGGTGGTGGTGCGGGGGTCAGATGTGGTGGGGCGGCTTCTCGTCCAGGAAGCGGGCCAGGTCCGCCGCGCTGTCGCCGGCGGGCCGCTCGCCCCAACCGCGGTCCGTGTCGTCGGCGGACGGCCGGCTCAGCGGGTCGTCGAAGACCAGGGCGGCCTTCGGGGCGCGTGGTTCGGCGTCGGGGGCAGGGGTCGGGGCGGGGGTAGCGCTCATGCGTCCAGGGTACGGGTCCGGCTCCGGGCTCGGTCCGGACTCTGGGCAGGGTCTGGCATCGGGGCAAGGTCTGGCTTCTGGGCGCGGGCACGGCCCTGGGCACGGTCTGGTCTGTGGGGGTCGGCACCGTTCTGAGCACGGTCCGGACTCTGGGTACGGGCACGGTTCTGAGCAGGGGCCCGACCTGGGGTGCGGGCACCGTTCTGAGCAGGGGCCGGGTCCGGGGTGCGGGCACTGTCCGGACTCTGCGTGCGGGTCTCGGCATGCTTCTGGGTGTGCTTCTGGATTTTTGGGGCGTTTCTGCTGTGCTTGGTCGCATGACGCCCGATGCCTCTTCCGAATCTGCTCCGCGCCGCTCCCGAACCGTGCCCTCACCTCGGCCGCTGCGCAGGATGACCGCACGCGGTCGCGACGAGGCGCACCGGGTCGCGTCGCCGCTGGAGCTGTTCTTCGATCTGTGTTTCGTCGTGGCCATCGCCCAGGCGGGAGTGCAGTTGGTGCACTCCGTCGCGGAGGCGCACGCGGCCGAGGGCATCCTGAACTACGCGATGGTGTTCTTCGCCATCTGGTGGGCGTGGATGAACTTCACCTGGTTCGCGTCGGCCTACGACAACGACGACGCGCTGTACCGGATCGTCACGCTGATCCAGATCGCCGGTGTGCTGGTGCTGGCCGCCGGGGTGTCCCAGGCGTTCGAGGACCACGACTTCCTGTTGGTCCTGCTGGGCTATGTGATCATGCGGATGGCGCTGACCGTGCAGTGGCTGCGCGTGGCCCGGAACGCGGACGGCGCCGAACGGCGGACGGCGTTGCGGTACGCGGGCGGGGTCCTGGTGTGCCAGGTCGGCTGGGTGGGGCTGGTGCTCCTGCCGGAGTCCGGCCGGCCGTGGCTGTTCCTGGTGATGGCGATCGCCGAGATGTGCGTCCCGCTCGTGGCGGAGAGGGAGTTCAGCACGGTCTGGCATCCGCACCACATCTCCGAAAGGTACGGGCTCTTCACGATCATCGTCCTCGGCGAGACCATCGCCGCGGCCACGATCGCGGTGAAGGTGGGGGTGGACGAGAACGACGCGTTGGGCGAGCTCCTCCCGATCGCCTCGGGCGGACTGCTGATCATCTTCGCCGCGTGGTGGATCTACTTCGTCGTACCGATCCACGGCCATCTCAGCTCCAGCAGGAAGGCGTTCCTGTGGGGGTACGGCCACTACGTGATCTTCACGTCGGCGGCGGCGATCGGCGCCGGTCTTGAGGTCGCGGTGGAGCAGGCGGTCGGCAAGGCGCACATCTCCACGTGGGCGGCGTCGGCCGCGGTGACACTTCCGACGGCGCTGTTCCTGCTGACCGTCTGGGTGCTGCACGCCCGCCACTACAAGGTGGGCACGGCGCAGCAACTGGTGCTGCCCGTCACGGCGTTGGCGGTGGTCCTGTGCACGTTCCTGGGTGACTGGGCGGTGTTCGCGGCGGGCGTGGTGGCGGCGCTTGCGGTGGTCGTGGGGGTGACGCTGACCGCCCGGATGGCCGCGCGGGAGGAGGCGGCCGGCGCCCCTGCCGCTTAGGTCGGGTCGACACTGGGCGCATGACAGTTGACGCTCTGACAGATGTGGCCGGGCTGCGTGTGGGGCACGCCACGAAGATCGGTGACGGTTGGCTCACCGGTACGACGGTCGTCCTCGCCCCGGAAGGCGGCGCGGTCGCAGCGGTGGACGTGCGCGGTGGCGGGCCGGGCACCAAGGAGACCGACGCGCTCGATCCGCGCAATTTGGTGCGGAAGGTCGAGGCGATCGTACTGACCGGTGGCAGCGCGTACGGGCTGGACTCGACGACCGGTGTGATGGCCTGGCTGGAGGAGCGAGGGCGCGGGGTGTGGGTCGGGCCCGACCCACTGCACGTGGTCCCCGTCGTGCCGGCGGCCTGTGTCTTCGACCTCGGTCGGGGCGGCGACTTCCGGGCCAGGCCGGACGCGGCGACCGGCCGCGAGGCGGTGGAGGCCGCGGCGGCGAGCGAGCTGGGCGCGCCTGTTCAGGAGGGGTCCGTGGGCGCCGGGACAGGGGCAGCCGTCGGAAGGATGAAGGGAGGGGTCGGCACCGCGAGTGCCGTGCTCGAATCGGGTGTCACGGTGGCGGCGCTGGTGGTGGCCAACGCGGCGGGGTCGGTGGTGGAGCCGGAGACAGGGGCGTTGTACGGGGAGTTGGTCCAGGGGCTCTTGAGCTGTCCGGCCGAGGAGGTTCACGAGGCGGCGCGGGCACGGCTCGCCGAGGCGGCGAAGAACAACCTTCCCCCGCTGAACACCACCCTCGCGGTGGTCGCCACCGACGCCGACCTGTCGAAGGCGCAGGCCCAGAAGCTCGCGGGCACGGCGCACGACGGCATCGCGCGTGCCGTCCGGCCGGTGCATCTCCTCCACGACGGCGACACGGTGTTCGCGCTCGCCACGGGGGCGCGTCCGCTCGCGGAGGAGAACCCGCTCGCGCTCAACGAGATCCTCGCGGCCGGCGCGGACCTGGTGACGCGCGCGATCGTCCGGGCGGTCCGGGCCGCCGAGCCGGTGGAGGGACCGGGAGGGATGTGGCCGGCGTACGGGGAGTTGTACGGGCGGCGGTAGCGGAAGGAGATCGGCGGCGGTAGCGGAAGGAGATGGGCGGAGAGGGGAGGGTGGGAGGGGAGGGGAGGCCCTGCGCAGCGCGGACAAGGCCGCCTCGGCGCAAGGCCCCCGCCGCATAAGGCGATTGTCCCGAATCTGTCACGTGATGGTGTTGATGGCGGGCTGTGGGAACCCGGGCGGGTGATGTTTCCCTCCTTCTCCATGGATCAGCTCTTTCTCCACGGAACTGAGCGGATCACCCACAACCGCGATAACTGGAGCAGCCCGTGACAACGCCGGACACAACAGCGAGGCGCGCGCTGGTGGCCTGTGCCGCCCTGATGGTCGGCGCCCTGACTCTCACCGCGTGCGGCGGCGACGCCAAGGCCGACAACAAGTCCGAGGACAAGAACGGCGACACCAAGTCCTCGGTGGCGAGGATCCTCATCTCCGCGAAGGACGGTTCGACGGCGGCGTCGATCAACTCGACCGGGGTGAAGGTCAGCGACGGCAGGCTGACCGAGGTGGCGATGAAGGAGTCGGCCACGGGGGCGGCCGTTCCGGGGTCGATCGCGGCGAACGGGAAGAGCTGGAAGCCGAAGGAGCAGCTGGAGCGGGGGACCAAGTACCAGATATCCGCCACCGCGAAGGACGGCGACGGGAAGCCGGCGGCGGCCAACTCCATCTTCACGACGGTGTCCACGAGCAACAGTTTCATCGGGACGTACACACCGGACGGCGGCACGACGGTCGGCGTCGGGATGCCGGTGTCGTTCACGTTCGACAAGGCGATCGGTGACGGGAAGTTCAAGAAGGACGTGCAGTCGCACATCACCGTCACGTCCAGCAGCGGGCAGAAGGTGGTCGGGCACTGGTTCGGCGCGCAGCGGCTGGACTTCCGGCCCCAGGCGTACTGGAAGGCCGGTTCGAAGGTCACGATGAAGATCGACCTGGACGGCGTCGAGGGCGCGAACGATGTCTACGGGGTGCAGGACAAGACGGTCACCTTCACGGTCGGGCGCTCCCAGGTGTCCACGGTCGACGTCAACACCCAGACCATGACGGTCGTTCGGGACGGCAGGACCATCAAGACGATCCCGATCTCGGCGGGCAGCCCGGACAACAGCACGTACAACGGGCAGATGGTGATCTCGGAGAAGTTCCGGCAGACGCGGATGAACGGGTCGACGGTCGGCTACGGCGGCGAGTACGACATCGCGGACGTGCCGAACGCGATGCGGCTGACGACCTCGGGGACCTTCATCCACGGCAACTACTGGTACAACAAGGCCGATCCGCCCTTCGGGAAGCAGGGCACCAGCCACGGCTGCGTGGGGATGGCGGATGTGCAGGGTGCCAACGGCGACACGGTCGCCAAGTGGTTCTTCGACAACTCGCTCGTCGGGGACGTCGTGACCGTCAAGAACTCCCCCGACAAGACGGTCGCGCCGGACAACGGTCTCAACGGCTGGAACATGGCATGGAGTGCCTGGATCGCGGGAAGTGCCCTCTGACCAAGGGGTTCTGAGCTCTCGGCGGGCCGTGTGGGAACTCCTCACACGGCCCCGGCGTTTTCCGGGCGTACGTTTTCTCGGTTCCCGGACATGATGTCCACCCGAGGGGCTACGGTATGCACCCACAAGGTGACATGCAGCAACGCCGGGAGAAGCCTTGAGCGTTCCGTACGAGACGGCAGCGTACGAGCCAGCCGAGTCGCCCGAGTCTCCGGAGGAGCATCTCGAGCGACTCCTCGGCCGTGCTCTGAACTCCTTCGAGCTGCCGGACGAGACGATACGGCGGCTGGACCGGGCACTGGCCCACGACAGTTCGCTGCACTCCGCGCACCACAGCGCGGGGCTGCACCGCGAGACGTACCGGCACACCTGGCTGCTGGCCGACGGGAGCGCGCTCACGCTCTGGGAGCTCGTCCACAACACCGCGCCGGGCCGCGACACGCAGCACGAGGTGTACGAGGACGAGGAGGAGCTGCGTACCGCGACGGGGCGTCTGCCGCTCCCGGCGGACGCGCCGGACTTCGAACTGCCGGTGCTGGTGCGGGTGTCGCACGTCCCCGAGCCGCTGCACGCGTACGTTCCCGACGACTCCGCGGATCACGGGCGGCGGCTGCTGCGGCGCGCGGAGAACTCGGACCGGCCGGGCGAGGACATGGCCGATCTGCTGCAGTCGGCGTTCGCGCACCAGATCACCCAGGCCTTCGGGCGGCCGTGCCGGGCCGGTGAGCGGGGGATGTGCTTCTCGCTCTACGAGCACGCGTTCCTGCTCCACGACGGGCGGGAGTTGTCCCTGTGGGAGGTCGAGCACACGGCCACGCCCGATGGGCGGCACATGTGTGAGGTGTATCCGTCGGAAGAGGATGCGCGATCGGCCATGGAACGGCGGGCATCCGGCGGTTCAGCAGGGTAGCGAGGCCGGTGGGTGGTCCGCGGGTTCGTTGTGGCCTGTCGCGCGGTTCCCCGCGCCCCTGAAGGGTCGCTGTCGGCGCCGCGCGCTTGAAAGGCAACCCCGCTCCCTGAAAAGACCGCTGTTCGCCTGAACAGGCAGCACGCGCGACTCTGAAGAGCGTGACGGTGGGCCGGGACTTCTCAGTCCCGGCCCACCGTCGTTGGCGCCCGTCGTTGTCGCCCGTCGTTGGCGCCCGTCGTTGTCGCTCTCAGCGGAGCGTTCAGGCTGCTATCGGTTCCTTCTTCTGCGTGGCCGTCAGAGCCTCCGGGGCCTTGTCCTCGTCGCCCTCCGGGGTCGTCCTGCGCATGCCCTTCAGGACGATGACCAGGCCTGCCGTGACCGCTGTGCCGATCGCGATGGCGAGCAGGTAGAGGAACGGCTTGCCGATCAGGAAGGTGACCCAGATGCCGCCGTGCGGGGCGCGCAGGGTCGAGCCGAAGGACATGGTCAGGGCGCCGGTGACCGCGCCGCCCGCCATCGAGGCGGGGATGACCCGCAGTGGGTCGGCCGCCGCGAACGGGATCGCGCCCTCGGAGATGAAGGAGGCGCCGAGGACCCAGGCCGCCTTGCCGTTCTCCCGCTCGGCCGTGGTGAACAGCTTCCTGCGGATCGTCGTGGCCAGGGCCATGCCCAGCGGCGGGACCATGCCGGCCGCCATGACCGTCGCCATGATCTTCATCGCGGAGCCGGTCGGGTCCTGGACGGCGATGCCGCCCGTGGCGAAGGCGTACGCGACCTTGTTGACCGGGCCGCCGAGGTCGAAGCACATCATCAGGCCGAGCAGCACACCGAGCAGGACGGCGTTGGTGCCGGAGAGGCCGGAGAGCCAGTCCGTCATTGCCTTCTGCGCCTCGGCGATGGGCTTGCCGATCACGATGAACATCAGGAAGCCGACGACGATCGAGGAGATCAGTGGAATCACGACCACCGGCATGATGCCGCGCAGCACCGGCGGGATCCTGATCCGCTGGATGGCGAGGACGACCCCACCGGCCAGCAGCCCCGCGGCCAGTCCGCCGAGGAAGCCCGCGGCGATGTTGGCCGAGATCATTCCGCCGACGAAGCCGGGCACGAGACCTGGCCGGTCGGCCATGCCGTACGCGATGTAGCCGGCGAGGACGGGGATCAGGAAGCCGAAGGCGACGCCGCCGATCTGGAAGAGCAGTGCGGCCCAGCTGTCGACCTGACCCCAGTTGAAGACCTCGGTGACCGGCTTGGCCTCGTTGATCTGGTAGCCGCCGATCGCGAATCCGAGAGCGATCAGCAGACCGCCCGCGGCGACGAACGGGACCATGTAACTCACGCCGGACATCAGCCACTTGCGGAGCTTCGTGCCGTAACCCTCACCGGGCTCGCCGGCCCGCTCCACCGGCGTACCGCCGCGGGGCCCGGCGGCCGCCGTGACCTCGCCGCGCTCGGCCTTGCCACGCACCTGGGCGATCAGCTCGGCGGCCTTGCTGATGCCCGCCTTCACGCCGACGTCCACGGTGGGCTTGCCGGCGAACCGGTCCTTCTCCCGTACGGGCATGTCGTGCGCGAAGATCACGCCGTCCGCGGCGGCGATGACGGCCGGGTCGAGCCGGGTGAAACCGGCCGAGCCCTGCGTCTCGACGACGACCTCGACGTCACCGGCGGCACGGCCCGCGTTCTCCAGCGACTCGGCCGCCATGTAGGTGTGCGCGATACCGGTGGGGCAGGAGGTGACGGCGACGATACGGAACGGTCGCCCGCCCTTCTCGTCGGCGGCACCCTCGCCGTCCGTACCGGCCGGAGCGGATGCAGGGGCCGGGGCAGTGCCGGCGCCGGCCTCGGCAGAGGCAGTCGCGGGCGCCGCCTCGGAGTCGACGGAGGAGTCACCGGAACCCTCGGAGGACCCGTCGGCACCCGGCTCGGCAGCCGCAGCCGTAGTCGCATCCACCGGTGCGGGTGCGGCCTCGGGCTCCTCGCCGCGGATCAGGGCGGCAGCCCCCGCCGCGTCGCCCACCGACCGCAGCGCCGAGGTGAACTCGGCGTTCATCAGCTGGCGGGCCAGTGACGACAGGATCGTGAGGTGGGCGTCGTCCGCGCCGGCCGGGGCGGCGATCAGGAAGATCAGGTCGGCGGGGCCGTCCGGCGCTCCGAAGTCGATCCCGGCCGTGCTGCGCCCGAAGGCCAGTGTCGGCTCGGTGACGTGCTCGCTGCGGCAGTGCGGGATGCCGATGCCGCCGTCGAGGCCGGTCGGCATCTGGGCCTCGCGGGCGGCCACGTCGGCGAGGAAGCCGTCCAGGTCGGTCACCCGGCCCAGGGACACCATGCGCTCGGCGAGGGCGCGCGCCGCCGCTTCCTTCGTATCGGCGGACAGGTCGAGATCGACCAGGTCCGCGGTGATCATCTCGCTCATCGCGGGCTCCTTCGCACGCGTATCGCCCGGGGAGAGTTGTGGGCGAGGGTGGGGACGGGGGTACCGCGGTCGAAAGCCGCGGCGGTCACGGGAACTACGGGGTGTGCTGAAACGGGGCCGGGGCCGGGGCCGGGGTCAAGGCCGGGGAAGCCCCACCTCCGTGCGGCGGCTGCGACAGCACCTGCGGCTGCGGCTGGTAAGGGGAGTCCCCGCCGCACCAGGGCCGGTTCGGGGGTTGCGCGGAGGCCGGTTCGGCAGCCCGTACGCGGGAGTCGGCGGCCGGTCATGACACCGGCTCCGTCAGCGCGCGGTCCACGGGGAGCTCGGAGGTGACGGTCACCGCGGACGGGTCGAGGTCCGCCGGGCTCGGCATCACGCTGCCCGGAAGCTGGACGGCGGCCGCGCCATGGGCCACCGCGGAGGCGAGTGCGTCGGGACCGCTGCCGCCGGCGACGAGGAATCCGGCGAGCGAGGAGTCGCCCGCGCCCACATTGCTGCGTACGACGTCGACGCGCGCGCTCGCGAACCACGCGCCGTCCTCGCTGACGAGCAACTGCCCGTCGGCGCCGAGGGAGGCGAGCACGGCGCGGGCGCCCAGCTCGCGCAGTTCCTCGGCGGCCTTGACCGCGTCGCCGACCGTGGCGAGGGGGCGGCCGACGGCCTCGGCGAGTTCCTCGGCGTTGGGCTTGACGACGTCGGGCCGTTCGCGGAGGGCCGCGAGGAGCGCCGGTCCCGAGGTGTCGAGCGCGATACGGGTGCCCGCCCGGTGGGCGCGGGCGACCAGTTCGGCGTACCAGGAGGGGGCGAGGCCGCGCGGCAGGCTGCCGCAGCAGGCGATCCAGTCGGCGTCGCCGGACTGCTCGCGCACGGTCTCCAGGAGCGACTCCTCCTCGGCGGAGGTGAGTTCGGGCCCGGGTGCGTTGATCTTCGTGAGTACGCCGTCGGCCTCGGCGAGCGCGATGTTCGAGCGGGTCGCTCCGGCAACCGGGACCGGTGCGACCTCGATGCCCTGGGCGTCGAGGAGGTCGGCGACGAGCGCGCCGGGCGCTCCGCCGAGCGGCAGCACGGCGACGGTGCGCCGGCCGGCCGCGGCGACGGCTCGCGAGACGTTGACGCCCTTGCCGCCCGGGTCCATGCGCTCGCCGGTGGCCCGTATGACCTCGCCGCGGTCGAGCGAGGGGACCTCGTACGTACGGTCCAGGGACGGGTTCGGGGTGACGGTGAGGATCATGCGCGCACTACTTCCGTGCCGCCGCGCTCGATGGCGGTCGCGTCTTCGGGGCTCAGCCCGCTGTCGGTGATCAACAGGTCCACCTCGCTGAGGTCGCCGAAGCGCGCGAAGTGTTCCTGGCCGTGCTTGGCCGAGTCGGCGAGCAGCACCACGCGGCGCGCGGCGGCGAGGGCAGCGCGCTTCACTGCGGCCTCGGCGAGGTCGGGGGTGGTCAGGCCGTGCTCGACGGAGAAGCCGTTCGCCGCGAGGAAGACGACGTCCGCGCGGATCTCTCCGTACGCCCGCAGCGCCCAGGCGTCGACCGCCGCGCGCGTACGGTGCCGGACGCGGCCTCCGATGAGGTGGAGCTGCATGCCGGGGTGGTCGGCGAGGCGGGCCGCGATGGGGAGGCTGTGTGTCACGACGGTGAGCGTCGCTTCCAGCGGGAGGGCCCCCGCGAGGCGGGCGACGGTCGTGCCCGCGTCGAGGATCATCGTGCCCTTGTCCGGCAGTTCGGCCAGGGCCGCCTTGGCGATGCGGTCCTTCTCGTCGGCCGCGGTGGTCTCGCGCTCGGCGAGGTCGGGCTCGAAGTCGAGCCGCCCGGCCGGGATGGCACCGCCGTGCACCCGGCGCAGCAGTCCCGCCCGGTCGAGGGCCTTGAGGTCCCGCCGGATCGTCTCCGCCGTGACCTGGAACTCCTCGGCCAGCGACACGACATCCACACGGCCGCCGTCACGTGCGAGTCGGAGGATCTCCTGCTGTCGCTCCGGTGCGTACATGTCCGTTCGCCTCCGCTCTGTGCCCGAACCTGTGGTTTCAGCGTGAGGCTACGCCCAGATTTCCACAAAGTAAACAAGCTCGGGCATGGATGTGGGCATGAACGGACATCAGGCCGGGCATGGGGCCGGGCATGCGGCGAGGCCCGGCCCCCTGGGTGCTCTCCAGGGGTCGGGCCTCGCGATGCCGGATCCGGTCGGCCGCCGCCGTCAAGGACTGCCGCCAAGTGCTGCCGCCAGGTACTGCCGTCAACCGCTGTCGTCAGCCGACGAGTTCGGGCTCCTTGCCGAGCGGGGTTTCCGGGGCCTCCGGGGTCTCGGCAGTCTCCGGGGCCTCCGGGGTCTCGGCGGTCTCCGCCCCCTCCACGTGCTGGGCGGGCCGCTTCGGGAGGGCGAACATCAGCAGGAAGATGGCCGTCATCACCACGGCGACCCAGATCAGCGCGGTCTGGAAGGCGTCGACGAAGGCGGGGCCCACCTCGGGTCGGGGCAGGTGGTCGGACATCGTGCCGAAGAAGACGACGGAGACCAGGCCCAGGCCGAGGGCGTTGCCCATCTGCTGAACCGTGTTGATCAGACCGGACGCCGAACCGGAGTGCTCACGCGGCACCTCGGAGAGGATCGCGTCCGTCAGCGGGGCCACGATCAGGCCCATGCCGGCTCCCATGACGACCAGCGGAAGCGCCATCTGCCAGGAGGCGATGGACATGCCGTACCGCTCGGCCTCCCAGATGTAGAGCAGGACGCCGGCCGCCATGGTCAGCGCGCCCGCCTGGAGCACCTTCCGCCCGAACCTCGGCACCAGCATCTGTACCGACACGCCCGCCGCCGCCGAGACCGCGATCGAGAAGGGCACACCGGTCAGACCGGCCCGCAGCACGCTCCAGCCGAGGCCCACCTGCATGTAGAGCGTCCAGACCAGGAAGAAGATGCCGAGGCCGACCCCGAAGACCGTCTGCACGGCGATACCCGCGGCGAAGCTCTTCACCTTGAAGAGGGAGAGCTCGACGAGCGGGGAACCGTCGCGCGTCGCCTTCCTCTTCTCGTACGCCACCAGCGCCGCGAAGACCACAAGGGCGCCGGCCATCACGACGTACCCCCACACCGGCCAGCCCAGCTCGCGCCCGCGGGTCAGCGGGTAGAGCAGCATCAGCAGGCCGAGGGTGACGAGGACGACTCCGACGAGGTCGAGCTTGAGGGCGTGCGGGGCCTTGGACTCGGTGATGAACTTCCGGCCGAGGACGAGGCCCGCGATGCCGACCGGCAGGTTGATGAGGAAGATCGGCCGCCACTCCAGGCCGAACAGGTTCCACTCGGTGAGCAGCGCGCCCAGGATCGGGCCCGACACGGCCCCGAGACCCACGATCGCGCCGAACATCCCGAAGACCTTGCCCCGCTCGTGCGCCGGGAACGTGGCGTGCACGATCGACAGCACCTGCGGCACCATCAGCGCGGCCATGGCTCCCTGGAGGATACGTGAGGCGACGAGCATGTCCGGGTTCACCGCGAAGCCGCAGAGCGCGGACGCGAGCGTGAACCCGCCGATGCCGATGAGGAACACCCGCTTGCGGCCGTGGATGTCACCGAGCCTGCCGCCGGTGATCAGGCCGGCCGCGAAGGCCAGCGCGTAGCCGGCCGTTATCCACTGGATGTGGCTGAAGGACGCGCCCTCGTCCCGCTGGATCGACGGGATCGCGACGTTGACGATCGTGACGTCGACCAGGTCCATGAAGGCCGCGGTCATCACGATGGCGAGCGCGAACCAGCGCCGGCGGTCGGCCTCCGGCCGGGGGGACGGGAGAGTGCTGCTGGAAGAGGTCATGCTTTGAAGGTAGGGGGGATGTAGGCCAGGTCTTGTCCTAGTGGTGGAGCATCCTCGGAGGAAGCGAGAAGGCAACAAGCAGGAACCCGGAAGCAGGAACCAGGAGAGGGAGACTCCATGAGTACCGACACCCCGGCACGGCTCCTTCAGTTGCTGTCCCTCCTTCAGACTCCGCGCGAGTGGCCCGGTGGGGAGTTGTCCGAGCGGCTGGGGGTTTCGCGGCGGACCGTGCGGCGGGATGTGGACCGGCTGCGGGAGCTGGGATATCCGGTGCAGGCCACGATGGGCGCGGACGGCGGGTACCGGCTGGTCGCCGGGAAGGCCATGCCGCCGCTGGTCCTCGACGACGAGGAGGCGGTGGCGATCGCGGTCGGGCTGCGGGCCGGTGCGGGGCACGCCGTGGAGGGCGTGGACGAGGCCTCCGTACGGGCGCTGGCCAAGCTCGAACAGGTCCTGCCGAGCCGCCTGAGGCATCGTGTCTCCACTCTGCAGGCCGCGACCACTCCCCTGACCAGCGGTGACGGCGCGAGCATCGCGCCCGAGACGCTGACCGTGATGGCCTCGACGATCGCGGGGCGGGAGTTGCTGCGGTTCGCGTACCGGGCGAAGGACGGGGCGGAGAGCCGACGCCGGATCGAGCCGTACCGGCTCGTTTCGACCGGCCTCCGCTGGTACCTCGTCGCGTACGACCTCGACCGCGCGGACTGGCGTACGTTCCGGGTCGACCGGGTGGCCGACCCGTTCGCGACCGGGGCGCGCTTCACACCGCGCGAGCTGCCGACGGGGGACGCGGCCGAGTATCTGCGGCAGTCGATGCACCGGCGGCAGGAGACGTACGAGTTCGCGGTGACGTTCGCCGCCCCCGCGGAGTTCATCGCGGCGCGGCTGCCGGGGTGGCTCGGGGTGCCCGAACCGGTCGACGACCGGAGCTGTCGGCTGCGGAGTTCCTCCGGAGATGCCGTGGAGTGGCTGGCGGTGCGGCTCGCGATGGTGGACTGCGAGTTCACTGTGCATGAGCCGGTTGAACTCGTCGAGTATGTACGGCAGTTGGGTGGCCGCCTGAGCCGGGCGACGGCGTCGAGCTGAGAGGTGCGGGCTCGCTGTGGCTGGAGTGCGCAGTTCCCCGCGCCCCTAGGTGTCCCGGCCCTGAGGCATGTCAGCCCGTCCGGCGGTATTTCAGCCCCTCCGGCGTTTGAGGAGCGGGGGTTCGGGGGCGGAGCCCCTGAGTAAGGGACGGGAATAGGTAGGTGCGGCGGGGGCGAGAAAAGCCCGCTGTCGGCACCCGTGAGGGCGCAGTTCGCCCGGGTGGCACAATGTGCCACCCGGGTCACCCCGGGGTTCAGGTCCGGGGTGGCCCGGGCAACCATGCCCACGCACCCACAACACACCCGCACCCCCCAAAGATGGAGCCGAGCCCCGGCGCCAGGGGGGGGGAGGCGCCGGAGCTCGGCTCTGGGAGAGTCCCGGCGCCGGGGGGGGTGTGCGTCGGGACTCGGCTCTGTGGGCCCTGGAGTCTTGTGCCCCGGGGCCGATGTGTTGAAGCGGCGGTAAACGGACTTCTGTACGACTTTGTTCGAGACCTGACCCGGCCGCCCAGCCAGGCACGGTCGACCCGGGTCCGAGGCACATGGCCGGGTAGAAGCGCGTCTGCCCCGGCTGAGCGAGGCCAATCCTCCCGACGACAGTGAGTTTCACCGCCCGGGACCGCCCGCCCGGGAGAGGTCCCGCTGTCGGCGCGGGAGGCGTCCCGCCCGCTTCCGGCAGACAGTACACACCCGGCCCCGCGAAACCGGTCACAATCGCCCGGCGCGCGATACGCGCCCCGGCCGGAAACGGCCCACCACGCGGCAGGCCGCCGGCGGCCGGACCACCCGGCCGCCGGGGGGGGCGGCCTACGCGGCGGCGTCGAAGCCCGTGTCGCGGGCCAGCTTCTTCAGTTCCAGCAGCGCGTGCTTCTCGATCTGGCGGATGCGCTCGCGCGTGAGGCCGTGCTCCTTGCCGACCTCGGTGAGCGTGCGCTCCCGGCCGTCCTCGATGCCGTACCGCATCTTGATGATCGAGGCCGTGCGCTGGTCGAGGCGGCCGATGAGGTCGTCCAGCTCCTCGCTGCGCAGCAGCGTGAGCACGGACTGCTCGGGCGAGACCGCCGAGGTGTCCTCCAGCAGGTCGCCGAACTGGGTGTCGCCGTCGTCGTCCACCGACATGTTCAGCGAGACCGGGTCACGGGCCCAGTCCAGCACGTCGACCACGCGCTCCGGCTTCGTGTCCAGCTCCGCGGCGATCTCCGAGGGCTCCGGCTCACGGCCGTGCTCGCGGTTGAACTCGCGCTGCACACGGCGGATCCGGCCCAGCTCCTCCACCAGGTGGACGGGGAGGCGGATGGTGCGGGACTGGTCGGCGATGGAACGGGTGATGGCCTGACGGATCCACCAGGTCGCGTACGTCGAGAACTTGAAGCCCTTGCGGTAGTCGAACTTCTCGACGGCTCGGACCAGGCCCGCGTTCCCCTCCTGGATCAGGTCCAGGAGGGGCAGGCCGCTGCGCGGGTAGCGGCGGGCGACCGCCACGACCAGGCGGAGGTTCGACCGGATGAAGATGTCCTTGGCCCGCTCGGAGTCGGCGACCAGCGCTTCGAGCTCCTCGCGGGAGGCCTTCACCTTTGTGTCGGAGACCTCGCCGTCGAGGATCTGCTGGGCGTACACGCCCGCCTCGATGGTCTGGGAGAGGTCCACTTCCTTGGCGGCGTCGAGCAGCGGTGTGCGCGCGATCTCGTCGAGATACATGCCGACCAGGTCGCGGTCGGCGATCTCGCCGCCTACGACGCGAACACTGCGTGCCGCGTCGCTTCCGCCTGAGGCGGACTTACGACGGGCGACGGCACGGGTTGCCATGCGTGCTCCCTTGCGATGGTGGGCTTGCGGGTCCTGGTGGTTCTGGTGGTGGCTCGGACACCCTCCCGGGTGCCCTGCATCCGATGGAAACAACGACTGGAATCCGGACAGAATTCCCAACCTGCCACTCGATTTTTCTGATCTTGCAGTACCCTGTGCGGCCACCGAGGGAGGGCAGATGTCGTCGGAACGTACAGAGGTGCAGGTCAGGCCGGGAGTCGAGAGCGACCTCGACGCCCTGACGGACATCTACAACCACTACGTGCGTGAGACGCCGATCACGTTCGACACAGCGACCTTCACTCCGGTAGAGCGCCGCCCTTGGCTGCTCTCTCACCCTGAAGACGGCCCACATCGGCTGATGGTTGCCACGGCCGGGGACTCACAGGAGATTCTGGGCTACGCCACATCCAGCGCTTTCCGGCCGAAGCCCGCGTACGAGACGTCCGTGGAGGTGACGATCTACCTCGCCCCGTACACCGGCCGCCGGGGCGTCGGCACACTGCTCTACAAGGCCCTGTTCGCGGCCCTCGCGGACGAGGACCTGCACCGGGCCTACGCGGGGATCGCCCAGCCCAACGAGGCGTCCGTACGACTGCACGAGCGGTTCGGCTTCCGGCACGTCGGCACGTACCAGGAGGTGGGCCGGAAGTTCGGCCGGTACTGGGACGTGGCCTGGTACGAGAAGGAGCTGTAGGCAGGGCCGCTCCCTACTCGTACCGGGGCCTGGGCAGCTTCGCCATCGCGGCGCGGATCATGTCCCTGACGTCGGGTACGTCGAGGCCGAGGCGGCGCAATCGTTCCGCGGCGTCGACGATCGTGATGTCGAGTCGTTGCGCGGCCGCGGCGAGGTGGCCCAGGCGGACCGGTCCGTCGTCGTTGATCCAGGACGCCCGGCCGTCCAGGTCCCGGCTCAGCAGGATCAGGTCGTCACGGATGTCGTCCGACTCCGGCCGGTCGTACCGGAGAGTGCGCAGTCCGTACGTGTCCAGCCGGGCCGCGATGCGGTTCGGGCTCGTCCGGAGCCGACGTGCGGTCAGCAACAGCTCGGGAACCGACACGTCCGTGTCATGTGTGTAGCGGTCCTCCCACAGGTCGAGGTCAATGTCCAGGAGCGCCTCGTCGAGTTCCGTGAGTTCCTCGGGAAAGGTCAGCGAGGTGTGCACACCGAGCTCGCGCAGCCTTTCCACCACGGCTCTCAGCGGCATCTCGAACTCCTCGGCCACTTCCCACAGCGTTTGGCAACTGACTTCGGTGCGGGGTGACCACAGGAACTCCGTGTCGTCGTCGGTGCCGAGCAGCATCCGGTCCGACGCCGACCAATCAGCTGACGGAGTCGTCTGTGCACGCAGTCCATAGGCTTCGAGGACGGTGGCCACGTCGGCGACTTCCATGTGGCACGACCTCGCGGCCGCCATGAGGTGGCCGTACGGCACTGTCTCCTCATGGCCGATCCAGCCGGGCTTCGCGTCAAGGCCCCGGCTGAGGAGGCGCAGATCGTGGGGTCCCCGGAGATCAGGCAGGTCGGCGACGGTCAGCCCGTACCGACGCAGCCTCGTGCACACGTCGGCGGGGGACAGGTCGGGGGTGCGCACGACCATCGAGAGAGCGTGTCCCGGCGGAACGGGGCTGTCGGTGTCCCACCACTCCTCGTCGCCCTCCCCCTCCCCGTCCATGCTCAGCAGGCTGAGGTCGAGTGGATCCGGCCGGTCCGGGAGTCCCGCGGCCTGGGTCACGACGAAGCCGTAACGTTCCATGCGCGCGGCCGTCTCCCGGACACTCACACCGTGCCGCAGATAAGCCTCGATGAAGTGTCCCAGTGGCACCGGCAGGTCGGTGGAGTGCCAGCCCGGCTCCGCGCTCCCGTCGAGGCTGAGCAGCGCGAGATCGAGCGGATCCGGGTCGGTGTCCAGATAGCGCTCGGTCGGCAACGTGGCGATACGCAGGTCCGCCGCGCGCCGGACGACCTGCCGCGGAGTCATGCCGGTCCGCACGGCGACCCACAGAACGTGGCCGGGCTTCGTCCAGTTCTCGTCGTTCAACCAGCTCCCATTGGTGTTGAACACGGCCGTGTCCGAGGGCAGCGCGGGAAGGAGCGGGCCCACCTCCGCCAGCTCGGGGACCAGTTCGACGAGCCGTTCCGCCCGGGCGTGGGCGAGGGTTCGCCACAGCAGAATGTGATCCGGTACGTGACTCACGGAGGTGGAGCGATCATGACCGGTGGTCCAGGCGACGAGTTGCTGGTCCTCCGGCAGAATGCCCACGTCGGCCGGCCTGAACGGGCGGCCGTCGGGCAGTTCGAGCTCCAGGTCGGCATCCATGACCGCTCGGGCGATGATGTCGGCCACCTTGGGGCTGGCACCGGCCACCTCGCTGATCCAGTCGTAGTTCAGGAGCTCGGACCCGGAGCGGGCCAGTTCGTCCGCCGCCGCGCACAGCAGCTTCTCCACGTCGTCCGACACGTCGTCGAGGATCTGGAGGCGGTCGATGGAGAGCTTGGGGACGAGTTCTCCCGTCAGGTTCACGACGGCTCCACGAAGGCCCTCGTCCCTGGAGACCCTGAACATCCGCGCCGCGCCACCGCGAAGGTCCGCCAGCACCCCCCGCCGCCGCGTCGGCCGGGTGAGGATCCCGTCGACCAGGACACCGCCTCCCTCCTCGCACCAGACCACCCGGGGCACGCCGCTGTCCGCCTCCGGCGGCCCTGTCACCTGTGTACCGAAAGCACGCAGTGAATCCTTGTCCTGTGCTCGCGGGTCCTTCCGCAGCCGGAACGTCCCGGCCTTCCACTTCGCCGAAATCGACGCGTGACTCGCCGAGGTGTCGAAGTCGGTGAAGCCCAGCAGCCGTGTCAGTTCCTGGACGCACGACGGCGCCCCGGCCCGCAGATGGAGCCGCACCGTCGTGCCCGCCTTCGAGCGAAAGCTGCCCGGCACGATGCGGAACAGCTGGTTGGGGCCGTAGATCGCGACCTTGTAGCAGTCGCCGGTGCCGCCGTCCTCCTTCAGCTTGCGTGTGACGACCTCGATCTCGTCGGCGATCATGAAGTAGCTCAGTACGCCGATGCCGAAGCGACTCACCGGGTACATGCGGATGCCCGCGGCCTCCCAGTTGCCGCGCTCGTTGCGCACGTCCGTCAGGTCCGTGAAGCGGGTTCCGGCGCGGGCGAAGACGCGGGTCAGCTCGGACTCGCCCATGCCGATGCCGTTGTCCCAGCAGTCGAGGTAGGGGCGCTCGCCGTCCACTCCCTGAGTGAAGCGGATCTGGCCCCGCCAGCGCTCCTCCTCACGGTCGATGCCCTCCTGGCGCGGCTCCTCGCCCAGGTACTCGGTTCGGGCCTTGCGATAGCGGCAGGCGTCAAGGGCGTTCTGGTAGAGCTCGCGAATCGCGAGGGCCGGGCTGCGGTACAGCTGGTCCCCCATCAGCAGGTTCTGCACCCGCCGCGGGTCGACCCGGAACTTGCTGTAACTCTCGAACGTCGGGGTCCCGTCCGCCCGGGGCGCGGCGCTCAAGCCCTCCGCGGAGGCGCGCATCGGCAGCAGGTGCAGCGGCTTCATCCCCCCGTCGGCACGGACCGCCCGGTGCACGTCGTCCAGAAGCACGTCCACCTGTTCCACGTGCTGCCGGAGCGCTTCGACCACCGCTTCGTGATGGCAGGTGGCCTGGAGCACCATGGGGCCGTGGTCGCTGTCCCAGAGGGCCCCGCGCACGGTCTTGCGCAGCTGCTCCAGGTCCACCGGGTGCGGGATTCCGAGGTTCTCCACCAGGTCGTCCGGCAGCGCGGGGACGTCCAGGGCGCGGGCCCGGGCGACGCCCAGGAGCGACACGAGCCGTTTCAGGCGGAGCTTCTGCGGCACGTGCAGGCCGTCGCCCACGGTGGTCGAGGTGCCGAAGCGCCCCAGTCGCTCGGGCCGGCACATCTCCGACAGGGGCAGCCGCAGGCCGTAGAGGAGTTGACCGGTCCTGTGCTGGTCGAACACGTCCTGCACGTGGGGTTCGCGCAACGTCAGCCGTCCGACCAGGTCGGCGTACGCGGTCCAGTGGTCCTCCCTGCCACGAAGGCCGTGGTCGAGCCACTGGTGGAACAGCCACCAGCCGATGTCCGACTGGGCACCGCCGGGACCGGGCAGCTGGCGACCGGGCAGTTTCAGCGTCGCGCGACGCACTAGCCGCTCGTACCCGTCACCGCAGAACTTCTCGAAGGAGGCTCGTGCCCCGCCTCCGCCCCGTTCCCCGAGTTCGGCGGGGCCGACATGGACTCGCCCCGCGGCGGTGCGGATCCAGAGCGTCTGGGACAGATACGGAGCGAGGGTCAGCAGCATGACCTCGACGGGATGGAAGCCCCAGTCCGCGTCCGTCTTGTCGCACACCACATGGTCGGCGTGGAAGCGAAACCGCGAGGCGAACTCCCGGTCCCACCAAGGGTCGCCCAGGAGTTCCCGTTCGCTGTCGTCGTGCAGCACTCCGAGTTCGGCCGCGATGCCCCGTGCCGTCGCGAGCGTTTCGCCCACGACAGGCCCATCCGGCAGGAGCGACCAGAGCCGCGAGGCCTCGACCTCGCTCGCCCACCGGTGAGGCGTCGCCTCGGGTGTGCCGGCCAAAGGTGCCTGTGCCGCTTGGGTGTTGATCACCAACGACTCGATGGTCCGTGCCTGGATCACCGGCCCGTGAGCGGTGGTGTCACTGATCCGGTTGTCCGCCGCGCCCCGTTCCGTCACACGGACAAGCGTAGAAGGAACCCCGTCCCAACGGTGAGGAAAACAACCGGAGTCGGAGGAAACTCGTGGCCGGAACCGGTGGAGAAGCCTTACCCGAACTGCACCGACCTCTTCGCCAGGCCCAGCCAGAAGCCGTCGATCACCGAGCGCTGGGCGTCCAGTTCGCCGGTGGCGTCCGCCGCGCCCAGGGTCACGAACAGCGGGGCGAAGTGCTCGGTGCGCGGGTGGGCCAGCTGTCCCGCCGGGGACCTGTGGAGGAAGTCGAGGAGGCCGTCGATGTCACCCGAGTCCAGGGCCCGGTGGCCCCACTCGTCGAACTCCGCCGACCAGCCGGGGATCCCGCCCTGTCGCAGGGCCGCCAGGTTGTGGGTGAAGAAGCCGGAGCCGACGATGAGGACGCCCTCGTCGCGCAGGGGCGCCAGCTTGCGGCCGATCTCCATGAGGCGGACGGGGTCGAGCGTGGGCATCGAGACCTGAAGGACCGGGATGTCGGCCGCCGGGAACATCTCCACCAGCGGTACGTACGCGCCGTGGTCCAGGCCGCGGTCCGGGACGTCCTGGACGGGCATGCCGGGGGCGCGCAGCAACTTGCGTACGGACTCGGCGAGTTCGGGGGCGCCGGGAGCCTCGTACCGCACCTTGTAGTAGTGCTCGGGGAAGCCCCAGAAGTCGTAGACCAGGGGGATGGTCTCGGTGGCGCCGAGGGCGAGCGGGGCCTCCTCCCAGTGCGCGGAGACCATGAGGATCGCCTTGGGGCGCGGCAGGTCCGCGGACCAGGCGGCGAGCTGGCCGGGCCAGACCGGGTCGTCGGCCAGTGGCGGGGCGCCGTGTGAGAGGTAGAGGGCGGGCATGCGCTCCACGACGGCACGTTCCTCGGTGGCGGCGGACATGGCGGCGGCTCCCTTGGGCACTCGTTCGACCGGCTCGGCCGCACCGGCCGGGCCATCTGCTTGAAGTCTCAACTTCTATAAAGTGAGGTTACTCCCCATTTGTTTAACATTCAAGGAGGAGTCTCGTACAGTAGATGCATGAACACGGCATCCGCTGACGAGCCGCGCTGGCTCAGTGACGAGGAACAGCGCACGTGGCGTGCGTACATTCATGCCACCACACTTCTTGACGACCATCTCGACCGCCAGTTGCAGCGTGATGCGGGCATGCCTCACATCTACTACGGCCTGCTCGTCGGTCTCGCAGAGGCCCCGCGCCGGCGGCTGCGGATGACCGAGCTGGCGATGAAGGCGAAGATCACCAGGTCCCGGCTCTCGCACGCGATCGCGCGGCTGGAGAAGAACGGGTGGGTGCGGCGGGAGGACTGCTCCTCGGACAAGCGGGGGCAGTTCGCGGTGCTGACGGACGCGGGGCACGAGGTTCTGATGCGGAGTGCGCCCGGACATGTGGCCGCGGTTCGGCAGGCGTTCTTCGACCGGCTCACGGTTGATCAGCAGAAGGCTCTCGGCGAGGCCATGTTGATCATCGCGGAGGGGCTGCAGCCGGAGGGTACGGGGGCGGACCTGCCCTGGCTTCGGTAAGGCTTCGCCGGGTTCCTTGTGCGTGCGGGTTGGTCGTGGCCAGGTCGCGCCCACGATGGGGGTCCCCCCGCTCGAGCGAAGCCGAGAGTGGGGGAGGAGCCGCACATCGATACAGCCCCGCGCCCCTAAAAGACTGCGCGGTTCCCCGCGCCCCTTGAAAGCCGCTCACGCGGGCCCCGGGCATGGATCTGCCCCGGCTCCACCGCTCTCGGAGCCGGGGCAGATCCCGGTTCGTACGTATGAAGGCGTCCCCACCCCTGCATACGTACGAGGTCAGTGGGTGACCCCATGCGGGTCCGGTGTCGCGCTAGTGGGCGATGACCGGGACCTTCACGTCGTCCTCGGTGCCTTCGAGGGAGCCGGCGGCCGCTGCCGTGGCGTCGGGGCTGCCGGCGTTGATGAAGGTGAAGGCGATTCCGGCGGCCGCGACGAGGATGCCGACGGCGAACCAGATCGCGTTGGTGTAGCCGTGCACCTGGGCCTGCAGCTGGACGAGCTGCTGCTGGGGCTGGGTGGTGGCACCGGCGATGTGGTCCTTGACGTACGCCGTGGTGGCCGACGCGGCGATCGTGTTCAGCAGAGCCGTACCGATCGCGCCGCCCACCTGCTGCGAGGTGTTGACCATCGCGGAGGCGACACCGGAGTCACGCGGCTCGACGCCCAGCGTGGCCAGGGACATGGCCGGCATGAACGCCGTACCCATACCGAGGCCGAGCAGCAGCATCGCCGGCAGGAGCAGGGCCGCGTACGAGGAACCGATCTCCATCTGGGTCAGCAGCAGCATGCCGGCCGCGGCGACCAGGAAGCCCGGGCCCATCAGCAGCCGCGCCGGGAGGCGGTTCATCAGCCGGGCGCCGATCTGCGTGGAGCCCGTGATCATGCCCGCGATCATCGGCAGGAAGGCGAAACCGGTCTTGACCGGCGAGTAGCCCTTCACGATCTGCAGGTAGTAGGTCAGGAAGAGGAACAGGCCGAACATCGCGATGATCGCGAGACCGAGCGAGAGGTAGACACCGCCACGGTTGCGCTCGGTGATGACGCGCAGGGGCAGCAGCGGGGCCTTGACCTTGGACTCGACGAGGACGAAGGCCGCGAGGAGCACCGCCGACGCGACGAACAGGCCGATCGTCATGGAGTCGCCCCAGCCCTCGGACTCGGCGCGGGTGAAGCCGTAGACGAGCGAGACCAGACCGAGGGTCGACAGGACGACACCCGGGATGTCGAGCGGCGAGCGGTTGCGGCTGCCGGACGGCTCACGGATGACGAAGTACGCACCGGCCGCGGCGACGACCGCGAACGGGATGTTCACGAAGAACGTCCAGCGCCAGTCCAGGTACTCGGTGAGGAAGCCGCCGAGGATCAGGCCGACGGCGCCACCGCCACCGGCGATCGCACCGTAGATGCCGAACGCCTTGGCGCGCTCCTTGGAGTCGGTGAACATCACCGCGAGCAGCGAGAGCGCGGCGGGCGCGAGCAGTGCGCCGAAGGCACCCTGCAGAGCGCGGGAGCCGAGCAGCATCGCCTCGTTGGTGGCGGCACCGCCGAGGGCGGAGGCGCCGGCGAAGCCGATGAGGCCGGTGACGAAGGTGCGCTTGCGGCCCCAGATGTCGGCGATCCGGCCGCCGAAGAGGAGGAGTCCGCCGAAGGCGAGGGCGTAGGCCGTGATGACCCACTGCCGGTTGCCGTCGGAGATGCCCAGGTCCTGCTGGGCCGAGGGCAGCGCGATGTTCACGATGGTCGCGTCGAGCACGACCATGAGCTGGGCGAGCGCGATGAAGGTCAGCGCTTTCCAGCGGTTGGAATCGGGGGCCTGCGCCGTTCCGGCGGTGGCCTGGGCTGTTTCAGACATGGAGGTACCCACTTCGGGACTTCGGATCGAAAAAGGCAGTGAGAGGGCGCGGCACGTCGTCGGTGACGGCCGGGAGACTCGGTACGTGGTCGAAGGCTCGGTACGTAACGGAAGGTTCGGGGCGTAAGTGGGGTTACGCGAGCGCTGGTCGGGTCGTCGCTGGTAAGGACCGCCGCGAGGGGCGGAAGTCATCGGTCAGGGTCGGCGCAGGTCCTCCATGGTCGCGGCCACGCCCGGCAGTTCGGACGGGGCCGGGGCCCGCAGACCGTCCAGGAACAGCTGCAGGTGGCGGTGGACGAAGCGGTCGAAGGACAGGGATCCGGTGCCGGCCGGGGGCCTGCTGAGCTGGGCCACGGCGACCATGATGTCGCCGACATCCACGTCGGGCCGGAGCTGTCCGGCCGCGCGGGCGCGTTCCATCAGCCGCTCGGTCAGATCCTCGATCCGCTCACGCGCCGCTTCCATGTCCGGGTGGTGCTGGTCGAAGGTGCTGGAGATCATCGGGCAGAGGGCCGAGAGCCGCTCGTCGGCACAGGCGTGCACGAAGCGCGAGAGCGCCTCGAACGCGTCGCCCGTCTCGGCGAGCGCGAGTTCGGCCGCCTCCGACGTACGGTCCATGACCGAGCAGACGACCTCCCGCACCAGTGCGTCCCGGTCCGGGAAGTTGCGGTACACCGTGGCGTTGCCGACGCCGGCCCGGCGAGCGATCTCGTCGAGCGGCACGTCGGGGCCGAACTCCACGAACATCTCGCGGGCGGCGGTGACGATCCGCTCCCGGTTGCGCAGGGCGTCGGCGCGCGGCCGGGTCACCTTGTGCTGAACGCGGACTGCGGTCTCCACGGCGTACTCCTTGAGCCGGTGGGTGCGATCCGGGGATCCACTCCCCGTTTCGCTCGGACACATGGCTAAACGGGGAAACGATCCCCGGTTATTTCCGAACCTCGAAGAGATTTCATGTGACCCGCGTCACACCCTTCTCGGGGCTCCCGCGAGCGAGAAACCCACGATCGGGCTCCTCCAGCGCGCGCCCGCGCATCCGGCGGCACAGGGTGATCGAACAGGGTGCAGCCACACCGGCCGGCTGCCTGGAGCGAAAGGCCCCTGCATGCAGCCGCCCAGCCGTCGGATATCCCCGCGCCGCCGCGCCGCAGCCTTCGCCTCGGTCACCGTCCTCACCCTGGCGGTCAGCACCTCGGCCGGGACCGGACATCTGACGACCGGTTCCCCCACGGCAGCGGGACCCGTCGCGCTGGCGCGCTCCTCCCCCCTCGGTCCCTGCATGATCAGCGGCTCGATGGGCGTGCAGATGTCCGAGGGCATCCCCACGCCGGCCGGCTACTCGCGTTCCACCGGCACCGTCCGCGCCCTGAACCTGATGGTCGACTTCTCCGACGCTCCCGGCGAGGGCAGCGCGCTCGACCGGTTCGGCGAGTTCTTCCCGCAGACCACCAACTGGTTCCGCACCAGTTCGTACGGCCGCCTCGACTACCGTCCCGAGGCCCCGATAGGCGGCTGGCTGCGGATGCCCAAGTCCTTCGAGGAGTACGGGATAGAACGCGGGGCCCCCTTCGACCCCGGTTACCGCGAGCTCGTCCAGGACCTGGTGGCCGCGGCCGATCCGAAGGTGGACTTCAGGGAGTACGACCTGCTGAACGTCCTGATGACCCCGAACGCCGGTCCCTCCGCCCTGGACACGGTCCTGTCGGTGACGTTCGCGGGCAACACGGAGGCGCCGGTCGCGGACGGGGTGCCCGTCGCCAACGCGTCCTTCGTCTACAGCCGCCAGGACGACGGCTCCGGTTCGTACGACGAGACCGGCTATCGCGTACTCCCCCACGAGAACGGCCATGTCTTCGGGCTGCCCGACCTCTACACCCAGGACGGGGGCGCCGCGGTCGGGCACTGGGACATCATGAGCGAGGACTGGGGGGCCGACAACGACCTGCTGGGCTGGCACAAGTGGAAGCTCGGCTGGCTCGACGACTCCCAGGTCGGCTGCGCGTCCGCGGCCGGCACCACCGAGCACGTCCTGACCCCGCTGGCCGAGCCCGGCGCCGGCGGCAAACTGGTCTTCGTCCCGGTCGACTCGAAGACGGGGTACGCCGTCGAGCTGCGCACCCGGACGGGCAACGACGAGGCGGTCTGCAAGACGGGCGTGCTCATCTACAAGGTCGACGCGAACGTCGACACCGGCCGGGGCCCGGTCACGGTGATCGACTCCACCAAGGACAGCGGCGGCTGCACCCGCAGCCCGAACGTCCACGCCGAGCTCTCCGACGCGACCTTCTCCCCCGGCCAGTACTTCAAGGACCTCAGAACCGGCATCCGCATCACCGTCGCGGGCATCGACACCAAGGGCAACCACCAGGTGTACGTGACCCGGGACCGGCAGGCGGATTCGTAAGGCGCGGCCCGGCGGGCGGGCTCGCCCTCCTTCGGACGGCCATGCCCCTTCAGGCGGCCGTGCCCCTTCAGGGGCGCGGGGAACTGCGCGACCCCAGCCACAGCGGGCCCGCAGCTTCTGCACGACTGTCCCCCGGATTCATTACCGTGGTCCGCACACCGTAATGGGGAGCCCATGCCACCGACCCACCTCACCCCTGCCAAGCCCGACGCAGTCGGCCCCGCAGTCGCACCCGTCGAGGCAGTAGCCCCGCTCATGCGGGGCATCACCGTGCTGCTCCGGCTCACCGAGGCGGGCGGCACGTCGAGTCTCAGCGCCCTGGAGAAGGCCACCGGCCTCGCCAGGTCCACGGTGGACCGCATCGCGGCGACGCTGGCCCGCATGGGATACGTACGTCTCGACGGTCGGGACGCCGTGCTCACGCCGAGGCTGATGGAGCTGGGCAACGCCTATCTGGCCGCGCTGCGGCTCCCCCGGCTGCTGGACGGGCGGGCCGACGCGCTCGCCGACGAACTGGACGAGTCGGTGTCGCTGGCGGTCGGCGACCGGGACGGTATCCGCTTCATCCACCAGGCGACCCGGCGGCGCGCGATGTCGCTGAGCTTCCGCATCGGCGATCTGCTCCCGGCCGAACGCACCGCGCCCGGCCCGCTGTTCGCCACGGAGTGGACCGACGAGGACTGGACGCGCTGGCGCGAACGGCGGGCCGCCGATCCCGGGGACCACGGTTTTCCCGCCGTGCCGCCCCGCGAACACCCCACCGGGGACGGGGAGTTCGAGGGGTTCGAGGAGCGGACGCGTGAGGCGGCGGCCCGTGGCTGGGCGCTCGACGACCAGTTGATCGAGCCGGGCCTGGTCGCGGTCTCCGTCCCCGTACGGGATCGCGGTGGGCGTATCGCCTGTGTGGTGAGCGTCGTGAGCCACACCAGCCGGCACACCGCCGGCTCCCTGCGGGACACCCTGCTGCCCCGGCTGCGGGCGACCGTGCGCGCGATGGAACGGGATCTGCGGGACGCCCCCGCCCAGCAGCCCGCCACACCCGCCGTGCCCGCGGGGCTCGCCACCTGGACCGGAGCCTCCAAGCAGGAACTGGGCCGGGAGTTCATCGAGTCGCTGGCCCGCGGGCTGACCGTGATCACGGCGTTCGGCGACGGCCGGGCCGAGCTGACACTCACCGAGGTCGCGCAGGCCACCGGGCTCGCACGGGCGACGGCCCGGCGGGCGCTGATCACCCTGGAGCACCTGGGTCAAGTGGCCGCCCAGGGGCGGACGTTCACGCTGACGCCGCGCGTCCTGGCGCTCGGCTTCCCGCCCCTGTCCCGTACGACGCTTCCGCAGATCGCGGCCCCGCATCTCGCCGAACTCGCCGACCGGCTGCACGACTCGGCGTCCCTCGCGGTCCTGGTGGGCGACGAGATCCAGTACACGGCACGCGTCGCCACCAGCCGCATCATGAGCGTCAACATCACCGCCGGCACGCGCTTCCCCGCCTACGCGACCTCGCTGGGCCGGGTGATGCTCGCCGGCCTCGCCGCGGCCGAGCGGGGCCCGTTCCTGACCGGCCTGCACGCGCTGACCCCGCACACGGTCACGGACCCGGATGCTCTCACGGCCGTCCTCGATCGCGTCCGGGAGACCGGATACGCCCTGGTGGACGGGGAGTTGGAGGAGGGCCTGCGGTCGATCGCGGTTCCGGTGCGGGATCGTACGGGGCAGGTCGTGGCGGCCGTGAACGTGGCGATGCACAGTTCTCGGCGGACCGTTGAGCAGTGTGTGGGCGAGGTGTTGCCGGAGCTGGCCACGACGGCAGGGCGGATCGAGGGGGACCTCCGGGTGGCGGGGCGGTTCGCCCGGGTGCCGGTCGCCTAGCCGGCGGGGTGACACCTGGTCCGCGGGGCACTACGTCGTGCTCGGCCCACGCAGACCGGAGGAGCGAACGGAGGTGACGGGGGCGGGCTTCACCGTCGTGGGGCTCGACGCGGCGGCCACGGACGCGGAGGTGGTGGTCGACGCGACGCCGGGGACGGTGTCCGTGGAACTGCTGGGCCCGGTCGGGGCGGCGGCCCTCTCCGGGAAGACGCTCCTGGGAGCGCTGATCCCGAAGGCGTCCCCTGAGCCCCCCCGAGGTCAAGACGCTGTGCACGCTGGACGCGTCGGTGATGGTGCGGCCGGACGCGCTGGAGGGCCGCAGCACCGTCTTCCTGTCCGGTGACAGCGGAGCGGCCGAGCGGCTCACCGACCAGTCGCTCACCGGCCTCGGCCGGTCCGCGGCCTCACGGCCGGACCTCGGCGGCATCGGCACCGCACGGGGTCAGGAGCACTTCGCCCTGCTCTTCATCGGCATCGCGGAAGGCCTGGGCAGCCACGTCTTCAACATCGACGTCGTCACGCTCCCGAGCGGGCCGTGACGCGGAACGGCGGGGGCACTCCGTCGACCCCCGCCGTTCCGTCCCGCCGCCCAGAGGGCACCAGCCCCTTGAGCGCCACCTCCGTGGCCAGCCGCGGCAGCAGCAGTGCCCAGAAGCGGGTCAGCATGGACTGGGACAGCCACTGCGCGTTCCGGCTGCCCAGGGCCCCGAAGCCCACGGTGGCCGCGACCACGGCATGGGCCGCGTCCTGCGGCGACACGTCACGCGCCAGCGCGCCCTCACGGGCCGCCTCGGCCAGTACGCTCTCCACCCACGTCTGCCACCGCCGCCGCAGATCCGCCCCGGCCGCCACGGGCACCGGACTCTCACTCAGATCGAACCCGGCCCGCAGGATCACGTCGTGCCGCAGGCCCCGGAGCAGCGCGTGCGTGGTGTCGACCAGCACCTGCATGGCACCGCCGGGCACAACGGGCCCGCCGACCCCACCGGACCCGGTACCCCTGGCGGTCGCGGCGACCTCGCCCCTCGCCCGGCCCTCGGCGGTGATGCGCCGGAGCCGCTGTGCCGCCGCCTCCCACACCGCCGAGGCCAGCGCCGCCTTGCTGGCGAAGTGGAAGTGCAGCGCGCCGTTGCTGACCCCGGCCCGCGCGCTGATCGTGGACAGGGACACGACGTCGAAACCGTCCTTGCAGAAGAGCTCGGCCGCCGACTCGATCAACGCGTTGCGCGTACGTACCGCGCGTTCCTGCTGGGCCATCAGAGCGCTCCGTTGCTGCGAGGGGCGTGCCAGAGAGGCGCTTTCACGATAACAAACCGCACGGGCGGTTTCTATTGTCGCGTCATTGCAATTGCTACCGCCACAGGGCCTGTTACTGCTCGTGCCCCTACTCCTGTTACTGCGCCTGCTCCTGCTCCTGCTGGTCGCGGAGCACGGGCAGCGACCCGTAGCCGTTGACGATGAAGGACTCCACCGGCTCGATGCCGTCCACCGGCGTCGCCAGGGACAGCCCGGGGAAGCGGTCGAACAGCCCCTCCAGCGCCACGCTCGCCTCGATCCGCGCGAGCGGCGCCCCCAGGCACCGGTGCACCCCGAACCCGAAGGCCAGGTCCTCGCGGCGGCCCGGGCGCAGCAGGTCGAAGACGGCGACGTCGTCCCCGTACGCCTCCGGATCCCCGGACGCGGCGGCGAAGGAGACCAGGATCGGGTCGCCCTTGCGGATCAGTACGCCGTCGGACCCGCTGCCGGAGTCGTCGGCGGACTCGCTGTCGGCCGGTGCGAGGTCCCCCAGCGCGATGTCGTCCACCGCGAACCGCATCGGGGAGTACGCCGCCGGGCTGTGCACGCGCAGCGTCTCGTCCACCACGTCCGTCCAGCCGGCCCGGCCGGCGCGGACGTGTGCGAGCTGTTCCGGGTGGGCGAGCAGGGCCGCGACGGCGTTGGTGATGAGCGTGCAGGTCGTCTCCTGGCCCGCGGCGATCATGAGGTAGAGGGTGCCGAGGAGTTCTTCCTCGGTGAGCCCGCCGCCCTCGTCCTGGTCGCGGGCCTCGATCAGCGCGGACGTCAGGTCACCGCCGGGTTCGGCCCGTTTCCCGGCGGCCAGTTGTGCCAGCATCCCGAAGACCTCGATCTGCGCGGCGGCCATCCGCTCGGCGGACACGGCCGTGCCGAACACCAACTCCAGCGCGGCGCACAGGGGTTCGCGGGCCTCCTCCGCCACCCCGAACAGTTCGCAGATGACCCGCATCGGCAGCAGCCGGGCGAAGTCGGCCCGCAGATCGACCTGTTCACCGGCGGGCACGGCGGCCAGGTCGTCCAGCAGCCCGGCCGTGATCTCCTCGATCCGCGGTCGCAGGGCCTCGCTCCGGCGCGCGGTGAACGCGCCCGCGACCAGCCGCCGCAGCCGGGAGTGGTGATCTCCGTAGGCGAACAGCATGTTCTCGTTTGCAACCCACGGATACAGCGGCCACTCGGGGCCTATCCGCCCCTCGACGAAAGCGGGCCAGTGCTGCCGGGCGTCCTTCGACACCCTTGGATCCAGCAGGAGTTGCTTGACGTACTTCTGCCGTACGGCCGCCCAGGCGACCACCCCGCCCGGCAGTTCCACCTCGGCGACCGGCCCCCTCGGGCGCAGCTTCTCTGCCTCCGAGGCGAGATCGCGCCCCGTCACGTCCAGCGCGTACGGGCAAGCAGACATGTCCATCCGTGCACTCCGTTCGGTCGGTCGTCGGCACGCCCCCGATGCGAGGGCGCTTCACTGAACGGCGGTCGCGGCCTCCGCGGACGCTCCGGCTCCGACTCCGGCTCCGTCACCGATCCCGGCCTGCGGGCCGGTCACGATGCCCACCCCCGGGCCGCCCACCGGGCCAGCCTCCGCCTCGCTCTCCCCCTCGGCCGCTTCCGCCTCCGCCTCCGTCTCGCGCAGTTCCATGGCCTCGCGGTGGATCCGCGCCGCCCGCTCCGGTGTGAAGTCCAGCCGGACGAGCACCCCCGGCACCGCGATCGACGGCATGAGATGCCGGTAGAGGTCGGCCACCCGCTCCGCCAGGTCCGCGCGGCCCGTCATGATCCGCGACAGCACCTGTACGCCGGTGAAGGCGCCGACGAACAGCTTCGCGAGCGAGTCCACATCGGCGTGCGGCAGGACCTCGCCCCTGGCCTTGGCCTCCTGGAAGAGGGCCTGGGTGTGGTCCTGCCAGGCCCGCATCGGCACCCGCCGGTTCAGGTGGTCCTTGGGCGACCCCTGGTCGACGGTCAGCCGCACGCTGCCCTGGACGATCGGATCGCCCGTGTCCCGCTTGAGCAGATACGCGAGCAGCAGCGCCTCGTCCAGCGACTGCTGGAGCTTCAGGTCCTGGTCGGGTACGCGCGGCAGGGAATCGACCTGTGCCGCGAGGACCGCCTGGGCGAGCTCCTCCTTGGACGTGAAGTGGAAGTAGAGGGCGCCCTTGGTCATGCCCGACTTCTTGAGGACGTCCGAGATGGTCGCCGCTTCGTATCCGACCTCGTCGAACACCTCGGCCGCCGCGACGAGAATCGCCCGCCGCGTCCGAATGGCCCGCTCTTGCCGCGCCACGAACAACCTCCGTACCATCCCGCACATCGGGAAAAGAGACCATGAGGTCCGTACTGGGCAGCTGCGACCTCGCGGCAAGAATAAAACCAGCTGAACGGTTTCTCAAGGATTCACCCACATGGAACTGGCGGCCCCCGCGATGAGCTGCGCGGACGCGTCGGCCGCGCCATGAGCGCCCCCTAGGGCTCCCCCCAGTGAGCGCCTCCGCCCCTCCGAGCACCCTTGAGCGCCTTGAAAACAAAACCGGTTGGTACGTATCTTCGGTGCGCAGTGGTTCGTACCTGACCGGTTCCCACACCCAGGGGAGTTCGATGGCCGTGCCCGCACACATCAAGACCCACCCCGTCGCCGACGAGCTGGCCCAGCTGCTCTTCGAGGGCGCCGATCGCGAACGCGTGCACGGGGCCTGGCGTCGGCTCGTCTCCGGCAAGGAGTTCGCGTACCGCCCCGGACTGCCGCCCGAGGAGCGGACGGCCCTCTCGTACGAGCGGCTGCGGCTCCTCAACGACGCGGCCGGTGATCCGGTGGAGCTGGCGGCCGATCCGTACCGTCTCGCCGGGCTGCACGAGTGGACGGGGCCGGTGGACGGCGGGCTGACCACGCTCGCGAGCATCCACTACAACCTGTTCCTCGGCAGCGTCCTCGACCACGACGACGGCCGGGACAGGGACCTGTCCGCCTTCACCTCACTCCGGCGCACAGGAACGTTTCTCTGCACGGAGCTGGAGCACGGAAACGATGTCGCCTCGATGGAGACGGTCGCGGTGTTCGACCGCACGACGGGCGGCTTCCACCTCACCACCCCGACGCCGGGCGCGCGGAAGTTCATGCCCAACACCAGCCTCACCGGCGGCCCCAAGACGGCGGTGGTCGCCGCACACCTCGTCGTCGACGGCGAGGACCAGGGCACCTTCCTCTTCCTGACCCCGCTCAGCGACGAGAACGGCCACCTGCCCGGTGTACGGGTCCGGCCGCTCCCCCAGCGCACCGGCACCCCGGTCGACCACTGCCTCACCTCGTTCGACCGGGTGTGGCTGCCTCGCGAGGCGCTCCTTGAGGCCGAGCACGGGCGGCTCGGCGCCGACGGGACGCTGGCCAGCACCCTCGGCAACCGGCGCAAGCGGCTGCTGCGCTCCATCAACCGCGTCACCATGGGCAAGCTGTGCATGAGCGCCGGCACCCTGGGCATGTCGCGCGCCGCGCTGACCATCGCCGTGCGGTACGCCCACAGCCGCCTGCTGTCCGGACCGAAGGCGGGCGAGCGCGTTCCGCTGGCCGCCCACCGCAGCCACCACGGCCGGCTGCTGCACGCGCTGGCGACGGCGTACGCGATGACGTTCCTGCACCGCTCACTGGTGAGCCGTTTCGCCGCGCACGCGGACGAGGAGCGGGGCGAGGTGGAGCGCGAGGTGGCCGTGGCCAAGGGCTGGATCACCTGGCAGGCCCGCGCGATCACCACCGAGTGTCGCGAACGCTGCGGCGCCCAGGGCCTGTTCCCCGCCAACGGACTGGCCGACCTCCCCCTCAACATCGAGGGCGGCATCACCGCCGAGGGCGACAACCTGGTGATCTGGGTGAAGGCCGCCTCCGAGATGGTTTTCGGCCACCAGGGCGTACGGGCCGGTGAGTCCGGCGATCCCGAGGGCCGGGAACTCACCGAACTCCCCTTCCTGCGCGACCTGTTGGCCGAGACCGAGCGCATCTGGCAGGACCGGGCCCGCACGGCCCTGCGCGAGGGCCCCTCGGGCGACCCGGTCGGCCGCTGGAACGTGACCTCGGAGGCCGCCCTGGAGATGGTCTCCGCACACGCCCGCCTCCAGGCCGCCGACGCGTTCCTCGCCGCGGCGGCCCGGGCGCGGAACCCCCGGGCCGGCTTCCTGATGCGGAGCCTGTGCCGGCTGTTCCTGCTGCGGCAGCTCGGCGAGCACACGGGGGACCTGCTCGCCGAGGGGCGGCTGACGCCGGATCACGTACGGGCCCTGCCGAAGGCCGTCGACACGGTGGTCGCGGAGCTCGCCCCCCATCTCATGACCCTGGTGGACGCCTTCGACCTGCCCGCGGAGGTGCTGTCGGGCATTCCGATCGCGAGCGGGGGGTCGGTGGGCGGAGACGAGGTCGAGTGGGAGGAGACGGGGGTGAGGGCCGGGGTGGTGGTTGCGGGGTCGCGTTGAGGGGTGGAAGGTGCGGGTTGTTGTGCGTCTGCGGGCCCGTCGGGGCCGGCCCGCACATGTACGACGACCCTCGCCTTCCTCCTAGCGGACCAGACAAGGCCGCTTGGGGTCGAACTGCCAGTCGGGGACGAGGTACTGCATCCCGGTGGCGTCGTCCCGCGCGCCGAGGGCCTTCTCCTTGTACAGCTCGTGCGCGGCGAGGAGGCGGTCCATGTCCAGGTCGAGGCCCAGGCCGGGAGCGTCGGGGACGCGGATCTCGCCGTCGGTGATGCGGGGCGGGGTGACCGTGAGGCGTTCCAGGCCCTCCTGCCAGATCCAGTGGGTGTCGAGGGCGTTGTACTCGCCGGGAGCCGCCGCGCCGCAGTGGGTGACCATGGCGAGCGAGATGTCGAAGTGGTTGTTGGAGTGGCAGCCCCAGGTCAGCCCCATGGCGTTGCACAGCTGGGCCACCCGCACCGAGCCCTGCATGGTCCAGAAGTGCGGGTCGGCCAGCGGGATGGAGACCGACTGGAGAGCGAGGGCGTGGGTCAGCTGACGCCAGTCCGTGGCGATCATGTTCGTCGCGGTCGGGAGCCCGGTGGCACGGCGGAACTCGGCCAGGATCTCGCGCCCCGAGTAGCCGCCCTCCGCCCCGCAGGGGTCCTCGGCGTAGGCGAGGGTGCCGACGAGCGGCTTGCAGAGTTCGATCGCCTCGCTCAGTGACCACGCGCCGTTGGGGTCGAGGGTGATGCGGGCCTCGGGGAAGCGGTCCTTGAGCGCGCGTACCGCCTTGACCTCCTCCGCGCCCGCCAGGACCCCGCCCTTGAGCTTGAAGTCCCGGAAGCCGTACAGGTCGTAGGCGGCCTCGGCCTGGCGGACGATCGCCTCCGGCGTCAGGGCCTCCTCGTGCCTGACGCGGTACCAGTCGACGTCCGAGTCGGGCTCGCGGACGTACTCCAGGTCGGTGCGGTCGGGGTCGCCGACGTAGAAGAGGTAGCCCAACACCCGTACGGAGTCGCGTTGTTGGCCGTCGCCGAGCAGGGCCGCGACCGGGACGTCGAGGTGCTGGCCGAGGAGGTCGAGCAGCGCCGACTCGACGGCCGTGACCGCGTGCACGGTGGTGCGCAGGTCGAAGGTCTGAGCGCCGCGTCCGCCCGAGTCGCGGTCGGCGAAGCGGGCGCCGATCTCGTGCAGGACCCGCTTGTAGTCGCCCACCTTCGCGCCGACCACCAGGGACTCGGCGTCGCGGAGGGTCTGGGTGATCTTCTCGCCACCGGGCACCTCCCCCAGTCCCGTACGGCCCTCGGAGTCCTTGAGGACGACGATGTTGCGGGTGAAGTACGGGCCGTGGGCGCCGGAGAGGTTCAGCTCCATGCAGTCACGGCCGGCGACGGGATAGACGGCGAGGTGGGTGACGGTCGGCTGGCTCATACGGGTCGAAGTCCCTTGTGTGTGGTGGTGGTCGGGGCCGGTGGTCGAGGACTTCACAGGCTGAGGACGTCCAGGGCCCACTCCAGCGCCAGGACGCCGCCCAGGCCGATGATCGCGAGCACCGTCGTGTAGGTGGTCCTGACCTTGATCGCCTCGATGACGGAGAGGTTGAAGTACTCCTTGAACAGCCAGAATCCCGGGTCGTTGACGTGGGAGAAGGCGATCGACCCGCACGACACGGCGAGCACCATGATCTCGGGGTGGACGCCGCTGCCCGCGAGGAGCGGGAGGACCACGCCGGAGGCCGTGACGACGGCGACCGTCGCCGAGCCGAGGGCCACGCGGAGGATGACCGCGATGAGCCACGCCAGGATGATCGGCGAGATGGACCAGCCGTCGGTGGCGTCCTTGATGTAGTCGGAGATGCCGCCCTCGACGAGGACGTTCTTGAAGGCGCCGCCCGCCCCGATGACCAGCAGGATCATCGCCATCGCCTTGGCGGCGGAGGTGCAGGAGGCGCTGACCTCCTCCATGCTGCGGCCGATCCGCGGTCCGAACGCCCAGATCGCCAGCAGCAGCGTCAGCATGAGCGCGATCGGTGCCGAGCCGATGAACGCGACGAAGTTCAGGAACGGGCTCTCGCCGGACGTGGCCATGTCCGTCACGGCGGCGCCCGCGATCAGCACCACCGGAAAGAGGGCCACGAACAGCGACCAGCCCATGCCGGGCATCTCCTCGTCGGCGAACTCCCGCTCGCTGACCAGGCCCGTGGGGATGGCCGGGTTCATCCGCTTGATGAACGGCAGCCGCGGCCAGGCGAGCGCGATGATCGCACCGGCGGGTACGGCGATGAAGAGGCCGTAGAAGAGGGTGTGGCCGACGGACGCGTGGAAGGTCGCGGCCACGGCGGTGGGGCCGGGGTGCGGCGGCAGGAAGCTGTGCATCGTGGACAGCGCGATCGACATCGGCAGGCCGACCCAGAGCAGGTTCGCTCCGGTGACCCTGACCAGGGTGAACGCGATCGGCACGATGATGATGAAGGCGACCTCGTAGAACATGGTCACGCCGATGAGCATCGACGTGACCACCATGGCGACCTGGACCCAGCGGGGGCCGAACGCGTCGAGGAGCTTGCCCGCGATGCGCTGGGCCGCGCCCGAGTCGCCCATGACCCGGCCGACCATCGCGCCGAGGCCGATGGTGAGCATCGTGTCGCCGATCTGGCCCCCGATGCCCTCCGAGAGGACGTCCGGGATCTCGGCGACCGGTATCCCGCGGACCACGGCTACGCCTATCGCCACGAGGAGGAGGGCGGCGAAGCCGTTGAGTTTCAGGCGGGTCATCAGGAGCAGCAGGATCAGGACGCTGATCCCTACTACGAGGAGAGGCATGGACAGTTCCCCTTTGAACTGTTGGGCGCTTGTGGGGGGGCTCCGCCGGTTCCGCGGGGGGGGCGGTTTAGGTGGCTTGATGGGTGGGGGTGGGTGGGGGCTGGGTGCGCGGTTCCTCGCGCCCCTAAAGGCACCAGTCAGCGGGCGCCTGTCAGGGCCAGGCCGGTGGCGAGGATCTTTTCCAGGGCCGCCAGGTCGGTCGGGGTCGGGTCCGTCAGGGGGGCGCGGACCGGGCCCACCGGGAGGTCGCGGAGGCGGGCGGCTGCCTTGACCAGGGAGACGGCGTAGCCCGGGACCCGGTCCCGGAGTTCCACGAGGGGGACGTAGAAGTCGCGCAGGAGCTTGGTCGTCGTCGCGTGGTCGTCGGTGTGCAGGGCCCTGAAGAAGGCGTTCGCGATCTCGGGGGCGAAGGCGTGGACGGCCGACGAGTAGGCGGGGACGCCGACGGTGGCGTACGCGCGGGCCTGGATCTCGGCGGTGGAGGCACCGTTGAAGAAGAGGAAGCCGTCGGGCGCGGCGAGCGTGAGGCGCTGGAGCCGGTCCAGGTCGCTGTGACCGTCCTTGAGGCCGACGACGGTCGGGATCTCGGCGATCCGGCGCAGGCCCTCGGCGGTGAAGGCGACCTGGCCGCGCTGGTACGCGATCAGCGGGAGCGAGGTGCCTGCGGCGATGTGGCGCAGTTGCTCGACGAGTCCGTCCTGCGGGGCGGCCACCAGATAGTGCGGGAGTACGAGGAGGGCGTCGGCGCCCGCCTCCTCGGCGATCCGGGCGAAGCGGCGGGCCTGCGCCCAGCCGTAGCCGATGCCCGCGACCACCGGCAGCCGGCCGGCGGCGATCTCGACCGTGGCCCGGACGACCTCGCGGTACTCCTCCTCGTCCAGCGAGAAGAACTCACCGGTGCCGCAGGCGGGGAAGACCGCGCCCGGGCCCGGCGAGGCCGCCAACTGGCCGGTCAGGTAGGTCCGGTACGAGTCGAGGTCGAGGCCGCCGTCGCTGTGGAAGCTCGTGAGCGGGAAGGACAGCACCCCGCCCGCCATGCCGTCACGCAGCCGCTGGACAGTGCCTTCGGCCTCCGCGCTGATCCCTGTCATGAACGCTGTCTCCATATGCAGATGCTGTTTACGTATGGAGATGGAGGTTAAGTTGGTGAACGCGATGGGTCAATGGGTGCGACACCTCGGATTTACGATGAGCCCCATGCCGGAGAGCGAAGAGGTGCACGGCGGGCACGGCGGAGGGGTGCGTAGCGAGGGTGCGCCGAGCGGAGGGGCCCATGGGCCGCGGACCCGTACAGGGGTCTCGGGCGTCCGTGAGGTGAAGTCCGCGGCCCGTACCGTCGAACTGCTCGAACTGCTCGCCGCGCGCGGCGACCGGCCCGCCCGCCTGGACGAGCTCGCCGAGGAGCTGGGCGTACCGCGCAGCAGCATGTACCAGCTGCTGCAGACCCTCGTCGACCGCGGCTGGGTGCGCTCCGACACCACCGGCTCCCTGTACGGCATCGGGATCAGCGCGCTGCTCACCGGCACGAGCTACCTCGACGGCGACCCGCACGTCCGCGCGGTCCGCCCCTATCTCGACGAGGCCTCGGAGGCGCTCGGCGAGACGATCCACCTGGCCCGGCTGGACGGCCCGAACGTCGTCTACCTCGCGACCCGCGAGTCCCACGAGTACCTACGCACCATCAGCCGGGTCGGCCGCCGGATCCCGGCCCACGCGGGCGCCCTCGGCAAGGCGCTGCTCGCCGAGCGCCCCGACGACGAACTCCCGCTCCCAGAGGGGCCGTTGGCCGCCCTCACGGAGAACACCCACACCGATCGCGCCGCCCTGCTCGCCGACCTGGCGGAGGTGCGCGAGCGCGGCCACTCCGTCGACCGCGAAGAGACGGTGACCGGCATCGCGGGCTTCGGCTTCGCCCTGCGGTACGACTCACCGGCCATGGACGCCATCAGCTGCTCGGTGCCGGTGGCCCGGCTCGACGCGGAACACGAGGCCCGGGTCGTCGCGGTCATGCGGGAGATCCGGACAAAGATCGAGAGCGGCCTGTCACCCGCGTCGGGCGCTCCCGACTGGCGTTGACCCGCCGTTGTCCTTCCTCGCAGGAGGCTCCCCTCCCAGCCGACCGGCCACCGGACGCCCACGGACGGAAAGGGCTACCGCGACTCCGTGAGCTGCCCGGTGCTGTTGTCCTGCGAGCGGTGGAGGTAGGTGTATGAGCCGCCGTGGGCCATCAGCTCGTGGTGGGTGCCGGCTTCGACGAGGCGACCGTGGTCCAGGACGAGAATACGGTCGGCGTCCCGGGCGAGGTTCAGATCGTGAGTGATCATGATGGTGGTACGGCCCCGCATCAGGCGGCGCAGCGGTTCGACGACCCGGCGCGCGGTCGGCGCGTCCAGGCCGGTGGTGGGCTCGTCGAGGACGAGTACCGGCGCGTCGCGGAGCATCGCGCGGGCGATGGCGATGCGTTGGAGCTGGCCGCCGGAGAGTTCCGCGGTGTGCGGGTCGATCGGCGTGCCGTAGCCGTCGGGGAGGGCGGCGATGAACTCATGCGCGTCGGCGTCGCGGGCGGCCTGGACGACGTCGGTGTCGGAGGCGCCCGGCCGGCCGCAGGCGATGTTCTCGTGGATGGAGTCGTGCAGGATGAGCGTCTCCTGAGGCAGCAGGGCGACGTTTTCCCGCAGGAACTCCACCGGCAGCCGGTCCAGGGGAACCCCGTCCAGCCGGACCAGCCCGGCAGCCGGGTCGTAGAAGCGCAGCAGCAGCTTGGAGACGGTGGACTTGCCGGCCCCGCTCGCGCCGGTGATCAGGACCAGTTCACCGGGACGGGCCGTGAACGACACCGCGCTGAGGGAGTCCTTGGCAGCGCCGGGGTAGCGGAAGCCGACCTGGTGGAACTCGATCTCGCCGCGTACCCGGCGCAGCTCGACCGCGCTGCCGGGTGCCGGGTCGGTGACGGCGGCCCGGGCGTCGAGGATCTCCAGCAGCCGCTCGGCGCCGGCGGTGGCGGCGGTCAGGGTCAGGCCGAGCTGGCCGAGGGAACGGATCGGCGGGTACAGGTAGCCCAGGAAAGCGGCGAAGGCCAGCAGTTGACCGATGGTCATCCGGCCCTTGGAGATCTCCCAGGCGCCGAGCCCGATCACGATGAGCACGCAGAGCGTCTCGACGACCTCGACGAGCTGTTCGTAGAGCTCGCTGAGGCGGGCGCCGGTCACCGAGGCGCGCATCCAGGCGCGGGCCTCGCGGCGCAGCCGCTTCTCCTCGGCCCGACCGCGGTTGTAGGCCTGGGTCAGGACGATGTGGCCGAGTGACTCCTCGACCACCGAGGTGATCGCACCGTCGGCGACCCGCTCCTGCCGGGCGACGATCTTGATGCGACCGGAGAACCGCTTGGCGGCCAGCCAGAACAGCGGGGCCAGCGTGAAGGTGGCCAGCGCGAGATCCCAGCGCAGATAGAGCGCGGCGGCGGAGAAGAACACCGTGCTGAAGACGGCTGAGACGGTACCGACCGCACCGGAGACCACCATCTGCTCGATCGCCTCGACGTCCCCGGTGAGACGCTCGACCAGATCGCCGGTGCGGTGACGGCTGAAGAAGTCGGGCGGGAGCGTCTGAACGTGGGCGAAGACCTTCTCCCGCAGCCGCATCACAAAGCGTTCGGCGGTCCAGACCGCGAGCGAGTTGCCGATGTAACCGACGAACGCGCCGAACAGCGCCGCGGCGAACCACATGCCGGCCGGGGCCCAGAACGCGGAGAGCGAACCGGCCTGGAGCGCGTTGTCGGTCAGTTCGCTGAACAGCAGGATCGACGCTGTCTCGGCGAGGGCCGCAAGCACCACACAGACGCAGATCACCACCAGCCAGGCGCGGTCCCCCTTGGTCAGCGGCCAGAAACGGCTGACCGCCTGGCGGACCGGGACGCCGGTGTGGACCGCCGGCTCCGCCCGGGTCTGTTCCTGATCCGGAACGGTCTCGTAGGCACTGCCGTGGCCGACCCCGTCGTGCTCGGTCCCGTCACGGTCGCCCCCACCGTGGTCGACGCTGTCCATGACGGGGCGCCGGTGACGGCCGTGCACACGGCTGCGCGAGGAGCCGCCGCGCCGCCCGGTCGACCGGGCGGGCTCCGGTTCGACCACGCGGAACTGCACGGTCGGCTGGTCTCCGAGCATGGTCAACCTTCTTCCCTCATTCCATTTCGCTGCCTGCGGAATCCGCGCAACCACCAAGGGCGGGCCCCGGCGCAATGCCGAAGGCCCGCCCTCCGGTGTCAATTCATCAGCCGCCGATGGGGCGACGGCGAGCGGCCTGCAGCATGCGGGCCCGGGCGGCCGCCCGCTGCTTGCCCTCCAGGACGGCGTTCCGCCGCGCCTCCGCCGCGCGCCTGGCAGCCGCCGCGGGGGTGATGATCTTGCTGATAGCCATGGAAATTCTCCTCATTCTTTTCTTTTTCTCGAACTGAACACGGTGTTTCTTTTTCTGCCTCGGCCATTCGGCTTTGACAAACCTGGGGAGGGTGCCGGTCTAGGAAGGTGCCCGGAGCGCGTCCACCGGTTCCATCCGGGCGGCACGCAGCGACGGGTAGAGACCGGCGAGCAGGCCGACGAGAGCTCCGGCGAGCGGGGCGCCGAGGGCGAGGTTCAGGTCCAGGACCGGGGTCCAGTCCTTGACGACGGAGACGCCCACCACGACGGCGATGCCCAGAGCCGCGCCGACGATGCCGCCGAGCAGGCCGATCGTCGTCGACTCCAGGAGGAACTGGCCGGCCACCTGCCGTCGCGAGGCGCCCAGCGCGCGCCGCAGCCCGATTTCGCCGACCCTCTCCATCACCGTCACCAGGGTGACGTTGGCGATGCCGATCGCGCCCACCACCAGCGAGACCAGGCCGAGGACGAGGAAAAGGCCGTTGACGTCGTTCTGGACACCGTTTCGAGCCTTGGACAGGTCGGCCGGCGCCGCCACGGCGAGGGAGTTCTGCTGCCCGGGGGCCAGGGCGATCGGAGCCTGGCGTGCCACCTGCCGGGCCGCGCCGAGCGCGGTGTTGATGAGTACCTGGGTGACGTCCTCCAGGCCGAGGCGGTCCGCCGCGGTGGTGGGCGGAAGCATCACCGCGGTGGACAGGCGCTGCTCGCGCCTGATGCCGCCGAGGATGCCGATGACGGTGTACGACTGGTTCTGGAAGAAGATCGCCGGGGAGTCCTCCACCCGCTTGATGCCGAGCAGCCGTGCCGCCTGGTCGCCGAGGACCGCCACCTGGGCGTGCCGGGCGATGTCGCCGGCGTCGTAGAACCGCCCGGAGGTCATCGCACCGCGTACCCCGGCGGGCAGGCCGGCCGAGGCGGCCACCACGGCAAGGGTCTGGCCGGAGACGTCGCCGGGCGCTTTCACGTCGTTGGACCGCACCTGGACGCTGTTGGTCAGTGGGGAGTCGGCGAGGGCGGCGGCCGAGTCCACGCCGGCCAGCCGCCGGACCGCGTCGGTCCCCGACCAGTCCACCAGTGGCCCGTCGTCCGAACCGGCCGGCGCGGGCGGCACGGTCACGGTCACCGAGGTCGCGGTGAGCGCGTCGAACCGGCCGACGATCTGGTTGCCGGCCGTGGAGGCCACCCCGATGGTGATGACCAGCGTGGTGATGCCGAGCACGGTGCCGAGTGTGGTCAGGGCGGACCGTACGGGGCGGGCCATGACGCCCGCGAGAGCTTCCGTCCACAGGTCCCGGGGGTCCATCCAGGGGCGTTCGATGCGGGTCCCGGCCGGTGTCGCCTTCGTCCGTGCCCTCCCCAGCGCCCTCGTCGCGAGTTTCACTCGGGCTCCTGGGTGAGGCGGCCGTCGGTGATGCGGACACGCTGGCCCGCGCGGCGGCTGACCGTCTCGTCGTGGGTGATGAGCACCAGGGTCATGCCCTGGGCGCACAGGTCGTCGAAGAGTTCCAGCACGGAGAGGGTGTTCTCGCTGTCCAGGTTGCCGGTCGGCTCGTCGCAGAGCAGCAGCGCGGGATCGCTGATCAACGCCCGTGCGATGGCGACGCGTTGGCGTTCGCCGCCGGAGAGCCGGTCGGGCCTGAAGCCCGACCGGTGCCCGAGCCCGACCCGGTCCAGCGCCTCCCGGGCGCGGGCCAGACGGGTACCGCGGCCGAGCCCCGGGCGTGGCCTGCGGTACGCCTCGGCCAGCATGACGTTCTCGTCGACGGTGCGGTACGGCAGGAGGTGGAAGGACTGGAACACGAACCCGATACGACTGCCGCGCAGCGCGGTACGTTCCAGATCGCCGAGCCCGGTGGTCTCGACGCCGTCGAGCCGGTACGTACCGGAGGTGGGACGGTCGAGCAGGCCCAGCGTGTTGAGCAGCGTCGACTTCCCCGAGCCGGAAGGGCCGACGATCGAGAGGTGCTCGCCGCGCCGAACGGTCAGGTTCACACCGCGCAGCGCGTGCACCGGGGGTTCGGAGTCGAAGGTCCGCTCCACACCGGTGAGTTCGATGACGGCGTCCGGGTCACCGCCGTCGTCCTCCGGTGCGGCACCCTCGGTCGTCGGAACCATGGCGGCTGGGGCGGTGCCCGGGGTCATTCGCCCACCACCACCTTGTCGCCCTGCTCCAGCGTGCCGCTGGTCGGCTTGACCTCGACGAGACCGGCCGCGGAGAGCCCGACGGTGACATGGACGTCGCTCAGTCTGCCGCCGCGCTCGACCTGCACCCGGACGTCTCCGTCGGACGAGGTGCGGATCGCGGCGAGCGGTACGGCCAGCACCTTGCCGTCCGAGGCGCCGATCTTGATGGTCACCTTCACCGCGGCTTCGGCCTCGTCGGCCAGTTCGCCGGAGTTGGGCACGGAGATCCGCAGCTGGACCGGGGCCGAGGAGTCGGTGGCGGAGGTGCCGGCGGATTCGCTCCCGGTGTCCCCCGAGGTCGTCCCGGTGGATCCCTCGCTGTCCCCGTCCGAGCCCGTCGCCGTGGTCGTCGAGGACGCGGCGTCGGCGCCGAGCGCCGACACGGTACCCGCCGCCTTCTTGCCGTCCGTCGTCGTCAGCTCGACGGCCATGCCCTTCCGCAGCAGTTCGGCGTCCGCGCCGGGGACGACCGCCTGCACCTCCAGGTCGGAGCTGGTCACGGTGCCGATCGGGCCGGACGCGGTGTCCCCCGTCTTCACCGTCACCTTGTTCAGCCGTACGGGCAGCTTCGGGAAGAAGACGACCTCACCGGCCGGGACCTTCGTCCCGTAGGAGGCCTGGAAGGTGCTGAGCGCGGCGTTCGCCATGTTCAGCGCCTTCTTCGCGGATTCGAGCTGCAGGTGGTGGATCTGTGCGTCCGTGCTGGACTGCGGGTTCGGCGAACTCGTACTGCCGCTCGCGCTCGCCGCCGTCCCCGACTCCGTCCCTGCCTCCGTCCCTGTCTCCGTCTCGCCGCCGCTGCCGCTCGCGCTGTTGGTCGTGAGCAGCGTCTGCTGTGCGGCGGACACCGCCTGCTGCAGCTGGCCCAGTTGCTGCTCGTCTTCCGCGCTGGGCTTCTGGGCCTCGTACCCCTTGCTCGTGTACCAGCTGGTGACCGCCGACGCGGTGCCCTGACCGTAGGTGCCGCTGATCGACCCGGGATCGAAGCCGAGCCGCCGCAGCGCTTTCTGCAACTGCTTCACATCGTCGCCGGAGGCACCTGGGCCCAGCGCCCGGTACATCGGTACGGTTCCGCTCAGCGCGAGCACCGGACGGCCGTTGACCGCCATCAGTACGTCGCCCTCCTTGACCTTGGTACCGGCGACCGGTGCCTTGGTGATCCGCTGCTCCGCGCCCTCGCCGCCGGCGGTCGCGGACGCTCCGGTGCCGACCGCGCCGGCCAGCGCGAGCGGACGCGGCGAGGTGAACTCGACGGACCCCGACGCCACCACGGTCGCGGTGAGGGACTGCCGCTGGACGGCCACGGTCACCGGGCCGGCCTTCGGCGCGGTGTGCGCGGCGGCGGCGTCGGCGGGCGAGCGCACCTGCGTGCCGGCGATCCAGCCGCCCGCGCCGACCAGGACCACCGCGCCGACCAGCGCGCCCAGGTGCTTACGGCTGCTGAACCGGCTCATGCGTTGTCGCCGTAGTACGGGTGGGCCTTCTCCTTGGGGAAGTACGCGGCCCGGAACTTCTTGCCGCACTCCAGGTCCTTCAGGGAGAGGTCGATCTCCTTGGTGAGCAGCGGCAGCGCCTCCGCCTTGGACATGCTGAAGTGGTTCTCCGGCACGTTCTGCTCCAGCCGCACCATGTTGGACATACCGGTCGGCTGGGTGGTGCTGACCGGGATGCCCTGCGCCTTCAGGCAGGTGGCGTACCCCTGGGCGAGCTGCACCAGCTGGGTGTCACCGTTCAGCTCGAGACCGTTCGCGCGGTTCGCCTCCGCCTTGGCGTTGTCCGCCTTTTTCTGCTCGGCGGCGCTCAGCGCGTGTCCGTTCACGGCTATCGACGCCTTGAGTTCGCAGCCGCCGATCTTCTCGTCCGCCTTGGACTTGGCCGGGGGGCCCGCCAGCGCCTCCTGGTACGCCTTCTGCTGGGCGGGGGTGAACCCCTTCTCGTCGTCGTCGGCGACGGCGTCGGTCCGCTTTGCTCCCGCCTTCCCTCCGGGGTTGCTGAAGGGGGCATTGGGGTCGTCGGGGTAGACGGCGGCGGCGTAGTTGCCGAACCCGTACTTCTCGCGGGACTTCTTCGCCGCCGCGTAGTCCTCCGCGTCCAGCCCTACGTAGGCAGCGTCGCCGCCGGCCGCCGCCACGTGCGGCGTGTAGATGAAGCCCTGCTTCTTCATGCAGGCCGCGATGGTGTTCTCCTGGATGTACGTCTTCTTGGTCTCGGCGTCCGCGCCGTCCGGGACGGTGAGCTGCACTGCCCCGTCGGCGTTCGTCGTACTGTCGTTCGCTGCGTTCGCTCCGCCGCCGGCCGCGGAATCGGAGCTCGCGCCGGTCTTGTCGCTCGAACCGCCGCAGGCGGCCAGGAGCGGCAGCAGGCCGATCGCCAGGACGGTGGCCACGGAGACGCGGACCCTCTTCGGCATGTTCGTGTGGGAGTTCATGGTGGATGAGGCTGGACCCGCGGTGTGATGGGAACTGGCCCGGAGTGTGATCAAACGGCAACAGCCGATGGGCGGCGACAGGACGCCGGGTCCGCTCGCCCGCGAGTATGTGATCGTCCGGTAACAGCACCGGCCTGGCCTGGTGTTGTACGGATACTGGGCACATGCCACGTGTCCTGCTCATCGAAGACGACCGCGCTGTTCGTGAGGGTGTCCGACTCGCGCTGCGCCGCCAGGGGCACGACGTCGCCGCCGCCGGGACGGGTGAGGACGGGCTGGAACAGCTGCGGTCGTTCCGGCCGGACGTCGTCGTCCTCGATCTGATGCTGCCCGGCATGTCCGGGCTCGATGTGTGCCGTCGCATCCGCGGGGCCGACGACCAGGTTCCGATCATCATGGCCACCGCCCGGGGCGACGACGTGGACATCGTGGTCGGACTCGAAGCGGGAGCCGACGACTACGTCGTCAAGCCCGTCCAGGCACGCGTGCTCGAAGCCCGTATCCGTGCCGTCCTGCGACGGGTCGGCGGCACATCCTCCGACGGAACCACGCCGAAGACAGAAACCCATGGAGAACTGACCATCGACCGGGCCGCGCTGACCGTCACACACCAGGGCGCACCGGTCGCCCTCGCCCCCTCCGAACTACGGCTCCTGCTCACCCTCTCCGCCTCGCCCGGTCAGGTGTTCAGTCGGCAGCAGCTCCTGGAAGCCGTCTGGGAACACAGCTACCACGGCGACTCACGGCTCGTGGACGCCTGCGTCAAACGGCTGCGCACCAAGATGGGCGAGCCCCCGGGACAGCCGCGCTACATACAGACCGTGCGCGGCTTCGGCTACCAGTTCCGGTCACGGTGAAGGCGCCCCCGCCGCTGCGCGGCCTGCGCGTCCGACTGCTGGTGGCCTTCCTTCTGGTCGCCGGCGTCTCCACCCTGACCACCGGCGCCCTGACGTTCCGGGAAGCGCGCACGGGGGTGCTCCAGCAGAGCCAGGACGGGGTGATCGGGCAGTTCCGCGACCATGTCGACACCCTCGCCGCCGACCTCGACTTTCCCCCGGACCAGAACCAACTGAACCTGTTCGCACAGCAGTTGGCGCGCTCCGAACCGTTGAAGAACTGGCGCGTGCTGGCCACTTACGGCGACCTGAGCGCCACCTCCTCACCGCAGGACCCGTTCGAGCAGCTGACGCCCGACCTGCGCAAGGCCGTGGCCTCCGGCGAGAACACCGTCTTCCAGCGGGTGACCAGACACGGTAGCCCCGCACTCGTCGTCGGCCTGCCGGTCACCTTCGGCACCGCGGAGCGGCCCACGTCCGACCCGTCCGGGCTCGACGTCTTCCTGACAGTGCCGCAGACCACCGAACAGGCCTACGTCCAGGCCCTGGTCCCCGCCGTCGAGCGCGCCACGGTGCCCGCGCTGATCCTGGCCGTCCTGCTCGCACTGCTGGCCGCCCGTGGCGTACTGCGGCCGGTACGCGAGCTGCGCCGGGCCACCCGCAGCATCGCCGAGGGCCACCTCGACACCCGGCTCACCGTCAACGGCTCCGACGAACTCGCCGACCTCTCCCACACCTTCAACGAGACCGCCGCCGCCCTGGAGGAGTCGGTCGCCGAACTGCGCCGCATGGAGACCCGCGCCCGCCGCTTCGCCGCCGACGTCTCCCACGAACTGCGCACTCCGCTGGCCGCCATGTCCGCGGTCACCGACATCCTCGACGAGGACGCGGCCCAGCTCGACCCCGACACCGCCACCGCCGTACGGCTCATCAGCGAGGAAACCGTCAAGCTGGCCCGCCTGGTGGAGGACCTCATGGAGATGTCCCGCTTCGACGCGGGCGCGGCCAGTCTGCACCTGGACGAGATCGACCTCGCGGACTCCATCCGGCGCACCCTCGCCTCCCGCGCCTGGCTGGAGACGGTCGAGACCCGGCTTCCACCGCCGGGCACACTCCGCGGCAGCCTCGACCCGCGCCGCCTCGACGTGATCGTCGCCAACCTGGTCGGGAACGCCCTCCGCCACGGCGGACGCCCCGTACGGCTGCGCCTCTTCGAGTGGGAACACCCCGACGACGGGCGGCGGGCGGTCATCGAAGTGCTGGACAGCGGACCGGGCATCCCCGAAAGCGTCCTGCCCCACGTCTTCGACCGTTTCTACAAATCGGACACGGCCCGCACCAGGACCGAGGGCAGCGGCCTCGGTCTCGCCATCACCGCGGAGAACGTCCACCTGCACGGCGGCACCATCCAGGCGGCGAACGGTCCGCACGGCGGCGCCGTCTTCACCGTAGAGCTCCCGCTGCGACAGGACGAGCCACCACCAGTACCGGCCGAACCGGCCGAGGGGAGCCATTAGTGAGCCCTGTCCACCGGGCCGTCCGGCCCGCGCTGCTTCTTCTCGCGGGGGCGCTCCTGCTCGGCGCCTGCGGCATCCCCACGACCGGTGTGGTGGGCTCGGGGGAACCCGCCACCGGCGCCCGGTCGACCATCACGCTCTACTTCACGGGCGAGGGCGGCCTGGTCGCGGCCCCCCGCAGGATCCCCCAGCGGCCCAGCGTCGAAGCGGCCGTACGACTGTTGTTCGAGGGCCCGACCAGATCCGAACTGAGCGTGGGCACGAGCAGCCTGCTGCGGAAGCTGAAGAAGGATCCGACGGTCCGGGCCGATGGCGCCAAGGTGTCGATCGAGCTGCGCTTCGACGACCCCGCGGATTTCCCCGCCACCTTCAAGCCGCTGACCGGGGACGCCCTCGCCCAGGTGGTCTGTACGGCCGCCGGCGCCCGCCGCGCCGAAGACCCGGACGTCGTATCGGTGGAGGTGGTCATCAAGGCCACCGTGGGAGGCGCCAAGAGCCCTTGGAGCGCCGAAGGGCGCGACACGACCTGCCGCGCCCAGGCCCGGAGGTCTGCCGCCGCCTCCCGTTCCGGATAGACGTATCGCTGCCCTGCGCCTGGGAACCGGGCTGTTTCGGTGGCACTGGCCCTGACCTCACCGCCGGAGCGGAGTCTTCACGAAAGCGTTTGCCCCGGGCGGCCGGAACGCCATGGTCACCGGCCGCCAGGGCAGCCGCAATGGTGCCGCTCGGCCCCGGAACCGTGCCCATCGGCGGCGGCACGCCTCTCGGAACAGGATGTCGCGACGGCGCTGAGGAGCGCCCACGACAAGCAACAGGCATTCCTCTCCTTCGACGTGGTCCCGGGACACCTGCGAAGCAGCGCCGGCGTCGTTGACCTGCGGCGCCTTGACCTGGACGGCTCCGGCCGAGGCGGTGACCTCTCTGGGCTGCTGGTAGCCGTCACGAACCACCAGCCGACGCCCGTCACCGCCCCGTTCGTGGGACAACTCAGCTATATAAGCGTTGACTTCGGCTTCCAGCGCGGCGGCCGGCATCCGCCTGACGCCTTCCCGGACGATCTCATCCAGCAGCGAGCTGCCGCTTGGCGTGGTGCCGTCCTCGTTGACTACCGTAAGCACGGGCGCGCTTTCCCGACCGACGGTGCAACGTCGGCCTTGCTCGATGACCCATCGATCGATCCATCGGGAAGGTGTGCCTCCTTCCGTCAGGCCATCCCGTGCCGCCACGGCGTCCACGAATACCGGGTCAACGTCGGCGCCACCAGCCGCAAAGGCGAACGGCCGGCCGGCCAGTGACAGCGACGAGGAACGCGGCTTCCACCGCGCCGAGCACCTGCAGCAGATCCCCGAATTCACCCGCACCCACCAACTCGTCCACCCCTACCGCAGCGACGCAGAATCGGGCCACGCACAACTCGACGCCTCCCTGTGGAACGGACGCCTCATCTCCTACGGAGTCGAAGCACAGCAACTACTGACCTTCGGCTTCGCCTTCGCACAGAACTCGACCAGCCGCGCGCTGCATGAGGAAGGAGCCTCCCTGCTCACCCCCGCAGCCTGACGACCCCGCCCAGCCTCCAGACACCAGCGCCCGCCTGAGCCCCGATCCGGTACCCTGTGGATCGAGCGTTCCTGGCGGGCGCTGCGGCGTGTCACGCGGTCTACCGCGCGCCTCATCACCGTAGCGGCATGATCCAGATCGCTCAGGGCTTGACCGGGAGACCAGGGCACGTTCTGTCCACGAGTTCCGTGCAAGGTTTCGCACAAGCCCCGCCTTCGTAGCTCAGGGGATAGAGCACCGCTCTCCTAAAGCGGGTGTCGCAGGTTCGAATCCTGCCGGGGGCACAGCAAAACGCCTGGTCAGAGGCCCTTCCGTCCAACGGGCGGGAGGGCCTTCGTACTCGCAGCACACATATGGCACACATGCGGCTGCGGGCGGAGGTGGGGAGCTGTGCGATATGCCCGCGAAGGACGAGCTGGCTCGCCGCCGGCACGAGAGGCTGATCGACCGACTTAAGTCGATGATGCTGGCCGCGCTGAAGCCGGAATACGAGGGGTACTACGGGCAGCTGATCCTTGGCGCTGACGATCTTGCGGAGATGGGCGAGCTCAAGGACGTCCGGCGTGCCGCCAGGGAGGCGGGACGGCGTCTCGGCTGGAAGACGACCACCCGCCTTGTCGGCGGGAGGCTCTTCGTCCTCGACGAGCGCGAGGTGCCCGAGAGGATCGAGCGGTTGGCTGGGGATGCGGCCGCTGCTGCGATGGACCGGTTCTGGGACGAAAGCCGTGGGCCGCGTCTGACCTGATCCGAGGAAGACGCAAGGGGGCACCCCACCGCATCAGCGCGGTGGGGTGCCCCCTTCGGTTACGGCGCCCCGGCACGGGTTAGGCACACATCACGCGGCGTCTTCCTCCAGGGCGGCCACGGTCTCGGCGGCCTCACGGGCCTTCCGCTCCGCTTTCTCCAGCTTGGCCTTCGCCTTGGCCAGTTGCTTGGAGCGGCGCTTGTGCATCTTCTTCGAGACCTCGTCCAGGCGGTCGGGAAAGAGGTGCCCGTAGGTGTCCAGGGTCAGCGTCGCGGACTTGTGGCCCAGCATCGTCTGTACGACGTTGACGTCCGCGCCGCTGGCGATGGCGAGCGAGGCCGCCGTGTGGCGCAGCTTGTGCGGGGTGACCTTGAGATGCCCCAGCCCGGCCTTTACGACCGCCGGCGCGAAGAGCCGCTGACGGAAGTTGCGGGCCCGCAGCGGCCCGCCCTGCGGGGCGGTGAAGAGCAAGTCGTCATCTCCCCTCCCCTTGACGTGGGGCTTCAGCTCTTCGGCCAGGAACCGCGGGATCGGTACGGACCGGCGCTCGTGGTTCTTGGGGGTGTCGAGGTAGAGCTTGCCGTTGTCCTCGGCGTACGCCTCCACGATGTGGGCCCGACAGGCGTCCAGGTCGACGCGGCCCACCTTGAGCGCGGATGCCTCGCCCCAGCGCAGTCCGGTGTAGGCCAGCAGCAGGATGAACACCCTGTAGGCGCCTGACGCGTTAGCCAGCGCGTCGACCTGCATGTCGTCGAGGTACACGTGATCAGCGGGCATCACCTTCGGCAGGGGCACGCCGACAGCCGGGTTGGCCGCCAGACGACGGGCCTTGACCGCGTAGCCGAGAACGCGGCTGAGGACGACATACGCCTTGCGGACCGACCGGGGGCTGAGCTTCCTGCCGCCGGTCGCCTCGCCGGACAGCAGATCCGCGAGCCACTCAGCGATGTCCTCGAAGTGGATGCGGTCCAGCGGGGTGGTGCCCCACTTGGGGATCACGTGGACGTCGAGAACACCGCGGTAGCGAGCCCGTGTTGAGCGCTTGAGGTGGAGCTGCGCCGCCAGCCAGGACTCCGCCACCTCTGCGAACTTCACCCGCGCGGCTGCGGGATCGCGATAGGAGCCGTCGTTGAGACGCGACTCCATCCTTGTCCGCTCCGCCTCGGCGTCGACCTTGCGGGCGAAGGTCTTCATCTTCGGCTTGCCGTCGGGGTCGTACCAGCGCACGCGGTAGCGCCCCGGCGGCGTACGCCCCGCACTCTTGGCTTCCGCCACGGCACGTACGTACGCCGCGTGCCCTGTGCGGTCCTCAATCCAGACCCGCGCCAACTAGCACCCCCTCCGGTCATCACCGGACACCGATGGGACCGGCAGGAGCAGGGTCGTGGGAGAAACGCCGAGCGCGGCGGCGAGGGCGACGAGGTCGTCTACGTCGCATCGGCGGCGGGCGCGTTCGGTGCGGCTGAGGGCGGTGTTGGCCATCGGACGGCCCAGCGCGGTGCAGCGGGCGGCGAGCTGGTGTTGGGTCAGGCCGCGCGCGAGACGTAGGTGCTCGATGGCGCGGGCGGTGTGGAGGCCGGCAGGGCCTATTTCGACAGGTCGGTTGGGCATGACAGATAGCTTTAACTTGCATCCGGACGGCATGGCAAGAGTTAGCTCTAAAACTCTCCAAAAGTCGTTCGGGGGCGAAGTGGTGTTCGTCTCGTCGAATTCCGGAACATCGCGAGGCGTTTCGGCCGAGGTGCCGTGTTACCTTCCCTCTCCGTTTTCGAGATGGGCGATTTAAACACACATCAGCCATGATGCCCGGCGGGTCATTCACGTCGTCCCTGACCGCCAGGTGTCACCCCTGAGCTGCTGAGGTACCGGATTCCGGCACCTCGACCGGTTGCTTCGCCGCAAAAAAATTTCGGGCCCGGCGGGAGCGATTTCGGCAACCGGGGATCCACCCTTACTGTTTCCCTCTCCCCGGCCACACCGAAAGAAGTAGTGAGGAGTTTAAGAACCAACTCTGGACTTTTCTCCGGGCGGTGGCTGTGTTGTCCAGCCCGTTGTTCAAAACCGAAAAGGAGCCCTATGCCGAAGACCCCTCCCCGTAGCACCAACGCCCCTGCCATCGCTGCGGCTGCCCAGCGTGGCCCGCTTGCCACCCCTGCAGAGGTCGCCGCCTATCTCGGGGTGCCGGTGAAGACCCTCTACCAGTGGAAGTACCGGGGCATCGGCCCCAGCGTCCACAAGGTCGGCCGTCACCTGCGCTACCGCTGGCGGGAGGTGGACGCGTGGCTGGATGCCCAGACGTCGTACGACCTCACGGCCTGACCCCGCGTCTGACGCGGACGACGAAGCGGCCCCCGGCGTGCCACCGCCGAGGGCCGAAGACTTCCCAACTGATCGCCCATCCCTGAACGAATGAGCTGGTGAGGGGCGGGACCTTGCCCGTCCTGCCCCTCCCCGGAGAGGAACGCCTATGGAGGACTCTACGTCCCCCAGCACCACCAACACCTCCCCCACCGGCTGGCCCACTCCCGCCGTCCCCGGCGAAGGCATCCCCTGGCGCCGCCAGGATCAGCAGGACACACGGTCCCCCGCGTCGGGGACCGCCGAACACCCGGCGGAGGCGGAAGCACACGGGGACCGTCCCCAGCCGCCTGCCGATGCCGTTGTTGGGGACCGTCCCCGCGACGTGCTTGGGGACCGTCCCCGCGACGTGCCCGGTACTCGTTCCCCGCACGTCCCGGTCCCCGTATCGGCATCCAGTGCAAACTCGCAGGTCAACGGCGGGAAATCGGGGACCGGTCCCCAAGAGGCTGCACTTGCACCAGGGGACCGCAACGGGGACCGTGATCACGGGCCCCGCCAGTCGCTGGGGACTGACAACCCCGTGGCGGGAGCCGCCCAGCAGGAGGGGACCGGTCTCGTCGACGCACGGGGACCGGATCACGGGACCGGCTCCCGGCCTCCTCGGGGACCGGCAAACCCTGAGGAACGAGGTTCCGGTGACGGTGCGGAACTGCTGGATGAGTTGCGGGCGGCGATCGGCAAGTACGTCGTACTGCCCAGTGACGAGGCACTGACAGCGGTCACCCTGTGGGTGGCGGCCACGCACATCCAGACCGTTCTGCAGCACGCGCCGCGTCTGGCGGTCGTAGGCCCGACGAAGGGCTGCGGCAAGTCCCGGGTTCTGGACGTGCTCCACGAGACCGTCCACCAGCCGATCATGACGGTGAACATGTCCACGGCAGTGCTCTTCCGCGTCATCGGCAAGAACCCGCGCACGATCCTGGTGGACGAGGCCGACACCATCTTCAGCAAGGCCGGCGACAACGAGGAACTGCGCGGCCTGCTGAACGCCGGACACCAGCGCAACCGGCCCGCCTGGCGCATCTCCGGTCCGGAGCACAAGCCGACCCCGTATCCGACCTTCGCCATGGCCGCGCTGGCCTCGATCGGCGACCTGCCCGACACGATCACAGACCGGGCGGTCGTGCTCCGCATGCAAAAGCGCAAGCCGGGCGAGAAGGTGACCCCGTTCCGCTCGCGCTACGCCACACCGGAACTGAACGCACTGCGGGACAAGCTGGCCGCCTGGCTGGGACCCCTGCGCGGCACGGCCGGCCGCATGGCGCCGACCATGCCGGTGGAGGACCGGGCGGCAGACACCTGGGAACCGCTGGTCATCATCGCCGACCTGGCCGGCGGCCACTGGCCCACCCGTGCCCGTGCGGCCTGTGTCGCGATGACCCAGTACGAGGCCGTCCAAGACGAGCAGACCAACCTGAAGACACGGCTGCTGCGCGACATCCACCGCATCTTCGAGGCACACGGCAACCCCGAAGCCCTGTCCTCCCTGGATCTGGTCACCACCCTGCTCCAGGACCCCGACGCCCCCTGGGCAGAGCACGGCACCAACGGGCTCAACGCCTACCACCTGGGCAGAATGCTCCGGGACTTCGACATCCGCCCGGCCAACTACCGCTTCGACAAGGGCAGGCAGGCCAAGGGGTACGCCCGCAACCGGTTCCTCGACAGCTGGGCCCGACACTGCCCCGACCTCACCGAGACCGCGCCCGCCCCCACGCACGACGCCACACCCGCGCCCCCGGCCCAGGGCAAGCCGCCCACCGCCCCGGCGGGCCAGCTGCCCATCGGCCCGCCCAGCGGCCCCGTCGGCCCCAAACGCGCCCACTGACCCGCCTCCCGCTGGGTCCGTATCACTGCGTCGCATCCGTCCCCGCGCAGGTCAGCGCGGGGACGGATGTCCTCACCGGGACGGACTTCTCCGTACCTTCCCGAGTGTCCGTACCTGTCCTGACCAGGCATGGGACGGATGCGACGCACGTGACACAGCCCCCGCCCCCTCACCGCCGGAGCATCACCATGCACGAACAGCACCACGAACTCCCCACAGCTCAACAGCAGACGCCCACCACCTCAGCCCCAGACAACCGCGCAGCAAGGTATGCCGCTGGACCGTCCAAGGACGGCCCCATCGGCGATGCCTCCGCCCCGGGAGTGGCGGAGGCACTCGGGCACCAGGGGGCGCCCGAGCAGGAACAGCCCGCCGACACCGCTGCACCGCTCCCACGTGCTGCCGAAGCCGCCGCGCTGCACCGTGTCGCCCAACGCCGCAAGCCCGACCCGAACGGCCAGCGCAAGCAGCGCGTCGACGCCCGCTACAGCATCGACGAGAAGACGGAAATCCTCGCCATGGCCCGGTCGCTGAACATCGCCGGCGCCCACTACGTCGGCGCCGTCGTCATGGCACACGTCCACGGCGACCTCACCCTGCCCGGCCAACGCAGCGAACTCGACGACTACATCGACGAGCTGACCGCCCTGCGCAAGCAGGTCGCCATGATCGGCCACAACATCAACCAGATCGCCAAGAAGCTCAACTCCGGCGGCCATCCACACCCTGGGGACTCCGCCGCCCTGGACCAGGCCGAACGCACCCTGACCGCCGTCGGCGCCACGGTCCGGGACGTGGCGGCAGCCGCGAACCAGGCTGTCGACAGGAAGGCGGCCTGATGATCGCGAAGATCGGCGGCGGGAAGGACACCGCCGGCCTGATCCGGTACCTGTTCGACACGAAGAAGGCCAAGGACCACACCGACCCGCATCTGGTGGCCTCCTGGGACGGTTTCGCCCCCGACCCCGGACGCGCCGACGACTTCGACACCACGAAGAGGCTCCTGGTGGCCGACCTCGACCTACACGTCAAGCAGGCCCGGCGGCTCGGCCGCGCACCCGAGAAGCACACGTGGCACTGCTCGATCCGTGCCGCCGAGAGTGACCGCATCCTCGGCGATGAGGAGTGGGCCGACATCGCCCGCCGCGTCGTGGCGGCCACCGGCATCGCACCCGAAGGCGATCCGGACGGCTGCCGCTGGGTGGCCGTCCGCCACGCACCCGACCACATCCACATCGCCGCCACCAAGGTCCGGGCGGATCTACGCACAGCACGCCACTGGAACGACTACCTCACCGCCGACCGCGAACTCGCCGCCATCGAGAAGGAATACGGACTGTTCCAAGTCGTACGCGGGGACCGCACGGCCGCCAAGAGGCCCACCCGCGCCGAGCAGGAGAAGGCCCGCCGCGCCGGACAGGACAAGACCGCCCCTGAGCGACTACGCGCCACCGTCCGCACCGCGGTGGCTGCCGCCTCCAGCATGGAGGAGTTCGTCGACCTGCTCCACCACGTCGACGGCGTGCTCGCCGAGGTCGTTCACTTCCCCTCGGGCGACGTGCGCGGCTACAAGGTCGCTCTCGCGGACGACGCCAATGACCCCATCTGGTACTCCGGCTCCAAACTCGCCCCGGACTTGTCCTTCCCCAAGATCCAAAAGCGTCTGGCGAGTATCGACCTGCAGCCCACCTCCCAGCCGGGCCGACGCTGGCCCGCCCTCTGGCACCAGGCCACCGCCGTACTCGAACGCATCCCGCACCGTCTCGACCAGCCTGACAACCAAGCCTCCCAGGCTCACATAGCGGCCTTCGGTGAAGCCCTCGACGCTCTCCCTATCCTCACGCCACAGGACATCCGACCCCAACTCCGAGACGCGGCGACCGTGTTCGAACGCGCCACCCGTTCTCGTTTCCAGGCCGAACACCGCCATGCCCTCGCGTTGCGCGGCGCCGTGCGTGCCATGCTCCGCGAGCCCGCCCCCACGGACGGTGCCGTTCTGGCGATGTTCCTCGACGCCGCGATCCTCGTCGTCATCGCCGCCGCCCGCTGGCACGAGCTGCGCCATCACGACCAGCAGGTCGCCGCCGCCCACCAAACCCTCCTCCACCTTCGGGTGGCCTACGACCAAGCAGCAGCCGCACCCCTGGCCGCCCTCGCCCAGCGCCGGCCGCCCCAGCAGACCGTGAACCGACACGTCCGCCACCTACGCCAGGCCGTACCCGACCACGCCGAGCAGATCATCGACGACCCCGCCTTCGACGCCCTCACCACCACCCTCGCCCAAGGCGAAGCAGCTGGCCACGACCCGGTATGGCTCCTCCAGCAGGTCGCCGACCAGCGCGCTCTGGATGACGCCGACTCCGCCGCACGAGTCCTGACCTGGCGCCTCCAGCGCCTCAGCGCACGGCTGGACCCCAGTGCAGGAGCCCGCGCAGCACAGGACCGCAGCGCTGCCGCACAACGCATCGACGCTCAAGTCCACAAGGGCGCAGCTGTTATAGCCCCACAGCCGCCGCAGGTACGTCAGCGCTGATCACGGTGTGCCGACAGCCCCTTCGCTTGATACCGGACAGCGGGCTATGAGACCGCGTCCTGTGTGGTGAAGCGGACGAGTCGCCTGTGGCGCATAAGGCTGCCGTGAGTCCGAAGAAGGGGCGCGTGCAGGTACCGCAGGAGCGGTCCACGCGCCCTGGGTGCGTCCGGGGCAGGCGATCTGCCATGGGCATCAGGTTCGTGCCGAAGCGCCAGCGCGGCCGTCGGGTTATCGCGTTCGAGGCATCGCTGGCAGTGGGATACATGAGACTGCCGATGTGTTGATCGGTTATCTCATTGTGGGTAGCGAGCTGGCGCTCGGGGTCGCGATCGCGCTGTTCTTCATTCCTGGACCAGTGCAGCGGTGGTGTTTGGGGTATTTGGAGGACTTCGAGCGACTCCGCGTCGCCTCGGGGTTGCGTCGAGCTGTCCCGCTTCTGATGCAGATACTGTTGCTGCCGCCTCAAATACTGGACCGAGTCGACGGCCACGGATTGGCCCCTCAGTATGTCGTGCGATGGTGGCGAGCTCTGCCCCTGGCCATGCCGATCAAGGCGCTCCGGTTTGGCTTGCTGCTAGTCGTCGTGGCGAACGTCGGCAACATGGCCGACTGGGACCGTCTGCGGTTGAGCGCGGATCCGGGACCGCAGCCAGGCGTGGTGCAGGCACTGCTCAGCAACATCGTGGCTGTGCCGATGGCGGTGCGTGCCTGGGACTTTTCGCTGGTCGATAGAGCAGCGCCGTTCCTGTTCTGGGCCCTGATCTTGATCGCTGAAGTACGGCTTCTCAAGCGCACAAACTTGACCAGCTCTGGTAGCGGCGCGACGCATGCCGCGTATGACCTCGAGACCCTTGTTGGGCCCCGGGACAAAGAAAGTGCGCGAATGGAATATCGCCGTTGTTGGCCTGTCGTGGCACTATTGACGGTCGCAGCCCAGTGCGCCACAGTTCTTCGTCGCTGGGAGGAGACCCAGCCGGAATGCCAGATACCCCGGGTTTCCGTGCAACCAGTTGAGCAAGTGATCTGGATGGCCCACCGCACCCGCCGCGCCAGAGCCAGACGGCACAACGAGCGGCAGTTCAAGGCGCACGCCGCACTGGTAGTGGGCGCGCTGCGAAGGGCTGAAGCGCGGCAGGACTCCGAGCCGGGTCGGGCCCTTGAGGACCTGATCGTGATGCTGCTGACAATCGCCGAACGCTACGCCGAGGGCCGCATAGACGACCTTCTCGACGCAGATCAACTCGACGGCGTGGATCCGGCCGCGCCACGGGAGCGATTGCGGATGGGAGTCGTGGGGCTCGTGGTCGTGGTAGTTATGGCTTGTGCGGCTGTCCTCGGGTTGCCCGAGGCTGCACTCGTCCCTCTGCTTCCGGTAGTGGTGCTGTTTGTCGCGGTCGTCTTCAATCGTGGTCGGATGCCAACTGCAGGGCAGCTCACCGATTTGATCATCCCACGGTGAGGCTGAACAGCCCATGTTGAAGCGCCCTCTCACCAAATGGGACGCCTTCTAAAAAGGTGTGCAGCTGGTCCCGCGGTTGCTCGATGTCTCGAGGCTTTCCCGGATCACGCTGCCGCAGGCACGCAGAGCCTCCGTCAGCTCTCCTTGCAGCTTGTGCGGGATGGTTCCGGCCCTGAGCGAACAGGCACGAACCAGCGCACGGCAGTCCTCTGATTGCCGGTCTGTGGCGATCGCGGTGAACACGGGGTGCGCCAGGTTCTCGCGGGCCGCATAGCCGTCTTCGGCGTTCGTGGTCCTGCGGTGGAGGTCCTCGACAACGTGTGCGACGGGCGCCTCGGCGGAGCCGATCGCGTCGAGGACCGTAAGGCCGAGCCGGATGTCGAAGACGGTCATCCCGGGTTCGGTTTCCCGTCCAGAGTAGGCCGTCACCAGGTCCGCCAGGTGGCCGTCGATCGGCTGCCCGGCGTCGCGGCGGCATAGAACGGTCAGGCAGTCCGTGACAGCTTGCTCCCATGGATCGCCGGGCACCGTGTCGGCGAGGAGATCAGCAGCCCTTGCCGTGTCGTTCGTGACGAGGGCGGCAAGTACCGCGACCTGCCGTCCGTCAAGCATCCGCTTTCCGATGCCATGGTGGGCTTCGATGTGCGCTAGGGCCTCGGCCCATCGCCCCTCGGTGGTGAGGGTGCGCGTGCCGTCGGCGAGGAGAACGCGCCACAGCCACGCGCGAACCTCCTGGCGGTCTTCGTCAGTCGCAGTGAGGTCCGCGGGTACGTTGACGCCCTCGGAGCGGGCGGCCGTGCCCGACTCGACGGCCTTGTACAGGTTAAGGAGTCGCTGACGGCCCTCATCGGCGTGGCCGGCGCGGATCTGGAGGCGGGCCAGGTTGACGACTGGTTCCAGTCCGCGGATCGCGCTCATGCCGGACAGGGGACAGGCGTGGAGGTAGGCGGCGGCGTGCTTGTGGCACATCGCGCGTGCGAGGTCGGGGAGGTCGAGGTCGGAGGCGATAAGCGCGGCCTGGTTGTAGACGGCCGATGCGAGCCCCTGGTCGGTCGCTTTCACCGCGGTGTCGGCCAAGTCGACGAGTGCGCGTACGCGTTGAGGCAGGGGTAGACAGGCGGGTCGGAATCGCGCGACGAGCGGGAAGCGCTGAGCTACGGGGCCGTGCGGGTCCATGGATCCCCCAGGTCGAGAGTGAGGACTGCCGAGGTGACGGTGGCCGCCGACCGTGGGCCGGTGGGCACCGTCACCTCCATGTACGGCGTCAGTGCCAGTCGACGACGATGCGGTTCAGCGGGGTGTCGAGGGCGAAGAGGCCCGGGCGCTGCTCGATGGCGGGGGCGTCGAGGGGCTGGATCTCGAACGTGGCCTCGCGGTCGCGGTAGTCGCGGTCCCAGGCGCGGATGGCGTCAGCGACCTTCGCGGTCAGCTCGTCGCTGCCGGGGCCGTGGCCGATGACGCCGAACTCCCAGAGCTTGCCGCCCTCGGGGGTCTTTTCCTCCGACAGGCGCCGTGCCAGGTAGGTGACGGCGCCCTTGTCGACGGCCGCGGTCGATGAGGGGTAGGGGTCCTCGGTGAGCAGAGTGCCCTTGGCGCTCTGGGGGAACAGCATCCGGATTAGACCGGAGGGGAGGGTGCAGGTGAGGAACAGTTCCATCCACTCCGGCGACTCCATGGCGCGGACCGTCATGCCGGTCCACTCCTCGGTGCACGGTTGATCCAGGACGGCAGTGAGGGCGTCGGCGTCGATGTGCTGGCCGGCGGGGGCCTGAAGCCGGACGGTGCCGTCCGTGCTGAGCGGGATGGCTCGGCGGTCATCGTCGGCGATGCCCCGTCGGAGCGGCATGAAGGTGTTCATCTTGCTGCCGAGGGAGACCCAACGGCTGTCACGCTGCTCGTAGGCGATGGATCGGGACACCGTGCCTTTGAGGCGCTGAGGGACGAGGAGCCGACCGCCGGGGGCGAGCTGCTGCAACCAGGCGTGCGGCACGCCGTGCGCGCCGACCGTGGCGATGATCCGGTCGTACGGCGCGCCTTCGGCGTAGCCGAGGGCTCCGTCGCGGGTCACGGCCTGGACGTTGGTGATCCTGGCTGCGGCAAGGTGCGCGCGGGCACCCTCCACGAGGTCCTCGTCCACGTCGAGGGTGGTCACGTGTCCGCTCTCGCCGACTAGGTGGGCGAGCAGACCGGCGTTGTAGCCGGTGCCGGCGCCGAGTTCGAGGATGCGCTCGCCGGGCTGGGCTTCGAGCTGGTCCAGCATGAGGGCGACAACGCCCGGCTGGGAGGCGCAGGAGATGGAGGTGCCATCGGTGTCGTACTTGATGTGCACGGGTGCGTTGGCGTAAGCGTCTTCGAGCGACGCGTCGGGCACGAACACGTGGCGTGGCACGGTCCGCAACGCGGTCTCGACGGCGGGGGTGCGGGCGTGTCCGTCCGCGCGGAGCTGGTCGACCAGGGCGTTGCGGAGGGGCTTGGCGTCCGCCGTGGCGATCGTGTCAGTGGTCACCGCGCAGACGCTATCGGCGCTGGTTGTTGCCTCGTCGGGCGACGCGGTGTGGTCACTCGTTCCCATGACTACCTCTCGTGCGATGTGGGACAGGGCGCTTTGGTCGTCCCGGAGGAGACCGGCGCGGTTGGCGTGGAAGATCACGTGGTGGGCGATGACGGCGCGCAGGCCGCGGGTGAGGACGCCGCGTCCTGCGAGGTCGGCGAGCATGGCCCCGGTCCGTTCGAAGGCGGTCACCCACTCGTCTTGCCCGTGAAGCGGTCCGTCCGGGCGGCAGAGGCCGTGGGCATCGGCGACCATCAACTTCCTCATGGCCGGAACCAGTTCGGCGGCTTGTTCGGGTGGCAGAGGGGTGGCGGGCGGCCGAAGAGTGGCGACCTTCGCCCATACGTCGCCCTGTTCGAACCAGTCGAGTCCGGCACCGCGCATCATGGTGCTCGCCAGCAGGACGGCAGTCTCCTTGCGTCCCAGATGTTCCCGGCTCGGCTGGGAGGCGAGTAGGTGGCGGGAGTCGCTGTGGAACAGTGCGTGGGCGACGTCCATGGCCTCTGGCCCGCCGAAGGCGTCCACCTCGGGCTCGTAGATATGGGGCAGGCACGATGTGGCCATGCCGTCCTCTATGAGTTCGCGCAGCAGTGACTCGATGACGGGCGAGGGTTCGTCGGCGCGATACCGCAGTGGCCAGGGCTGTTTGTTCATGAACCACCAGCCGGTGAACTGCCCTTTGCTCTCGGCCGCCAGCAGCGCCGGGCCGATGCGTTCCTCGGCGGCGCACCGGGCACTCTCGCGGTCGATGAAGGTGATGTTGTGCTGCTGCCAGCGGTCGGGGGACATGGAGGCCCTTCGGTCAGCGGATCAGGCGATGAGTAAGCAGGCGTCCCAAGCGGTTTGGGGCGGTACGGCGGTGCTGGGCGCGAGGAGCGCCAGGGCTATGCCAGCGGCGCCGTCGAGCAGTCCGGGACCAGATTCCTGCTCCTGGATGAGCCCGCCGACGGCGAGTTCGGGGTCGTTGTCCGCCGGATGGACCGCAGTCAGCAGCGCCGGGATTGCGGCGCGGACTTGGCTCGCGGTCGAGAGGTAGGCGTCGTCGGCCGTACGGGCGGCGACGTGGGCCAGACCGGCGAAGCCGTGGCACAGGCCGTTGTCCGTGATGGCCTTGAGCTGTTCGGGGTCGGTGAGCGCGGCCACGAGCGCGTTCTCCGCGTCGATCTGGCGGCGGGTGTCGCCGAGGGCGAGCGCGGCGAGTTGCTGGGCGCGGGCGAGGCCGACGGTGCCGTAGCACCAGGAGGGCCGCCGGGGTGTGGACGGGGCGAGGCGACCCGTACGCAGGTGGCTCCGGGTGACCCAATACGGCCAGGCCGGTCCATGACCGGTCTTCTCCTGCCATCGGTCCAGCCAGGCCAGGATCATGCGCAGTGCTGCATGGTGTCCTTCGACGAGGGTGCCGTTGCGGGCGGCGAGGGCGAGGAGTGCGAGTACGCCGCCGATGCCGTGTGCCATGCCGTTGTTGGCGTGTCCGCCGGGGAATCGGTCGTCAGGGTTCCCCGATGGGCCTGTCTGCGCCCACCAGCCCGGCAGGCTCTCTTCGCGGTGGGTGATCGGTTCGGTGAGGCGTACGCAGTAGCTGAGGACGGCACGCATTGTGCGGCTGCCGGGGTCCCGGCGCAGGAGGTAGGCGCCGTAGCCAGTTAGCCCCCGGATGGTGTCGAACTCGGCGAGCTGCGGCAGCCGTCCGGCGTCGATGCGGCGATGTGCCGCGTCGAGACGGCGTCCGACATCAACCGCGACCTGTCGGTCCAGCGTGGTGAGGGCCCGCTGGTAAGAGCCGGGAAGGTTGTCGGCGGCGCTGGCCATGGCGTGGGCGATAGCCGGCGCCCCGTAGAAGGGGTGGCTGTCCGAACCGCTGGTCAACGGCTGCCGAGAGGCGGCGGCGAGCCAGTCGTGGGCGCGCTGCCACGGTCCGAGGCCATTCGCGGCCAACTCGATGTGCAGAAGCGCGATTCCGGGAGGGCCGTAAGCAAGGTGTTGCCTGTTCGAGGACAGCATCCTCGGACCGAGGGACGCGGAGTCAGGGTCGGCGAGCTGGGCGGCGATGGCGTCGACCAAGCCGAGCGCGGGGTGGGTGGTCACGAGGTCCTCCTCCTGGCGCGGGCGGTCCAGGCCAGGGCAGTGGCGCGCGCCAGGTACAGGCACACCTCTTCCTCCGGGAAGTTCACGGCGACGTGGCGCACGAAGTGGACGTGCAGTAGGGAGGTCAGGACGTCATCGATGGCGATGCCCTGGGTGTTCGGGCCGGGTAGGTGCGGCCGGTACGCGGCGAGTGCTGTCTCCCGGTCGGCCCATCCGGACACGATGGCGTCTCCGCCCGGGACACTGCGAAGGGCCGCCCAGTCGTCGCTCGGGTCGGCGAGCTGTACGGCCTCGGTGAATTGCGTGCGTGGAACGGGCACAGGCGCGGTCGGCGGAACGTGGTCGATCAGCCATTGCATGCCGGCCTCGGTGGTGCCGAGGAAGGCGGAGGCGATGGCCACCGTGTGGACCGCCACCAGCGCGCGCTGGCTTGGTCGTTGTGGCTGCGCGAGCTGAGCCAGGACGGCGCGCGAGTCCGCCCGGAACACCTTTTCGGCCGCCTCCCACGCGGCGTCGGAGCCCCAGCGGCCCATCTCCCGGTAGGAGGTGGGGTACCGCAGATCGGCCAGCAGGCCGGCGCCGCGCAGCTCGTCGGCCCAGGCGCTAACCGTACGGGCTGTGTAGGCGAAGGCGTCCGGGGCGGGCAGGGCGATGCGAAGGCGGAGGTGCTGGTCCGGGTCGCGGAAGCGGATGAACCACCAGGGTGGGTTGCCCAGCTGTTCGAGGAGGACGGGCAAGTGCCTTGAGAGCAGCACGTCTTGACGCCGAGGGTCGCCATACAGAGCGGCCAGAAGAACCGAGGAAGCGGCGGGCGTTTGCATCTGGGCCGCAGAGAGGGCACGGGCCCGGCTGGGTGCGGGCAGGGGCGGCCACTTCGGAGGTCGGGTCGCCTTGAGCGGCACCACGACCTCGTGGGCTCGCCCGCCGCACCAGCCGTACGCCCGTGGTCCAGGAGCCTCGACCAGCACGGCCAGGCGCGTGCGGTCGAGGTGCCGGCGCAGGAGCGCACGGTGACTGGCCTCGTCGAGGTCGAGGAAGAGGCGCCGGTCGTCCTCAACGAGCTGGACGCGGCGCGGCAGCCGCCGCCGAGCCCGCCAGTCGGCGAGCGCGGCCTCCCACTCGGCCCGAGGCCGGGCGCGGGCGGGCAGCTCGGTAGCCTCCAGCCGCCAGCGGGCCGGGGCCAGCACCGTGCGCCCGTACCGCAGCCGTGGCAGGAACGGCATCGCCGCAGCGGCACCCCAGTCGAACACGGTGACTTGGGCGCACTGCGCGCGGGACAGCTCGGTGAGGAACCGCACCAACGGCGGGGTGTGTGCGTGCAGATTCAGGGCGTGCATCCCTACGGCCTCGACTCGATGGCCTCGCTCCGGGGCGGCCAGGTACATGCGGCGGCCGTCGCATCCCACGGCCAAGTCCTCCGGGGCGAGGACGGCGTCTTGCGGGGCGCGATGCTCCTGGAGGCTGATCACGGTGGGGAGGACCTGCTGGGCGCGGGTGACGTGGGCGCTCGCGGAGAGCAGGGGCGGGAAAGACAGCTGCGCAGGCACGGTGTTGCCGTCTGCGGCCGTGAGGTCGGCGAGCTCTGCGGCCAGGACCTGCCGATCGGCTGGGGCCAGCACGCTGAGGAACCTGCCGGTTGAGACTCCGGCGCCACGGGAGACACTCATGACCTCAAGCCGGAACCTCCCGCGCTGCAACTCCCCCAGGCTGGAGGCGTGCACGCGCACCCCGACCTCCAAGTGCGGTGGCAGACGAGGTTCTTCGGGACCCGCGTCCAGGGCCGCGATCAGCTCCTCCGTGAGGACCACTTCGTCGCGTCCGTCGAGCGCGGCGGCCTGTGCGAGCCGTACGAGGACGTCATCCCTAGCGGAGATACGGGGCCTACGCGCGTCGACCGGAGCGCTCGGGTAGCCGTCGGGATAGCCGGTGCCGCTGTCCGCCAGGACGTCCTGGAGCGGCACCATCGTGCCGATGCCGTATCGCTCGTAGAACCGCTGGTGGTAGTCGTTCCACGCGGCGGTCCCATAGGGGCGGGTGCTCAGCCGCGTCAGGGCGATAGCGGCGCGCTCGATCTCTCGGGCGACTTCGGCCGGCAGAACGATCTGCGCGTCCAGGCGGAGGTCAAGCGCGACGGGATGGCGACGCAGGCCGGGGACGAGAGCCCGCATCCGCGCCGCGACACTGTCCCGGCCCCCGTGCGTGACGCACTCCTCCAGGCCCGCCCGGACCTCGTGCAGCTCATGTACCGTCTCCGTGACCGAGGCGAGGTTTCCGGCGTCGATCGCGTCGAGTTGGCCCAGCAGATACCCGAGGGCGTCGGTCTCGGTGCTCGGTGCGTGCAGGCTCGTGATCAGCACCCGCCGCCGGATCAGCTCCGCCAGCAGTTGACGCGCCTTCTCGGGACCGGCCTCGGGGAACTCCGCCTGGAGCTTGTCGACGAGGGTGCCGAACCGGATCGGCAGTCGGGTCGCGGCGAGGACCGCGCGCACCGGTCCGGTCAGGGCCAGAGACGCCTCGACCGCGCGAGTCCGGTCGTCCTGGACGTCGGGCTGGAACGGCACGATGAGCCGGTCTCCCCGGTACGTCACGGTGTTGTTGATGACGACGGGCAGCCGTTCGAGGAGGTCCGGGCATGCCTCCAACCGTGCGACCACGGCAGCCAGCCACTCTGCCCCCGCACGGCTGACGGCCACGTGCTCCTTGCCCCAGTCGGCCCGCGCCTGTGCGCCGAACCTCGCGGTGGCCACGCCGGCGAACAGGCCGAAGGGCGTGGCCCGGTGCAGAGCCCGCAGCAGGTAACGGGCCACTGACGCCGTCGCGCGCTGCACATCGCGGAGATCGGCCGTACACAGGACTCGTACCTGCTCGGCCAGGACCGGGCTGGAGTGCTGGAGTGCCTCGGCGACGTCCTTGTCCGCCCAGACCGCCCGTAGCCACGCCACACGGGCAGACGAACCACTGGGCGAGCGGTCATCGAGGTCAGGGCATGGAGGAAACGGCAGCGAGGGCCGGGCCACGGCGCGCACGAGAGCAGTGGAACCAGTGCGGAACGCTGCGGGCGAAGCAACCACCAAGTACCTCCGTAAGTGAGGGGGCGGGCGGCTGGTGCCGCCGCGCGGAGACGCGGCGGCACCAGCCCCGGGTGACCTGAGGGCCGGGTCAGGCGACGTTGGTGGTGCAGGCGCCGCAGGTGGACCCGCAGTTGTCGTCGGTCAGGTTGACCAGGCCAGCCGGGTCGGCGATCTCGACGAGGGAGACGTCCAGGTCGAAGCCGTCCGATGCCCCCGGGATCTGCGGGCGTACTTCGGTGCGGCTGGGAACTACGGTGCTGCGCGTCATGCTTCAACTCCTCTTAATCGTTGTGGTGTTACTGGGCTGGGGCGCCCACCAGGTGCCGTCACGGGAGCGTTGCCGGACGGGCTGCTCCTCGGACGGCTCCTGGCCGCCCGGCATGAGGGGACGTGCTCCGCGTAGGAAGTCCTCGCGGAGTGCCTGCCTCACGCCGGGAAGTCGTGTGCCGGGAGTCTGATCAAGCGGATGCCGGTCGCCGCTCCATGAAGTAGGCGAGCGCCTGGGCCTTGAGGCGATCGAGGCACGGCTCGCACGCGTAGAAGGGGGCGTGCTGCCCGTCCCACTGCACCGGGCCGAGCCAGATCACCAGGACTCCGGTACGCCCGCAGCCGAGCCAGCAATCACCGGTGATCCATGGCCACTCCATGGAAGGACGTCCTCTTTCTCAGCTGGTCGGGATGGTCGATCTGGCGGTCTGGCAGTCGGGAGCGCAGGCCCAGAGCTGGAACAGCAGGCCCCGGTGGCGTAGATCGCCCAGCCGTCGACCGCTCGCTCCCAGTGGGCGGGCGCAGAGGGCGCAGTCCATGGCCATCTGCTGGCGGGGCCGGAGCCGGGCGAGGTCCGGAAGGGGCGAGGGTGCCGTGGCCGGGATGCTCACCTGCCGCCCTCGGTGCGGAGTTCCGCCCAGACCTCTTTGCCCCAGGGGCGTCTGTCCGAGCCGCGCAGGTCGTAGCCCCAGCGGTCGGCGACAGCATCGACGAGGAGCAGCCCGCGCCCCGACTCGTCGTCGTCAGCCGCCTGGCTGAGTATGGGCAGACGCGATGGTTCCTGGTCCACGACCCCGACACGCAGTCGGGTCGCGCTCGGCCGCCCAACCGTGAGGCGGATCTCGGGACACGGAGTGTGCCTGGAGGCGTTCGCGATCAGCTCGGTGACGATCAGCGCCGCACGGTCGGCGAGGCCGTCGAGGTGCCACACACCGAGGACGTCTCGGACGAGTTCGCGGCCGATCTCGGCCGTGGACGGCTCGCACGGGAAGGTCTGGCTGTACGTGGGATGGCCGACGGAGAGGGCCTCAACTGTTGTTCTCAGACTCGTCATTGGGGTGGAGCCTTCGTGTCGTCTCGGCGCCCGGCCCGCCCCCGCGGGGGAACCTCAGGGGCGGGCCGGGCCGTCAACAGCCGCCCGCACGGTGGGGCGCGGCGAGCGACCAGCACCCAGACAACTCCCTTTCCCAGCAGGTTGGTTAGGACGTTCAGGCACTCAGCCGACGGACCCGCCTAGGACGTTTTGACCTCTCCTTTACCTGGCGGGTGAGGATCGCGCGGGCTACCGTGCCCGCATGGACACCACCCGCAACACCGTTCTTGAGGCGTGGATGACCGAACACGGCTACAGCTCCAACAGCCTCGCCGAGGCCGTGAACAGGGCCATTGAACGGTTGGCCGGGCGCCCTGGAGGACTCGACGGCTCATCGGTCCGGGCATGGAAAGCGGGCCGGGTCACGTGGCCAAAGTCAGCCGCCCGCAAGGCACTTGAGGAGGTCACCGGACTGCCCGCCGTCGCTTTAGGGTTCGTGCCACGGAGCCGGCCTTCGTCCACCCCGGCCTCACCGCAGCAGGAGGACCCCGACATGAAGCGCCGTACCCTCGTCGGCAGCATCGCGGCGGCTGCCGCCGCAGCAGCCGCTCCCGGCACCGCGTCGCCGCGCCGTATCGGCATGAGCGACGTCAACCGCCTCAACAAGCGCTTCGCCGAGATCATCGCCAGCGACCACCGCCACGGCGGACAACTCGGCATCGAACAGCGGGCCGCCGCCCTCGCCGACGAGACACTCAACCTCCAGAACGCTGGCAGCGCCACCCAGCGGGTACGCAGCAACCTCTACGCCTCCGCAGCCGCCTTCCGCTCCTCCGCGATGTGGGCCGCCATCGACGGCCGCCGCTACGACGTCGCCAAGGCCCACATGCGCGAGGCCCAGGCCCTTGCCGAGATGTCCGGCGACCAGGCCATCAAGTTCCGCATCTGGAGTCACGCGGGCACCATGTACCGCCACATGGGCCGACCGGCGGACGCGTTCGCCGCCAACGACGTCGCCCGCAACCTGCACCTCACCCGCCGTGACCCCCTGTTCGCCTCCCTCGGTCTGGCCCGCCAGGGCGCCATCTACGGCGCGGCACAGGACCGCACCGGCACCCGCCGTGCCTTCGAGCAGTCGCAGGACGCCATGCTGCGCGCAGACCCCGCCGACTACCGGCCGGTGTGGATGCTCGCCTTCTACGACCAGGCCGAGCTGGACTCCTTGGCCCTCTCCGCGCACTTGGCGCTCGGCGACTACTCGACCGCCGAGTACCACGCCCACCGCTGCCTGTCCGCCCTCCGGCCCCACATGATCCGTTCCCGGGCCATCGCCACCACCCGGCTCGCACACGCCCAGCTCGCCCAGGGCGCCCCCGACGCCGCCACGGCCACCGCAATAAAGGTCCCCGCCGAAGCCGCCACCCGGCACGCCCGGGTCACACGCATGCTGCAGGAGTTCGGGGCCGCACTGCGCGCCACCGCGCCGGGCAACTCCATCGTGCAGACCTGGACCAAGCACACCGCCACCTGGAGGATGGCCGCATGACCACGGCGCCCGCCATCGAACTGCGCACGTTCACCACCCTCGACACCGCCCGCGGCGACCTCCTCGACGTGTACGCCGACGTGCGCGCCCCGCTCCTCCACCTGCCGAACTACGCAGTCACCGCCTTCGGCGAACGCATCGACCGGCACAGCACTGAGCCAGGGTTCACAGCCGTCCTCGCGTACACGGACGGGCACCCGGTCGGCTACGCCTACGGCAACACCATCGAACACGGCGACCGCTACTGGCAGCGCACCAGCCCGACGCCGGCGGACAAGTACACCGAACGTCCGACCGTGGCCCTGAAGGAGATCGGCGTCCGGCCAGCCTGGCGGAAGACCGGCACCGCCCGCCGCATCCACGACGCTCTCCTCACCACACGCGATGAGCCATACGTCACGCTCATGGTCAACCCGGCCGCTGGCGAGGGGAAAGTCCACGCGCTCTACGAATCGTGGGGTTACGAAGACATCGGGCAAAGCCAACCCTCACCAGCGTCGCCAGTCCTCACCGTCATGATCCGCGCCAACCGCTAACTTGCTCAGACTTGCCCCCGGCCCACAGCTCCAGCGCCCAGCTCGTTTTCTTTGCCCCCTCCCGGCCGGACCGTGGATACCTCGACAGTCCGTACTCCAACGCGGGATCAAGGACGTGGGTCTCGGACGCTGACGTTGCCGCTCGCCCGTACCGATTCGAGTATCAGCCTCGATCTGTCCACGTCGATCGCCAGCTCCTTTCTCAGCGATTCGGCGGACACCGGGGCCGCAGCTGGATCAGACCCCACCCCGCGCCGCCTCTAGCGGCGACGACCAACCCGGCCCCGAAGTCCTTCACTAGCTGGTCCACCACCCCCACAAGAGGCCCGCCAGTGTCCGCAGCGCGGCTCCGACAATCCACCGCACAACGAGCGTGGCGATCCGCCGCCGCAGCCTTGGCGTTCGCCACACATACCGCGCTTTACGACAGAGAATGCGCATTGTCTATCCCATCCGTGGACTTGACCAACCAAGCGATCGGTCACAGGTCACCTGACCTGTTCGGATCGGGGTTCGGCGAGCAGTAACTCCCGCCGAACTACAGGTATGTGGTGGTCAGACAGGCAAGGAATAGGGTTCGTAGAAGGTTCGGAACGAACGGGGAATGGCATGGCGGACGTCCCGGCGGCAGCCTCACGCCTGGCCGAGGAGCTGAGGGCCAGGCGGCAAGCATCTGGGCTCACGTTCGGTCAGATCATCCAGCTGGGCAGACGGCAGTCTCCTCCCGTCGGCCTGACCAAGAGCAGTCTCAGCACGTGGTTCAGCGCTCAGAATGTTCCGCGGGCCGGGGCGTCTTTCGCCTTCCTGACCGAACTCCTCGATAGCCGCGCCGGTTGCAGGCCCGGGCCACAGTCCCGTGCTCGGTGGGAGAACCTACGCCGAGCGGCCGAGCAAAGCAGAACCACAGCCCGCCGCGACACTGCGGCGTCCGGGACCCGCACGCAGAAGCAGCTTGCCGATAAGCCCCGCAGCGCAAAGCCGCTGCGCATAGGTCTGGTCCCCGAACCAGCCGATGTGCTCGTCGAGCGGGGACATCGCGATGCCCTGGCACGCGCTCTGGATGGCCCCGAGGACAGTGACATCGAGGACGCAGCAAGCACAGCTGTTACGGGGCGCGTGATCACAGGAGCCGGAGGCGTCGGCAAAACCAGCCTGGCCGCCGACTACTGCCGCCGCGCCGCTGACGAGGCAGGCGGTGGAGTGGACATGCTGATGTGGGTGACGGCGAACAACACGCCTGCCGTGACCGGTGCCTATGCTCAGGCAGCCCGCGATCTTGAGCTGGTACCCAGCGGTGAGAACACCACGTATGCCGCTGAGCAATTCCTCAACTGGCTCTGTGTCACCGAACTCAGCTGGCTCATTGTCCTCGATGACGTGCACTCCCCCGGTGCACTTGAGGGACTGTGGGTGCCTCGACGCACCGCTGGTCGTGGGAGGGTCATCGTCACCACGCGCAGCCGCGAAAGAGATCTCGTCACAGCAAGTGGACATCCATTCCTACCGGTTGGCGTCTTCACCGCCGAGGAATCCCTCACCCACCTGCGCAACACGCTGCAACGGGCCGTGTCCGCCGATGCCGACGCGGATCTGGCGGGGCTCGCCGATGACCTTGGTCATCTTCCCCTGGCGCTGTCGCGGGCCGGCGCATACCTCGACTACAACGCCTCGTGCAGCATCGCCCGATACCGAAGCCTGCTCGCGGACCGCCGGCTCACCCTTGAACGACTGATCCCTGCTGTGCGCGGCAGTGCTACGACAAGCTCACTGGCAGCGCTGTGGGACATCTCCGTCGACCAGGCCGACCAGCACACCGGCACACTGGCTCGCCCCATGCTGGAACTGGCCGCCGTCCTCGACGGGACAACCGGCATTCCCGCCCCGCTGTTTACCAGCGGCGCAGCCCGCGCTTGGCTGACCGAGCGCAGCAGAACAGACCGACCCGTCGACGAGCTGGATGCCGAGCACACCTTGGCAACGCTGGACCGACTCCATCTCATCGATCACACCCCGGGCGAGGGCTGTGACGACGCATGGTTGGTCCGCGTGCACCAGCTCATCCAGCGTGCCGTGCGCGAGCGGCAACCTTCTGGCTCATCGCACGACGTCCGGACACAGCGTAGGGACACCGTCCTGCCAGCGGCTGCCCACGCCCTGCTTGACATCTGGCCCGACACCGAGCACGACCAGGACCACGCACTACGGCTGCGGGCCAGCGCCCGCTCGCTGGCCACTCACGACCAGGACGGCGAGAGCCACCCCCTGTGGCAGGACGACACCGCGTACACCGTCCTCTTCCGACTGGGCACCAGCGCGGGTGAATCCGGCGACATTTCCTGGGCACGCGACCATTTCGACGCGCTCTGCTCCCTCGCCCACCGGCACCTCGGAGCCGACCACCAGCACGCCCTTGTCGCCCGAAGCGAGCTGTCCCGCTGGCAAAGCCAAGCCGGAGATCATGCCGGAGCAATCCAGACCCTGGAAAGTCTTGAGACGGACCAGATCCAGTTGCTCGGCTACGAGGCCCCCGAGACGCTCGTGACTCGTCACAACCTTGCAATCGAGCGAGGTGCGGCTGGCGACACTAGCGGCGCCATCACGGCCCTCAATGAAATTCTCGCTGTCCGGCAGCGCAACGGAGCGAGCCGTGGGGCGATACTCGCTACTCTCCACAACCTTTGTTACTGGAAGGGCGTCGCGGGTGACGCAGTAGAGGCCGCTGCCGCTTACCGCAGGCTGATCCCCCTCATGGAAGAGGAGTTCGGTCCCGATGCCGATGGCACCCTGACCGCCCGCCACAATCTGGCCCGCTGGCTGGGCGAAGCAGGCAACGCTGCCGAGGCCGTCAGCTTGCTCGAAGCGCTGCTACCCGACCAAACACGAGCGCTCGGGCCCCGGCACCTGCGCGTCCTGACGACCAGGCAAAGCCTTGCCCGCTGGCAGGGAGCAGCGGGCGAGACGGATAAGGCCATCGACGGATATCAGGCGCTGATCCCCGACATGGGTGAGGTCCTGGGCCCAGATCATCCCGAGCTGCTCACAGCGCGCCACAACCTCGCCCGTTTGCAGGAAAGAACCGATCCGGCCACCGCATCCGAGAACCTCGCCGCCGTCGTCGCCGACAGAACCCGAGTCCTCGGCCCTCACCACCCCGACACACTCAGCTCCCGACACAGCCACGCCCTGTGCTTGGGCCGGGCAGGAGAGCCCCAGAAAGCTGTACAAGCGCTGGAGGACGTCCTCCGTGATCAGCAGCGCCGCCTCGTGCCTGAAGGCGCAGAGATTCTCAGCACCCGCCACAGCCTCGCCGTCATGCGTGGCTTTGCAGGAGCACCCCAGGCAGCCATCGCCGCACTGCAAGAGCTCCTCCCCGACCAGGAACGCGTCTTGGGCCCTGGCCACCTCCAAACTTTGACGACCCTCGATAGCCTTGGCCGCTGGCAGGGCGAAACGGGCGACGCACAGACGGCAAGCGACACCTACCAGGCCCTGCTGACCCACATCGAACGCCACCTTGGCACTGATCACGTCGCCACATTGTCGGTACTGGACAAGCTCGCCATGTGGCGCGGACGCGCTGGCCACCCCGGGGAAGCCGTCCGCATTCTCACTCGGATGCTCACAGACACACGACGCCTCGTAGACCCTGCTCATCCCATCATCACCACCATCAGCAACAACATCGCCTACTGGCTGAATCAGGCCGACATTGAGGAACACCGCCACCGACGCTGATACCCACCACCACAGGTTCCATGAAGCCGCAGATGTGCTCTGGGTTCGGTGGTGCCGTCCGCAAGGTATCGACCCACAGGTTGGGAGATCAGGTGGCCCATGGCTGCTAGCTTCTCCGCTTGGCAGAGTCATTCGCGGCCCATGAGTTGGGCGAGTAGTGCCACCACTGCAGTGGCTCCCACCAAGGCTGCGCCGACTTCGGGTGCATGCAGCGTCACGGCGACGACGAGGGCTCCGACCAGCAGGAGGACTACGAGGCGCACGCTGATCTGTTCCATGAGGATCTACCTTCCGTAATGGCACCGACTGGATTGTGCATCCAGCGTGGGTGCTTCCCGGACGGCCCTGACGGCTCAAGACGATCGCTGACAGCATCAGCCAAGAACAGCCGCTGCATGACACGCATGACAGATCCTGACGCCCGTGAGTACAGGCGCCAACGCGCCTGATTTGGAAACGATGCAGAAGCACCAGGAGGAGGCAGAGATAGTGGTCGCTCAGCCGTGGAAGAGGCCCGACCTAGCTGACCAGCCTGACCTGAAGAAGCTGAACGACGAGCTCCACGATCTGAGGCTGGACGCGGGACTCCCGTCAGCCCGCACTATTCGCGACCGCGTCGGGAAGGACGCGCAAGACTACTGGATCGTGAATCACCAAGCAGTGTTGGACACTTTCCAGAAGCCAGACTTACCGCCGTGGGGCCGCCTTGAGTTGATCGCCCGTGTCCTGGCCGAATTCGCTCGACACAGCGACGTAGACGCCCAAGTTGATCGTTTCAAGGCTCTGTGGAAGCAGGTCGTCAGGGAAACGGTCGCCCAAGCATCCGTACACCCTCCGGCAGATACCACAGCATCCGCCGGAGACGGTGACGTGAACGACGCGACTGCCCCTTCCGAGGGCTTGCCGAAGCAGGACACCGGGGCCCCAAGTGGGCAGGCAGCAGAAGAGCCACCAGCCGGCAAGGAGGAACCGACCAACGCCAGCCAAGACTCTGCGCAGTTCAACTACGCGCATGAGTCATTGAAGGGACTGATCCTCAACGCGGCGCAGGCTCTTTGGCACGACAAGGACGCGTTGAGAGTGTTCCTTGGTGTAGTTCGCCGTAGTGAAGGCTTCGTCAGGATGGCTGACGCCGCGGAGGAGCAACGGCCGGCGAACGCGACGTTCTACGGAGTGAAGAGCAGAGAGTTCGAGGTGGACCGCTCCCCGGCGCGGCTGGAGTTGGTCACGCTGCATCGCCGCCTTGATGAACACAGGCTGAAGCGCAAGTGGTCCTTCACCGATATGGAGGAGCAGACGGGGATCTCGTCGGATGCGTGGATCCGCTGGTACACCCACGATGAGCTGCCCGAGCGGGAGGCACTTGTCGCGTTCTCCCACATGGCGAGCCTGACGCAAGAGGATCACGTCCTGTTGCTCGGCCTGTGGGACGCAGCCCATGACGCGTTGGAGGCGCAGAAACGCTCTGCCTCTTTGCCGTCCAACATCAGCTTCGATGAAGCGTGGACCAAGCGCGATCCGGAGGCACCGAGGTTGTGGGCATTGGCGGGTGTCGGGGGCGACAACCTGGCCGCATATGGCCCTGATCTGGCCTCCGGCACTGCTCCCGCGTTCGTTGTCGCCGGGCCCGCAAAGTCAGGTCGCTCCACGGCACTGGTGAACATCGCACGCTCTCTCCTCGCATCTGGCGCCCAACTCGCCTTAGCCACGCCCAGGCCGTCGCCCCTACGGGAGTTGGCCGATCGGGACGGCGTGGTTGCTTACTTCGATCAAGACGACATCGGGCACGACGAACTCGAGGAGGCCCTGTCAGTGGCGTCCGCTGAGCAGCCGGTAGTTGTCGTGATGGACGACGCGGAGGTCTTGGGAGAGTGCGATGCCCGACGTGTGCTGCGGAACCTGCTAGAGCATGGCTTCGAAGAGGGTACAGCGCTGGTCCTGGCAGGCGATGAAGACAAGCTCGGGCCGAGCTACCCCTGGCTGGGCAAAGCGAAGAGAGCCCACCGCGGCCTCCTGCTGTCTCCTCAGGAACGGCATGCTGGTGATTGGATCGGCATCAAGACGGGAGACTCCGTTGTCGGCCGCCCTCTCACTCCTGGCCGGGGCTGGCTCCACCTTGGGGACGGCAAACTTACGGCGGTGACAGTGCCTCGGTAACGGCTGTCCCCTGGATTGGGCGGCGCCATCTCCTCGTAGCCCGCGTCGGCTCGTCCTTCGGTGTCGTAGGCGGTGCGGAGGAGGTGGATGACGAGGACGCAGGGCGCGGCGGAGAACACGGCCCTCGACAGCGGTAAGCATCCAGGCGCGGGTCCTTCGTCCTTGACTCGGCGTCGGGTTCTTCGTAGTCGGCGTAGACGTCGCCGGGAACAGGGCTGAGTTCGGCGATGGATGTGCCACGTGCGATACCGAGGCCGGTTGAGCAGGTACCGACGGCGCCTGACTAGCAGGCGCCGGACATGCGAACGCGTTCCGGTGAGGTTCCCCGAGAAACCTCCGAAGTCGAACGTTCGCGCATGGTGTCGATGCCCACGGCTATGGCTGGCCTTCAGCGAAGGTCACCACGTAGGACGGATCGCCCGTGAGTGTCAGTGCGTTACGCCAGGATCGCTCCATGAACATTGACTTGGAGCGTGTAGCCGCGGTTCAACGGTCGGTGATCGGTGGCGTGATACTTACCGCCCTCGTGGTCGTGACCTACCGCTCCCTCGCCTGGATCGCGCGCCGAATTCCACCACTTCAGGCGTGGTGGTTGGCTTGGAATGCAAGAACTTCCGAGAAAGACATCACACCGACAACTGAGGCACTGCAACGGCTTGGTCTGGCAGGTCTGCCGATTCAGTCGTTCCGTGAGGCCGGCCAGAAGACAGCTGGGTCCGTGAAGCTCCGATACTCGCTGCTCACCTTCGTGGTCGGACTCGGTACCGGTGACTTATTGATTGCCGTGATCAAAACGATCGAGACGCAGCAGTTGCAGCCGAGCCTAACTCCATCAGCTCTCATGTTGGCCGCTGTGACACTGCCCCTCCTGACGTGGGCAGCCCAACGTAGCAAGGCCATCGCGGGTTACCGGCTGCTGCTGGCGATCATGGCCGCAATCGAGGCGTGCGATGCTGTGGCCAGTGCCGGAACGAGTGACAGGCACCAAGCGCTCCGCCACCTAGACGACACATGCTCCACCGTCCGACGCTCTCTGCTACGCGTTCACAGAATCGCCAGCAGTGTCGGTCGCGGGTCTCCACGGCAACTCAACGCCAAGCATCACGCGGCACTTGTGGTCGCCAAGCTCCAACAGGCCGAGACACAAGTGGATGCGAAAGGCGACGCCGGGATTCGAACCCTGGCCGCACTCCTGGCAAAGATCGGAAACGCGTTCGCGGCTGGAAGGGTGAGCACGCTCCTGCCCGAGCAGAGCCTGCGCGGCGCGGTTCCCGTATCAAGCAGAGAAGGGCTTCGGCTGGCGGCAGTCGTCGTTGCCGCAGCCGGAGCGTTCTGTCTCAGCGTACTGATGGGGCTTCCGGCAGGTGTCGATCTCGTTCTCGCTGGCAGTGCCGCAGTGCTGACGGCGATGGCGGTTTACGGCCCAAGGGCCGCGATCGCTAAGGCAAGCGAGATCATGAGCATTCTTCGGCAGTAGAGAGGAAGAGCCAGCAAGGCATCACAGACAGTTGACGCCACGGCAATCGAGTGGTTCCCCGGCCCAGGCCAACGACCACGGACCCGGCGTCCCCACAGGTCATAACCCTCCACAGGGAAAAGCGGGTGTCGGCAGTTCAAGTCTGCCCGCGCCGGTGGCCCCGGTCTCCCGACGATTCTCATCGCTGACGCCCCGGCGCGAGTAATGTGCCCTTGTTGCCGGAGCAGTACGGGGAGGGGCAGCAGTGGCACGGGTAGAGCATCAGCATTTCGTCGCTGTCGTAGAGCAGTTGACTGCCCGTTGGCTCCGGGGGAACGAGCGGGAGCTGCCGCTCGAGAGACGTGCAGGGCTCATCGGGGAGCGGGCCTTAGACGCATACGAGAGCGCGGGGCGGGAGGGCACGCTCCTCGACGCCGTCGCGGCGCTCGGTGCGGCTAGTGCCCTCGGCTCGGACCTTCCGGCCCTACGGAGGCGGCTCGATCGTCTCCCCGACGTGCCCGCCCCATATGCCGTGCCCCGAAGCACCGAACTTCAGGGACGAGTCGAACACGATGGGGACCGGTTGGACGAGCTGCGTGACCTGCTTCGCGTGCACACTGGCGGGGACCGAACGGCCTATCGAGCTCCTCGGCCTGCCCTGGCAGCCGCCCGTGGCTACGAGAGCGAGATTCCTAGTTTCTCTCTGCTAGTCCTCACTTGCCAGATCCGCGACGCGCTGAACGCGTCCTCAGATGAGGTCGACGACGCCCCTACCGCCGAGCACATCCAGCTCTCCGCCCTCGACCGTACCCGACTCCTCCGGTCAGTCAGCACCCGCGACACCGGAGCACTGGACCAGGCAGTCGACAGGCTACAGACGGCCATCGATTCCAGCACCGATGAGCCGCTTCCCTGGGCATGGACCTTCACCCTCGGCGATCTGGCTCAGTCCCTGCTGCTGCGCTACGAGGCTATTGGGCGATCTTCGGACCTCGACCGGGCGGTCGACAACGCGCAGGCGGCCATCCGGCTCGCTCAAGGAGCCGGTGAGCGCGACGCGTCCCTGGTGTGGACGGGCGTGCTCGGGGCCGCGCTGCGGATGCGGTACCAAGCTGAAGGTGACGTCGGCGATCTCAAAGCCGCAGCCGATTCTCTATGGGAGACCACTAACCCAACGTCACTACGCGTCGAACAAGGCGTGTGGACAAGCTGGTTGTGTGCGATCGGGGCTCTGCAGCGATATCACTACGCGCTCTCAGATGAGAGTTCCTACCTGGACAGGGCTTACGAGACCCATCTCAGCCTCGCGCGCGCACGGGCATCGCGCGATGTGCACGACATCCAAGGCGATTCCATCCCACCGGCGGTGTACGCGAGTCTCGGTTACAGCTGCCTCGCCATGTACGAACGCTCGGTCGAGCCGGACTTCCTAGACAGAGCGGCGGCCGCCCTCGATGATGCCCTCTCCCTGGCCGGTTCCGGTGAACTCGACCCGGCCGAATGGGCGGAGTGGACGGGGGCGTTCGTCACGACCCTTCGGCTCAGCTTCGAGCGTCAGGGCAGCCTCACCCGTCTGGAACGGCTGATCACTGTCCTCACCCACGCCCTGGAATCCCCCGCCCTACCGGAGTTGAGCCCGACCCGTATGGCCTGGCTCGGCACGCTCGGTGAGGCGTTGCTGTGGCGCTTTGAAATAAGCAACGCCGCATACGACTTGCGCACAGCTCGCGCTTTCCTCGGCCGTGCTCGGTCTTTCGCGGCGCTAGCCGCCGCACACTACGCCGAGTACCTGCGCGCGAGCGACCTGCGCGCTCTGGACGACGCGGTCCTGACCGCCGTCGCAGCGGTGCGCGCCGCCGTGGGACCGGACGGGGCGCACCTTCCGGCGGCCTTCGAACTCGCCCAGTGCCTGCTCGCCCGTGCCGACGTGCTGCGCGCACCGGCCGACGCAACGGTCGCCGCCGATCTGCTCAAGCACTGCTTACTGTGGTCCGATCAGCCCTCCGAAACGCTGGCGCTGCAGACCGTCGAGTACGGACGTGCCCTACTGACGGCGCACGACCTACGGACGTTTCCGGCAACTGCCCACGACGAGGACGACCCTCACGGCGTCCATGCCCTCGATACGGCAGCGATGGCTCTCATCGACGTATTGGTCGACCCCCGCTTCCACGAGAGAGCCAAGACGCGGGCCGCCAGCTTCTTGGAGCGAGCCGTGGCGCTGGCCACGGAACGCATGGCTCGTGCCGAGCGACGTGGCCAAAGGGACTACGGCCAAAGCACCGAGACCGAGGTGTGGCGCCGTGCCCGCGCTGTACTCGACGAGCGGGCCGCGTCACACGGGCGTCCTCGTCGACCGCGGACGACAGCCGAACTTCGGAACAACGTTGAGGCGATCCGCGACGAAATGCACCACCGCGTCGTTGAGGTGGTGATGGGACATCCCGGCTCCGGACCCGTTGAGCAGGCCCGACTCGTCGCCGCCGAGACGGACGTACTGGCTCGCTGGTGTTTGGAAGCCGGTGAGCGCCACGCCGCTCTGGAAGTCGTCGAGTCGGGGCGAGCCGTACTGACAGCGGCAGCGGCAGGAGCTGACGTTCTCGGGGCCCGTATCAGTCGGCTGGGACTCCGATCACTGCACGGGCAAGGGCTAGACACCGAACTAACGGTTTACTCAGACGGGAGTGCCTCGGGGTCCAGCGTCCCTTACCGCCAACTGGCCGAGATCGTCAGGGAACAGCGCCTCCTGCCCTTGCCTGAAGGCATGCGAGAATCCTTGCGCGATGTCTTCAACGACGTTGCCTCCGTACCGACCCCGGGAGACATCTCCGAGTGGTGCGGTTCCCTCGGCATTGATGCCGTGGTGCACCTCCTGGCAGGTCGGCACTGCGGATGGGCTCTGATCGTCCACCGGAATGGGCATATCACCTCGCTGCGGCTGCCCCTCCTTCTGCTGCACGCACCCGAGTTGCTGAGCTTCACGGCAGCGCACAATGAGCAGCTACGCGTTGGCGAAGCTATCAATCCACCGGCCGATTCGTCCTGGCGGAAGGCGCTTCACGGCGTCTGCGATTGGGCCTGGAAGGCAGCAATCAGGGAGCTCTACGAACATCTCACCGCGGTGGGGATTGAGGACACTCCACGTGTCGTTGTTATTCCGTCTGGAACCCTCGGCCTCGTCCCCTGGCACGCGGCCCGGCACCGTGCGAAGACGCCCGGAGGGTGGGAGCACCGCTTCGCGATCGAATCAGTAGCGTTCAGCTACGCGCCTTCGGCGCACGCTCTGTCCTGGTACACATTGCGCGCATTCCTGCCGCTCACGGGAAGCGGCGTGGTGGTCGTCGACCCAACCATGGATCTGCCGCATGCCCGACAGGAGGGCGAGGATCTATACCGCTGGTACTACTCAAAAGGACGGCGGTTCGGCGGGTCCGGCGAGCCCGGATCGGTCCCCGCCACACCCCGAGCGGTGCTGTCGGCACTGAGCGACCCGGTCGGTAGCCCCGCGCCCGCCTACCCCGTGGCCCACTTCGCCTGCCATGCGCGCAGTCGTGCTCTGGCCGCCGAGTCGCACCTCGTGCTGGCAAACGGACAACGTCTCAGCGTGTCCTCGGTCCTCGACCGGCTCCGCTGGGCGAGCCAGGGGCCGAGCCTCGGCCCGCTGGTCGTCCTGTCGGCCTGTGCCACGGCAGTACCTGGCGCTCACTATGACGGCGCGTTGAGTATGGCTACAGCGTTCGGATCGGCGGGCGCGGCGGCCGTGGTGGGGTCGCTGTGGGCGGTGGACGATGCCGCGACCGCCGCACTAATGCGGGACTTCCACACGCTGCTCAACTTGGAGGGGCTGCCGCCCGCCGAGGCACTGCGCACAGCGCAGCTGCGCGCTCTGAGGGAGGCCCGGGCGGGGACCCGAGGGAAGAAGACCAGGGCCAAAGCCCCGGCTGGAGACCCTTCGTACTGGGCCGCGTTTGTCCACCAGGGCCTTGGATACACAACGCCGCCCGAGGACTCCGTGTCCTCGGCTGTCTCTACGCTGCCGGAACGCTGGGGCACAAGCTCGGACACAGAGGCGTCAACCGACGGCCCAGGGCTTCGGCTGCCGATTTTCGCGAGCCTCCCCGGTCCGGATCCATCCGCCCTCGTCTGGACGTGCCCGGTGGCCGATTGCTCCGAAGAGGCAAACGGTGACATGGACTCCCCCTTCGACGCCGACTGCTGCCCGGTCCACCCCGGCAACGCTTTCGTCCTGGGTTAGGCGGCAATGTTGGGCGACCTGGTCAAAGGACTACTCGAGCCCATCGCGAAGCGATGGAGCGCAGTCATGGGCGGCCCTCTCCTCCTGTTCTGGCTGGCGGGCGTACTGATCATGCTGTGGATGCGCGGCTCAGGCACTCGCCTGTGCCGCACACCTGACTTCGCCGCCGACGTGCCGTGCACGATCGCCGCGCAGCGACCGTGGGGGCCTGTCGTCCTCACGGCGGCGGCAACCGCGGTCGTGGTGATGTCCGCGTGGGCGCTGACGGCGTCGGCCGGCTTCGTGCTCGAGGTGCTCGCTGGCCGATGGGGCACCTCACGGATCGCGCTCGCGTACACCCGGCACCGCATGGCCCATCATCACGCCCGCCGCAGTGACCTGGCCGCCTGGCGTCATGCCCCACCAGCTGGTCTGGCCGACGAAGACCTGGATGCCTGGAACAGCCAGAACGGTTGGCGCGCCACACGAAGGCGGGCCGCGTACGCGCGGTACCCACGGGTGAGCGACCCCCAGCACCTGCTCCCTACGGCTATGGGCAACGCGCTCGTCTCGGTGTCGGCCGAAGTACGCCGCATGTACGGACTCGACCTCGCCGTCTGCTGGGACCCATTCGTCAAGGCCCTGGAGACACCCGTCCGAGACGAACTCACCGCCGCTGCAACCCGGGTGTTTGCCCGGGTGCAGGGTCTGGTGTGTGCGGCTACCGCCGCCCTCTGGGCGATCGTGATCCCGGGCGTGCTGCCACGGCTGCTGTGGGTGGCGACGTGCGCACTGCTTGTCTGGGCCTCCCATCGTTCTCTTCGGGCCGGCGTCGACACGTACTGCCGTCACGTGACTGGCCTTTTCGTTGTTCACCGTGTTCGGCTCTACCGGGCTCTGGGACTCGCTCCGCCCGCTACGGCGCAGGACGAGGTGAACTGCGGAACAACCCTGAGCGCCGTGCTGTCCCGTAGCCTCCGCGCCAGCTCGGCATCGGTGCCGTACGAGTGGGTATCTCCAGGCGACTCGGCCGCCTAGCAGAACGGATTCAGCACACATGAGGTCGGGAAACCCCGCGAACACGTGAGAACTACGGAGAGGTGTTTGCCCAGGCAGAAGCCCCACAGTCGACATTTCCGCAGGTCAAGGACCCGCCCAAGGGAAACTCCTAAAGCGGGTGTCGCAGGTTCGAATCCTGCCGGGGGCACAGGAAAAGGGCCAGCTCGGGAGGGTTTTCCTCCCAGGCTGGCCCTTCGTTGTGTTCGAGGCGTGCCACACGCGTGCCACACGCGTGCCACTAGAGTCCACGCGGAGTCAACATCCCTAGTACTACAGCAGGCTGTTTCACGGTGAGTGAGCACGTGCGGCTCGGGCACGGTGGTGGCTGATGCGGGCCCGGACTTGGTTGCGGATGCCCCAGCGGTGCCAGTGCGTTGCCAGCCACGTGCGGTGCGGATGGGGGCGAGGACGATCCGGTCGTACAGGCGGCGAATCTCGTGCACGGTCGGAGGCCGCGTGTGGACGGCTGCGGGGGTATTGGCCGGCTCCGGTCGGCGACCGAGAAGGTCATGGCGAGCATGCACACGGTGGTGTGCCGGTACCACGAACGGCCCAGCGAGCCAATCGCCATCACGTAACGTGAACAGGCCAGCGCCGAGCGCGGGGCCGCGCTCGGCGACCACCATCGCCAGGATGATGGCGGGGAAGGCGAACACCAGGTCCACGATCCGCATCACGGTCTCGTCCACCCACCGCCCGAGGAACCCGGCGCAGGCCCCCGAGCAGCCCGCCGACCAGCCGCGATACGGCCACCGGCGGGAGTGCGAGCGGGATGGAGACCCGGGCCCCGTGGAGCACGCACCTCAGCACGTCCCGGCCCAGCCCGTCCTGCACCGCCCCCGCCGAACACCGCCCCCTGCCCGCCGACAGCCACCTCGCCCAGGCCGTCACCGTCCTGGCCCGAGCCCAGCAGAACGCCATATCGGACAGGCGTCCACAACCTTGAAAGATCGCCAACCGGTTCAACGCCGTCTGAATCTCCGTCTGCGATCACGGCGCAGACGGAGGTTGAAGATCAAATCAAGTGACTGTTTCCAACAGATCGTATGACCCTTGACGGTCGGAACTCTAATCAATACTCTCCGACCAGTTCCGCATCACTCGAGGGCCAACGACGCCCCCCATCAGCTGTGAGGAACGATGGACCTTGGCTGCGTTCGCGGGCCCGCCTTCCAGGCCACAAGATTCGTGCCGCACAGCTGTGCCTGTTCCCGTTCGGAAGAACAGCGCCGGGAGCGACTCCCCTGGCAGGCATTCGATGAGGTCATCGCATGCTTCGCCTGGCCGAGGGGCGTCACGGCCGCGAAACCTCGACGGTCGGCGCTCCCACGCCGAGCGCGACGCCGTCACATGGGCTTCACCACCCGGAAGGCGACCCGGGTAAGCCGCAGCCCCCTCATCTCATGGCGGAAGCAGGGAGCAAGCACACCCACACCGGCAATAGATCACCTGATTCCGTTCGACCTCATACAATCTCAACTGCAGCCGCCACGGCTGAGCGAGCTTGAGGATCGTCGAGAAGCGCCGACCCGGTCAGGTCTGCCCGAGCAATCTCGCCACCGTCCCGATCGCCTCCGGCGTGGCCCGTTAAATCGGCCATTGCCGGTGTCAACGGCATCTTGACCGAACAGGCGGGGCTACGACAGGTCCGCACCTGGAAACGGTGCTCACCTCAGAGGGGCATCCAGAGGCTCCGCATCTTTTTCGTCGGCTCGTCGGCGAGTCCACCGCCGGCCGCGCGGTGGGCCGCTGATCGCACGGGCGTCGTGAGGCCAACCCTCGCTTGAGCACGTGTTCACCGGCCCTCTGTCCCGCGAACTGCGGGACACGACCGCCGATGGCGGCGATACGCGCGTTCGTCGGCTGACGTCCGTGACGCGCCTATCGACTCGCGCCGGCTGCTGAACAGGACCCAGCCTTCCTGGGATCGAAGCCGTGATCGCACAGATTCACGACTGCCCGCGGGGCGCTCGACAAGGCCGGTCTCCACCGGAACGGGCGCCTGGCCTTTTCGTCGTCCCTCCATCTCGGGGCCTGCCACACGACCGCCATCGACCGGTCACGTCATGACGTCATGCACGCATTTCGGAAGGAACCCACACATGGCCAGATCCAGCACCGGCGCAGACAGCGCCGGTTCCGCTTCAAGCCTGAAGAAGGCGGAGCACGGGCTCCAGCAGCACGACCGTGACACTCTGGCGCGGGGCACTCTCATAGCGGCTGCGCTGTGCGTCTTCATGGCCCAGTTCGCACTGACCGTGCCTGCGGGCTTGAACGGTCTGTTCCAGCAGGACTTCAACACGTCGGCGTCGGAGCTGACCTGGATCAGCGCCGCCTTCCTGGTCCCGGTCACCGTCCTGGAGCTGACCTTCGGACTGCTCGGCGACCTGTTCGGACGACGCCGGCTGCTGGTCGGCGGCTCCGTACTGGTGGCGGTCGGGTGCGCGATCTGCGTCCTCACACCCGGATCCGGCACTGATCACACGACTCGGCTGATCGTGATGTGGACCGGCCAGATCATCACCGGAATCGGTGCCGCGGCGGTCATTCCGACCACCCTGGCCATGATCGCCGCGGGCACGCACACACCTCGGGCACGCGCCCGCTCCATCTCGGTGTGGGCGGCAGCGCTGTCCCTGGGAAGCGTGCTGTCGCCTCTGGCGGCCGGCCTGACCGCCCAGTGGCAGTTCGACTCGAACCCGTACTCGGGATGGCGGTGGGCCTTCCTCGTCGTCGTCGTGCTCGCCGGCGTGTCGGCAGTGCTCGCTTTCCTCCTGGCTCAGAACTCGTCGTCGCCCGAAGGCCGTTCGCTCGACTGGCCGGGACAGATCACGATCGCCCTCTGCGTGCTCGGCCTGCTCTTCGCGGTGATCCAGGGGCCGACGAGCGGCTGGGGCAGCACGGAGGTGATTGGTGGATTCGTGTGCGCGGCCGTCTTCCTCGTGGCCTTCGTCCTCGTCGAGCGGCGCTCGGCGTCCCCGCTGCTGCGCCTGGACCTGTTCAGCGACCGGAACTTCACGATCGCTGCCGTGGTGACCGTGGTCGGCATGTTCGCCTACCTCGGCACCGGCTATGTCACGAGCATCCGCCTGACCGCGATCCAGGGCTTCACCCCGCTCAAGGCCTCCATCGCGTTCATCGTGTTCAACGGGGTTTCGGCACTGATCCAGGTCCCGATCGCCTCCCGCCTCATCGAACGGTACAACCCCAAGTGGGTGCTGGGCGGCGGTCTTCTGCTCATCGCGGTGGGGGACTTCTGGATGGCGGCGATCCCGATCGGCCAGCAGTCGATCACTCCCCTCATACCTCCACTCGTCGTAGCCGGCGCCGGCGTGGCGTTCGCGTTGTCCGCCGTCACCGCCGTCGTGATCAACACCGTGCCCAACCACCTCTCCGGCATGGCCGCCGGATGGACCAGCCTGCTGCGTGACTTCGGATTCACCCTCGGCCCGGCCGTGGTCGGAGCGATCGCCCTCAGCCGGGCGGCACACGAGATCAGCGACAAGGTCGCGTCCACCCCGGCACTGAGCCAGGCACTGGACGCCTTCAACTCCTCGGCTGCGAACGCCCCCAGCGGCCAGCAGGAGGCGCTGGAGGGCGCCATCGGGGCGGTCAACTCCGGCCCGCTCGGCGCCAACGCCGTACCCGCGACCGTCCCCCTGCCCGACGGTTCGACGGTTCCGTTCAACCCGCTGAAGGAGACCGCCTTCCACGCCCTGGGCAGCGCCTACTCGCTCGGCTACCTGATCGTCGGACTGTGCGCGCTCGCGGCCGCCCTCGTCACCATGGTCCTGATCAGCGGACAGCGAACGGACACATTGATCAAGCCAGAGTCGCTGAATGACTGATTTACCGCAGACGCCGTATCCGACTACTGCTGTACGGAGCCCGGTGGCGCAGATCCCGGAAGAGGGGTGTGCGCCACCGGGCTTCGGCGTGAGACGCGCGCCAATCTCTGACGGCGTCGCTGTACACGCGCAGGTCGGCGGCCTTGCGCCCGAAGCCGGACGACACGACGAAGACCGCCCGGATCATCGTCCCCTTCGGCTCTGTGGGAGACGCCGTGACGACGTTGCTCTGCGGGTCGGCACCGGGCGGCGAACCGATAGCCGCGGACCGTGCCCAGCGACAGCCCCAGGTCGTCGGCGTAGATCTGTAACGAGGCGTCGACCTCCTCCAGGGCGGCCACCGTCTCGGCGGCCTCGCGGGACTTCCGCTCCGCCTTCTCCACCTTGGCCTTCGCCTTGGCCAACTGCTTGGAACGCCGCTTGTGCATCTTCTTGGACACCTCGTCCAGACGCTCCGGGAAGAGGCGCCCGTACGTGTCCAGGGTGAGCGTCGCGGACTTGTGGCCCAGCATCGTCTGTACGACGTTGACGTCCGCGCCACTGGCGATGGCGAGCGAGGCCGCCGTATGGCGCAGCTTGTGCGGGGTGACCTTGAGGTGCCCCAGTCCGGCCTTCACGACCGTCGGCGCGAAGAACCGCTGACGGAAGTTGCGGGCCCGCAGCGGTCCGCCTTGCGGGGTGGTGAAGAGGAGTGCCTCGTCGTCCCGCCCCTGGACGTGGGGCTTCAGCTCCTCGGCCAGGAACCGCGGGATCGGTACAGACCGACGCTCGTGGTTCTTGGGGGTGTCGAAGTAGAGCTTGCCGTTGTCCTCGACGTACGCCTCGACAATGTGCGCCCGGCAGGCGTCGAGGTCGACACGGCCCACCTTCAGCGCGGACGCCTCGCCCCAGCGCAGACCTGTGTAGGACAGCAGGAGGATGAACACGCGATAGGCGCCTGCTGCATTGGCCAGAGCGTCGACCTGCATGTCGTCGAGGTAGACGTGGTCGGTCGGGGCCGCCTTCGGGGGGGCACCCCGACGGCCGGATTGAGCGCCAGAGGACGGGACTTGACCGCGTAGCCGAGAACCTGGGGGCGGCGCATGTTGGTCGGGGTCGGCGGTTCTCCCCCTGCCGAGGCCGCCACAGGCCAGGGGCACCCGAAGGCCCCGCGGCGCCACGGGTGGGGAGTCCGTGGCAGGGCCACGTAGCGGTCCCATCACCTCGCGAGTGCGGTGGGGAAGCCGACGGCTTCCCCGGGTGATGACCACGGTGGGACGGTCGGGGAGGAGGGCGAGCGGTGACGACCGGCGAGATCCGGGCATCTGCGGGGCTTCCCGGATTCTCCCAGCCGCGTTCCCGACGATCGCCGCGACCGTGACGCCCTACCGCATGACGCCGGTTACCCGCTGCCCGCCGCCTGGGCGCCCGCTCCTCCCTCGCGCGCCCTCTCGTGTGGGCGGCTCCGGACACAGCTCGAACATGCCTCCGGAAAGCGGGGCTGGAACTGGTGCGCGGAGAACTGCTCGCGGCGGCCACGGGGCGCGGGGCCCGGCTCGAAGTCATCACCGCCCCGCCTTCCGGTGAGACGGGCTGGGTGGCAGGCGGGACGACCCACCGCTTGGCAATGCGCTGTCCTGACCCCCTGGTTATGGTTGACAGGAAGGGAGAACACAAGAACGCGTCTCTGACGGGCCCGTGGTCGGTGATGGAGCGGCCGGCAACGTAACCGCATCAGCCGTCACCGCAGGAGGCCCGCCCCGCGCAGTGCGGAGCCCCGGTCTCGGACACCGAGGCGGCCGGCGAAGGCGTGTTGGACCGCCCCTCCCCCAACGACTCCCTGCCGCACCGGCGTTGGCGTACTGAGCGCGTACAAGGTCTTCGAATATCCGGTGGCGCCGGCCTTGGTGGTCAGACATCAGGACACCCTCAGCCGTCACAGCCGGGCGTTCCGCGAGTTCGGTGAAGCGCTCAGGGAAGTGCGATACCGCGTCTTTTCCACCATGTGCTGCCTCCGAGTGACGTCCGGACCGCCGACCCGCCGCGAGCATGCCGCGAACTCACACCCATACCCCGACGAGTGACGCGTCTCCTGCCGGAGCCGGCCGACCGCGGTGGTGTTGGCCCCCGCGTCGCCCTGTTCCACACATCGTCTCTCCCCAAGCCGAAGGAACACCCCCATGGATTCCTCAGGTGGTTCGTCTGGTGGTTCGTCGTCAGCTTCCGAAGGTCCTGACCGTCCGGTCGCCGACAGCCCTCCTTTGAGCGCCGCCGAACGGGCCGAGTACGAACGGCTGCGCAACGCGGCCGGGGTGCGTCACCGACGACTGCGCTATGCGACCGCCTCCGTACTGTTGGTGCTGACCTTCCTCCTGGCTCCGCTCGCCGTGGTCGCGGCCTGGGTCGACTCCGAGGTCTCCGACACCGACCGGTACGTCCAGACCGTCGCCCCGATCGCCACCGAGCCCTCCGTGCAGAACACCCTGACCGACCGGCTCACCAAGCGTGTGGTCGACAACGTCGACGTCGCCGCCTTCACCACAGCCGTCGCCCGGACGTTGCAGCGGGAAGGGGCGCCCCCTCCGGTGGTCCAGGGCGCCGAGGCACTGACCGGCCCGCTGACGAGCGCGCTCAACTCGGCCGTCCACGACATCGTGCACAAGGTGGTGACCAGCGACCAGTTCGCCGAAGTCTGGGACGACGCCAACCGACAGGCCCACGCCGCCGTGGTCAAGGTCCTCACCGGCGAAGGCAGCAGCACCGTCCAGGCCGGCGACGGCAGCATCGACCTGAACCTCGGCACCGTCGTCGACAACGTCAAGCAGAAGCTGGTCGACGCCGGTTTCGACCAGGCCTCGAAGATCCCCGACATCGACAAGACGGTCACCCTGCTCGAAACCGACAAACTGAACGAGGCCCAGGACGCCATGCGACTGCTGAAGGTGATCGGCACCTGGCTCCCGGTCCTGGTCCTGGTCCTGGCGGCGCTGGCCATCTGGAGCGCGCCCGCGCACCGCGTCGCGCTGATGAGCACGGCCATCGGCGTCGGGGTCATGATGATCGTGCTGCTCGTCGGTCTCGCCGTGATGCGCCAGGTCTATCTGGACTCCGTCCCCACGACCGCACTGCCGCAGAACACCGCGGCCGACATCTTCGACACCTTCCTCCGCTTCCTGAAGAACAGCACGCGCACGGTCCTGGTCATCGCCGTGATCACCGCATTGGCCGCCTATCTGTACGGGCCCGGACGCGGTGCCCGCTGGGTCAAACGGGCGGCGTCGAGCGGAACCGGGGCAACAGGCCGGACCATGGCGCGACACGGCCTGCGCACCGGCGCCACCGGCCGCTGGCTGGGCACGCGCAGCAAGTGGACCACCGGTATCGCCATCGCCGGCGGCGCGCTCGCCCTGGTGCTGTGGAACTACCCCACCCCCGGCGCCGTGGCGCTCGTCCTCGGCATCGTCCTTCTCGTGCTGGTCCTTCTCGGAATCCTCGCCGCGGCCTCCGGCACAGCCGAACGCCCGGCCGCAGGCGACGCGCCGGTCATCCGCCCTGGGTGATGCCGTCCAGCGCGTGCCGGGGCTCTCCCCGAAGACATACCTCACCCCAACCACCGGAAAAGGAGCCTGAGATGGCTGAGCAACAGACAGGGGCGGGCGACGTCGCCGCCCTCGCCGAAGCAAACGCACCCGTGTTCGAGACGCTCGTCCAGATGACACTCGACACGTTCGAGCGGTCCGGGCTGGATCAGGAGACGTATCTGCTGGCACGCATAGCGGCTCTGGTGGCCATGGACGCCTCCGCCCCCTCGTATCTGCTCAACATCGGCACCGCAGCGGAAGCCGGTGTGCCGCTGGAGAAGATCCAGGGAACGCTCGTGGCGATCGCCCCCGTGGTGGGCAGCGCCCGGGTCGTGTCCGCCGCCCGCGCCATCGGCGACGCCTTCGGGCTGGAACTCCCCTCGGACGAAGAGCACTGACGCCCGGCCCACCAATGGACACCAAGGTGAACCTGGCTTACGACTTCCCGGTTCTCGGAGCCTTCTGGACGCTCATGTGGGTCTTCCTTTGGATCATGTGGATCTTCCTGCTCTTCCGCGTCGTCGTCGACATCTTCCGCGACGACTCCATGAGCGGCTGGGCCAAGACGGGATGGCTGGTCCTCACGATCGTCCTCCCCTTGCCCGTCAGGCCGCTTCGGCCGGGACCCGTCCCGCTTGGATGGCATCGACCAGGGCCTGGTGGTCCTTCTCGTTCTGGTCCGCGTACAGCTCGGCGAACGTGGCCAGCGCGCGGTCGAAGACGTCGCCGCCGCCCAGGTACGCGGCGATCGCGATCCGGTCCCCGGACCTGGCGTGGGCGCGTGCCAGCGTGGCACCGCACAGCCGGCCGAACAGGCCCATCCTCTTCGGCGACATGTTCTCGGCCACAGCGATGCCCTTCCAGTCCCGCAGCTGGCGTATGTAGAAGTCCCGCCGCTTGCCGTCGATGCCCGTGACACGTTCCCAGCCCAGGAAGATGTCACTGGTCGCCTGCATGAGGCGTTGGCCGGCGACGACGCGCTCGCCCTGCGTACCGAACGCGCTGCCTCCGACGTAAGGCGCCAGAACCGACTCGTCGGCCTCCTTGGCCTGGAGGAACAGCGGATCCTCGTCGTCCTTGCCCAGCAGCAGGATGATCCAGCAGCGGGTTCCCACACTGCCCACGCCGACAACCTTGCGGGCTATGTCGGCGAGGCGATAGCTCTCCAGCAGGAACCGGCGGTCCGTCTGCAGGGTCTGGCCGTAGCGCTCGATCAGCCGGCTGATCTCCTGCTCCAGCCTGCCGCGTTCGGCGTCCGGCAGCAGATCCTGAAGCCGGACCAACAGCGGCGGATCGGGAGCGATCTGGCGCCTCCCGTCGATGACGTGCGTGAGCTTGTCGAAGACCTGCAGCGTGCCGTGCGCGCGGGCCCGCTCCCGGGCTTGTTCCCAGCGATCGCGCTGCCCGGCGCTCAGTACCGGGGCGAACTGCTGCGCAAGCTCGTCCGCGTCGAAGCTGGTGTACCAGACGTCGAGATTGCCCAGTCCGGCGTAGCTCCGCATGCGCTCGCGGTAGGACTCGACGGCCGCCCGCACCACCGACGCACGTTCCTTGGCGCTGAAGCCGTTCGCCCGGCCCGCGATGACCAGACTGGCGGACAGGCGTTTGACGTCCCATTCCCACGGTCCGGGCAGGGTCTCGTCGAAGTCGTTGATGTCGAACATCAGGCGGCGTTCCGGTGAGGCCAGCAGCCGGAAGTTCAACATGTGCGCGTCGCCGCAACACTGCACCCTGATCCCGCTGCGCGGCGTCTCCGCGAGGTCCGCGGCCATGATGGCGGCGGCCCCGCGGTAGAAGCGGAACGGCGCCTCACTCATCCTGCCGTAGCGGATCGGTACGAGTTCTGGCACCCGCGTCGCGGACTGCTTCTCGATGATCTCCACCGGGTCAGGGCGCTTCGGCGGGGGCCTGAACTCGGCGTGGCTGGACCGGGGTACGTCGGCCCGCGCGGCCTTGCCGCGGGCGACCCGATCCTGCGGGGTGAGGTGCCGTGTCTGGTCGCCGGAGAGATGGTTGTCGTTCATCGCGGACGCTCCACTATGTGGTGGCCGACGCGCAGGGCGTTGGCCATGGCCGTCAGGAACGGATCGACTGCTCCGATGCTCGGGGCGGAAGCTCACGCCGACTGCATAGAGGTCGCCGAGGCCGTGGGCCTCGCCGTTGACGTCGAGCGCGGAACCGGCCGGGTCGCTGCCACAGCGGACGGTGACGGTGCTACTCCGGCCCCGCCGAATGAAATAGGCGCATCCACTTGCAACCTATCTCCGGACGGTGCTCCCGACGACTTGGACCAACCTCGCCGCCGCGCGCCCAGGGAGCACGGTGGGCGCGGTCAGGTTCACGACTGGCGCGAGCATGCGAAGCCAGGGTAAGCAGCCAGGGCCCGCGGTCCGCGTCGTCCAGGGCGTGCCGACGGTCATCCAGGCGATTCGCATCCGATCGCGTACGGCGTCGTGAGCCGCTGGTCGGGACGCGAGGTGGTTCCCCCGTCGGATGGTGGAGTCATGAACCAGCACCACCAGTCTTCTCGGACGATCGACATCGACACCCGGCTCGTCAGGACCGGTGCCGTGCTCACCGCGGCCGGTGCCGCCGTGGCATGTGCCGGTCACGGAAGATATCGCCCCTGACGCGGAAAGGAAGCACCAGCCAGATCACGCCCAGCGTGATCAGCGCGACTGTCCAGAATGCGCCTAGCAACGGATAGTCGCAGGCCAGATTCACGGCATTCATCATGTTCCTCATGATCACTCCGGATTCCCGGCCCGCGCCGGGTCCGAGGCGGACACACCACCCGGTGCGGGTGAATCCGTCCGCCCGTACACCGCTCCTCAGATATCGCTGCTCCCGTCCAGGACAGGGCGAGCGGCCTCGCGGATCTTGCCCATGGCCGGGGCGATGCGGGCGGTGCTCGACGGGAGCGATCGCCGTGAGAGCGCCCTGCGCGCGTTCTGCGCGCATGCCGATCGGGTCCTTGACGCCGAGGTCGCGAAAAGCGCCGAGCCGGTGCGGCAACCGGCGCGGCGATACACACCGCAGGCTGGTTTCCGGGTCCAGGCCCCGACCGCTCGTAAGGTTCGCCGGCTTCGCCTCGCTCCGGCGGACGAACCAGCCGGCACCCCAGGCCGGCAGCGAGCGTGCGGACGGGCGAGGTCTCTCAGCGGGCTCGCGGCTACTGCCGACGTGGCCCCGGTTCCTGCCCCGCCTCCGGGGCAGGAGGAGGTGTGAGCCTCGCCGTCGCGACGTACGAGACCACGACCGCGACGATCACCAACGGCATGACGGTGAGCCCCTGCGACCCGATCAGCAACGTGGCGAGCAGGACGGAGACCAGCGGAAGTCTCAGCATCGCGGCGCTCATCGCTCCGATACCCATCGCGAACCCCGCGACCAGGCTCAGCCCTGGCAGGTGGGAGAACAGGATGCCGCCCGCCGCTCCCACGAACATCGCGGGAAAGATCGGGCCTCCCCTGAAGCTGCTGAGCGATGCGCAATAGGCCAGGCTCTTGCACAACACCAGCAACAACAACGCCCCGACCGAATACGCGGCGCTGTGCGTGAGGAGTGGGTCCAGCGCCGCCTGCCCCGAGTACAACACGTCGGTCGCTTCTTTGTCGGTGCCCTCCGCGTAGGCGATTGCCAGCCCCGCCACGACCAGGCCCATGAGCACGGTGGCCGGCACCCGTCGCTGCTCGACCTGCGTCTTGAGCCGGACGGCGAGCCATCGGATTCCCACGCCCATGACCGCGGCTGACAGTCCGATGACCAGAGCCCAGACGAATTCCGCCGCTGTCGGGTGCGTGGCCTCGGGTACGTCGTGCAGTGCCAGCGAGTAGGTTCCCAGCCCGGTCCAGTTTCCCAGTCCGACGAAGATGAGTGCGCCGATGCCCGCGGCCAGCAGGCCGGGCACCAACACCAGCGCCATCATCGGCCCACCCAACCCCGAGGCTTCCATCAGGAGGAATGCACCGAGCAGGGGTGACCCGAGCAGCGAGCTGACGGCCGCGAAACTGCCCGCCGCGCCCAACACCGCGCTCACCTGCTCCGGGGGATTGCGTTTGACCATGCGCACGGCGCCGGCGCCGAGTCCGCCGCCGAGCGCCAGGAGAGGGGACTCGGGCCCGAGGACAGCCGCGAAGCAGAGCGTCGCCAGGGCGGCGAAAAAGATGCCGGGCAGCTCGATGGGTGTGGGCGCACCGGCGGCCTTGAACCCGGCTGTCGGTTCATGGCCGCCGTGTCCCGGCAGGTACTGAATCGTCAGTCCCGCGAGCAGTCCCCCTACGGCGAGCAGCGGCAGCGGCCACCACGGTGGGGTTCCGTCGAACCCCAGCGACTTGGGCAGATCCGTGTAGATCAGTGGCTGAAGTTCGCCGACCAGTGCGAGGAAGCCGAACGCCGCCGCGGACACCGGCACGCCGATCAGCGCGGCCAGTACCAGGAGCACCAGGTACTCGCGGCTCCGAAGAAGGGTCTGCGGGTCTGGGGGTGACGCGGCCTCGGGTCCAGCCTCGGCGACCGGCATGCGCATTGTCTCCTCGCTACGCGGACCCCTTCGGTGGTCTCACCGGTCGCTTTCAGCGAACCTGAAACGCCCCGCCACCTGAAGCCGGCGGCGCGGTTCCGAGCCTGGCACGCCGTTCCCATACGGGCATTTCAACGCCGCCCATGCGGGTAACTCCGACTCGTCACCCTTGATCAACCGGATTCTTCCGGGCCCAGTGGCTCGCCGGAGCCCGCCGACCGGGCATCTTCTGCGATCCGGACAGCGCCGAGAAGGATCCGCGCGACCATTCCCACCAGGACCACGTCGGCCAGCATCTGCACCATGGTCAGAACCCGTGCCGTCCTGGTGACCGGGGTGATGTCCCCGAAGCCGACCGTGGCGAACACGGTGACGGTGAAGTACAAGGCATCGGTGCGCCCGAACGTCTCCGAGAAGGAGTCTGCTTGGTTCTGGGAAAGGATCACATACGCTGCCGAGAAGATGATCAGGAAGATCGGCCCGGCGGTGGCCAGGGTCTCGATGGCTCGTAGCCGGGGATAGTCGGATCGCGTGACGGTCCGGACCTGCCAGGCGACCACACCGGCGAAAAGCACGAGACTTACGGCCAGCGCGATCGCTGTACCGATGTCGAGCCCCTGGTCCAGCGGCACCAGGTAATAGACCACCACCGACAGGACCACGGCCACCGAGGATCGGGCCCCGAGAGCAACAGTCGACGGCGGCGCGATACGCGGAAGCGCTCGGCCTGCCGGGGTCTTTTCATAACGTCACCCGGGGCGCATGTAGGTCGTGCTCATGCAGGTTTCGGGCCCAACTGGGCGGGCTCGGGCTTCGCGTCCGCAGAGCCGCTTTCACTGTCACGGCTGAAGACTTCGGAAACGCTCCGGACGCTGCCCAACGCGCCTCCTGCAACCCATTCGGGGGGAAGTTTCACGGCGCGGGCATAGACACAGCTCCGAGTGGATCTGCGCCTGCTGTGCAGCGACGCAAGCAGCTGACTCCCCGCCAGACGGACGCCTCCCCGGAACGGATTCAGCACACATGAGGACGGGAAACCCCGCGAACACGCGAGAACTACGGAGGGGTGTTTTCCCAGGCCGACCGCTCTGCGGTTCACGTTTCCGCAGGTCACAGCCCCGCCCAGGGAAAACTCCTAAAGCGGGTGTCGCAGGTTCGAATCCTGCCGGGGGCACAACGCATTGCGCCGCTGACCTGGGGTTTACCTCCCAGGGAGGCGCTCTACTCGGCCTCGGACTCCTCGTCCGGGGCCGTTTGCGTGAGCGGTGCGTGAGCGGACGGAGAGTTGATCTCCCAAATATCGCCCAATGGATCAGCATCATCCGGCACATACTCCGGGCCGGGATCCTCCGCGCCGTCGAGCTCGGCCGCCGCTTCGGGGGCGGTGTTTTCGGAGGTGGCGCGGGCGCGCGGTACGAGCCGGGCTGCGGCCTCGGCGATCGCCAGGTCCGCCTCGGGGAGCAGGCTCGTGTACGTGTCGGCCGTGATCGTGATCGAGGAGTGGCCGAGCATCTCCTGGATGTCCTTCAGATCGGCCCCGGCCGCGTGGGCGAGGGTCCGGCACCGTGGCGAAGGTCGTGAAGCCGGACCGGCGGGAGACCGATCTCCTCGTACAACTCGACGAACCGCCGTGTGACGTTGGCGGGGTGGAGCAGCTCACCGTTCTCCTGGGTGAACCGCCGATGACGACCAAACAGACCGCAGAGCGGTACGCGCTCGTCGCGGCGGGAACCGTCATCGTGGCACTCACCGCCGGCGGGTTCTGGCTCTCCTACGCGCACCTCGCCGAGGTCGCCGGACAGCACGGCCTCAAGAGCCCCCCGGTCCGCCAGTGGGCCTGGCCCGCAACCCTGGACGCCTTCATCGTCGCGGGCGAACTCCTCATGCTCCGCGCGGGCCTGCGCCGCGTCACCGACGGATGGGCCATCGCCCTCACCGCCACCGGATCGTTCGGCTCCATCGCGCTCAACGTGGCCGGGGTCAACGGCACGGGTAACGCAGGCACCGTGCCTGTGCTCGACTATGTGGTCGCCGCGGTTCCCCCGACCGCCGCTCTGCTGGCCTTCGGCGTCCTGATGCGGCAGATCCACCAGCTCGTCGACCGACCCACCGACCACTCGGACCCCGCACCCGTCCAGACGCCGATACGTCCGGGCACGTCGACCGACAAGCACGCCGAGCTACCGGCCGATGCGGTCCAGCTCACTGAACTTCCGGTCGCCGGATCCGTCCAGCCGCCGGAACCGCAGCCCATGGTTTCGGAGAGCAAGCCACGCGGTGGCCGTCCACCAAAGGCCACGCTCGCGGAGCTCGTGGAGATCGGCCGGATCTCCCTCGCTGAGCACGGCACACTCAGCCGCTCCCTTCTCCGGAAGGCCGTTAAGGACAGGAACTTGACGATCGGCAGTGAACGGCAGACCGAGGTCATGGAGATCCTCCGGCCCGACATAGAAGCCGCCGCCGAGACCGGTCCCGACAGCGGCTGACCGGAATCCCTGCAGGGGTGACCGGAACCCCTTCCGATCACCCCGGCCAGTCGGCCGGCCGCCGCTCCGCTCGTTGGCCGCTCATCCACACCCGTGGACGGCGCGCTGACCACCAGCACTCAGCCCGCCCTTGCCTGCCGACGCCCCTGCCTCGCCCCCTTCTGGAGAACCGCCCGTGACGCACGCCCCGTACCGCCCCGACCACACTCCCGATGAGCCGCCGCCGGCGAAGTCCCTTACGTTGATGGGGCGTTTGCGGCAGGCGTTCGGACGGGCTGCTCCTGGCGGAGCCAGTAGTACCCCGAGTCCGACTCAGGGTCGGTCTTCGGGGGTCTCCGCCCCGGGGGTGGCGGAGACAGCCCGGCGTCAGGGGGCGCCGGAGCAGGGGGCCGGGGCCGAGGATGGCTCCGACCCGGAGATCATTTGCCGGGACAGGGCGACGGCCTATGCCAACCCGCGGCCCGCACCGCTGCACCCGAAGCCCTGCAGGTCGCAGACCGCTTTCACTTGTGGAAGAACCTCTGCGAAGCCGTCGAGAAGGACATCTCCGCGCACCGATCCTGCCTGCTCAACGCCGTACTCGAGCCTGACGTTTCGGTCCCCGAGGCAGATCCCGAAGCGGTGGAGGCCGCGCCGGTAGGGCGCCGTGAGATGCAGCGGCGGGAACGTCATGCCGCGGTCCACGCGCTCTACGACAAGGGCGTGGGCATCTACACCATCGTCAAGGAGCTACAGCTGGACCATAAGACGGTCCAGAAGTACGCGCGCGGCTGCCTGCGTCGAAGACATCCCCGTCGGTGACGGGCATCGTGACACGGCGATCCGCCCGTATCTCTCCTACCTGCACAAACGCTGGAACGAGGGCTGCACCGAAGCCAAGCAGCTCCACGCGGAACTCCGCGAGCGAGGCTACCTGGGCAGTGCCCGGACCGTCCGTCGTCACCTGCAACCCCTCCGATCCGCCGGCCGCACAGCGCCGCTGGTCCCCGCCACCCCGACCGTCCGGCAAGCCACCAACTTGCTCACCCGCCACCCCGACACCCTCGACGCCGAGCAAGTACTCGCCCGCAAACGGGTGCTGGGCTGCTGCCCCGAAATGGCCGAGGCCGCCGTCCGCATCGAGGATTTCGCGAAAATGCTCACCCAGCTCGAAGGCCGGCGCCTGCCGGACTGGATCGAATCCGTGCAGGCCAGCGAGCTTGCATCGCTCGGCTGCTTCGCCCGCAATCTGCGCAACGATCTGGAGGCTGTCATCCGAGGACTGAGTACGTCCTGGAGCTCTGGGGTAGTTGAGGGCCGCGTGACGGACATCAAGGCAATCAAGCGGCAGATGGGAGGACGCGCCGGGCTTCCCCTGCTGAGAAAGAGCGTCCTGCTCGTCGCCGCCGGCCGACAACCACACAGGGTCACGACCGCGACAGCCACATGATCGGCTGCACGAGAATCTTGGAAGAGCCAATTCCGGTGGCCATCAGCCTGGACTCGGCCAGGCCGCACACCTGGACTTTGCCACGGCCGCCGTCACCATCTGGCAGTACTGGCACGTCCCGGCTTTGTCAGGGCCGCTTCCCGCCCTTTCCGGCACCACCCGGATCAGACTGCCCTCAGCTTCAACAACCCTGCTGCGACAGGACGTTGGCGAAGGTCTCTCACCTCCACTCGAACCAACAGCGCCTCACGGCGCAACCAAGATCCCCGACAGAGTCAAGCTTAGCGGTGCGTAGAGAAGCGGGGGTGCGGGCTGGTCCGGCCCAGGGCCAGGTCGGCGGCCATCGCTCCGATCAGTGGTGCGAACTTGGCGCCGTGGCCGGAACAGGGCGAGACCACCACCACAGGGCCGTGGCGGTCCAGGACGAAGTCCTCATCGGGGGTGGAGGTGTAGAGGCAGGTGCCCTCCGCCACCGGCTCGGCACGCAGTCCGGGCAGCCATTTCCTGACGAACTCGGTGACGGTGGCGCGCGAGACCGGGTTGGGCACCCCGGAGCGGGTGTCGGGGGCAGTCGGGGTGCCGTTGCCGAGTTCCGCGACTTTGACCGCGGGCGTCGGGCCAGCGTCGGAGCCGGAAGGCAGGCCGAACAGCTGGATCTCGCCTTTGTGTAAGAAGATCGGCCAGTCGGCGTCAGGCTTATGTTGGCGGAAATGGAAAATCTGCTGCTGGGTCACCGCCAGCGGAGGCACAGGGATGTCGAAGACCCCGGCCAGCTCCGGCAACCACGCCCCCGCGGCGACCACCACCCGCCCGGCGGACAGTTCAGCGCCGGTATCCGTGAGGAGCCGGACACCGCCCGACGCCGGGTACGCGGCCTGGGTGACCCGGGTCTCGGTGAGCACCCTTGCCCCCAGTTCCGCGGCACGGCGGAGACAGGCCGCCACGGTGGCGGCGGGGTCCACCACCCCGGCCTCCGGGTGATACAGAACCGGCCCCTCGAAACACAGGCCGTGCCAGCGCCGACCCGCCTCCCCTGCCGTCAGCAGCTCGTGCGGCACCCCGGCCCCCGCCAGGACCCCGGCCAGCTTCTCCGGTGCGCTCCCGGCACCCATGTCCAGGCCACCGGTCCGGCGCCGCAGGACTGTACCGGAATCGGTCTCCAGCTCCCGCCAGTACTCCGCGGCCCGGCCCGTCAGACCGACGTAGAACGGGTCCGCGTAGGACCGCCGGAAAATCCGTGAGCTGCCGTGCGAGCTGCCTCGCTGGTGCCCGGTCCGGTACGCCTCCACCACCGCGACCACCAGCCCGCGCCCGGCCAGCTGCCAGGCGGTGGCCGCCCCCGCCAGCCCCGCGCCGACCACCACGACGTCGACGGAGACCGGGCTCACGACCGGAGCGGGGAGGACGGGCCGGGTCCCTGCGTCGAGGGTGTGAAGAACACCTCGCCGGCAAGGTCGACCTGGGTGCCGGGAGGCAGCAGTTCGACCGTCTTGGGCCAGTGCGAGGGAATACCCAGGCCCAATGCCTTCCCAAGCCGAGCCGAAAAGCGAGGCATGAGGGGCGCCGCTCCGTATGCCAGCAGGCGGGCCGCGGCGAGTTCCAGAACGATGACGGTCCGGTTGTCGTTGGACCACTGGGTGGCGGCCAGCGGCCTCTCCTGGCGGGAGAACCTGACGGTGTCCTCCACGATGCCGTTCAGCTCGGCCGCAGCCCGTCGCAGGGAGAAACCGTCCGGGCTCAGGCCGGCGGTCACCGCGGCCAGCCGGCCTCCCAGAGAGCCCAGGAAGGCCGAATGCTCCGGTGTCCAGTTCCCGGCATCCGGGGTCACGCCGTCGTAGCCCTTGCCAAGACGTTCGCCGAGGTCGTTGAGCCACTCCTGCCACGTCCCGATGAGCGTGTCACGCACCACCGTGTCGTACTCCACGCTCGCGAAGTTGGTCTGGAGCCCTTCCGGCCGGGTGCTCGACAGGAAGTAGCGGACCGCGTCGACGCTGTCCGGGCCGAGGATCTCCTTGCCCCAGATGGCGTGGCGACGGCTGGTGGAGAACTTGCTGCCCTCCAGCAGATAGAACTCGTTGACGTGGTAGTCGATGTCGGGGCCCCACTCGGGGAAGGCCAACTTGTAGAGCACAGGGGAGAGCACCGAGTGGTAGAAGCTGTTGTCGTAGCCCAGGAAATGGACGATCTTCCAATCCTGATCCGGCGCGGACGCGCGCCAGTTCCTGCCGAGCCGACTGCCGAGGGCCTGGATGCCGTACAGGAATCCGTAGGACAGCTCCGGCCAGGCCCAGATCACCTGGCCATCGGTGTCCTTGTGCCCCTCGGCGGGCGCCACGCCCCACGAGGAGGGATGGCTGACGGGCAGGTCCAGGGCCGGACGGTCGAAGACCCGGGCGGCGAGTTCGCGCAGGCGGGCCGGCACACGGCCGAGACGGTGGTGATCGATCACGGTCTCGTGGAACTCGTGCAGCGGCAGGGAGAACCGGGTGATCGGCCCGCGACGCGGCTCGGCAGTCGACCGCGTGGAGACGGCCTCGGCCAGATCGACGACGGTGTTCGGCTCACCGCACTGCTCGCACATGTTGCCGCCGGTCGCGCTGGCGCACGACGGGCAGCACCCGGTGACATCGACCTCGTAAAGGTACTCGCCGGTCTCGGAGTCGAAAAGTGCCTCACTCTCCCGCGGAGCCACCACACCGGTGTCGACCAGACGGGAAAAGAACTCCCGCAGACCGATGCGGTACGACTCGTCCTGGTGGGGCACCGTGTACTGGTCCACCCGGATGTCCATCAAGGCGAGGGTGGCGGCGATCTCGGCGCTGTAATGGGCCGCCGTCGAGGCCGGGTCCCGGCTTTCGCCGCGCGCGGCGGCCTGCACATAGCTCTGGAAGTCGTCGCTGCCGGTGACGTGCCAGGCTTCGGCACCGTTCATGCGCTGGAAGCGCACATAGGCGTCAGCCCCGAGATACGGACCCGACAGGTGTCCAAGGTGCAAATCACCGTTGGGCGTCGGCGGCGGCGAACACACGAAGACCGGACGGCCGCTGAAGCTCAAGCGGTCCGTCGACCGGGCCGAGACCAGCGCCCGGTCCGCGTCCCTCCAGTACTGGGTCAGGAAGACCAGGTCGGTGTCCCCGGTGTTCTCCAGTACGTGGGACTCGAAGGGCTCGAACAGCGCGAGCGTGCCGGGCACGGCCGGGTGACGCACTCCGTCGACGACCAGCTCGCCATGTCCCTGAACGATCACGAACATCTCGGTCTCGTCGTGCCGGTGGGAGAGAGACTTGCCGCCCGGGACGACCCTGCCCCAGTCGGCACCCACGCCCAGCCCTTCGACGCCGGTCAGCCCGATGCCGAACGCTTCGTACTGGGCGTTCCCCTCGTAGACACTGATGATCACGTCCGGTACCTCTTCTTCATGGTCGTCTCCGTCCTGTTCACGCGGTCCGGGACTGCTCGGCGGACGCCTTCGACGACCACGCGACGAAGGATGGAAGCTGCTCTTCCGTCCGGACCCCGCGCAGTCGGTCGACGATGCGCCGGCTCCGCCAAGCGTTGAGGCTGAGGTTGGGGTCGGCCAGGCCACGCTGCTCGCGTACGGCGTTCTGCACGAAGATCCTGCGGTTCAGCGGACCGTCCCAGTGCACCGCGTAGTCCTGGTCGACGCGCAGCTCGTCGCCCTCGCGCTCCAGACGGTCGGCGATGGGGGCGAGGAAGTCCATCGGGGCGGGGCGGAAGCCGGTCGCCCAGATGACGACGTCCGCCCCTTCGTGCTCGACGGCGCCCGGCTCCTCTTTGTGCCGGACCGTGAGGTGCCACGGTTCGGTGCCGCCACCGGTCACGTCGGTGACCTCGCGGTTGGGGTAGAGCCTGGCCAGGCCGGGTGCCCCGGTCACGAAGGACATGAGGTAGAGCTGCTGATAGATCTGACGGAGCGTCGCCTCGGACACGCCGTCGCTGCTGAGGAGCTGCTCGACGTTGAAGGCGGACCGGGCCTCGGACGGCAGGTTGTAGTGGTGGTCCGAGTGGCACGGCATATAGAAATCGTTGGTGAACGGCGAGTCGTCGAGTGGCAGATAATTGCGCCGCCGGGAGAACCAGGAGATCCAACCCGGTTGCCCACCGGCGGGACGCGAGATCAGGTCGAGGAACGCCTCCGCACCTGACTGGCCGCCACCGATCACGGCGACCCTTTTGCCGCTCAGATCGCCGGCCTTCTCCAGGAACTCGCTGACGTGAAAGTGGTCCTGCCCCAGTTTCGCCCGCGCTTGCGGCGGGACCCACGGCCGCGTGCCGACCCCGACCACCACGTTGTCGGCGGTCGCCCGGCGCTGGTCGGTACGCACGACGTAGCGGCCGTCCCCGCGGCTGTCGAAGTCGATCTCCTGCACCTGCTCGCCGAAGACGACGTTCTCGTTGCGTCTGCTGGCCCAGTCCAGGTAGTTGCGGAACTCCTGGCGCGGTACCTCGGAGAACTGCGCGTTGAGGAAGTGGTACACGCGGCCCTGCTGGTGAAGGTACGACAGGAAGGAGAAGGCGTTCGTCGGGTCGGCGAGACTGACCAGGTCCTTGAACATGGACACCTGGAGTGTCGTACCGGGTATCTGCTGGCTGTCGTGCCAGCTGAAGGCGGCCTTCCGGTCAAAGAAGAGGTTGGTCATCTCGGGGTGGCTGTGCAGGAGCGATGCCAGACTCAGGTTCGCGGGCCCCGCCCCGACCCCGACGCACCGGTAGTGCGCCTGGCCGAGGTGGGCGTTGTCGGACCCCATTTGTGCGGACCTCTCTTTCGGTCGACGGTTGGAGGGAGACGGAATCCCGCACGGTCAGGCGTCACCGGCCAGCACAATGAACTCCACCGCGTCGCCGACCGTCTTGAGGTTCCTGGCATCGTCGTCCGGGATCGTGACCCCGAAGCGCTCCTCCGCGGCGACGATGACCTCGACCATGGACAGGGAGTCCACGTCGAGCTCGTCGGTGAAGGACTTGGCGGGGGCGACGTCCGAGGTCGGGATGCCGGCTATCTCGTTCACGATCTCGGCGATGGCGGCAAGAACCTCGTCGTACTGAAGAGCCATTTCATTTACCTTTCAACCTATTTCTGGACATGCTTTGGTTTGATGGGGACGTGCGCCACAGGGCGTGCTCAGCCTTCAACGGCGTGACCGGAGCGTTCGACTTGCGGCGGTGCGTCGGACAGGCCGTCGAACTCACGAAGACCGGGGAGCAATGACGCACCCGTGACCAGCACACAGAGCACCGAGGCGAGCAGTACGAAAGACGGCCCGGGGCCAAGGCGTTCGACCAACGGCCCGCCGACCAAGAACCCGATGGGGCCCGCCACGTATCCGCACGAGGTCATGATCCCCATGACTCGGCCTCTGGTCCGTTCCGTGGAGCGCAGCTGCGTGGCCAGGTTCATCAGAGGGCTGATGGGCCCGTAGGCGACGCCGACGACCACAGCGGCGAACAGCAGCAGGGGATAGGGCGGAAACCAGGACATGGCGAAGAGTCCTGCTGAAGCGGTCAGCATCGCGGCGGTGAACAGGGCCCGCTTCGGCAGCCGATGTCCCTGGAATCCGTAGACCAGTGCGCCGACGATACCGCCGACGGTCATGGCGACGGTGAGCAGGCCGAGGCGCTGGGGGGTGCCCTGCTCGTGGAAGTAGGCGGGCAGGACGATCCCCGAGATCGGCAGGTAGATCATGAAGAGCACGCTGCCCAGCAGACCCACCACGCGCAGGAGCCTGTCGTTCCACACCGTCGTCAGGCCCTCCGCCGCGCCGCGCCTGACGGCACGCCAGGATGAGCCTTCGACCAGTTCACCGTCCGGCTGGGGCGACGGCAGGCGCAGCCCGGCCTGGATGAGGGCGGCAAGCAGGGAGAGAACCGCGGCGGCCCACAGCGGCGCCACCGCTCCTCCGACACCGATCAGCAAGCCGCCCAGTCCGGGGCCGGCCATCAACGCGAAGCCCTTGGCCGACTCGTGGACGCCATTCGCCTTCTCCAGCCGCCACCCGGCTCGGGCGGCGGCGGTCGGGAGCATGGTCTTGCGGGCGGTGACCCCCGACAGGTCGAAAACCGAACCCAGGACCGCCAGTGCGGCAAGCCACCACAACGTGAATCCGAGGGTCGCATCGGCCAGTGGTATGGCCGCCACGGAAATCGCGGACAGCAGGTCGGAGCCGACAGCCGTACGACGGCGTCCGAAGAGGTCGACGATGGTCCCCGCGAAAAGAGCACCCGCCAGCAGCGGCAACGTGACCGTCGCGGAGACCAGGCCGGCGTCGGCGGGGCTACCGGTCCGCTCCAGGACCAGCCAGGGCAGGGCAAGGGCCACCAGCCCGTTGGCACAGGTGGAGGCCGTGGCTGCCACTTCGAGGAGTACCAACGATGACACTCCGGTCCTGGCCGTGTTTCCCGGCCCGGCCGCCGCCCAGTTGCCCACCGCCGGCTACGCCCCGTCCAGATAGAGGGTGGTCTGCTCGGCGGTGCACGCGATGCGCTGGTCCTCCAACTCAATGGCGACCGCGACGACGGCCTCCGTGAAGCCGCGTGGCCGAGGCCGCACCGAGAGCAGGTTCACCGAGGCACGGAGCTTGGCACCCACCGGTACGGGGGCTCGGAACCGTACGCGCTCGACCCGGTGGTTGACGGCCTGTACGACACCGCTGACCTGCAGCACCTCCGAGGTGAGCGCGGACAGCAGCGACAGAGTCAGGAAGCCGTGCGCGATGGTGGCCCCGAACGGGCCCTCGGCGGCCCGGACCGGATCGACATGAATCCACTGGTAGTCGTCGGTGGCCTCGGCAAAGAGATCCACCTGGTGCTGGCTGATGTGACGCCAGCCGCTGTACCCCAGCGGGCCGATGTGTTCGGCGAGCTGGTCCAGCGTCGGGCACAAGGGCGTCACCGGACGGCCGGAATGTGTGCGGGGCGGTCACCGACTGCGTGGGCTCCGCCGTCGACGTGGATGATCTCTCCGGTGGTGGCCGGGAACAGGTCGGAGAACAGAGCCACACAGGCACTGGCCACCGGTTGGAAGTTCCGGGAATCCCACCCCAGCGGCGCCCGCTCGGACCAGCCGCCGTCGAAGGTGCCGGAGCCGTCCCCCGCGGAGATGTTGCGCGCCGCCAGGGTGCTCAGCGGTCCGGCCGCGACGAGATTCACCCTGATCCCCCGCTGCCCGAGATGCGACGCGAGGTAGCGGGCGCACGATTCCAGGCCCGCCTTGGCCACGCCCATCCAGTCGTAGCCCGACCAGGTGTGGCTCGCGTCGAAGTCAAGGCCCACCACCGAGCCGCCGCGGTCCATCATCGGTAGGAGCGAGGTGGTGAGCGCCTGTAGGGAGTAGGCGGAGACATGAAAGGCGGTGGCTGCCTCCTCCCAGGTGGTGTCCAGGAACTTGCCGTCCAGTGCCCCGGGCGGGGCGTAAGCGACCGAGTGCAGCACCCCGTCCACCCTGTCGGTGTGCTCGCCGACCCGGTCGGAGAGGGTGCACAGCTGCTCCTGGTCGGTGACGTCGAGTTCTGTCACCGGAGCCGGCACCGGCAGCCGTTTGGCGATGCGTTCGACCAAGGACAGTCGGCCGAACCCGGTGAGGACGACCTGCGCCCCCTGCTCCTGGGCCGCGCGGGCGACCTGGAAGGCGATCGAGGACTCGGTGATGACCCCGGTGATCAGCAGCGTTTTTCCGGTCAGCAGCCCCATCAGTGCCCCATTCCGATTCCGCCGTCCACCGGGACGACTGCCCCGGTGATGTAGCCGGCCTCGCGGCTGGCCAGGAAGCGGACGGCAGCCGCCACCTCGTCCGGTAAGCCGAAGCGGCGCATAGGGACCTGACTGGCGGCTTCCTGCCGCGTCTTTTCAGGGAGGGCCGCGGTCATGGCCGTGTCGATCCAGCCCGGCGCCACGATGTTCACAGTGATGTCCCGGCCGCCCACTTCGCGGGCCAGCGAGCGTCCCAGGCCGATCAAGCCGGCCTTGGCGGCGGCGTAGTTGGTCTGTCCGGCGGAACCGGACAGACCGGAGACGGAGGAAATCAGTACGACGCGCCCATGGCGACGCCGGATCATGCCCCGCAGCGCCCGGCGGACCAGTCGCGCCGTTCCCAGCAGGTTGGTTTCCACAACAGCGCTGAGATCGTCGTCGGACATGGTGACCAGCAGGCCGTCCCGGGTGATCCCCGCGTTGGCGACCAGCACCTCGACCGGGCCGAACTCCTCCTCGACTCGCTTGAATGTCCGCTCGACCTGTTCGGGATCGGTGATGTCGCACCGCACCGCGTGGAACCCGTCAGGTGGGGGATCCTTCCGGTACGTGGCCACCACCTGCTCGCCGGCTTCGGACAGCGCCCGCACGGTCGAGAGACCGATTCCCCGATTCCCTCCGCTGACCAGAGTTGTGCGTCCCGTCATGAAAGACACTACCCCCGTGTGATATCGGCTCGATTTGGATGCACCTGTTCCGCATCGTGCCGAGACAATTGATTTTCCAGCAGACGGCGACAGACACGTCGCGAGTGGTGCCGCAAATCCCCCGCTGCGGACCAGGATTCGCATAAGACGGCCTGGTACGCTCAACCCCGTGAATTCCCCGTTGCGACGAGACTGATTCGGCCAGCGCAGTGACCGTGTTCATCTCGTCGGCAATGCAATTCATGGAGCCAAGCACAGGACTGAGAGTGTGTCAAGCAACTGCAAAAATGATCATCCGGCCGGAAATCCGGATGGGATCACTCCAGAAATCCGGATGGGATCACTCCAGATCTACACAGCGGGAATTGCGTTGACGCAGTCGGGTTGAACTTTGTAGGGTTTCACCCAGAGCAGCCATTCGAGCCCTCGTCACGGGGTGCTCAAGCTGCCCAACGGGGATTCATCGAAGGCAAGGGCATGTCGCTCTGTCGGAGCGAGTGGAGAAACTCGCTCCGCAGTGTGCAATTTCACGCCAATTGTCCGACTTGCTTATGGGCTTCGGGTAGGCCAGAGAGCTGCCTCCGGACTCATCCTTCCGTTCCCGGCCGTGCCAGCTCCTACTCGACATGCACACGGGAAGGGACAGTAATAAGCACATGCCAGCAAAGCTTTTATCCATGGACTCCGTGCAGACGCGGTCCGAGTTGCAATGCACGGCATTGCGTGTTGCCGATGTGTTGAGAGAGCGCGGGGTGTCCGCCGGAGACCGGGTCATTCTCAAAGCCGGCAACTCCGCCGGATTCGTTGCGGTCCTCCTCGGGCTGATGCACATCGGGGCGTCCGTCGCCCTGCTCGATCAGCATCAACGGGCGGAGGAGAGCGGCCGGGCCGCCGCCCAGGCCGGGGGCCGACTTGCGGTGGTCGACGACGAGGCGCCTCCGGTCCCTGGGGCGCGGCAGTTTTTCGTATATGAACTGCTTGCCGCAGCGGCAGAACGGCAGCCCACGGACGAACGGATCCATTTCGACACCTGGTCACGGCTGCCGGACGCGCTGATCACCTGGTCTTCGGGCTCGACCGGAGAACCGAAGGGCATAGTCAAGTCCGGACAATCGGTGCTGCGGAACCTGCGACGAACCATCGAGTTCATGAACTACCGCACGGATGACGTGCTGCTACCGCTGCTCCCCTTCTCCCACCAGTACGGGCTGTCCCTTCTCCTGATCGCCTGGGTGGCCGACGCCTCGCTGGTGGTCGCCCCGTACCGGCGGCTGGACCGTGCGGTGCGGATGGCAGGACAGGCCGGGGTCACCATCATCGACGCCACGCCGGCGACCCACAGAAGCCTGCTCAACCTGGTCGAACGCCGGCCGGAGCTGGCTGTGGACCTGAGCGGGGTGCGGATGTACTGCACGGGCGGTGCTCCACTGGACCGCTCGGCGGCCGAGCGGTTCGCCAAGGCGTTCGGACTGCCACTGCTCGACGGCTACGGCAGCACCGAGATGGGCAACATCGCCGCCGCGACGCCCGGGAACCCGGTCGGTGTCGGCCAGGTGTTCCACGGCATCGAGGTGCAGATCACCGATGACGATGCCACACCGCTGCCGCCGGGCGCGATCGGCGAACTACGCATCCGTACACCCGACTCCTTCAGCGGATATCTGAGCCCCGGCGGGGAGGTCGTCCCCGAGATGCCGGAGTGGTACAACCCCGGGGACCTCGGCTCGATGGACAGCGACGGAAATCTCTTCGTGCTGGGGCGTAAGTCCGCGGTGCACCGCATGGGATACACCCTCTATCCCGACATCATCGAGCGCAAGGCAGCCGAGTGCGGCGCCCCGCTGAAGGTCATCCCGCTGCCCGACGAACGTCTTGGAACTCGGCTCGTATTCCTGGTGGAGGACCCCGAGGGGCGTGCTTCGCAGTACTGGCGCGAGCGCATCTGCGAACTCCTTCCGATTTACGAGCAGCCGAACAGAGTTGTTGTGGTCGAAAGATTCCCGCTCAATCACAACGGAAAGACTGACGCGCGCCGAATCCAGAGGCTGGCGGACTCCGCCGTCGACGAGAAAGAAGAAGCCGCAGACGCCCTTCCCATATGACCAACGTGCTTCACGGAAAGGGTTCTTACCGATGGGATTCCAGGTGAGATCAGAACCGCAGGACCGACGAAGGGTAGTCATCACCGGCTACGGAGCAATTACTCCGGTCGGGCTCACGGTGGACGAGTTCTGGGCGTCGCTCGTCGACGGACGCAGCGGAATCTCGGACATCGAAGGTTTCGACGCCTCCGATCTACCGGTGCGCATAGGTGCAGAGGTCAAGGAATTCGACCCCGGCGTGTACATGCCGCACAAGGTGTCCCGTCGGATCGACGTCAGCACGCAGTACGCGGTGGCGGCGGCGATGCAAGCGGTCCAACAGGCGAAACTGGAAGTCGACGAGGAGTTGGCGCCGCGGGTTGGCGTCTACGTCGGTTCCTCGGCCGGCCCCGCCACGATGAACTACGACACCACCATCAAGCTCCATGAACGGGGCGCTCGCGCCGTGAGCCCGTTCTTCTTCGCCACCAGCAGCTCCGAGAGTTCGGCCGGGGAGATCTCGCTGTGGCTCGGCGCCTGCGGGCCGTCGGCCAGCTTGACCACCGCCTGCGCGTCGGGCGCCACCTCCATCGGCGAGGCGATGCGGCTGATCCAGTTCGGCGTGGCCGACGTGATGGTGGCCGGTGGCACCGAGGCACCCGTCACCCGCCTCAACATCGCCGCTGCGGCGGCCTGTCGGGCGCTGTCCCGTCGCAACGACGAACCCGACCGGGCCTGCCGCCCGTTCGACAAGGACCGGGACGGGTTCGTCATGGGGGCCGGGGCGGGTGTCCTGGTCCTGGAGGAGGCCGAGCACGCCCAACGGCGAGGCGCCCTCATTCTCGCGGAGCTGGTCGGATACGGAGCCACCACCGACGCCTACCACCTCACGGCCCCTCACCCCGAGGGGCTGGGTACCAAGCGAGCCATGCGGATCGCCCTGGAGTCGGGCGGTCTCCAGCCGGACGACGTCGACTACGTCAACGCCCATGGCACGAGCACCGCACTCAACGACACGAGTGAGATTGCGGCCCTGCGAGACGTGCTGGGCGACCGTGCCCTGCAGATCCCGATCAGCTCCACCAAATCCATGACCGGCCACCTGATCTCGGGCACCGGTGCGGTCGAACTGATCGCGTCCGTGAAAACGATTCACAACGGTGTCGTACCACCTACGCTCAACTGCGAGATTCCAGAAGACGACCAGCTGAACTTCGTACCGGCCGTGGCCCAGAAATGGGACACCGACGTCGCGATGAGCAACTCATTCGGATTCGGCGGGCACAACGCGGTACTCATCGTCCGCCGCTGGGAGCAGGAAGGATCAAGTGGAGCAAATGGGGCATGACATCCTGGTACAGGAAACGGCGTTCCATGCCGGAGGCAAGGGGTACAACTCCCGACGCGCCCTGAGCGTGGGAGACATCGTCTCCCCGCTGACCGGCAACGTCAGAACCGGGGAACCCACGGTGTACAGCGTCCAGGTCTCCCGCGACGAGCATCTCGACCCTGACAACCTTCACTTCCTGAACCACTCGTGTGTTCCCAACACCTTCCTCGACACCAATGCCGGACACGTGGTGGCGATCCGGCCGATTGCCGACGGCGAACCACTCAGCTTCTTCTACCCCTCGACCGAGTGGAACATGGGCAACCCCTTCGCCTGCCAGTGCGGCACCGCCGCCTGCCTCGGGACCATCACCGGGGCATCGGACCTGCCGGCAGCGGTCCTGGAGCGCTACGCCCTCAATGACCACGTACGGGAGTTGATCGCGGAGCGTGACGGCGTCAAGGCATCCGTCACGGACTGACCGGACCACCGCCACCCCTGTATCCCGGCACCCGTGCCGGGATACAGGGGTGACCGACCACGGGGGATGAATTGCCCACAGGCGGAGAGCTGTTGGTCGCCGCGCTACGTGCCCACGGCGTCGATGTGGTCTTTGGAATCCCCGGCACCCACAACCTGGAAATCTACCGGCATCTCGGGCCGGGCCGGCTACGCGTTGTCACCCCGCGCCACGAGCAGGGCGCCGGATACGCGGCAGACGGCTACGCCCGTGTCACCGGGCGCCCCGGCGTGGTGGTGACCACCAGCGGTCCTGGCCTGCTCAACGTCGCCGCAGCGGCCGGCCAGGCGTACTCGGACTCCGTACCCATGCTGATCGTCTCGCCCGGTATGCCTCTGGGCCACGAGCAGGGGTCCGGCCTGCTGCACGAGGTCAAGGACCAGTCGGCGGCACTGGCCGCGGTCTGCGCGCAGAGCCAGCGGGTCCAGACCCTCCCCGAGATGCTTCGCGTCCTGGCCTCCGTGTTTACGAGCTTCGACATCAGCCGACCCCGCCCGGTCCATCTGGAAGTGCCCTACGACCTGCTCGCCCGCAGCGCTGACATCACCGTGCCACCCGCGGTGCGGGCCCTGCCTCCGGCTCCGTCAGAGGCAGATGTCCGAGCTGCCGCGGCGACCCTGTCGACGGCCGAGCGGCCGACGCTGGTCGTGGGCGGTGGCGCCCGGAACGCGGTTGCCGAGCTGCGCGCACTCGCCGAACTCCTGGGAGCGCCGACGGTGACCACCGCCAACGGCAAGGGTGCGTTCCCGGAAAGCCATCCCCTCTCGCTCGGCGCCGGGCTGCACATCCCTGAGGTGCGGGAGTTCCTCCACCGTGCCGACGTCGTGCTCGCCGTCGGCACGGAGCTTGCCGAGACCGATACCTGGGACGGCCCGCTGCGGCTCGGCGGCCGGCTGGTGCGGGTGGACCTCGACCCGTCTCAACTCCACCGCCCCACCGCCGCGCATCCTCTGGCCGGTGACGCGGCAACCACCCTGGCCAGGCTGCGGCGGGCCATCGGCCCCCGAGGGGCAGTCCGACCGCGACGTGAGGGGACGCCACGGTCCGCCGTCACCGCGTACGGTCGTCGCTGGCGTCCGCTCATCGAGGCGCTACGGGCGGCACTCCCCGAGGACGCCGTACTCGTCAACGACAGTGCGCAGGTCTGCTACTTCGGTGCTCTGACCGGCTTCGCCGTGGAACAGCCCAGCCAGTTCCTCTATCCGACGGGCTTCGGCACCCTGGGGTACGCGCTGCCCGCCGCCATCGGCGCCGGCATCGCCGCACCCGAACGCCCGGTAGCCGTACTCACCGGCGACGGCGGGCTCCAGTTCACGGTGAACGAACTGGCTACGGCGGTGGAACTCGGCCTGCCGCTGCCCGTGGTGGTGGTGAACAACGGGGGCTACGGCATGATTCGTCAGGAGATGACGGAGCGAGGCTGTCCTCCGGTCGGTGTCGATCTGCACGGCCCGGACTTCCCGGCGCTGAGCCGGGCCTACGGCGGCGCCGGGGTACACGCCACCAGCCCCGCCGAACTGCGATCCGCCGTCGCGCAAGCTCTCATCACACCGGGACCCACCGTCATCGAAGTCCCCGAGCCGACCGGCTGACGCCCTCACCCCGTCGACGAGTCCAGCAATCCACCCGACGGCTCCGGAGGAACCGTGAAGCGAACCCCCTATCTTCAGCTGACCTGGTCCGACGAACAGACCGACGCACAGGGCTATCTGGTGATCGACCGGCTGCTGCGCGGTGTCGCCAGCGGCGGGCTCAGGATGCGCCCCGGCTGCACGCTGGGCGAAGTCACCGAATTGGCACGGACCATGACACTCAAAGAGGCGCTGGTCCACCAGCCCGACGACCGCTATCTGCCCTTCGGCGGCGCCAAGGGAGGCATCGACTTCGACCCCGCGGACCCCGCCGCACCAGGCGTCCTGGTCCGCTTCCTGGCCGCGGTCAGCCCGCTGATCGAGGCGTACTGGGCCGCGGGCGAGGACCTGGGAACCCGTCAGGAAGCCATCGACGAGGCAGTCGCCGCCGCCGGGCTGCGCTCCTGTGTCCAGCCGGCGCTCCGGCATGTGCCCGACGGGCCGGACGCGGGACTGCGCCGACTCGACGACGCCTTCGCGGTCCAGGTCGACGGACTCGGCCTGGGCGATACGGTCGGCGGCTACGGCGTGGCCCAGGCCGTGCTGGCGACGCTGGCGGAATGCGACGAGGACCCGGTGGGGCGCACCGCCGTGGTGCAGGGCTTCGGCTCGATGGGCGGCGCCGCGGCGCGCTACCTGGCTCGGGCCGGCATGCGCGTCGTCGCCGTCGTCGACCGGGCCGGGGCGGTGGCGAACCCGGACGGCCTGAACGTGGAAGCGCTCCTGGCCGGCCGTAGCACCGACGGCCTGATCGACCGTGATCGACTCACCTCCGACGTCCGCCTGCTGCCGCGCGCGCAGTGGCTCTCGGTCGCGTCGGACGTACTGGTCACCGCCGCCGTGTCCTACGCCGTGGACGACGGGAACGAGGCGGACGTGCGGTGCCGGTACCTCGTCGAGGCAGCCAACGTCTCCGTGCTGCCGAGCGCCGAGAAGGCGTTGCTGGGGCGCGGAGTGGTCGTGGTTCCGGACTTCCTCGCCAACTTCGCGGCGAACAGCTGGTGGTGGTGGACGCTTTTCGGGGATGTCGGCGCGGATGCGGGTGAAGCCCTGGCAAAGATCGACAAGACCATGTGGCGGCTCGTGGAAGAAGTCTTCGACGAGGTTCGGGCCACCGGCATGAGCCCCCGGCAGGTAGCGACCCGGATCGCCGAACGCAACCACGCCCACTGCCGGGGTCTCCCGGACTGAGCGCCACCCCGGACCCCTCGGCGGCCCGCCCGCGCTCTGTTCCCTCAGTGTGTCGGGCGGGCTCGGGCAGACATACAGGCCAGCCGCCTGATCCCGAAGGCAGCCGCGTGCACGCCGAGGATGCCCACCGGGAACAGCGCGGCGCTCGTCACCACGCCCCTCGTGTCAACTTCCCTGAGCACACCTCTGCGCCGCAACTCACGCCAGGCCCAGAGCGAGAACGGGGCGACCACCAGCGGAGCGGTGACCACTCCGGGCGTGTACCCGCGCAGGCCGACGCTCTGAGCCACGTGTGACACCGCGTGCAGCCCGAACCCGGCCAGTACGGTCTGGAAGAAGGGGGACTTTCCACCGGTCCTGGCTCCGTCTGCCGAGGCCGCACCGACCACCAACCCCATCAGGCCGATGGCGGTGGCCGCGTGCCCGGGTGTCACCCTCATCGCGGACCAGACCCGTTCGGGTACCTGCGGGTAGGTCTCCTGCAGTCGGTCCACCTGGGCCGAGGCCCAGCTGGGCATGGTGACCAGCTCCTCCAGATCGTGCACCACGAAGGCGGCCATCAGCCCCCACGTGGCCGCCGGGGAGACGCCTCCGGGTTCCGCACCGCGCTCAGGCATCCCGCTCCCGCTCGTCCGCCGTCTCTCCGGCCGATACGGCAGATTCAATCGATACAGCAGATTCAGCCAGTTCAACTGATTCGACCGATACCGTGCCCAAGGTCCCGTTCACGGTGAGTGTCTGCCCGTCCGACAGCGCGGAGAGCACGCCCGGCACGCCGACAACCGCCGGAATTCCGTACTCGCGTGCCACCACCGCGCCGTGCGAGTTCACCCCGCCGGTCTCCAGCACCACCCCGCCGGCCATAAGGAAGAGCGGGGTCCACCCCGGGTCGGTCGACGGCGCGACCAGGATCTCTCCCGGCTGCAGACTGACACCGATGGGGTCGAACACCACCCGGGCAGGCCCGGTGACGGAGCCGGTCGACGCGGGTGCGCCCCGCAGAGTCCCGTCACTGGCGCCGACCAAAGTCGGCTCCGTGCCGTCGGAGAGCAACATCCGTGGCACATGTCGACGACGCCCCTCGCGGACGTACTCCTCGCGTCGCCGCGCGATCCGGTCGCGAACACCGGTCCCGGCCAATGCCTCCTCGATCTCCCGCAACTCAAGGAAGCAGACATCCTCGGCGGTGTCGAGCTGCCCGGCGGCAGCGAGTTGCTCACCGACCAGGAGCAGCTCGCGACGTGCCTGTGCTACCAGCAGGACACAGTAGAACTTGGTGACCTCGCGCAGTCCCAGCAGTTGCCGGGCACGCCGGATGCCGATTCGGACCACGGCCGCGGGCAGCCGGCCGCGCTTCCGGGCTCTGCCGACGAGTTCCCTCGCGGTCCGCTCGGCCGATTCGGCACCGTCGGCGAACTGGCTCTCGGGCGACGAGGCGTCCTCAGGCAATGACAGATAGCCGGCGAGGACGCTGAACAGGTGTGTCGGGGCATCTATCCACCGCGGCGCGCCCACGTCGACCTCGGCCACCGCCCTGTGGCCAAACCGGTCGAGGAAAGCGGTCAGCCCTTGCTGGGCCACGGTAGGGAGCACGTGTTCCCGGTACGATCGCAAGAGTTCATCGGGGGAGGAGTCCTGCATCAGCCGGGCGACCTCGGGGTCCTCCCGGATCCGACTGGCAAGCTGCCACAGAGCGAGATCCATCTCGGTGGTGACGTTGTGGGGCAGGCCGCGCAGCAACCCCAGGCCCTCCTCCTCCGACACCTCGTCACCCAGCTGTTTCAGGGCGATCCCCAGGGCGGCCCCGCCGACAGCTGGGATCGGCACCATTCGTGGGAACAACGCGGGGATCCCCTCCAGCAGGATGCGCCGCACCGCGTTCAGGCGCTGCTGGGGCCCGACGGTGTCCGGGAGTGCGAAACGCTGTGACTGCCTGGCGCCCACCCGTGCGACCCGGTCGCGGGCCGCGGCAGGCCGGATCACCGCCTCCAGTACCCTCAACGGCACCCCGGCGCGTAACGCGATCCGTACGAGCCGTCTGGCGAGACCCGCCTTGGAAGTGCTGGTCAGCGCGAAGCGAGGGTCGTCGAAGAGTTCGCCGACGAGCTTCGCCGTCTGATCGTCCACCATCTTGAGCAGGCCGGGCAGCGCCGTCCGGCCTGCCGCCCCACGCACTGCGGTGGTGATGTCCAGGAACATTCGGCTGCCAGACTCCGCGTAGGCGGTTGGACCGGCATATGGGTCGGCGACAGGGAGTCCGGCGAGCCGTGCCATGCCGGAGCTGACCAGCCGCAGCGCGGACAGCCCCAACGGGGTCACCGGTCCCTGGATGCCCTGCCAGACCATGCTGTAGCAGAAGTACGCACGGATCTCCTCCTCCCCGCGCGCGTTAGTGACGGGCAGCGGGTAGAGCGTGGTGACAGGCCGGGACTGAGTGAGCCAGATCAGGCCATCCGCGTCCAGCGTCCACTCCACGTCCTGCGGGCTGCCGAAGAGCCGCTCGACCTCCCGGCCGAGAGCGACCAGCCGACGCAGTTCGTCGGCCTCCAGACAGGCGGCGGCCGCTAGATGAGGATCGGCGGGTTCGACGTGCTCCGTGCCGCCGCCCGGCAGCGGACGCACAGCCAGCCGCTTGTCGCCGAGCCGACGCTCGACCATCCGGTCCTCGGCGGTGTCCATGACGAAGTGGTCGGGGTTGACCGCCCCGGAGACCACGGCCTCGCCGAGCCCGGGCGCGGCGTCCACCGTGACCCAGTGGCGCCGTCCCGACACCGGGTCGGCGGTGAACATCACCCCGGCGGCCCGCGCGCCGGCCATCCGCTGCACGACGACGGCCAGCCGTACGCTCCGGTTGTCGATTCCGTTGGTGGCGCGGTAGGCGACCGCCCGGTCCGTCCACAGAGACGCCCAGCAGTGGCGGACGGCGTCGAGTACCGCGTCCTCACCCACCACGTTGAGGTAGGTGTCCTGCTGGCCGGCGAAGCTTGCCGACGGCAGGTCCTCGGCGGTCGCCGAGGACCGCACCGCCACGGGCACGTCGCTCCCCAGACCGTGGTACGCAGCCGTCAGTGCCTCGGTGACCGCTTCCGGAACCGGAGCGCTGAGTACGGCGTCGCGAATCTGTTCTGCCAGTTCGGCCAGCGCCACGGTGTCGCCCGCCGGGACGGCGGACAGCTTCTCGGCCAGCACGGCGAACCTGGCCTCCTCGGTCACCTGACGGTACGCCTCGGTGGTGACGCACACACCATCCGGTACCTGCATGCCTGCGGCGGTCATCACTCCCAGATTGACGGCCTTTCCGCCGACGAGCGGCAGCATGCCGGCGCCGGTCCGGTCCAGCGCGATGACCAGGGGCGCCCGGCCGTCGGCCGGGGATGCGATGTCGGCCTCGTGTACCTCACTCATGATCCTCTGTGCCTTCCGTCGCGCCAGGGCGTCATTCCAGTACAACGGCCGAGTTCGGGACGGTCATCGTGGTGGCCCCGCAAGGATTTCCGTACCGCCCTGCGTAGGGTCGTCGTTGCCGGTGTCCGTGGTGTCGTCCTCGAACTGCCGCAGGGTCTCGGGCAATTGGCTCCTGCCCCGGATGCCGAGCTTGCGGTACACGCTCGTCAAATGCGCCTCCACCGTCCGGCGCGCGAGATACAGGTGTCCGGCGATCTCCTGATTCGTGGCACCGTTCGCCGCCAGCCGGGCCACCCGCCACTCGCTCGGGGCGAGCGGCGGTGAGCCGCCCTGCCGGGAGACCCGGGGGCGCCCGCCCACCGCGAGAAGTTCCTCCCGTACCTGCCCCAGCAGCCGGTCCGCCCCACACTGCCCGGCCAGCCGGTACGCCTCGGTCAACGCGTCCCGGGCCGGGTCGTGGGAGCGCCGGGAGCGGTACAGCCTGCCCTGGGCCAGCAAGGTGCGGGCCGACTCCAGCGGGAACCGCCCGTCCGCCAGCAGCGACAGTGATTCCGCGACGTCCGACAACCCCTGGTCACCACCGCGCAGCACGCCCCGCCGACGCAGTGCCACAGCCAGGGCGCGCGGAGCCCCCCAGGCTCGCGCCAACCGCACCTCCTCCTCGGCGAGCGGACGCGCCTCGTCGGCCCGGCCGAGGCGGGCCAGAGCCAGCGCGGCGGCCGACCGCCAGGCCGACATCGCCGGATTGAGGCAGCCGATGGCGGTCAGCCGCCGACCGGCCTCCAGCAGATCCGCCAGACCTCCGCTCACATCGCCTTCGACCACGCGTAGCCGTCCCCGCCCTGCGAGGGCGAGATCCGCGACCCACAGCCGGGGAAAGTCCCCGCCCGGCTCGTCCGCGAACGGCCCGAAAGCGGGCGCCGACTCGCTCCCCAGCTCTTCGGCCAAGCGCATGGCGACGATGGACGGACCAGCCCGCCACACGTCCCAGGGACGTTCGCGGGCCAGGCCGACCGCGGTGGCGGTGAGCGTCCGGGCCTCGTCGAGCCGGCCCGCGTTCACGCTGGCAAGGGCGCTCAGCCACAGCGCCGTGTACTGGGGCAGGGGTGCGTTCCACCGCTCCGCCTCCTCCGCGGCCCGGCCGAACACCCGCTCCGCGGCGGCCAGGTCGTCCGCCCACAGCAGGATCGAGCCGATGGCCAACCAGCCCATGCTGCTCTCGTCGGTCGGTTCAGGCCCGCTGGACAGGGCGTCGTGGATTCCGTCCACCAGTTCGCCGGACGTATGGCAGGCGAACGCCCCTGCGAGCGCCCGGGAGGCTCGGGAGAGCCGCACCGCTCGTGCGGGGAGCCGAGGTGCCTTCTGCCTCGGCTCCTTCTGCCGCTGTACGCCTTCCCAGTCGCTCTCGCCGACCGCCTGATTCCATGTACGGGCGATGTCGTCGTCGCTCAGGGCGAGGAAGAACAGTTCCGCCGATGCCCGCCGGATCAGCTCGTGGCTGCTGCGCAGCGGGGTCTGCTCCAACTCCGCCCACAAGACGCGGTGTGCTTCGGCGGCCTGTCCGGTGATCGCCAGACCGTGAGCGAGCCGCAGTATCCACAGCAACCGCTCCTCCGGGGAGATCGCGCCGGCCACCGCGAGCCGCAGGCGCCCCACGGCGGACAGGGGGTTCCGGTACAGCTCCGCCAGTCCTAGGTCGGCCAGCACCTCCGCTCTGTGGCCGTCGGCCGGCGGCTCTTCCAGCGCGCGGTTCAGCAGCCGGGCGGCGTCCGGGTAGCGGCCGGCCGCCAGCATCCGGCGACCGGAGGCTTGCAGGATCTCCGCGTGCCCGCTATCGCCTTCTGGCAGAACGGCCAGCAGATGCCCGGCCGCCTCGTTCAGCGCCTCGGGCCGACCGGCGAGCACCCCGGCGGCCAGGCTCTCTGCGCGGTGCCGCTCCGACGGGCTCAGCCGCTGTCTGACAGCCCGTCGCAACACCTCGGGTGCGATCAGCACCCCGTCGGGGCCGACCGACAGGTAGTTCAGACGCTCCAGCAGGGCCAGCGTGTCGACGGCCTCGGCGGCGCCCAGGTTCAGAAACCGCGCTGCCTGCCGGGCCGGCACCGGGGTGCGGAACACCGACAGGGCCCTCAGCCCTTGCGCCGCGTCCGCGCCGTGCCGGGCGGCGCGTGACAGGGCAGCGGTGGCGACGGCGGACGGCGCGCACCGTCGTACCGCCTCCGCGTGTGTCTCCCCGGCCGTCGCACGGGACACCGTCCGCAGGACCTCGACGACCAAGCCGGGCACGCCGACCGTCACGTCCAGGCAGGCATCCACCACCGCGTCCCCGTCGTCGTCCAGGAACTGTCGGCCGAGCGCGCCGACTTCGGCCCGGTCCAGCGCGGCGGGTAACCATCGCAGCCGTTGGGTGGCGTTCACCACGTCGGCGAGCAGCTGATCAGTGCCGGACCATTCCGCAGGGTCGACGGCGACGGCCAGCAGCACCGGCAGTTGATGCAGCCGGCGCACCAGATGGCCCAGGAACCGCAGCGACTGCGCGTCGCACCAGTGCACATCGTCGAAGGCCAACACCAGCGGCCGCTCCGCCGCCCGCTCCGCGATCAGCCAGTACAGCCGCTGGAGGGTCTCCCAGGGGTCCCCCTCACGCACCGCCTCGAACCAGTTCTTGTCGCGCAGCGCAAGCTGGTGTGGCGCTCGTGACGGGTCAGCGGGGTCGGGGAGGGCATCGAGCAACTGCCGGACCACGCCCCATCCGAATACCGCCTCTTCCCGCCCGCACCGCACCAGAGCCGTGCCCAGCCGCTCCCGCTCCCGTGCCGACGCCACCATGCGGTCCAGTACGGTGCTGCGCCCGCAGCCTGGCCCGCCCTCCACCGTCACCAGCCGCGACCGTCCCAGCTCCAACCCGTCCAGTAGCTCCCCGGTCCTGCCTGGGCCCGCAACGGTCCGTCGCACCTGCGTACCTTCAGCGTGCTCTTCTGGCATGACGGCACGTTATACGGTTCCCGCGCTCTGCCTGGGGTGGTTATGACGGTCAGTTCGAGTGCCGGTACGCGTAGCAGGGACCGGGGCCGCCGGTAGATACCTGTAGGTGGTCGGTACCGGCCGATGCCTTACGCCCACCGGGAGGGGACCCATAGTGGAGGAGATCAGCCTCAGCGCCGAGCAACGGAAGCTGGTGCTGCATCACCGGCTCTATCCGGGAGACACCGCGTTCACTCTGGCGCACGCGGAACGCATCCGGGGTGAGTTCGACGTGGAGCGGCTGCGCGACGCACTCGAATTCATCCTGTCCGAGAGCGTCGGACTGAACCTGGTCTTCCGGCAAGGGGCGGAGGGGGATGTCGCCCACCGACACCCTGGACGGCCGGTGGTAAGGATCCTGGACGCCCCACGGAGCCTCGACGCCGAGTCTGAGGCCGCTGCGGTCGCGACTGAGATCGGGCGCGCGGCAGACCGGCCGAGAACGCCGCACGAGTGGCCGCTGTATGAGGTGACCCTCTACCGGGGCCGCCATGCCGACTATCTGGGCGTGGTATGTACACACCTGGTCAGTGACGCCATCACGATGTTCAACATCGCGGAAATAGCATCGCAGCTGTACCAGGACCAGCGGCTGAGCCCGGACTATCTGGCCGGGCTCAGATACCAGCCGGTGAACACCATGAGCCCGCATCGGACGGCGGCTGCCGTGAGCGCGTACCGGAAGCTGCTGAGTGGGGTGTCCCGGCTCTCCCATGAGGGGCTCAGCGAGAAACGGCGGGCCGACGGCGCACTGCCCGGGGTGGTCCGTCAGGTTGCGCTGCCGCCGGACCTCGACGCGGCCCTTCGCTCCAGCGATCTGGCCATCCAGTCAGGTGCCTACACCGTCTTCCTCGCGGCCCACGCGGTGGTCATATCCTCTCTGACGGGCCAGCCGGACGTGGTGGTGGGCGTGCCGCTGGCCACTCGGCGGAACTGGCAGCAGATGTTCGCGTTGGGGTACTTCATCAACACCCTCCCGCTGGCCCTGAATCTGGACAGGATTCCCACATTCGCTGACCTGTGTGATGTCGTCGCGGTGCGGATCCGCACCATGCTCAGGCACAAACTGCTCGACCTCACGGAGCAGGCCCCCCAGGTGTTCGAGGGACGGCGGACACCGGTCCTCCAGATGGACAACGCGATCACTCATTACCGCAAGGCATATCCACTCAACCTGCCCGGCTGCACCACCGACACCCTGTTCGTGCCCCGGAGCCTGGTGCGCTATCCCCTGGCGGTCAACGTTCGCGAGGGCGACCGGGGCTTCACTCTCGGTATCGAGTACGCCACCCGGCTGGCCCCGGCGGACCCTGCAGCCATGCTGATCCACGTACTGCGCACCGTAGTGGCCAATCCGCTGACGCAGCTGTCCGGGATACAGGTGCTCGGCCCGGAGGCCGACCGCGGGTTGGACGAACTGGTCAACCGCTACCGGGCGCAGCAGAAGCCCGCTACTGTCGACACGTGGTTCTCCGCCACCGCCCGTAAGCACCCGGAGCGAACGGCGGTCACCGACGCCACCGGCACGTGGACTTACGCCGAGCTGGACAGCGCGGTCTCCCGGGTCGCGGACGCGCTCGACCGGGGCGATCACGGAGAGCATGTGGCCGTGGCCATGCCACGCGGTCGGGAACTTGTCGCCGTACTGCTGGGGGTGTTGCGCTCCGGGCGGACGTACGTACCGCTCGACCCCAACGCACCCGCCGGGCGGCTGCGGCACATCCTGGGCCAGTTCGACGGCATCACGCTGGTCGCCGACGACACCCTGCCGCACCCTGCCGCCCGCCGTCGCCTCTCCCCAGGGGAGTTGTTGGCGGAGATTCCCGGTCCGCGCGATCAGCCGGACCCGCATGATCCGCACAAGGAGCGCGCCCGTGGCCGGGGCCCGTCCGCCGATGACGTGGCCTACATCATCTTCACCTCCGGGTCGACCGGCGTTCCCAAGGGCGTGGAGGTCACCCACCACAATGTGACACGGCTGTTCGCCGCTGCCTCGGAGCACTACGACTTCGACGAGAACGACGTCTGGTGCCTGTTCCACTCGTACGCGTTCGACTTCGCGGTCTGGGAGATGCTGGGCGCCCTGCTGCACGGCGGACGCCTCGTCGTGCCTGACGAGGAGACCATCCGTTCGCCCGTCAGCTTCGCCAGGATGTTGGCGCACCGGGGCGTCACCGTCCTCAACCAGACTCCGTCGGCTTTCCGCAGGCTCACCGACGTGCTCGACGCGGACCTGGCCGCCGAGCTGCGGGTGCGCTGGGTGATCTTCGGCGGCGAGGCACTTCGTCCAGGGACCGTGCAGCCCTGGGCCGAGCTGATGGGTGCCCGAGCCCGGCTGGTGAACATGTACGGCATCACCGAGACCACCGTGCACACCACGTTCCACGAGATCGACCCGGCCACCGTGGACGCCGGGGACAGCGGCGTGATCGGGAAACCGCTGGCGGACCTGCGGATCTCCGTCGTCGACCGCCACTTGAACCGCTGCCCGACAGGAGTGCCCGGAGAGATACTGGTCGCCGGTGACGGTGTGGCGCGTGGCTATCTGGGCCGCCCCGACCTCACCGCCGAACGCTTCCTGACCGGGAGCCGCTACGGGGACCGGGTCTACCGAACCGGGGACCGGGCCTATGTCAGGCCGGACGGCAACCTCGTCTACCTGGACCGGATCGACCGTCAGGTGCAGCTGCGCGGCTACCGCGTGGAGCTGGGCGAGGTGGAGACCGCGCTGCGCGGGGTACGTGGCCTGAAGGACGTCCACGTCGCGGTGCACACTCCCGACGGCAGCGAGCCGCTGCTGGCCGCCTGGATCGTCGCGGACGAGGAGATACCGGCCGAGGCCGCCATCCGTAGCCTGCTGCTGAACCAGCTCCCGGCGTACATGCTTCCCGCTCTGTACGTCCGGATCGCGGAACTGCCGCTGACGGTCAACGGCAAGGTCGACGCGGGCGCACTGCCGGCTCCGGCCACCACCCGGGCCGACCCGACGCCGGGCTCTGAGGACGGGACGACGGACGCCGTCGCCAGAATCTGGGCCGAGGTCATCGGGCGCGACACGGTCGGCCCCGACGTCAGCTTCTTCGAAGCGGGCGGGAACTCGATGCACGTGATACAGGTCCACCGTCGCCTGACCCAGGAGTTGCAGACCGAAGGGCTCGACGTGGTCGAGCTGTTCGAGTACCCGACGCCTCGGCTGCTCGCCGCTCGCCTGAGTCGACCGGACGCGGCGAACGCCCTCACCGGGGCACGCCCCGGCAGACGAACCGTCACCCGCAGGGCACCGTCCGGCAGCGACCGCAGGCGTGCCGCGCGCGCCGCGTCCCGTAACGCCACCACATCCGGCAGCACCGGGTCAGGCGACAGCAGCCCCGACAGCACTGGAGCAGGCGGCACGGAAAAGGAGGAGACCGGTGAATGAGGAGACCAGCGGCCAGGACATGGCGGCAGTCGTGGTCGGCATGGCCGGCCGGTTCCCGGGAGCCGGGTCGGTGTCCGAGCTGTGGCAGAACCTGCTGAACGGCAAGCGCGCCGTCCGGCGGTTCACCGCCGAGGAGCTTCGCGAGGCGGGCGTCCCGGACGACCTGGCGCAGCACCCGTCCTACGTACCGATGGCCGCGGCGCTGGAGGACATCGACCTCTTCGACGCGGAATTCTTCAACGTCCCCTCGCGGGAAGCCCAGTTGTCGGACCCCCAGCACCGTCTGTTCCTGGAGACCTGCTGGGCTGCCCTGGAGGACGCGGGTCACCCGCCGGGCCGGTTCGACGGACGGATCGGGGTGTTCGGCTCCAGCAGCATCAGTACGTATCTGCTGGGGCTGATCGCGGGCGGAGAAGAGCTGCCGCCCGATGGCATCAGCTATCCGCTGCTGCTCGGCAACGACAAGGACTTCCTGTGCACCAAGACGGCCCACCGGCTCGGGCTCACCGGCCCGGCGGTGACGGTCCAGACGGCCTGTTCCTCCTCGCTCGTCGCCGTGCACCTCGCCACGCAGTCGCTGCTCGCCGGCGAGTGCGACATCGCGCTGGCGGGCGGAGTGAGCATCACCGTGCCGCAGCAGGCCGGCTATCTGTACCGCGAGGGCGGCATCCTGTCGCCTGACGGCCGGTGCAGGGTGTTCGACGCCAGCGCGAACGGCACCGTGCGCGGCAGCGGATGCGGCGTCGTGGTTCTCCGCCGTCTTGACGACGCGATCGCCGACCGCGACCGGGTGAGCGCGGTGATCCGTGGCAGTGCGGTGAACAACGACGGGGCCGACAAGGTCGGATTCACCGCACCCAGCGCCGCGGGCCAAGTCGAGGTGATCCGCGAGGCCGTCGCGGTGTCCGGCCTGCCGGCCAGCGCCATCGGTTACGTAGAGGCTCATGGAACCGGCACCTCGTTGGGTGACCCGATCGAGGTACGTGCCCTGGCCACCGCACACGCCGCCGACGGGGAACCCCCGAAGGAATGCCATCTGGGAAGCATCAAGGCCAACCTCGGACACCTTGACGCGGCGGCCGGAGTCACCGGCCTGATCAAGACGGTCCTGGTACTTCGGGAGCAGGCCATACCCGGTCAGCCCGACTTCACCACCCCGGGACCCGCCATCGAGGCGCACCTGGACAACTACCGCATCTCAGCGGAGCCTGTACGGCCCGCCTCCCCGCTCCAGGCAGCCGCCGTCAGCTCCTTCGGACTGGGCGGCACCAACGCCCATGTCGTTCTGGCCGCGCCGCCGGCCGTCGACGAACGACACGCTCCGGCCGGCACCCATCTGGTGCTCTTGTCCGCGCGGGACACCGAGGCGCTGGCCACCCTGGCGGAGGAGTTGCGCGACCATCTGACGGCCCAGACCTACACCCGCCTGGACGACATCGCCTTCACCCTGGCCAACGGTCGGACCGACTTCGCCGCCCGCGCCGCGCTGCGGTCCCGATCCGTACCCGAACTCATCGGCCAACTCGGGGAGCTGGCGTCCGGTGGAACTCCGCCGGACGATCCAGCCGCGGCCGGCTGGCTGGCCGGAGGGCCGCTGGACCCACAGTCGGTCGGTGACTGCTCACACGCCCGTCGGGTGGCGCTGCCGGGCCACCCGATGCGCCGACGGCAGCACTGGATCGACGTACAGCACACGCACCGGTCCGGACCCTCAACGCAGCCCCCCGCCTCCGCGCCGCAGCTTGCGGAGCAGGTCCGGGAGGTGATCACCCGGATGCTTGACGCCCCGGAGCTGGGGCCGGACGACGACTTCTACGACCGGGGACTCGACTCGATGCGCGCGGTGGAAATCGTCACGCTGCTGCGGGACACCACCGGACTGCCGCTGAGCTTCGAGGAGTTCGACGGACTGCGCACTCTCTCCGCCGTGGTCGAGCACATGTCCGGCCTTTCCGGCCCCGCCGACGGCGCCAGCTCCCCCGTCCGGGCGGCACCGGCGGCCGGGACGGCCGCCCACCGCCACCTGCTGTCCAAGATCCGGGAAGGTTCCGCGCCGGGGCATGTGTTCATGGTGCCCCCCGCCGGCGGCACCATCGCCGCCTACATCGACCTCAGCCGCCGCATGAGCGACGAGCGGACCCTGTGGGCACTGACGCACCCATCCGGGCAGCCCGGACAGCACCGCTCCATCCGGGACCTCGCCCGGCTGTACACGGGCCTTGTCCGTGAGGTGCAGCCTCATGGTCCCTATCTCCTCGCGGGGTACTCCTTCGGCGGCAGCGTGGCCCTCGAAATGGCGGCGGAACTGGAGCGGGACGGGGAGGATGTGGAGCGGGTCGTGATGCTGGACTCGCACCCGCCCGAGGCATACATCGGCGGCGCGGCGGACGACGCTGCTTTCCTGGCCGCATTCCCGACCCTCATCGGCCAGATTCTTCCCGGCTCAGCACCTGAGACCGCCGACGTCGACACCGCCGCGCCGCGATCCGTCGAGGAGATCCTTGAGCGGATCGGCGACGACACATGGTCGGAGGCGATGAAGGCCGAACTGGCAGGGTTCTTCCACACCTGGCGGGACAATCATGAGGCGCTCAAGCGCTGGTTCCCCGACTGGCTGCTCACCGGGGACATCGTCGTTCTGGCCGCCGAGCAGGAGGAGAACCAGGCCATCATGCGCGCCCTCGACATCCGGAAGACCGAACGCGCCCTCTGGGCCCGCCACAGCTCAGGCCGGGTAGAGGTTCTTCAGGTGCCCGGAGACCACTACTCGATGATCCGGAACCCGGAGAACCTACGGCACCTGGGCGCGGCCTTCGACCGTGCCCTCCGCCCCGCCTAGCCCGGCGTGCCCCGTCCGACGCACATCGCTGTCCCCGGCCCGCAGACCGGGGAAACATGAGAGGAATCCCGTTGCCAGCTCGTATCGCCACCGGCCACGCGCTCAAGCGCGGTCTGCTCGACCAGGCCGCGCACACCGCGAAGGAAGCCGGGATCACCCCGACCGTGGCACTGCTGCAGGTCGACCACGACGACCCGATGCTCCCGGTCAACTTCCGCCTGCATCAACAGCTGTTCGCCGACACCGGATTCCAGGTGCGCCCGTACGAACTCGCCGCGAACACCAACTGGGAGACACTGCGGGCTCTGATAGAGGAGCTGAACAAGGACGACGAGGTGGACGTGATCCTCGTTCTGATCCCGCTGCCCGAGCACCTCGACATCCGGTTGGTACTGGCTGCCATCGACCCTGCCAAGGAGGCCGAAGGGCTGCATCTGGACCACGTCATGCGGCTCAACCCGCTGAGCGCCCTCCCGCCCACCCGGATTCCTGTCGTCCCGACCGCGGTGGTGCACCTGCTCACCGAGATCGACTACGACCCTGACGGGCAGGAGGTCGTCGTCCTGACCGACCCGGAGCTGACCGAGACCAATCCGGTGGCGAAGATGGTGGCGCGCATCGCGGCGTTCGCCGCACTCCCGCCCAACGCCTCAGGCTGCGTCGTCCCGGTCACCCACCCCAGGGCCCGCGAACTGGCCCAGTCGGCCGACCTGCTGGTGGTCTCGCTCCAGCGGCCCGCGGTGGTGACTGCCGACTGGATCAAGTCCGGGGCCGTTGTGATCGATTTCAACCCCGTTTTCACGGGCTTCAGGCCGAGCCGAAAGGACCCCGGCCGGCAGGTGCCCCAGCTGGTCGGCGGGGTGGATGTGGACTCCGCCAGCACCGTGGCGGGGGTCGTTGTCCCCGCTCCGGGCGGCGTGGGACCAGTCATGCTCGGTGCTCTGGCCCAGCAGATCGTCACGGCGGCAATCGCCCGCCAGTCCGAGCGCGCGGAGCGGTAGAAGACGATCGAGATCCTGAAGAGCGGAGCAGCACCCGTCATGAGCGGGATCAAGTGTCATGCCGGGCGGTGCTGACCTGCAAGAACAGCACCGCCCGGCAAGAACTAGCACCCCTGATCAAGGATCCAATCCCACTCCTAAAGCGGGTGCCGCAGGTTCGAATCCTGCCGGGGGCACAGCCGTCAGATGCCCCCCACCTCCGAATCTTCGCAGGTGGGGGGCCATTTGACATCCACGGCGATGCCGATCTGGGAGTGCCCAAGATCTCCATATCAACGCGGGCGTGACTCCGGCCGCTGTGAGCAGGGTGACCGTGCCGTCACGAGCTTCATGCAGCCGGATCACGCGAAATGGATCAAGCCAACGGGTCAACGAGACCAGCGACACTTGCACACTCACAGGAGAAGGGGGCCGAACCCTTCGTTCGACGGCCAGGCGCCGGCCACCACGGCGGAGACCACGGTCCCGCCGAATCGACTGGGCCCGGAGTGCCACGAGTCTGCGATGGCGTCGACCAGGAACAGGCCGCGCCCGTGTGCCTCGCTGGCCTCCGGGCGCCGCAGTCGCACGTTCGCCGGGAACCCCGGGTTGTGCCCCCGGCCGGGCCTGCGCTCCTGTCTCCGCCACAACGCGTCCAGGAAACGAGCCCCGACGCTGCCCCTGCTAGGTGCCGCTTGACCGCAGCGCGAGATGCGCAGCCGGACGGCACGGACGACCTACTCGGGCGCACCGTTGCTCGAAATCCGGAGGAAGCCAACCGCGGTTGAGTAAACGCGGGTGGGCAGGGAACGCAGTGATCGCAGCGAGAGCGAAGGCGAGCGAAGCCCACGGCGTCCGCACTCGAACCGTCGTCTGGGAACCGCGAGTGTCGACGAAGCTCGTCTGGAACACGTCAGGAGCCGCGAGCTCGATGGAGCTCAACGCCCGCCAGTCAAGGTCCAGTTCGGCAGCATGCGCAAAGTGGAGCCTTTGCAGCGTGAGAGTGACTTCGCCGGTACCGTCCACCACCCACCGTGGCTGAGCATCACGCGCTGCCTGACGACGTCGGGCAGAGTTTCCGATGGCAGAGCCCACCAAGGAGCCGACCACAAAACCAGGGCTGCCGAAGGCAACCACGTTGGTGTGCGTGTACCTCCCGCTACCGAGGGCCCTCCAGGTCAGGCGTTGGCCCGGCCCTACTGCGAGTGCACGATCACCGTGCTGCAGTCGCGCGGTCGTGGCCACGATGGGCCGGCGGGCCGCTTGTTCTTCGAGGACATCGGCGAGGATGTCGCATGAGTGCCAGAGGTACTCATCGACCGGCGACCACGACGGTTGACCAGAGTTTGCCGGCGGCGGTGCAAAGGGGTTAGCCACTGTCGCTCCAGCCTCCCATCAGGAGTCAAGGACTACCGTTCGCGATCAGCCTACTCAGATCGTTCTGCCTGTCGGCCCGCCCAGGTGCCCACTCACGTAACGGCGACTGCACCATAAGCGCATCAGAACGGGCGGGGAACAGCGGGGAACCACAGTGAAGGCACTGCAGCTCAACGAGGCCGCAGCTCAGCCATTCGCCCAGGTCGGTGCTGAAATAGGCTACAGAGTGTCGCAGCTGCCCAAACTGGGACTCGGCAGAGTGCGCTAGCACTCCAAGCTTCTGTACAGCAAGATCCGCTCTTGAGTGGACCGGCGCGAAATATGGCATAACGAATGAAGAGTCACCACTTCTGCGCTACCGCACGCCGGTCGGGATTCCAGACGAGGGAGTACCGGGGCGCAGACGGACGCCCATGATGGGGAGGATGTTGGGCGTGCCGTGCAGGGGGAGCCGCAGATGGCGATATGGCAGGCGTGTCTATGGGGTCTGTTAGGCGCGGGACTTGTTGAGATCCGCGGACTATGGTCCGTCCTCCAGCCAGCCCGCGTCCCGAAGTGGCCGTGGAGGGACGGCAGAGGCCGATCGCAGGTGTGGGGCTATGTCATCGCTGTGGCCTGCCGATTCAGCATGGCGGCCGGCCTGGACGCCGTCTATTGCGCGTCACAGCAGATCACCGGCCCGTTGGCAGCAGTGACGATGGGTATCGCTGCACCACTACTGATCCAGCAAATGGCTGTGCGTGGAGATGCCGCGCCGACGGGCACGTCGCAAACTGCAGTTGGGAGCGAGCACAGCCAAGGGGGCGCGCGTCATTCCAACAAACCACCGGCCCAACTCGGCCAGGGAGGGACCAAGGGAGGCGCTGATGTCCATTGATTGGCGTGCTGTACTTCGCGCGGCCCGAAGGCACTTGCAAGGTGCGCCGCCGACAGCCCTGCCTTCGCAGAAGACTCGGTGGGGTTGGATCCGCGCAGCGCTCGCATTCCAACCCGCACACTCCGTTCACTCCCAAGGCGAAGACGCCTCTGTGGCAGGTGGGATGAACTACAGGCAACGCCAACATGACTCGTACAGACTGCCGAGCGAAGACACCACGCTGGCGGAACACGACCGTACGCCGTCCCCCTGCACGAGAGACTCAGTGGTGCACCCCAACTTCAAGCACGGCATCGAGCTTCTGGCTAGCCGTCGCTACCAAGAGGCCATCACTACCCTCTCATCAGTACTCGACGCAGCACCGGACCATGCACTGGCGCTGGCAAGCAGAGCCGCTGCCTACCGGATGCTCGGAGACGACGGCCCTGCAATGCAGGACGCGAGTCGTGCTATAGCCGTGCAACCAGACCTCGCCTGGGCATACGCCACGCGCGGAGCGCTTCACCGCCTCCAGAAGAACTACGTTGAAGCGCTCGCAGATTTAGACCGAGCGATCCAGCTAGCAGCGGACTATGAGTGGTGTATCGCCGGCCGTGGCGAAACGTACCGATCTATGGGGGAACTGGAGCGCGCCTTGGAGGACTTGAACCGCGCGCTGGATCTCAACCCGCGCAATGACTGGGCCCTCATGAGCCGCTGCGCCACCTATCTCGACGCCCACCAGGACGAGCTGGCACTGACGGCCTTCCGAGAAGCTGTGAATGCTCACCCTGACGGTGACTGGGCTCTTGACCAGTCTGAGCTGACTTACCGCCTCATGGGCAAAGACCTCACTCGCTTCCTGCACGATCTTGAGGCCGACGCCTGAGATCAGCGATCTCTGCCCTGCTGGCCGTTGCAGGAACCTGACCCGTCTCTCCTGGAACGGACCGTCTCAGTTTCCGTCTCATTCAGCCCAGTTCGCGACCGTTCAAGCCGGACCGGAATCCGTACCAGCACCGTCGGCCAGCCGCCCATGAACGCAGGTGAACGCCCCTGCGTTCGGCCCCGCAGGACACCAACACAGTTGGAAAGAGTGCACTCGCGCTGCGGACAGCAAAGGATGAGGTGTGGTCGGCGCCCAAGTGGTAGACAGCCACTATGGCGCAGTTCTTGGTGCTTGCCGACAGTGAGACGGACGGATGGCGGGTGGGTCTGCCGCACGATCGGGTGACATCTGAACTGGCTTGCCCTGTGGGGCGGGTGAGAAGGATGTCGCTGTGCCGAAGCCTTATCCGGAGGAGTTCCGCGAGGACGTCGTGCGAGTCGCGAGGAACCGCGGCCCGGGTGTCACGGTCGAGCAGGTGGCCACCGATTTCGGGGTCCACCCGATGACGTTGTGGAAGTGGATGCGCCGGGCGGATATCGACGACGGGACCAGGCCCGGGGTGAGCAGTCAGGAGGGCGCGGAACTGCGGGAAGCACGTCGGCGGATCAAGCTGCTGGAGCAGGAGAACGAGGTCCTGCGCAGGGCCGCGGCTTATCTGTCGCAGGCGCATCTGCCGGGACAACCACTGGTGGAGTGTGTTCGGCAAGAAGCGTGGCCGGGGCAGGAAGGCCGGTCCGCCGGTGCACGACGATCTCGTGAGCCGCAACTTCACCGCGGCCAGCCCGAACCGGCTGTGGCTTGCCGACATCACCGAACACGCCACGGGCGAAGGCAAGTTGTATCTGTGTGCGGTCAAGGACGTCTTCAGCAACAGGATCGTGGGCTACTCAATCGACGCGCGGATGAAGTCCCGCCTGGCCGTGACCGCCCTGGACAACGCCGTGGCCCGGCGTGAACACGTCGACGGGTGCATCCTGCACAGCGATCGCGGATCGCAGTTCCGGTCACGGAAATTCGTCCGGGCCCTCGATCGCCACCGGATGGTCGGATCGATAGGGCGAGTCGGGGCAGCTGGCGACAACGCGGCCATGGAGTCCTTCTTCAGCCTGCTGCAGAAAAACGTCCTCGACCGCCGGAGCTGGAGCACCCGCGAGGAACTACGGATCGCGATCGTGACCTGGATCGAGAGGACCTACCACCGACGCCGCAGACAAGCCGCACTCGGCCGGCTGACCCCCATCGAATACGAAACCGTCATGACCACACCGGCCCTCCAGGCCGCGTGATCGAACCTGTCACCCAAACTTGCGGCAGACCCATGAGCAAGGCCCAGGCAGTTGCTGCACCGCGGCGAAGTACATCAACCACAGCAACCAACCCCCACCATCAGCGCCCTGTGCAACGGCCGTGGAGGCGCTGGTCTGTCCGTCAGCGACTGATCTCTATGTCCGGCCATCACACCAGTCGACGACAGCCGACGAACCGTGCTCGGATCGAACTCCTGAAGCGGGTGTCGCAGGCTCGAATCCTGCCGGGGGCACAACGCATTACGCAGCTGACCTGGGGTTTCTCGCCCAGGGAAGCACTTTTCGGCCTCGGGCAGCTCATCATCCGGGGCCGTTCGCGTGAGCGGGAGGACGTCGCCGTCGCGGTGGGCCGGAGGCTCGACCGGCCCGGGTTGGGGCGACAGGCCATGGACACCTGACATCCACACGTGTTCCTGCGTGCTCAGGAGGACCACGCCGCGAGGAGTTCCGCCGGGCCGTACGCGGCGTCGAGTCCCGCGCAGTCGGTCCCGCTGCGCGAGAGCGCGATCACCGGCACGGGAGCAGGCGTGAGCGCGGCGCGGTGTCGGTGCAGCGCCGCGAGATCGTGCCGGTCGAACGGGGAGTTCTCCAGCCACTTCACCGAGCCGACGAACAACAGCTCCTTGGCGATCGGCGCGCGGTCCGCTCCCACGACGTCGATCTCCACATCGTTGGTACGGGTCCAGTAGCCGCCGATGGCGGGGGCGGCGGGGAGGTTCGCGTCGGGCAGCAGCCGTGCCAGCGCCTCGCGCACCAGAGGTTCAACGGCCCTGCCACGCCAGCTGGTCCAGTTTTCGCGGATGCGCCGCAGCGTCAGGTCGCCCCGGCCCCGCTCGATCTCCTCCATCGCCGGTCCCAGCAGCTTCAGCCAGAAGCGGAGGTAGGGATCCGCGACCCTGTAGCGGCGATCCTTCGAAGGACGGGTGGACACGGGAAGCTCCGCCGCGATCACCCGCTTGTCCGTGAGGATCGCCAGCGACCGCTGCAGCGGGGTCGCCCCGATTCCGCCGGCTGCGCGGGCGATGTTGGAGAACGTCCGCTCACCGCTGCCGATCGCCGAGAGGACCGTGCGGGCCTGGACCTGCTGGGGGAACTCCGCGGCGAGCGAGCGCTCCGCCGACACCAGCAAGGCCGAGACCGGATCGCTGAGCGCCGCCTCCAGGAACTCCCACATCCCGGCGCCGTGCGTCCACTCCGCGCAGATCAGCGGCAGTCCACCGGTGATCAGGGCCGCATCGAAGGCCGAGGCGGGATCGAGGCCCAGCATCTCGCCCACCTCCGCCGGGTTGAGCGGGCCCAGCACCATCTCCCGTCCGCGCTGGTGGAACGGGCGTCCATAGTCGTTCAGCGCCTCCATCATCGACAGGTCGGAGCCGATGAGAACCAGCAGAACCGGTTTCGTCTCCAGCACTCGGTCCCAGGCCCGCTGGAGCATTCCCTCGAAGGCGCCCTCCGCATCCATCAAATAGGGCACCTCGTCCATGACCACCACGCTCGCCCGGTCGTGCGGCAGTGCCGCCGCCAGTACGTCGAAGGCGGCGTCCCAACTTGCCGGACGGGCCGCAGACAGCAGATTCGCCAGCGGAAGGCTGGATGACTGCGCATCCTGGCTGAGCCGCTGCAGATCCGCCCCCGACGACGCCCCTGTGGCGGCGTAGAAGAGGAACGGCGCACCGGACCTCTCGGCGAATCGCTCCACCAACCGCGACTTGCCCACCCGGCGGCGCCCTCGAAGCATCACGCACCGCCCGGGCCGCTCCCCACCGACCCCGGCCGTCACCTTGCCCAGCTCGCGATCCAGCGTCTCGAGCTCGTGCCGCCTGCCCACGAAATCTGCCATGCTGCCGCCTCCCAGTCCAACGAACACCAGAGAGACTAACATCAATGTTAGTAACATTACCGTTGGTCGCCATGGCTACCAGAAGTCGAGGAGACGCCACTCCCCCGGTACACCCACCCGGGGAGATCAGCCTTCCGCGCCCCAGCATGGTCCGCTGTCGGGCGCCCCATGATCGCCAGACGCGCCAGCGGACATCGCCGAGCAGGAACGCACGGATCGATCGATCGCCTGCTGCGAAACCCACCCTGAAAGCCACACCAATCCTCCCTCCACACCTCACCTCGTCGGCGAACCCGGCGGCGCCCGCCCAGGGCCCGCTCGGGGGAGCCTGCGCGCCGGACTTCCGGCGCAGCGCAGCGCTCGGTGGCGTGGCGTCCTCTTCGCGGCAGCTCTCGATGAGAGTGCGCCCGGGGCTCGGGCGGCGGACCGGGGCAGGCCATGTCCCGCCCCCACCCTCGACGTCGACGCGGTTGCTGCCGGCGCGGCCCACACCGCGTCCTACCGCTCCTGTACGACCGGGGAAAGCCTGGCACTCCCCGAAGGCTGAGCCCCCGGACCGGGCTCAGCTACGCGCTCCTTGGCCCCCGCCCGCTCCCTCGCCCGTCCCCTCACTGCACGCAGCAGGAGGAAGAGCAGCAGGCCGAAGGGCGAGAGCAGGATCGTGAACGCCAGAAGCGGGCCCATGACCAGCGGATGGATCCCGGTCCGCCGTGCCTCGCGGTACATCCACTGCCCGATCAGCAGGTCCCAGGCGATGGCCTGGGCCCAGATCGCGCCCGCGCCATTGGCGAGCACCATCAGATCGCGGAACTTGTCGATGTCCGGGTTGGTGACCACCGCCCAGAGTTCTGGGAACACCGGCAGCGCCATGACCAGGTAGACGGCCAGTATCGGCACCGCGGTCAGCGGCGACGCGGCGATACGGGCGGTTGGCCCCCACCCCGGCGCGAAGATCATGAGCAGCCATACCGGGGCGGCCAGCCAGAAGCTGAGATCGAAGAGGAAACCGGTCATGCCACAGACTCCTTGGGATCGGAAGCGTCGGACGGCCCGGAAACCCTGGAAGGATCGGGCGGCTCGGTACCGTCGGCTGCCCTGGAAGGATTGGACGGCCCGGTAGCATCGGCTGTCCTCGAAGGCCCGGACGGCCCGGCAGCGTCGACTGCCCTCGAAGGCCCGGACGGCCCGATAGCGTCAACTGCCTCCCGCTGACCGCCCGTTGTCGCCCCACGCCCGGAACCCCCGGCCCGGAGTGCCCGGTGAACGCCCGCCAGCGTGCCGGCAAGGATCAGGCCCGCCGCCGTCGAGGTCGCCCCATCCGGGTGGATCAGCGGCTGCCCGCGTAGCGCCTGCCAGGTGAGCAGGGCGAAGACGGCGGCGTACGCACCCGCGGCGACCAGGATCAGGCGCTCCTGCACCCGCTCGGCCCGCAATCGCGGCAGACGCGGCGCCAACGCGATCAGCCCCATGAGCAACAGCGGAAGCAGCTGCAGCGCGTGCATGCCGAAGAAGTGCGGGATCCGTAGATCGCCGCCGGTGGTCGACCAGCCGGTCAGCGGCATCGAGGGGCCGCCGTCCGGTACGCCCACGCTGTGGGCGCCCACCACCTTGGACACCCCGCGCTCCTGACCCGGCGCCGGCTGTGTCATCAGGAAGCCGACAGCGGCCCCGGCGAGGGCGAGCACGACACCGGACCGTATCGCCCGGGCGGACGCACGGTCGGCGAGCCGGGCGCGCAGCAGGAGTACGGCGATGGCCAGGGTGCCGAGCCACAGGATGACGACGGTGATGGCCATCACGTTGAACAGCGTTTCGTCAAAGGGTGTTTCGAGGTTGAAGTGACTGCGCTTCCCGCGCACCACCTGAACGGTGATGATCACCATCTCGACGACACTCGCCGCCGCGACGACGGTGCCCGCCCACCAGCCCACCCGCCGTGCACGGCGGGTGGGCAGCAGCGACAGCATCCACGCCAGCGACAGTCCGTACGCCACGAACGAAACCGAGAACTTGAAGGGCTTGAACCAGATCGGCGAGCCCACGAGCTGTCGCTCGTCGACGACGAGCCCCACCCCGGACACGACGGCGAGAACCACCATCGACAGCGAGAACACCACCAACGGCCGGTGCCATGAACGCCATGAAGGCATATCTGTCTCCTCCGATTTCCTCGCGGTTCCCCTGCGATTCCCTTGCGGTTCCCTCGACACAATGGATAGTGGAACTATCCACTATCTGATAGCGCCACTATCTATCATGGGAGGGAGGTTGGCAAGCGCTGGACAGCGGAACGGGATAGCGGAACGAGGAGTGAAGAGGAGTGAACAGGCCTTGCGCATCAGCGAGTTGAGTCGCAGTACCGGAGTGCCGGTGCCGACGATCAAGTACTACGTCCGGGAAGGGCTCCTCCCGCCCGGCGAGCTGACCAGCCGCAACCAGGCGAACTACGACGAGACGCACGAACGCCGGCTGCGTCTGATCCGCGCACTGCTCGATGTGGGCGGCCTGAAGGTGGCCGCGATCGCGGAAGTCCTCGGCGCGGTCGACGACCCGGCACGCCCGGTGCACAAGGTGCTCGGCGCGGCGGCGAGCCGGCTCGGGCCGGAGCAGAGCGATGACGACGACGCGGAGTCGGCGGCCGCGAGCGCCGTCGTCGCGGAGTTGATCGCGCGACGCGGCTGGCGCGCGCACGGGTCGGACCCGGCCGCCGGGGACCTGGCCCGGGCGCTTGCAGCCATGGGGCGGGTCGGTCACGGGGCGTTCAGTGAACTGCTCGACGACTACGCGGACGCAGCCGAGTTGGTCGCCCGCGCCGACCTGGACTATGTCGATCGACGGGTGGCGGTCGACGACCTGGTGGAAAGCGTGGTGATCGGCACGGTCCTCGGCGCGGCGGTGTTCGACGCGATGCGCCGCATGGCACACGTGGACGCGTCGGCGAGGCTGTTCGGGCAGGACAGGGCCACCGATGCCGCCGGACGGAAGGCCGCTGACTAGCCACCGAGCCTGAGCGGGGCGTCGAAGGTTCGGCCAAGCCCTACCAAGTCACCGGAAGAGCCCTCAAGCCGTAGACGATGTTGTCCTGGTTGTACGTGAGTTGGGCCGGGGGCACCGCGAGGCGTAGGGCGGGGAGGCGGTGGAGGAGGGTGGTGAGGGTGGTTTGGAGTTCCACTCGGGCCAGGGTCTGGCCCAGGCACTGGTGGGTGCCGTAGCCGAAGGCCACGTGGCGGCGGGCGTCGCGGGTGATGTCGAGGTCCGTCGGAGCGGTGCCGCTGTCGGCCGTGAACAGGCCCTCCTCGCGGTTGGCGGTGGAGAGCATGCAGATCACGCCGTCGCCTGCGGGGATCGTCACGCCGCCCACCGTCACGGGCTCCGTCGCCGCGCGGCCCAGGCCGAGGTGGATGATCGTGAGGTGGCGGAGGAGTTCCTCCACGGCCCCGCGGATCAGTCCGGGGTCGGCACGGAGGCGGGCCGCCTGGTCGGGGTGGCGCAGCAGGGCCAGCACGCTGATGGCCGTCATGTTCGCGGTGCTCTCGTGGCCTGTGACCAGCAGGAGGAAGCCGAGTGATGCCGTTTCCTGGGGCGTCAGGTCGTCGCGTGCCGCGAGGCGGCTGAGGATGTCGTCCTCGGGGTGGCGGCGCTTGCGTTCGGCCAGTTCGGCCAGGTAGCCCATCAGCCGGGCGTGCGCCTCCTCGGCCTGCTGCCGTGTCGAGTTGTTGTCCAGCAGCGTGCGGCTGAGCGACTGGAACAGGTCGTGGTCCTCGTACGGCACTCCGAGCATCAGGCAGATGACCAGGGAGGGGACGGGGAGCGCGAAGTCCGCCACCAGGTCCGCCGACGTGCGGCCCTCGGTCATGCGGTCCACCGCCCTGTCGACGATGTCCTGGATACCGGGGCGCAGTTCCTCGATCCGCTTGACCAGGAAGTCCTTGGTCACCATGCGGCGCAGCCGGGCGTGTTCCGGGTCGTCCATGCGGATGAAACTCGGCTTGGCGGTGGCCAGTTCGCGCTGTCCGGGCGAGAGGAAGGGGAACCCGGGCGTCCGTGCGTCGGCGCTGAACCTGGGGTCGGCCAGGACGGCTCGTACCTCGTCGTAGCCCGTCACGAGCCAGGCCGCGGTCCCGTCCGGCAGTACGGCACGGGTGACCGCCCCCTCGCGCGCGGCGGCCGAGTAGGCCGGAGGCGGGTCGAACGGGCAACTCCCGTAGGGGGAAGGGAGGTTGACGGCCGTCGTGGGCGTGGGCATGTGGGACGTGGTGGCGGTCATGGGCTGCGCTGTCTCCTGGTGGCGTTCAGGGGGTGTCGACGAGAGTGATGGCGCCGCTGGGGCACAGGTCCGCGGCCAGGCGCACATCGGCCGCGTGCTGCTGGTCCGGCTCCGGGACGAGCAAGGTGACGCGTCCGTCCGTCTCACTCTGCTCGAACACCTCCGGCGCCGCACCGACACACTGGCCTGCGCTGCAGCAGAGTTCCCTGTCCAGGCGCACGGTCAGGTGTCGCCGCTCCCGGCCCGCGGAGCCGTCGGAGGGCGCGGAGTCAGACGGAACGGAGCCAGAGGGCTGGGCGTCGGAGGGCGTGCGCAGGACGTTCAGGGCGGTGCACATCGTGGCGGTCTGGCCGGCCAGGACCAGCAGTTCGACCAGTTGCTCCGGGCGCAGTGCGCGGGCGAGCCGGTCCCACAGTCCGTCGGGGACGGGGGCGTTCGCGGCCAGCAGGTCGCATGCCTGAAGGAGCACGAGTTCCTCCTGCGGCCAGGGGTGGGTGTGCGGGTCGGCCGACGTGGCCTCGATCTCCTCCGCCGTCAGCCCGGCCTGCGCGGCCGGCGCCCGGTGCCGCTCCCGGACGTACGCCGCGTCGAGCCGGTGCGCGGTGCGCAGGACGACCAGTTCGCGTCGGCGGTGGCCGAGGGTTCCCTCGTGGGTGAGTACGCGCGCGAGGGAGAGCCAGGCGTGAGCCAGGGCGGGGTGGTGGGCGAGGGTGCCGAACAGGTTCTCCCGGCCGGGACCGTCCGCGTGGGAGTCCGCGAGGAGCGACCGCAGGGCCGGGGGCCACTCGGACGGCGGGAGCGGAGGAATCCGGGGTGGAGTGTGGGGTGGGGTGTGGGGTGGGATGTCGAGTGGGGTCCGGGCGGGCGATGTGGTCATGAGGGGGGCCTTCGCGTTCGTACGGGGGCAGGGGCGGGACGTGTCGGGCGCTGAGGGTGTGCCGGGCCGGACCACGTCAGGCATGGCGCTCACCAGCGGCAGACGACGACCCCCGCGCTCGCCCCGCTCGCGAAGCCGAACATGCCGACCAGGTCGCCTCGTTGGAGGCGGCCGGTGTCGAGGGCGGTGGCCAGTTGGAGGGGGATGGTGTTGGTCGCCACGTTGCCGTGGGTGGGGAAGGTGGTCAGGATCCGGTCCGGGTCCACGCCCACCCAGTCGCAGACGACGCGGGTGAACGGCACCGACGGCTGGTGCACGCAGACGAGGTCCAGGTCGTCGCTGTCGACGTCCAACTCCCGTAGTGCTCCCCGTACTTTGCCCGGCAGCCCGTCGAACGAGGCGGCCAACTGCGCGGAGTCGATGCGCAGATGACCGAGCCGACGGTGTTGCGCGTACGGGTTGGGCAGGGTCGCCGCCTGCCAGCCCCAGGAGTTGGCGAAGAAGCGGGAGCCGAGGATGCCCGGCCGGTCACTCGCCTCCACCAGCAGGGCGGAGCCCATGTCGCCGGTGCTGAGGCTGGGCAGTGCGGTCGACACGTCCGCCGGGTCGTCCACCGTCCAGCGGCTCTCACGGGTGCTGACCTCGGCGGTGGCCACCAGCACCCTGCGGTACTGGCCGGCCCGGATGAACGCGTCGGCGACCTCCAGCGCGTTGAGGACTCCGTTGCAGGCGTTCTTCAGGTCGAACACGGGGCACCGCAGGCCGAGCTTGTCCGCGACGACGTGGGCGGTGGCCGGCTCCTCCATGTCGGCGAGGATGCCCGCGTACAGGAGCAGGTCGACGCCGGCCGGATCGGTACCGGTGTCCGCCAGCAGGTCGCGTGCCGCGTGGACGGCCAGGTCGGAGGGCTGGTCGTGGTCGTCGGCCACGGTGCGCTCGGCCAGCCCGTACATGCGCTGGAGCACCCCGCGGGACAGCGGGTGGGTGGGGTTGCCCGCACGGAATCGGTCTTCCACCGCGGTCACGCTCTGCCGCCCCTCGGGGATGTGGACGGCCGCGTGAACGATGCTGCTGTGAACGGTCAATTGGTCATTCCTCGGTGAAGAGCAGCACGACGTTGTGCCCGCCGAACCCGAAGGACTGGCTCACGGCGGCCCGGACGCGCTGGGTACGGGCCTGGCCCGTCACACAGTCCAGGTCGAAGGCGAGGTTGCCGGGCGTGAGGTTGGCGATCGGCGGCACGGTGGAGTGCCTGATGGTCAGTGCCGTCAGCGCCGCCTCGATCGCGCCCGCGGCACCGAGACTGTGCCCGAGGACCCCCTTGGCGGCGGTGACGCTGGGGCGGTGCGGGAGCACGCGGCCGATCATCTCGGCCTCGGTCAGGTCGTTGAGGGGCGTCGAGGTGCCGTGGGCGTTGACGTGGTCGACGTCCGCGGGACACAGGTCCGCCTCCGCGAGCGCCGCCCGCAACGCGGTCTCGGCGTGAACTCCGCCTGGGGAAGGGGCAGTTGGGTGGTACGCGTCCGAGGTGAGCCCGGCCCCCGCGAGCTGGGCGTAGGCGCGTCGGCCGCGCGCCCGCGCGTCTTCCGGCCGCTCCAGTACGAGGATGGCGGCGCCCTCGGAGATCACGAAGCCGTCCCGGTCCGCCGCGAAGGGCCGTGAGGCCGCCCCGGGGTCGCCGGTGCGGGACGAGAGCGCCCCCATCCGCTGGAAGCCGGACGTGATCACCGGGGTGACGGCGGCCTCGGCGCCGCCCGCGATCGCGATGTCGCACAGGCCGGCCAGGAGCAGCTGGCGTGCCGTGGCCAGGGCGCTGGCACCGGAGGCGCAGGCGGTCTCCGTGGCCAGCGACGGGCCGCGGGCGCCCAGGTCCAGCAGCACCTCGCCCGCCGCCATGTTGGGGATCAGCATGGGCACGAGCGCGGGAGAGACCAGCTCGGGTCCGCCGTGGTGGTGGCGGAGGGTCTGGTCCTCCAGGTGCGCGGCGCCGGCCAGCCCGGACCCGATCACCACGGCGACCCGCGCGCCGTCCCAGCCGGTGGGGTCGAGGCCCGCGTCGGAGACCGCCTCGCGCGCGGCGAGTACGGCGAGCCGGGTGAAGTGCCCCATGCGCCAGGCCTTGCCGCCGCCGATGCGGGCCTGCTCCGGCGTCATCGCCGGCACGCGGCAGGAGAAGTCGACCGCGCATTCCTTGAGTTCGGGGTCCGCCGTCGCGACGGAACGACCGCGCAGGATCCCCACCCAGGTCGACTCCCGGCCGACACCGGCCGGGGTGATCAGCCCCAGGCCGGTGACGGAGACGGGCGTACTCAGGGCCGTCCTCGGCCCCGCCGTCGGACCCGCCATCAGGCCCTCCATCAGGCCCGCTTGGCGTTCAGCGCGGCGACGAGCTCGCCGACCGTGCTGTGCTTGGCCGCCTCGTCCTCCTCCACGGGGACACCCAGCTCCTCCTGCAGCGCCAGGGCGAGTTCGGCGAGGGCGAGGGAGTCGAGGTCGAGACTCTCCAGGGTGGCCTCCGGACGGATGCTCTCGGGGCTGACCTCGAACTTCTGCGTCAGTACGGCGGTTACGGCGGTCTGGGCGGGAGACATGGACGTTCCTCTCAACGGGATCAACGGGATCGACTGGATCCATGGGGCGTGAGGGCATGAGGGCATGAGGGCATGAGGGCATGAGGGCATGGAGAGACTGAGCCGATGGACGGGACCTGGGAGGGGGCAGGGAACTCGGGGGCGATGGGGTGTCAGGCGATCGGGGCCCACGCGGGCGAGGCGACCCCGTCCACGTGCGGCACGGGCGGCAGCTCCGGCCAGAGCAGGGCGGCCGAACCCCAGGTGAGCCCGGCCCCGAAGGCCGTCAGCAGTACGCGCTGTCCGCCGCGCAGTTCGCCCCGGGCCGCGGCGTCGGCCAGGGCCAGGGGGATGGAGGCGGCGCCGGTGTTCCCGACCCGCTCGATGTTGGTGACGTGCCGGTCGGCGGGTACGGGGATGCGGGCCCCGACGGCGGACAGGATCCGCGCGTTGGCCTGGTGGGCGCAGAAGTGGTCCACGTCCTCGGCCGACCAGTCCGCGTGCTTGAGCACGGTCCGGGCGGACTGGGACATGCGCGTGACCGCGTGCTGGAACACCTCCCGCCCTCGCATACGGAAGTAGCGGTCGTCGGGCCCGTAGCCGTCGGGACGGGCGCGCTCCAGCGCGCCGCCGCCGGGCACCTGGATCAGGGTGTCGCCGGAGCCGTCGCTGCCGAGGTCGAAGGCCACGACGCTGCCCGGCTCGCCCTCGGCTCCGCGCCGCAGTACGGCCGCCGCGGCACCGTCCGCGAACACGATTCCGGCGGAACGGTCCTGCGGGGCGATGAGTGTCGAGTACACCTCGGCGGCGACCAGCAGCACGCGGTCGGCGCACCCCGAGGCCAGGGCGCCGGAGGCGGTGGCGAGCCCGTAGACGAATCCGCTGCACGCGGCGGACACGTCCCATGCGGCGGCCCCGCCGAGCCCGAGGCGGGTGGCGAGCCGGGGTGCCATGGCCGGCATCGGCCGGTCGGGCGTGGAGGTGGCGACCACGACGGCGTCCACCAGCGGACGGCCGGCGACGGTCAGCGCCTTGCGAGCGGCCTCCAGCGCGAGATCGCCGGTGGCCACGCCGGGGTCGGCCCAGCGTCGCTCGCCGATGCCGCTGCGTCTGCGTACCCAGGCGTCGTCGACACCCCACGCGACGGGCAGCTCGTCGTTGGCGACCGCGTGCGGGGGGACGAAACCTGCGATGCCTTCGAGAACAGCCACTGTCACCGGGTGGCTCCACTGCGTCCGGCCGACGGCAGCGTCATCAAGAAGGGTTCGGCGCAAGGGAGTTGGAAGGTCACACAGGCCTCGATGGAGAGTGATCTTGAACGAGCGGCACGACTTTAGATCGGATCAAGATCACCCCGGGACGCGACATGATCCGAACTGATGAGCCATTCGCCCCGATTGGCCGAAAAGTGCCAGCTCAGTGGCCGGAATGCAGAAACGTCACGGCCGTTGCGCCTTTTGTTTGTCACTCGAAAGACGTCGACCACGGACGACCATTCGAGAGCCGCCTGATCGCGCCCCCTCCTGGGCCGAGAGGGGGCGGGTCGACCGGTTCTCAGTCACTGCGGGACGGCCTCATCCACGGGCCGCGCCCTACGCACGCGCTTCCGCGCTCAGCCCCCACCCCGATGCGACGCGGCTCATACGAGTTCGGGTTGCCGTTCTGGTTGTTGCGCTGGTGCCGCGCTCGGCTCCCACAGGGCGACGGTCCTCGCGTAGGCGTAGATCACCGAGGTCATCGCCAGGACGAGGAGTGGTCCGTACAGCCACGGATGCCTGGCCATCTCCAGCGGCAGGTAGCGGTAGGACACCAGGAGCGCGGCGAAGACGGTGGTGCCGTAGGCGACCAGCCGGAGCCCTGATCGGTCCCAGCCGCGGTCGTGTGCGCGGAGAGCTGCCTCGATCGTGAGCGTGAACACCACACCCGCGATGAGGTCCACGCCGTAGTGGTAGCCGAATCCCAGCGTCGCGCAGAGCGTCGCCACCAGCCAGAACGTTCCCGCGAATCGCAGAAACCGCGGACTCCTGCGGGAGTGGACGAAGATCGCGGTGGCCCACGCCGTGTGCAGGCTGGGCATGCAGTTCCGCGGGGTGATCTCGTCGAACGCCATGGGGTGCGGGGTACTGATCGGCGGCGTCGTCCGCGGCCACAGGTCGGCCACCGCCCATTGGCCGCTGGGAGGCGCTTCCGGCCACAGGCCGACCGACGACCAGTGCTCGACGCCGGTGCCGTAGGCGAAGACCGGTCCGACCACCGGGAAGATCATGTAGATGGAGGGCCCGAGGAGGCCGATCACCAGGAACGTACGCACCAGATGGTGGCGCGGGAAGCGGCGCTCGACCGCCACTTTGCGCAGTTGGTACAGCGCGACGACGACCGCGGCCACCGCGAGCTGGCCGTAGACGAGGTTGAGAAGGTTGGAGCCGATCGGGCCGCTGGCCGCGACGATCCGGCCCACCAGCCACGACGGGTTGCCCAGCGCGTGGTCGGCGGTCGCCACGTACTGGTCGAGTACTTCCGGGCGGGTCTTGGAGGTGATGAGCAGCCAGGTGTCACCGGTCTTGCGGCCGGTCACCAGCAGCAGGCCCAGCGCGACGCCCTTCAGCAGCAGGACGCGTTCCCGGCCGGTGCGGCGGGTGACGGCGATGACCGCGCAGCCCAGGATCACCCACAGCGCGCCGTTGCCGAACGGGTGGCCGTCGGTCACCTTGGCGTCCGCCGCCCAGCGGACCGCCAGGAAGACGACGTCGATACCGATGGCGGCGCCAATGGCGATGAACCGTTGCCGCCAGGTGAGTACCACCATCATCAGCGCCATGCCGGCGTACAGCAGGAAGCCGGATTTGGGGGCGAACAGCACCTCTCGCGCCTGGTTGGTGATCGGCCCCGGCTCGCCGTAGTGACGTGCGGCCATCTCCAGCGCGACAAGGAATCCGAGGCCCACGAGAGCCACCACGGCCCAGAGTGCCGCCCGTGACCGACTCCACGCGGAGAGGGAAGTCACGGAGAACGTAATTCCGCGTCTTATTCGCGAGAAGTCCCGCGATGTTATGTATCTCAATTTTCAGCCGATTTAATAGGTTTTGGTCAATGGTCGAGTGGGTTCGTTCGCCGCCTTCCCGTCGTGTCCGCTCCCTCCCTCGTGGAGAACAGCCGCCCGACGAGGGAAGACGGAAAGACTACGGTCCGGGTTCCGGCCACCCATGAAGGAGTCCGACCAGGCCGTGACACTAAAGTGATCTCGCATCTGGTGTCGGGCAGGGGAATGCGGATGGTGTTGCGCGCAGGGGACCCGGACGCCATCGGCGGATACACGCTGGAGGACCGGCTCGGCTCCGGCGGAATGGGCACGGTGTATCTGGCCCGCTCGGAATCGGGGCGCAGGACCGCGCTGAAGGTCGTGCACCAGCAGTTCGCCGACGACGAGGAATTCCGGGTGCGGTTCCAGCAGGAGGTCGCGGCTGCCCGGCGGGTGAGCGGGGCGTTCACCGCCCCGGTCGTGGACGCGGACCCGGACGCCCCGCTCCCCTGGATGGCGACCTCGTACGTGCCCGGACCCACGCTCGCCGAGCGGGTCGCGGCGGACGGTCCGCTGAACCGCGCGGAGCTGCGGCGGCTGGCGATCGGGCTGGCCGAGGCGTTGCGCGACATCCACCGCGTGGGCGTGGTGCACCGCGACCTCAAGCCCGCCAACATCGTGCTGTCCGAAGAAGGACCACGTGTCATCGACTTCGGGATATCGCGGGCGGCGGACAACAAGACCCTGACGATGACGGGGCGCGTCATGGGCACGCCGCCCTTCATGTCCCCGGAGCAGTTGAGCACCCCGCGCGAGGTGGGCCCGGAGTCGGATGTCTTCTCGCTCGCGGCGGTACTGGTGTACGCGTCCACGGGTCGTAGCCCCTTCGACGCGGACAGCCCGTACATGACGGCGTATCAAGTCGTGCACGAGCCCCCTGAGTTGGAGGGGGTGCCCGAGCCGTTGCGCGCTATCGCCGGGGACTGCCTCGGCAAGGAACCGGCGACACGGCCGGGGCTCGACCTGCTCCTGAAGCGGCTGCGAACCCTGCCCGACGAAGACGAAGACGAAGACGAAGACGAAGACGAAGACGAAGACGAAGGTGGAGACGGAGACGGAGACAGCGGCAGCGGCAGCGAGGAAGGCGGCGACGGCCTGGACTCTTCCTCCGCCGGCCGGCCCGCCCGTCAGGGGCACCCGGCTCGCCGAGCGCCCCGCGCACGCCGGGCGCTGGTGGCGGCCGGGGTCGTCGCCGCTCTCGCCGGCGCGGTCGTCGGGGCTCTCGCCGCCTTCGGGCCCACCGGCGAGCGGCGGGAAGCGGTCTCGGAGGAACGGCCGACGACGGTGGCCTCCTCGCTGCCGGCCGGCTGGAGCGCGTGGCAGCGCACGCTCCCCGAGTCGGAGTCGTCCTGGTCCTACGGCGTGACGCCGGGCGGCCCGGGACCGGTCTCCGTCGAGCAGACCCACCGCTGCGTCCGTTCCGGCTCCGGCCTCTACTGCGGCGGGCAGGGCATCGCCCTCACCCGGCTGGATCCCGCCACCGGGCGCCCCGTGTGGCCCCCACGGTCGAAGGACGGCACGAAAGACACCACGACCGAGATCATCGGGGTGTCCGAAGGCCTCGTGCAGGCCACGGTGGACGTCGACGACGGCGCGGCGACACGGCTGGAGGCGTACCGCGTCGGCGACGGCAAGCGGGAGTGGTCGACCGACATCGGCGGTACGTCCCAGGGAACCGTCTTCGTGAAAGGCCGCGGCCATGCCGTGCTCGTCCAGGACTGGGACGAGGAGACCTTCCAGGCGGTGGACGCCCGTACCGGCGACATCACATGGTCGCAGCGGATCAGCACGCGGCTGTCATGCCGCCCCCGCGTGCAGAACGGCCACCCCTACGCCCAATGCCGTCCCGTCGGCTCCGACGGCTTGGAGGGGAACGAGCTGTACGCCCTCGACCCCGGCTCGGGAAAGCCGAAACGGATCGCCGCGCTGCCGTCCCCGGCACATTTCCTGGGTACGCGGGGCGGTGAGTTCCTCTATCCGGAGGAAGGCGGGAAGGACGGCGGAGAGGACGGCTCCGCCTACACCGCCCTCGTGTTCGTCGATCCGGACAGCGGGGCGAAGCGCCGGGTGGCACTGCGCCGGCCGATCCCCAGCGAGGCGGTGGAGCCCTCGCTGGTGGGCGACACGGTGTACTTCGTACGGCAGAACGGTGAGGTCACGGCCGTCACCACCGGCGGCAAGCGGCTGTGGACACGGGCGACCGGGGTGGAGCGGCTGAGTGCGCCCACCCTCTCGACCCGGCGCGGCGCGGTGTACCTCGCCGCCCCCAGCGGCCGGGTGATCGCCCTGGACCACACCGACGGCCGCGTGCTGTGGCAGGAGAAGCCGCGCACCGATCCCGGAGGCGTCCAGGCCGACCTGGCACTCATCGGCGACGCCCTGTACGTGGTGTACGGGTGGGACACCGCCGACGTCTTCAGCATGGACGTCGGCAAACGGCCTCAGCGGGGGCGGGCCACCACGTCACCGGCCGCCACATCGCCGGCCACCACGTGACCGGAAGCCACTGACCGGACGCCACTCGACCGGCAGCCCTGCGCCTCACCGGGCCGTGGCCAGCCACGCGGCCACCCCGGCGAGGGCGACGAAGAGGATCACGTCGTCGTTCACCGGTGACATCAGCACCCGCCCGGCCGGCACCAGCGCCGCAGTGCCAGGTACAGGGCCAGGCGTGCCGAGGGTGTGTAGACGCACTCCCGTCCGAGCCGGCGCGCCATCGTCGCGGCGAGCCGCGATCCGTACGGCATCGTCACCTCTTCCGCCGCGGGGCCGCGGGGCCCTGCGCGGCCGCGCTGCCCTGCCGGTTCACGTTCCGTCGCGGGGCAGTGCCTGAGCCCGCCCCCGCCCCCGTTCCCGTGCCCGTTCCCGTGCCCGTGCCGGAACCCGTACGGCCCGTCGTACGCAGCGTGCCGACCGTCTTCAGCAGCCGGTCGGCCGGTTCCCGCAGCCGCGGATGGGCCAGGACCGTGTTCCGCAGCCCGCGCACCGGCCTGCGCCACAGCCGGTGTGCCGTGGCCACCGGGTGCGGGCGGACCGCGAAGCCTTCACCGACGCGCAGTTCGCGGGTCTTGAGCCAGTCCTTCCACTCCTTGTCGCCGCGCCCCAGGTCCATGAGCCGCACACCGTCCCGGCCGGCGGCCTCGGCCATCCGGAGGTGCATGATCAGGCCGGGCGAGTAGTAGTGGAGGTCGGGGTCGTACGCGGTGAACCACGGCGCGAACACCGTGCGCGATCTCGGCCCGAAGTGCGCGGCCACCGGCCGGTCGCCCGCGTACACCACGGACAGCACACCGGTGAAGTGCTCCTCGCGGACCTGGAACAGCTGGTCCACGAGCTCCACTATCCAAGGCCGCGCGAACCGGTCCATCCGTCCCGTCCTGCGGTACTGGGCGGACTTCCACCGCATGAGCGTGCGCAGCGCCCCCGGATCGCGCTCGTCGAAGACGAACCGCATCTCGCCCAGGTCGCGCCCCAGCCGGCGTTCCTTCTTCAGCGTCGTCTTGGCCAGCCCCGGGTACGCGCCGCGCAGCCACTCCGGGTAGCCCGTGTCGTCGCCGTCCTTCAGGTCGATGGCCGGTGAGGCGAACGTCCCCGTGACGTAGGCCCCGAAGGGCTTCTGCTCCTCCACGAGGTGGTCGAACTCGAACACGGACAGCCCGCAGGCCCGCAGCAGTTCCCGGGTGTCCCAGGTGACGCCGGGCCGGTGCACGAGGGCCTGGGCGTCGGAGAGACCGAGCCCGATGGCCCGGCCCACCCCTAAGGCGTTGCGCTCGTACGGGAGGAAGCCGACGGCCTCTCCGCCCTCGTGCAGGACCGCCACCCGCGCCCCGCCGCGGTGCCGGCCGATCCCCGCCGCGAACTCCGGTGCCAGGAAAGGGTTCGCGTAGTCCGGTGACTCGTCCATCGCGCGGTGCCAGGCCCGGCGCAGTGGGATGCTCAGTTCCTCGGGTCTGTGGATCGTGATGGTGCTCATGGACCGCACGGGCGCCCCCCCATTCCCCCATGACGCGCTCTCCGCGTCCTCCCCCGCCTCGAACTGTTCGGCGGGGCTCAAACGTCGCGAAACAGTACGCACACTGTCAAGGGTGGTGTGAGTAATGGAAGCGTCACGGATCGGACGACCCGGTCCGCACCCGGTCCGCACCCGGTCCTCCCCGGGACGAGCCGCCGCCGACCACCGCCCGCCTCAGCTGAATCGGTGCCCTGATTGCCCTACAGTGTGAGGATCTTGTGATGTCAACAACGGGGGCACATCATGGCGCTGTTCGGAAACGCGCACACCGTCGATCCGGCGAAGGCCCAGCACGACTACGCGCGACTGCTCGGGCAGGACGAGCAGGTGTACGCGGCGTACCTGCTGATACGTGACACCATCCTCTTCACCGACCGCCGTCTCATCCTGGTCGACAAGCAGGGCATCACCGGCAAGAAGACGGAGTACCACTCCGTCCCCTACCGCAGCATCACCCACTTCTCCGTCGAGACCGCGGGCCACTTCGACCTCGACGCCGAACTGAAGATCTGGATCTCCGGCACCCCGGCCCCGATCCAGAAGACCTTCACCAAGGGCGTGGACATCTACGAAGTGCAGGCGATCCTCACGCAGTTCGTGGCGCGCTAGCCGGGCGAGGTGCGGGGCGCAGCCCCGGTACCAGGCTCACCGTCACGGCGATCGACACCAGCGCCATCACCGTCATCGCCGTGGCCGGTGAGGTCAGTTGGGCCGTCGCGCCCGCCAGGGCCGCCCCCACCCCCTGCATCGTCAGCATGCCGGACGAGTGCAACCCCAGTGCGTGGCCGGACAGTTCGGGCGGAGTCACGGCCATGAGGCGCTCCTGCTGCAGAAGGCTCGCCGCGAAGCCGGCCGAGGCCAGGGTGGCGAGGGCCGCCGCCAGGAAGGGCCCCGGACGCAGGACGAAGAGCACGTACGGGGCCGCCAGCAGCAGGAGCAGCGGCACGCCCAGTCCCGGGCGCAGACGGGACGGCACGAAGCGGGCCACCGCCACGTCTCCGGCGAGCATGCCCAGGGCCGCGCAGGCGAAGAGCAGGCCCGCGTGGTCGGGGGCGTACGAGACATAGAGGGACTCGCAGCCGACGATCAGGCCGTTGGGGATCCAGAGGGCCAGGAACAGATGGCGGCGCGGGCTGGAGGCGAGCAGAGTCGCGTTCGTGCGCCGGGTCTCGCGCACCGACGGGCGGCCCGTGGCTCTCGGCGGGCGGGCGGGCGGTCAGGGCGAGGCGGGACACCGCGGCGGCCGTCGCGTACAGGGCCGCCGCCGTGAGCAGCGTGCCGCGCGGGGACAGCAACGCGAGGAGGACGCCTCCGGCCGCGAACCCCACGACCTGGGTGATCCCGTTCGCCATGTTGAAGACCGAGCGGCCGACGATGTAGCCGTCCTTGATGTAGCCGTCCTCGCGCAGGATCTCGTTCAGCAGGCCCCAGCGGACCCCGCCGCCCAGGGACGCCACCAGGCCCAGTACGAGGATCAGGGCGAAGGTCCCCCACAGGGGCAGCGGGGCCGCGAGTGCCGCCGTGCCCGCCGCGAACGCCAGCGCGGTGCCCGTCAGCGTGGCGCGGGGCGGCAGCCGGTCGGCCGCCGACAGGAGCGTGGTCGCGCCCAGCACCTGGGCCAGTGACGGGCCGAACATGCTCAGGGCCGACAGCAGGGGCGAGTCCGTGGCCCGGTAGACCAGCGTGCCGAGCGCCAGACCGCTCATCGTCTGGGCGGCCACCTGCGCCGAGGAGGCCAGGAAGAGAGGGGTGAACTCCGGGGTGCGGAAGAGGGACCGGTATGTCGTGGGCATGTCCCGGAGTCTCGGACCGGGGCCGGAGCGGCCGGTAGAGTTTCGCGCCTGAGCGAAACAAACGGCCGGGCCGGCGGTCGGAAGCCGACGGAACCGACAGCGAACGAACACCGGGGAGGCCGTCGAAGTGGGCTGGTGGCAGGTCAACGCCGACACCCTGGCGGGCAGCCGGTTCGTGCTCTCGCCGCTCGCCGAGACCTTCGCCTGTCTGAAGGCGCTGCGGGCGGGGACGGCCGCGCACCCGGGCGAGCGGGCCTGGCTGGAAGCCCACCTGCCGGACCACGACCGACAGCTGGCCGCCGATCCCGTCACCGCCGCCCTGGTCCGGGCCGGGCTCGGGCCCGAGTGGATCGCCGACTTCCTCACGCCCACCCCGCGCGGCGAGGAGGACTTCGAAACCGAGGTCGCCCGCGTGCGCGAGACCTCCCCCGAGGCGGCCCGCGGCCACCTCGCCGTCGCCCTGCGCGGCCCGCTCCCCCGCATCCTCCAGAACCGCGACGACCTCCCCGCCCGCGCCGCCGACCTGCTCACCCACGTCTGGACCGAGGCCGTACGCCCCTACTGGCCCCGTCGCCGTCGCGTGCTCGAAGCCGATGTCGTCGCCCGCACCGCCCAGTTGAGCCAGGGCGGCTGGGCGGCGGCCCTCGACGCGATGCGGCCGGGCATGCGCTGGCTCGGCGAGAACCGGCTGCAGATCAACCTCCACGAGTACCCGCCCCGCGAGATCTCGGGCGCCGAGCTCATCTTCGTACCCGTAACGCCGCAGCGGCACGGCTGGGTGTCGTGGGAGGAGCCCGACCGGTACGCGGTCGTGTACCCGTGCTCAGGGGCGCTCGCGGACACCGGGCCGACGGCCACGGGCGCCCCCGAGAGTCTCAGCCGGCTGCTCGGGGCGGCACGGGCGGGCGTTCTCGTCCTGCTCGACTCCCCGATGAGTACGAGCCAGGTGGTGGCCGTCACCGGGCAGGGGCTCGGTTCGGTCGGCCGCCATCTCAAGGTCCTGCTCGACGCCCGGCTCGTCGAGCGGCGGCGCTCCGGGCGGTCCGTCCTCTACTACCGCGCTCCCGCGGGCGAGGTGCTCGTCGGGGCCCAGGGCGACCGGGGCGCCGCCCGGGCCCCCTCGGAGCGGAGTTAGCATCCGTTTATGACTACTGACTCAGTTCTCGACGTCGACATCGATGCCCTGAAGGGCGGTTCCGCGGACCTCGGCCAGTACAAGGGCAAGGCCGTGCTCATCGTCAACGTGGCCTCCAAGTGCGGGCTCACCCCTCAGTACGGCGGCCTGGAGCGGCTGCAGGAGCGGTTCGCCGCACAGGGCTTCACCGTGCTCGGGGTGCCCTGCAACCAGTTCATGGGCCAGGAGCCCGGCACGTCCGAGGAGATCGCGGAGTTCTGCTCGGCGACATACGGCGTGACCTTCCCGATGACCGAGAAGGTCGACGTGAACGGGGACGGGCGGCACACGCTGTACGAGCGGCTCACCGGTTTCGCGGACGGCGAGGGGCACAGCGGTGACATCCGCTGGAACTTCGAGAAGTTCCTGATCGGCCGCGACGGCACGGTGGTCGCCCGCTTCTCGCCGCAGACCGAGCCGGAGTCGGCCGAGGTCGTGGCGGCCGTGGAGGCACTCGTCGCCTGACGCGGCGGCTCCCACCGGTTCACCGGTTGACCTTGCCCCTGGGGCAAGGGGCACCGTCCTCCCCGCCGGGCGGCAGTCGCCCGGTGACGGAGGATGGGCCCGTGGAACCCGTGACCGACACGACCGACGCGTTGCCCCCGGCCGAGGGCCTGCTCACGATCGGCGCGTTCGCCGCCCGTGCGCGGCTCTCGCCGAAGGCCCTGCGGCTGTACGACCGGCTGGGCCTGCTGCGCCCCGCGCACGTCGACGACACGACCGGCTACCGCTACTACCGCGTCGCCCAGGTCGAACGGGCCCGTCTGGTCTTCCTGCTGCGCGGACTCGACATGCCGCTCGCCCGGATCGCCGAGGTCGTGGAGCGCCAGGAGACCGACGGGCAGGCGGCCGCGGACCTCGTGAGCGCCTACTGGGCGGACGTCGAGGAACGCCTCGCCGGGCAGCGGACACTCGCGCACTACCTCCGTGGACGGCTTTCCGGAAGGAGTTCCGAGTTGTACGCGACATTCGAGGTCCACACCGTGGACGTACCGGAGCAGTGGGTCATCACCGAGAAGCGGCACACCCTCGTGGAGGAGCTGCCCGTCTGGATCCCGGCGTCACTGGGCCGGCTGGAGGCGGCGGCGGAGGAGTGCGGCGGCACGACGGGCGTGCCGTTCGTCGTCTACCACGCCGAGGTCTCTCAGGAGAGCGACGGTCCGGTCGAGTCCTGCGTCCCCGTCGCCGACCCGGAGGCCGCCCGCAGCTGGGCCGCCCGGCACGCCCGCGCCTGGAACACGACGGCCCGCCTCGAACCCGCCCACCGCATCGCCTACACCCGCATCACCAAGGCCCAGGTCGCCAACCCCCAGATCCACGCCGCCTACGAGGCCGTGGAAGCCTGGCTGACCAACCAGAACCTCCCCTACGCGGGCCCCTGCCGAGAGATCTACTTCACGGACTGGGACGACGCGGGCCCGGAGGACGAGGTGTGCGACGTGGCGTTCCCGATAGCCCCGTAGGGGCTTTTCAGGGGCGCGGGGCACTGCGCGGAAGGGCTACCCACCACTCCCTCGGACGGCGTCCCTCATCTCCTCAGGACACCCCGTCCCCCGAGGCAGTTGATAAGGCGCGGCCAAGCGATACGTACCGGCCCGCGGAGCGAGCAGCTCGGTCCACCTGTCCCCGTTGACGTCCTCCTCCGTCTCCATCAGGCACCCGTTGACGTTCTCGTACGTCTTCGGCGTCTCCTCGTCGTCCTCCCGCAGCCGCTTCGACTCCTCGGTCTCCCGCGGCGGCTTGACGCTCTTGCCCTCCGCGTCGACGAGCCCGAGCCACGGCGAGTAGGGGATCCGGATGAGCACCCGCCCCGCCCGCTTCACCTCGATCGTCAGCTCGCCCTGCTCGGCGCGGTCGACGACGGCGGGCGGGTCGGCCATCGGGGTGGGGTCGGTGACCTGGAAGAGCTGCCAGTTGGCGTCGCCCCAGACCTGCTTCAGATACGGCATCCCGCGCTGCACGAGCTCCCGCTCCCGCTCACCGCCGTCACCGTCGGGCTCACCCTTGGGGACGACGACGAAGTGGACGGCCCAGCGCCGCAGCCACTCGTGGTAGTTCGCGGAGTTGAGGGTGTCGTCGTAGAAGAGGGGATTGCGCTCCATGTCCGCCTGACGGTTCCAGCCGCGGGCGAGGTTGACGTACGGGGCGAGGGCGGACGCCTCCCGGTGGGAACGGGCCGGTACGACCTCGACGCGGCCCTTCTCGGCGCCGGCGACCTGGAGCTGGTTGACCAGCGGGGCCAGTTCGCGGGCCCAGGAGGCCGCGGGAGTCGTGTGCACGATGTCGTCCACGGCCTTGTAGCCGACCCAGACGTTCATGCCCACGAAGGCGACGACGATCGTGTACCACTTGCGCGAGCGCGGCACCGTGAAGGGCAGCGCGGCGATCAGCACGACCCCCGCCAGAAGCATGGGCAGGCGGCTGATGTTGGAGCCGATCTGCGAGCTGATCAGCCAGACGAGGAGGACGGAGAGGCCGTACACCGCCGCCGTGATCCGGACCGTCTTCCACTCCTTGGGGACGAGGAGGAAGACGAACACCGAGTACGTGAACGGCAGCAGGACCGAGGCGAACAGCATCGGCTGCGTACCGGAGAAGGGGAACAGCCAGGCGGAGACGCCCACGACGGCGGCGGGCGCGAGGCCCAGCGCGTACGCGCCCGGGCGGCGCTTCTGCAGGAACAGCGCCACCGCGACGAAGCCCACGAAGAGCCCGGCCACGGGTGACGCGGCGGTCGCGAGCGCGGCGAGAGGGGCGGCGCACAGGGCCTTGGCCCAGCGTTTGTAGCGCCAGCGGTACGGCCAACAGAAGACGACGGCGGTCGCGCCGAGCGCGAAGACCATGCCGAGGCCGAAGGTCACCCGTCCCGAGATCGCGTTGCACAGCAGCGCGAACACTCCGGCGAGGGACGGCCACACCGGGTTCCGTACGGTCCTGGTGCGCATCAGGATCAGTGTGAGCAGCCCTGCGGAGATCGTCCCCGCGATCATCAGCGTCGTCCGCACGCCGAGCACGGCCATCAGATACGGCGACACCACGCTGTACGACACCGGGTGCATCCCGCCGTACCAGGCCAGGTTGTACGCCGAACCCGGGTTCCGCCCGACGAACTCGGCCCACGCGTCCTGCGCCGCGAGGTCGCCCCCGCTGTTCGCGAACGTGAAGAACCAGATGACGTGGAGGATGCCGGAGAGTGCGGTGGCGAGGATCGCGGGGTGCCGGAGGAAGCGGTGGAGACGAGTGGTCTCGTGAACGCCGTCGGGGTCCGCGCGATGCTCGCCGCCCCCGGAGTCCGTGTCGTTCTCGGGGCTCTCCGGACCCTCAGGACCCTCGGGGTTCTCGGGCGGCTCGGAGGCGTCGGCCGGCCCGGGGCGTTCAACGTCCCGCGTACGCAGCCTTATTCGCTGCCCGGCTCCTTGGCCCGGCTCGGCGTCGTCGGCGTGCGTCGGCTCCGCTGTCGCCACGTGAAGGCACTCCCGTGTCCCGTTGTCTCGTTGCTCGGCCGGGCCCCGCGGCGGGCGACCTTGCCCTTCTCGCGACGCTAGCACGCACCCCGGCCCGGAGCGCCGGGGCGGTACTCCGTCGGCGGCCTACGACCGTTTCGGTGCGGCTTGGGAGCGTCGCGCCCCCAAGCCGCCGCGGTCGCGTACGTCCCCGTCAGCTCACCCGGGTGAGCTTGGGGCCGTAGCCCGGTTCGACGAGGTCCGACTGGAGGGCGACCGGCACCTCGACCGCGTTGCCGCTCGTGCCGTCACCGACGCTCAGGGAGCCGACCTTGGTTCCCGCCTTCGCCTCGTGCGGGATGACCGTGCCGTCCTCGCCCAGCTTCAGCTTGACGGTCTGTCCGGCCCAGCCCACCGCGGAGACGTCCTTCGTGGCGACGACCGGCGTGTGACCGCCGAGCCCGTCGTCCACGTACCCCACGACGTCACCCTTCTTCAGGATCTTCCGCGAGGTCAGCGCCTCCTGGGCGGCGATCATCGCGTCCTTGCTGACCGCGTTGACCGTGTCGATGATCGGCGGCTTGTGCTGGCCGAGGACCGCGCCGACGACGATGACGTTCTCGCCGCCGACCTCCTGGGTGGCGGCGAACAGCAGGTTGCCGCCGGCCTTGGTGGTGGAGCCGGTCTTGATGCCGATGGCGTTGTTGTACGGCACGAGGCGGTTGTAGTTGTCCCACTTCTTGCCGGACGGGTCCACCCAGGTCGGCAGCTTGGTGATGTCCACCAGCGCCTGGATACGCACCAGTTGGTTGCCGAGCTTCACCTGGTCCTCGGCGGTGGAGACGGTGGTCTCCTTCAGGCCCGAGGGATCGGTGTACGTCGTGTCGGTCATCCCGAGGTCCTTGGCGGCGGCGTTCATCTTGCCGACGAACTCCTCCTCGGAACCGCCCGTGTCCCAACGGGCCAGCAGCCGCGCGATGTTGTTCGCGGAGGGGATCATGATGGCCGCGAGGGCGTCCTTCTCCGTGAGGACGTCACCCTCCTTGACGGTGTTGAGCGTCGACTCGTTGTTCACGTCGTAGCCGCCCTCCGTCTCCGCCTTCGCGTCGACGGGGATCTTCACGCCGTCCTCGCCGGGCTTCAGCGGGTGGTCCTTGAGGATCACGTACGCCGTCATGGCCTTGGCGACCGAGCCGATGGCGACCGGCTTCTGCTCACCGAACCTGTCGACCGTGCCGATGCCGTTCACGTCCATCCAGCCCTGGCCCTCGTCGGGCCACGGGAGGGAGACCTTGTTCCCCTCGAAGGCGTACGACTCGTCGGCCGTCAGCGCGAGCGTGGGGGTGGGCAGCGGGCGTACGGCCTGTACGACTGCAAACACCACGACCAGCAGCAGCAGCAGCGGCGTCCAGATCTTGACCCGCCGCACGACGGTCCGCACCGGGGTCTGCCGGGGCGGCGGCGTGTTCGTCAGCTCCGCCAGCAGGTCCAACGGGGGCTTCGGCGGCAGGGGTTGCTGGGCCGTCCGCTCGGGACCGACCTGCGGGATCGCGGCCGTCTCGGCAGCCGGCGGAACCGACGGCGACGCGACCGGCCGCCCCTTCAGCGGTGCCGGCTCGTCGAGCGGCTTGAGGGCTACGAATTTGCTGGTGCGCTCGGACGCCGACTCGGCGGAGACCCCGGAGGACTTGGCGGCCCAGGCCGGAGCGGGCTTCCCCTCGGCAGCCCGATCGGCACCCTTGCCGGACTCGTCAGCCTTGTCCGGCTCGGCACCCTTGCCGGGGTCGGTTGCCGTGCCCTTGTCCGCGCCGGCGTCCGGCTCGGCGTCCGCCCCGGGCTTGGGCTTCTCATCGGTCTCGGCACCCGGCTTGGCGCCGCCCCACTTGAGCATGGTGGTGGGCTGATCCACGGCACGCGCCGGCATCTTGAAGATGGCGGTGGGCTGGTCGACGGGAGGCTTGGGATCGGGATCGCCATCGGAGTCCGCGTCCACATCCGCGCCCACCCCGCCGTCACCGGCGACCACCGCGTCGGACTCGGCACCGGCCTTCACGTCAACGCCGGCGTCGCCCGCACCCGGGGCTTCATCCGCGGGTTCATCCGCGTCGGCAACAGCATCGGCCTCGGACACGGCGTCGGCCTTCGCGCCGCCGGCCTTCGCGTCACCGGGGACCTCGTCGGCGGGCTCGCCCACACCGGAGGCAGCACCGGCCTCGGGCACGGCATCGGCCTTCGCCTCGGCGTCGCCGTCGCCGGGGGCCTCAGCCTCGGTGAGGCTCTCACCGTCGGCGGAACCTTCATCCGCGGACGCGTCGGGCTCGTCGGACCCGACCTCCTCGGGCGCCGCGTCCGCCTTCGCGTCGGCGCCGGCCACCGGCTCGGCCTCCGGCCGGTCCTTCGCCCCGTCGGTCGCCTCGTCGGTCGCCCCGTCCGTCATCTCGCTCCGCGACTCGTCCTCGGGCTCCCGCCCGGCGTCCGCGTCGGCGCCACCAGCGGGCTCCGCGTCGTCGGTCTCGGCGGCGGAGGCGGCGTCCCCGGCCGGGGTCTCCGCGTCAGCGGCACCCTCCGGCTCGGCGTCTTCGTCGGTCCCGGCGGCGGACTCGGTCTCCGCCGACCCGCCCTTCGCCCCGGACTCACCCTCGCCATCCGAGTCACCGGTGCCGGCACCGCCACCGGCGGCCCCCTCGGCGGCGTCCGGATCCTCCGCGTCGCCCCCGGCCGAACCGGCCGAACCCGACGTGTCCGGTTCCGGACCGTCGGCGCTCTCGGCGGCACCGGAACCCGCGTCGTCGGAGGCGTCGGCGTCAGAGGCGCCCTCAGGCGCCTCGTCGTCCGCCGTCGCGACCCACGCGGCCACCACGTCCCGCAGTCGCGCGTCACCGCCCTGGGTGCCCTTGGCGGGGCCCTTCCCGGCGGACTCCGGGTCCGCAGAACCGTCACTCCCCTGAGAACTCCCGGCGACGGACCCCTCCGACACCTCCGACCCCGCCGGACCCGCGGAGCGCTTCGTCGAGAACACAGCCGTGGCCGTGTCCACCCGGGCAGCCGCCGTCACGGCCTCCCTGGCGACCGCCAGCCGTGGATCCGGAACCGGAGCCCTGCTCCCCGACGTCGGTTCTGCCGACGACTCGTGCTGCTTCGACCTGTCGGGGGACTCGCCCGCCACCGGTGCCTCCTCCATGCGCCACAACTCAGTGCCGCCAACCGAACCATGAACCCGCCAAGCCATGCACATACGCCCGGACATCCCGTGTCCGAAGCATGTCCCAGTGTCCTGTGTGCGGGCTTAACCCCAGTGGTAGACGAGAACGACATACCTATCGGTTCCACTACATTCCGGTCACGCACTCTCGACAGACCAATGTGAGAGGGGTCACCCTGTCATTCATCCACGCGGGGAGGCATGGATGGGCAGGAGCCGCAGAACACTTCCGGAGGAGCTTCTGTTGCTGGCGCTGGACCCGACCACGGGTACCACCGCACAGCCGCAGTCGCTCGACCTAGGTCTGGCCGGAGCGCAGCTAGTGGAGCTGGCGCTGGCCGGACGGATAGCCCCAGACGGGGATCGTATCGCCGTGGTGGCACCACGGCCGACCGGAGATCCGACCTTGGACTGTGCGCTGGAACTACTCCGCAGGCGGGGTGCTCCAGTACGCGCTGTGAACTGGATCGGCGGGCCCCGCCTGGGGCTGCGCCAGACATATCTCTCGCATCTGGAGCGGTGCGGCATGGTGCATGCCGTGGCGGGACAGATGTGCGGGGTACTTCCGACGACTCGCTATCAGGCGACGGACACGGAGATCAGCCGGGAGATCAGGGCCCGGCTGGACAGCGCGATCCGCACCGGCGTCCCGCCGGACCCGCGGACCGCCGCGCTGGCCGCGCTGGCGCACGCCGTCGGCCTGGGCAAGCACCTCTACCCGGGGAACGAAGGGCGTTCGTCTCGCTCCCGCCTCCGGGACCTGATCAGGCACGACCCCATGGGCGGCCTCGTGGCGCACGCCGTGATGGACGTCCAGAACGGTGTGGCCGCTCAGCCACGCCGCAGCCCGGCACCGGCCGGCCGTCAGGCCGCCCCCGGAGCCAGGCCCGCACCGGAGCCCGCCAGGGGCGTTCCGATGCAACCGCGCCGCGGTTCGATGGCGCGTGCCGTGGCTCACTGAGCCGCAGTCCCACGGCACCCGCCGGCACGACCGCGGCACAGCAGTACGCGTAGGACACGTAGTACCCGTAGGACCACGTCAGCGCCGCACCGACGTCCCCAAGACCCGGTTCGGGAGCCGCTGGGCCGCGCGGGGCGATGGGCCGTACGTCCGGACGACGACACGGCCCGCCGCCCCGCGCGTCGGTATGTCATCGCATGTGCCGCCAAGTCGCATGTATCGCAACGTCACGTATCTCCGCGTACGACCGCGCGTCTCATCACACTTCTCACCACTCTTCCACGCAAGGTGGCGCGAGGTGGCGACAAGTGGCGCGTACGCACGGCATATCCGCTGTTTCCCAGCGGTAGCAAGCACCTTGGTGGCAATCTGCTCAACAGCAGATACGCAAAGTACAGACAGTACGCAGCCGGAGGTGCACGTCCCGTGGCGTCCAATGTCAATCCCACCGTCAGGCGACGCCGGTTGGGCCAGGAGCTGCGCCGGCTCCGCGAGCTCAAGGGCATGACGGCAGAAGAAGTGGCCGAGCGGCTGCTTGTCTCGCAGTCGAAGATCAGCCGCCTGGAGAACGGGCGGCGCAGCATCAGCCAGCGCGACGTCCGCGATCTGTGCGGGGTGTACGAGGTCGAGGACGTCCGGATCGTCGATTCGCTGATGCAGATGGCCAAGGACTCGCGCCAGCAGGGCTGGTGGCACTCCTTCGGCGACATCCCGTACAGCGTCTACATCGGCCTGGAGACGGACGCGGCGAGCCTGCGCGTGTACGACCCGCTGGTCGTCCCGGGCCTGCTGCAGACCCGTCCGTACGCCGAGTCGCTGATCCAGGGCGCGCTGCCGGAGGCGGCCCCGGGCGACATCGAGAAGCGTGTGCAGGTACGGCTGCGGCGACAGGAACGTATCTCCGACCCGGAGAACCCGCTGCGGCTGTGGGCCGTGCTCGACGAGGCCGCGCTGCGCCGGACCGTCGGCAACAAGCAGGTGATGATCGAGCAGTTGGAGCATCTCGTCGAGATGTCCCACGTGCCGCATGTGACGGTCCAGGTCATTCCGTTCACCATGGGCGCCCATCCCGGGGTCAGCGGGCAGTACGCGATCCTGGAGTTCCCGGACGCGGCCGACTCCAGCGTGGTCTACATCGAGGGCGTCACCAGCGACCTGTACCTGGAGAAGGCGAACGACGTCCAGAAGTACAGCGTCATGTACGAGCATCTGCGGGCGCAGGCCCTCAACGCGGACCAGTCCCGGGAGTTCATCGCGGACGTCGCCAAGGACTACGCCACCGTGGCGATGTCCTGAGGCGGGCGGTGCCGGTGGGACGGGGCGTCACCGGGCGGCGCGCAGGGCGGTGTTGGGCCGGTTTCCACCGTCCCCGGCGAGAGGGCGCCGGAGAATACACCCTCGCGGTATCTCAACGGAAGACTCCGCTGGTATATGCCACCCAGACGGGTGAATAGTCGCTTCGTACGCCGATGTTGGCGAGTAGCGTCGATCACGCCAAGGAGCAACAACCTTGGCGCAATCCGAACCGTGGGTTCCGGAACGAACCCGCAGCGCGGTGACAGCAACTCAGCAACTGGCTACCGGAGCGAAAATGGCAATCAAGCAAGGCGCCACGGATACGTGGACGAAGTCCTCGTACTCCCAGGGCAACGGCGCGTGCGTCGAGGTCAAGTCCCCCGTCCTGACGGCGCTGGCCGTCCGCGACTCCAAGGTCCACGAGGGCCCGACGCTGGCCTTCGCGGCCGGCTCGTGGAACGCCTTCGTGTCCGAGGTGAGCCGGGGCACCGTCTGACCGCACCACAGGATGCCTCGCGCAGCACGAGCACCAACGCGGCAAGAGCATCGACAACGAGATCAACAACTGCTCCGAACAACTGCATCGACAACTGCACAAGCACCACGAAAGAGCCCTCTCGACCGGCCCGCCGTCCTGGCCGAGGGGGCTCGGCCATTTCCGGATCTCCCGTCTTTCAGAACCTTTTTCAGGACCTCCGGATGTGATCAACCCTCCTGACTGTTCGCAATCCGCTCCGACCTTCAACCGACGGTTCCTGTTCGATTACAGTGCTGAGCTGTCGGCCGTACCGACAGAATCGGCACGGGATCGGATCGGGATCTGTAGGAGGCCTCGGTGGGTGCGACAGCCGGTGCCGTCTGGGGCCGTGCCGAACAGCAGGACTTCCGCAGCCGGGTGCGTGGCACGCTCCTCGGCGCGGCCGTCGGGGACGCGCTGGGCTCGCCCGTCGCCCATCTCCCGATGGAGGGGATCCGCGAGGCGCACGGGGCTCAGGGGCTCGCCGATCTCGCCTTCGGGCACGGCAGACGCGGGGCCGTCTCCCACCTCACCCAGCTGACGCTGTTCTCCATGGACGGGTTGATACGGGCCCAGGTGCGCCGGGACACGGGAGCCTGGCATCCGCCGACGGACCTGCACCGGGCATATCTGCGGTGGGCCTCCACACAGCGCGACTGGGGTCCCGACGAGCGGCGCAAGGAGGACGGCTGGCTGGCCCGCGAGGAGTGGCTGTACGCCCGGCGTGAGCCCGCGCGCGCCTGTCTGGTGGGGCTCGGCGACGAGATGATGGGAACGCTGGACGCCCCCAAGAACCCCGAGGAACAGGGCCCCGAGGCGGCGGTCCGCTCCGCGCCCTTCGGGCTGCTCGTCGGCTGGGAGCCGCAGCTGGTGATGCAGCTCGCGGTGGAGTGCGCGGCACAGACCCACGGGCATCCGACGGCCTACCTGTCGGCGGGGGCGTACGCCGTGGTGGTGCACGGTCTGGCGCGTGGGGAGAGCCTCGACGCGGCCGTCCAGCGGGCGCTGCAGCTGCTGGCCGCGCGCCCCGGGCACCAGCCCGTCTCGGACGCGCTGCAGCAGGCGCTGGGGGCCGTACGGCAGGGCATGCCCACTCCGGCCCGGGTCGAGGACCTGGCCGGGGGCGGTACGGCGGAGGGGCTGCTCTCGGTGGCCGTCTACTGCGCCCTGGTGGGCGAGGACACCCGGCACGGGCTCTGCCTCTCGGTGAACCACGGCGGCGACTCGGCGGCCGCCGGCGCGCTCACGGGCGCCCTGCTCGGCGCGCTCCACGGCGAGACGGCCCTGCCGCCGTCCTGGCTGGCCGAGCTGGAGGGCCGCCCCACCATGCTCGTCCTCGCGGACGACTTCGCGATGGAGATGACCCAGGGCCCGGCCCTGCACGGTCCGGCGGGCTCCTCACCGGGCTGGCTGGCCCGCTACCCGCGCGGCTACGCGGCCCTGGCGGGCGCCGCCCCGGTCCCGGCGGGCTGACCACAGGCCCCGGCGGACGCGTAGGGTGGCCGCTCGCCAGGAAGCGGCCACCCTCGCAGTCGTACGGACGAGCCGGTCAGTCCTTGACCGGTGTGCCGACCGCTCCGTCCGCCGCCCCCGCGGGAGCCGGGACCGCCGCGGCGGCCGAGCCCCGGCCGTCGTCGTCGTTGTTGATCTTCGCGATGAGGGCGTCGCGTTCCGGGGTGTCCTCCGGCTTCACGTACCCGATGAGGACGTAGAGGACGAGGGAGACCGCGAGCGGGATCGACACCTGGTACTGCAGGGGTACGCCGCCGTCGACGTTCCAGCTGATCGGGTAGTTGACCAGCCAGAAGGTGAACAGGCCGAGCCCCCAGCTGATCAGCGCGGCCGTGGGACCGCTCTTGCGGAACCAGGGCAGCAGGCCCAGCATCAGCGGGATCGCGATCGGGCCCATGAGCCCGGCGACCCACTTGATGACGACGGTGATGATGTCGTCGAAGAAGCCGGAGTTGACCTGCGTCGCGATGGCCATCGAAAGGCCGAGGAAGAGCAGCGTGGCCCAGCGCGCGGCCAGCAGCCCCATCCGGGTGTCCCACTCGCGCACCTTGCGCGAGACGGCGGGCATGATGTCGCGCGTGACGACGGCCGCGATCGCGTTGGCGTCGGACGAGCACATCGCCATCGTGTGGGAGAAGAACCCGACGATGACCAGCCCCAACAGCCCGTGCGGCAGCAGCTGTTCGGCCATCAGCGCGTACGAGTCGGCCGGCACGTCCGTCTTGATGATCAGCGGCGCGACCCACATCGGGAAGAACAGCACGAGCGGCCAGACCAGCCACAGCGCGGCGGACAGGGCGGCCGACCGCGTGGCGGACTTCGCGGAGTCCGTGGCCATGTAGCGCTGGGCCTGGTTCCACATGCCGCCGTTGTACTCGAAGGTCTTGATGAAGAGGTAGGCGATCAGGAAGACCATCATGTACGGGCCGGCCAGCGGCTTGGTGTGGCCGTCGAGCGCGGGCTCGTCCCAGACGCTCCACAGCGTGCTGAAGCCGTTGAGCTCGGCCATGACCGCGACGAGCATCGCGATGCCGGCGATGAACTGGATGACGAACTGGCCCAGTTCGGTGAGCGCGTCCGCCCAGAGCCCGCCGACCGTGCAGTAGACGGCCGTGACGGCGCCGGTGATCAGGATGCCCATGTTGAGCGAGACACCGGTGAAGACGGACAACAGGGTCGCGATGGCGGCCCACTTGGCGCCCACGTCCACGATCTTCAGCAGCACGCCGGACCAGGCGAGCGCCTGCTGGGTGGGCAGGTCGTAGCGGTTCTTCAGGTACTCCAGCGGCGAGGCCACGTGCAGCCGTGAGCGCACCCGGTTGAGCCGGGGCGCGAACAGCTTCGCGCCGATCGCGATGCCGATGGCGATGGGGAAGGACCAGGTGACGTAGGAAGTGACGCCGTAGGTGTAGGCGATGGCGGCGTAACCGGTGAACATCACCGCGCTGTAGCCGGACATGTGGTGGGAGATGCCGGACAGCCACCACGGCATCTTGCCGCCGGCCGTGAAGAAGTCGCTGACGTTGTCGACCCGTTTGTGGGACCAGACACCGATCGCGACCATCACACCGAAGTAGCCGATGAGCACGGCCCAGTCGAGCCCGTTCATATGCCCCCTCCCAGGGTCGTGTGACGCCCGCTCATCGTGGGTTCGATGACATGACTGCGACAACAGGCCGTACCGCCAAGAGGAGGTAAAATAGTTCTGCTCACTGACCTCGATTCATGTCCATGAACGAGGCCGGAATTGGGCTACCGCATCAATTCCCCCGCGTTGACCAGCAACGACTGTCCGGTGATCGCGCGCGCCCGGTCCGACGCCAGGAACGCCGCCGCGTCCGCGACGTCCGAGTCCGTGGCCAGCTCCGGCAGCGCCATCCGCGAGGTGAGCCGCTCCAGTACTTCGGCCTCCGGCACGCTCTCGGTGTGCGCGGTGAACTTCACGTACGCCTCCACCGGCGGCCCCCACATCCAGCCCGGCAGCACGGTGTTCACCCGGATCCGGTGCGGGCCCAGCTCCCGGGCCATGGAGTACATCGCGCTGGTCAGCGCGCCCTTCGAGGCCGCGTACGCCGCCTGCCGCACCTGGGAGGGTGCGGCGACGGACGACTGCGTGCCGATGACGACCACGGACCCGCCGCGCTCCTTCAGCGCGGGCAGACAGGCGCGGGTCATCCGCAGGGTGCCGAGCAGGTTCACGTCGAGGACGGACTGCCAGGTGGCGAAGTCGGCGTCCTCCAGACCGCCGAAGTAGCTGTCCCAGGCCGCCACATGGACGACGGCGTCGATCTGCCCGAACCGCTCCTTCGCCAGCGCGGCGAGCGCCTCGCACTGACCCTCGTCGGTGATGTCGGTGGCCCGGTACGCCGTGTGCGCGCCGTCCGGGTCGAGTTCGGCGGCGGCCTTGGCGAGATTGGCCTCGGTGCGGGCGCCGAGCACGGCGTTCCCGCCGTCCCGCACGACGGCGGCCGCGACCTGGTGACCGAGCCCGGCCCCGACCCCCGAGACGACGACGGTCTTGCCCTGGAGCAGTGACATTGCAGGCCTCCCGGCTCTGGCGGTTGATCTGACGGTCCGTCAGAGTAGGTCCGTCCGGAGGAGAAGGCCAGCGGCGCACCCGAGTGCCTCAGTGCGTGTAGACGGGGCAGATGTGAGTCGGGTTGAACGGCGCCCGCCCCTTGCCTGACGGCATGACGTAGACGGCCGTGAAGATCTCGCCGATGAGTGCGCGGCGCTGATCAAAGCGGCCGTTTCTCCACTCGGCTGCGCAGTCGCGTGCCCTGGGTGTCCGTGCGGCCGCCACATGCTCGGCGGCTTTGCGCTCCAGAAGGTCGAGTTCGGTGTTCATGGCGGAGAGCGACTGGTAATAGTCGTCCGGGCGCAGCTCGGAGACGGATTCGTGCCCCGTGGCCCATGCCGTGACGAGAGCGCGCTTGCGGGCGCCGATGGCCGAGATCCGGGTTTGGGTGTCACGCAACTCTTCCGGGGCTGCGGCACTGGCGACGAGGTTGGACGTCGCCCGCCCACGCGCCCACTCTGCGACCAGATTCTCCAGGTGCTGATCCACCGGTTCCGCGCGGCGACTGACCTTGCCGCACGCGTTACGGGCTCGGCCTGGGCAGTAGTAGATGACGTGCCCACGCCGTGCGACCCATTTGGCGCTCATCGGAGCCTTGCAGACCCCGCACCGGAGGTACCCCGTGAACAGGTATTTGCGATGGTTGACACCCTCATGGTTACGGAGGATCCCCTTCTCCGCGCTGAGCACCCTGCGGTGGTCCAGTTCGAGCTGTGTGTCCGCCCAGAGCCTCCTGGGAACGACCGGATCCCATTTGCCGACTACAGGCAGGCCGTCCTGGCCGACGAGCACGCGCCCCCAGCCATCCCGCTGACGCTGATACTCGGTGCGATGCTTACCCTCGTACGAAACGAACCCGCAGTACCGGGGGTTGGTCAGGATCGCCTTCACAGTCGGCTGAGCCCACTTCCCGCCTCGCGGTGAGGGAATATTGTCGCCGTTGAGTTCACGGGCGATACCCGTAATGGAAGCGCCCTCGGCGAACCGCTCGTAGATGCGCCGGGCCACACGTGCGCGGTCGGGCCGGAGAGTGCCGTCCGGATTCCACGCGTACGGTGTCCTGCCGGTGAGTTCCCCCGCCGCCGCGTCCGCCAGATGGTTTCGCGCGACGCGTCGCGATGTGTCCTGCGACGATTTGAGCGCCATGATGCAGAGCATCCGCGCCATGTGCCTGTCCGCATCGGAGATGAGATTGAGGTCGCCCATGACACCCACGGCGGGGCGCTTCGCGTACTCGATGACGTCGATCAGATCCTCAAGATCCCTTGGCCGGCGGGCCAGCCGATCGGTGTCGTAGAAGATGATCCCGTCGATCCGCCCCGCCAGGAAGTCCCCGAGCATTCGTCTGAACTCGGGGCGAACAACGACCCAGTCGGCCGAACCGTCCGCCCGCACCGTCCGCTTCTTCCTGAAGGCGCTGGTGTCGTTCTCCCGGTAGCTTTCGACAAAGGGCGCCCAGCCCAGGGCGATGCGCTTCGCCTCTGCGTCGTCGAATTGAAGGTCGAGACCCTTCTCGTCACCTTGGCGGTCACGAGAGGTACGCAGATAGCAGCCTGGCCGCTGTGGAATGTGGGCGCGCACGTCGTCGCCGACCGCGAGCGCGACCGAAGTCCGGTTGCGTACACGCTCCGGGATCGTCACTCCATCCCACGACGCGACAGCGGCGCCTTCCGTCGCTGCAGCGCTGAACATGGTCATGTGCCCTCCCGAAGTGGTGCGATGCACCCCTGAACGCAGTTACTTCCAAGGTGCGTTTCGGTGCATTGATCACAGATCACCCACTTGGGCTACTTATCGCACACCCATTCCCGCCACTCGACATCTGACGTATCGTCAGGAACGGCTTTGAGGGATCTTCAGGAGAGGTTGGGAGCGCGCATGCGAGACGCCGAACGCGAAGAGACCTATCCGGATCTGTACGGCAAACTGGCGTCAGTCGGGCCCTACGGCGTGGCGGTTGGGCATGCACTGATCACGATGGTCGAACCTCACCCGGGGTGCGAACGCGCCTACCACAGATGGTATGAGGACGACCACTACTACGCAGGCGCGATGGCGATGCCGTGGATGTACGCGGGCCGGCGCTGGGTCGCGACCCGTGATCTCCAACTCCTGCGCTATCCCGAGAAGTCGGCGGTCGCCCAGCCGGTCACCGCCGGCTGCTACATCTCGACGTACTGGGTCACCGACGGCCGCTACGACGACCACATGAAGTGGACCGTCGGCATCAACAAACGGCTGAACCGGGACGGCCGGGTCTACCAGGACCGCACGCACGTCTTCACCGCGTTCCAGGACCACGAGGCGACGGTGTACCGGGACGGGGCCGCCGGACCGCGCGACTTCCACGCCCTCGACCATCCGTACGCGGGCCTGGTGGTGGAGGTCATCGACGCCGAATCACCCGCCCAGCGGGCCGAGTTGCTGGAATGGCTGCGCTCCCGCCACCTCCCCAAACGCCTCGCGGGCTCCCCCGCCGCCATGGTCACGGTCTTCCGCCCGACCCCGCTCCCCGGCGACCGCATAACGTACGTGAAGCAGGTCGAGGGCGTCGACACCCGGCTGACGCTGCTGTGGTTCCTGGAGGCGGATCCGCGGGAGTGCTGGGACCCGTACTTCACGGGACTGGACGCCCCCGTGGCCGAAACCGGCCTGGGCAGAGTCGAGTTGATGGCACCTTTCATCCCGACGGTGCCGGGGACGGACCGGTACGTCGACCGGCTGCGGTGATCCACCGGCCGTGCGCGGCATACACCCAGGTCTCTCGCGGTTGACCAACACACCTACGCGAAAGGGGACTTGAGGAATGGCCGCAGCACGCGCGCTTCCGCTCACCGCGACCCTGCTCACCGGCACGGTCGCGCTCTACATCACGCTCGTGGCGTTCGGGAACATCACCGACTTCGGCACCAACCAGCAGTTCGTCCAGCACGTCCTGTCCATGGACACCACCTTCAAGGACGACGACCTGATGTGGCGGGCCGTCGAGTCCAAGGGGCTCCAGGACGCCGCGTACACAGCGATCATCGTGTGGGAGACGATCGCCGCGCTCGTCCTGATCCTGGGCACGTTCCAGTGGTTCCGCGACGACCACCCGCGGGCGCGGCGGACCTCCACCATCGGGCTGCTGATGCTGATGCTGCTCTTCGGCGCGGGGTTCATCGCCATCGGCGGCGAGTGGTTCTCGATGTGGCAGTCGCAGGACTGGAACGGGCTCGACGCGGCCATGCGGGTCTTTCTGCTGAGCGGGGTCGTGCTGCTGGTCAACCACCTGCCGATGGAACGAGTGGAGCCGGCCACCGGCACACGCACGAACGCCTAGATGATCGATTCCAAGGGGTCGGCGCGCGTAGGCGGCCTGCGTTCAGCGGGGGTGCGCCCCAACGTGACGTCCGTTTCCTGCCAGCAACCG
>NZ_JBIRTJ010000018.1:259737-284833 GCF_044334695.1 Streptomyces sp. NPDC020747 | reverse complement strand
TGGTGCAACTCCTGGCCCCAGAACCCGGCCTGGAAGTTCGTCGCCGTCGGCAACGGCAACGACATCCCCTACTGGACCGAATTCCTGCGCGCCCTAGCCGACATCAACCCCGACATGGCCGTCAACATCGAACACGAAGACGCCGCCTACTCCCAGACCGAAGGCCTCGCCCTCGCCGCCAAGAACCTCCACACCGCCGCCGCCGCACTCTGACCCACCCAGGACAAGTCGGGGACCCGGAGCGGCAGTTCGTCTCCGGCACGGTGATTCAGTCGGAGATGTCGACCCCGTATCCGCGTGCGAGGGAGTCGAGACCCTGGTCGTAGCCCTGGCCGACGGTGCGCAGGCGCCAGAGTGGACCTCTGCGGTAGATCTCCGCGAGGAGCATGGTGCGTTCGGTGGTGGCGGCGTCCAGGGTTGCCCGGGCGATGGGTGCTCCGCTGCTGCCGGGTGCCGCGCCGATCTGGACCGCGCCGACCGTTCCGAAGGTGGTGGCGCCGTCGATGGCCGCGGCGACGACGACCTTGCGGGTTGCGGGCGGCAGAGACGCGAGGTCGACGGCGATGGTCTGTTCGGCGGGGCCGCCGGTAAGGAGCCGCACGGTACCGGCGGGGCTTTCCGGAGCGCCGTAGAAGGTGAACTCCTCGTCGGAGGTGACCTGTTCGTCCTCGTCGAGGAGGAACGCGACGACGTCGATCTCGCAGCCGGTCTGCGGAGCCCAGCTGGCCGTGACGTACCACTCGGGTGAGGCTGTGCCGTGTGGCATGGGCAGGTCGATGACGCCTCCTCTGGGCATCACCTTCGGTTCCCGTGCCCGGACGGTAGCCGTCACCCGGCCGGCGGCTGTCGGTGCGATGAGCCAATGAGCGTCGTGCACGGGGAGTTCGAGCGCGAGGACGCGGTTCATACGGCGGTCCTGTGGGCCACCAGTGAGAAGGACGACTTCGGTGACGCTGGCCGACAGGTTGATGGCCGCGGATCCGCCCAGCTCGACGACTCGGGTACGGGCCGCAACGGCATCGGCATGGACACCACCGAGCACCAGTACCCGGTGGCCGGTCAGTGGCGTGCCCAAGGTGTGGGCGGAATCGCCGACTTGGCGTGGCGCGGGGACGGACACACCGGGGGAGGGCGGTGGCAGGACAGGCGCATCCGGGACACACAGGTCCGGGACCGACACATCCGGGACCGGCATATCCGGGTCAGGCACTGTGGTGGATTCGGGCTCGGTGGCCCGCTCCCGTACCGTCGCCGCCACCGGGGCGATCCCGGCGGAAACGGCCGCCGTCGCCTCATGCGCTGTCCCGGTTCGTACGTCGGCCAGTAGTTGAAGGAACGTGTGCTCGTCGATGACGGGCACGCCCTCGGATTCCGCTCGTCGGGCCTTCGCCGAAGCGGACGTCGGCTCGTTGGTGACCAGCACGCTGGTGTGTCGGCTCACGGAGGCCATCATGTTCAGTCCGGCGGCGACCGCACGCCCGACCAACTCGGCCCGGGCGTGGGCGGTTTCACCGGTGATCGCGATCTTCATGCCCTGGCGGAGCGGACCGCCAGGAGTCAGGCGTCCAGGGTTGCGGTAGGCGCACGGAGTCTTGGGCGGCTGAGGCGTGAACCGGGACTCTGCCCGCGGCGGGCAGGTCACAAGGGGTAACGGCAGATCGAGCCGAGCCGCCTCGCGCAGCGACGCCCGCAGGATGCCGGCCAGCACCCGGGTGTCGTCCAGCGCGTCGTGCGCGTGCTGCTGGGGAACGCCGTAGTGAGCGGCGAGGGTGCCCAGCTTCATGTTGTCCGTAGGCGGATCCACTTGACGGTTCAGTGCCAGAGTGCACAGCCGCTGCGACACCGGCAGCCACATTCGGGCGCGGGCGAACTCGTGGGCCAGGAAGTCGTAGTCGAACTGGGCGTTGTGGGCGACAAGGACCCGGTCCTGGAGCATCGCCCCGATCCGGCCGGCGACCTGGTCGAAGGTCGGCGCACCCCGCAGCCGCTCGGTGGTCAGCCCGTGCACTTCCACCGGCCCCGGGTCGCACCCGGGATTGAGCAGCGTCGAGAACTCCCCTGTCTGCTCGCCGTCCTGACCGATCGTCACCACCGCGACCGACAGCACGCGGTCCCGCCGGGCCATGAGTCCCGAGGTTTCCACGTCGACCAAGGCCCAGTCATGGGCGTAGTCGGCCGTAGCGGGCACGTTGAACGAGGTGGAGGCGAGACTCATGGCGCCAAGGATGATGGGCTATTCACCACTCCTTCAACCCGTATGATGTTTTGCCCCCTTTTTGGGGGGCGCGGAACGGCGGGGCCGAGGCATGTGTCGAGAGCGGCCCGCCCCGCTGGATTGTCAGGAATCCTGAGAAATGATTACGCCTGTCCGGCGGGTGCCGTCAAGGCTGTGGCGGTGATTCCTTGCTGTTGAGGTGCCGCGTGGGTGGTGCGAGAAGAGTGTGTTCGCCACGTATTGGCAATCCTCTTGTCATCCGGCTCCGGCGTGTGCATCATCGTGGCCATCATCAGGGTTCCTGATATCGGGCATGAAGCCCGGCCCTACCGGGATGCGAAGGAACCCGCCCCCGCTTCTCCGCCGCCGGCTCCGGCGTCCCCCGGCTGCCCCAGCCGCCCGCTGCCGGCCTGCTCGCATGCTCCACCACCCTCAGTTCCGCTCTTTCGACGTGCCCGGAGGCATTCATGAGCGCACCCATGAACACACCCGCGAACGGCAATATGTCCCGAAGGTCTGTTATTCGAGGGGCTGTCGGCGCCGCCGGTCTGCTGACGACAGGCGGTCTGCTGACCGCCTGCGGCGGCATCAAGGAGACCTCGGCGCAGACCGACGCGGTGCTCCGGATCGGCTATGTCTCGCCCAGTACGGGCCCGGCCGCCGGCTTCGGCGAGCCGAACGCGTTCCTGCTGAAGAAGCTGCGCGCGGCCTTCAAGAGCGGGCTGAAGATCGGCGGCAAGAAGTACTCGGTCGAGATCGTCGACCGCGACAGTCAGTCGAATCCGCAGACCGCCGGGCAGGTCGCGACCGATCTGATCAACAGCGAGAAGATCGATCTGATGCTCGTCACCTCCACACCGGAGACGGTCAATCCCGTCGCCGACGCGTGCGAAGCGGCCAAGATTCCCTGCCTGTCGACCGCCGTTCCGTGGGAGGCCTGGTACTTCGGCCGCGGTGCCACCCCGGAGAAGCCCTTCACGTACACGTACCACTTCTTCCTGGGCGTCGCCGAACTGCATGCCGCGTACACCTCCTTGTGGACGAAGGGGGGAGTGGAGACCAACAGACGGGTCGGTGTCATGTGGCCCAACGACCCCGACGGCAAGGCGATCCGGCAGGGGCTCGGGCCGGAACTGAAGAAGAGCGGCTTCAGGATCGTCGACCCGGGGGCGTACGAGGACGGGACGAACGACTACTCGGCGCAGATCGCGGCGTTCAAGAAGGCGGACGCGGAGATCTTCAACACCTTCCCGCTGCCGCCCGACTTCGCCACGTTCTGGAAGCAGGCCAGGCAGCAGGGATACCGGCCGCGGATCGCGAGCATCGCCAAGACCGGCCTCCTGCCCTCCCAGATCGAGGCGCTCGGCTCACTCGGACACGGGCTCACCGCCGGCTTCTGGTGGTCGCCCAAGTTCCCGTACTCCTCCACCCTCACCGACCAGACCGCCCAGCAACTGGCCGACGACTACGAGAAGTCGACGGGCAAACAGTGGAACCAGGTCATCGGGTCCAACATGGCTCTCTTCGAGGTCGCGGTCCATGCGCTGAAGGCGACCTCCGACCCCAAGGACCGGGCGGAACTCGCGGCCGCCCTCGGCAAGGCCAGACTCACCACGGTCGCCGGACCGCTCGACTTCACGTCCGGCCCGGTGAAGAACGTGTCCACGGAACCCCTGGTCATGGCGCAGTGGCGCAAGGCCACGGGCGGCGGCAAGTTCGCCGTCGAGCCGGTCATCGTCGACAACGGCGCCTTCCGTGACATCCCGCTCGGAGGCGAACTTGAACCCCTCCGCTGAGCCGGTGACCGCGGAGACGGAGACGGCGGGGCCGGTCGGTCAGGCCCCGCCCGTCCTCTCGGCGCACGGCATCCACCGCCGGTTCGGCAGTCTGGTCGTCCTCGAAGGCGTCGACCTCACCCTCGCCCCCGGCGAGGCCCTGGGCATCGTCGGCCCGAACGGTGCCGGGAAGACGACTCTGCTCGACATCCTCTCCGGCGCCCAGGCGCCCTCCGAGGGCAGCGTCACCTTCCAGGGCCAGGACGTGACCCGCTGGAAGGTGGACCGTCGTTGCCGCAGTGGCATCGGCCGCTCCCACCAGGTGCCGCGCCCCTTCTCCGGCATGACGACGTACGAGAACGTGCTGGTCGCGTCGGTGCAGGGTGGCTCGCACCGGCGCCGGGCGGCACAGCAGCACGCGCTCGGCGTCCTCGAACGCTGCGGCATGCTCGCGCAGGCCAACCGGCCGGCCGCGGCGCTCACGCTGCTGGAGCGCAAGCGGCTGGAGATGGCGCGGGCGCTGGCCACCGATCCGCAGGTGCTGCTGCTCGACGAGATCGCCGGCGGTCTCACGGACGCCGAGACGGACGAACTGATTGTCACCATCGGGCAGTTGCGCGCCGACGGCATCGCCATCGTCTGGATCGAGCACGTCCTGCACGCGCTGCTGAGGGTGATCGACCGGCTGGTCTGCCTCGCACAGGGCCGGGTCCTGGCCGAGGGCGAACCGGCCGCGGTCATGTCCGACCCCCGGGTCGTCGAGGCCTACCTCGGGAGCGCGGCATGAGTCTGCTGTCGGTGGAGAACCTGGAAGTACGGCACGGACTGCTGCGCGCGGTCCGCGATGTCTCCTTCGCCGTGGACGAGGGCGAGGTCGTGGCCGTGGTCGGCGCCAACGGCGCCGGCAAGTCCACCCTCATGCGGGCAATCGCCGGAGCACACAGGCCGGCCGAGGGCTGTATCGGCCTGGACGGTGTGGACGTGACGGCCCGGCCGGCCCACGACCGCGTCGCGGCCGGGATCGCCCTGGTCCCGGAGGGGCGGCGGCTCTTCGCCGACCTCACCGTGGCGGAGAACCTGCTGGTCGCCTCCCGGGTACGGCGACCGGGGCCGTGGGACCTGACGTCCGTCGTGGCCGCCTTCCCCTTGCTCGACGGGCTGTTGAAGCGGCGTGCCGGCAACCTCTCGGGCGGCGAGCAGCAGGCCGTGGCCATCGGAAGGGCGCTGATGACCAACCCCCGGCTGTTGCTGCTCGACGAGGTGTCCCTCGGCCTGGCACCCATCGTGGTCGACACCCTCTACGACTCGCTCGGCACGATTCTCTCCGGCGGTACGACGGTGCTGCTGGTGGAACAGGACCTCGGCCGCGCACTGGGGGTGTCCCGCCGCGTGCTGTGCATGCTCGAAGGCCGCGTCGCCCTGGACGAACCCGCCGACGAGGTCACCCGCGACCAGGTCGTCGAGGCGTACTTCGGGCTGAGCCATGGCACGCCTGTACCGGCGACCGCCACACCTGTGCAGGAGGAGCCGGCATGAACTGGATCAACGCGATCGTGCAGGGTGTCATGCTCGGTGGCGTCTACGCGCTCTTCGCCTGCGGCCTCTCCCTGATGTTCGGCGTCATGCGGACCGTCAACCTGAGCCATGGCGACCTCGCGGTCCTCGGCGCGTTCCTCGTCGCGACGCTGGCCGCCGCCGTTGGCATCAACCCGTTCTTCGCGCTGCTGCTGGTCCTGCCCGTGATGGGAACGGTCGGCGTGGCGTTGCAGCGGGGCATCCTCAGCAAGGCGCTGCGCACCGGCGAGATGTCGTCGATGCTGGCCACCTTCGGTCTCGCCATCGTGCTGCAGAACGTACTGCTGGAGATCTTCAGCGCCGACTCCCGTTCCCTGGACGTCGGTTCACTGGCCACGTCCGGTCTCCAGCTCGGGTCCTCGGTGAGCATTCCGTACCTCGGTGTGCTGACCGTGGTGGTGGGGGTGGTACTGCTCGGCGGGCTGCAGCTGCTGCTGGCGCGTACGGGCATCGGCCGGGCGATCCGGGCCACGGCCGCCGACGCGGACACCGCCGAGCTGGTCGGGATCGACAGCCGCCGGGTGTACGCCTGGGCAGCCGCCATCGCCGTCGCCACCGCCGGTCTGGCGGGTGCGTTCTTCGCGATGCGCTCGTCGTTCAGCCCGTCCATGGGCCCCACCCAGCTGCTGTTCGCCTTCGAGGTCGTCGTGATCGGCGGGCTCGGTTCGCTGTGGGGGACGCTCGCCGGGGGCATGGTCCTGGGCGTCGCCCAGACGGTCGGCGCCCAGGCGGATCCGCGCTTCTCCATCGTGGCCGGACACGCGGTGTTCCTCGCGGTCCTGGCCTTCCGTCCGCAGGGACTGCTCGGCATGAGAAGGAGCCGTACATGACCGCCACAACACCGGTGACACCCACCACGACGGTCACCATCCACCGGTGGACTCCCGTCTCCCGCACGGCGTCCGGCGTTCTGGCCGCCGTGCTGCTCGCCCTGGCGTTCGCGCCCTTCGTGTTCACACCCGAGGTGACGGCAAAGCTGACGACGCTGTTCGTCCTCATCATCCTCGCTGCCATGTGGAACGCGCTGGCGGGCTACGGCGGCCTGGTCTCGGTCGGCCAGCAGGGCTTCATCGGCCTCGGCGCGTACAGTGTCTTCCTCCTCGTCGACCGGGGCATGAGCCCCTTTCCCGCGGTCGTCCTGGCGGCACTGCTGGTCGGCGTCGTCGCCGTACCCACCTCGCTGCTCGCGTTCCGGCTCACCGGCGGGCAGTTCGCCATCGGAATGTGGGCGATCGCCGAGTTCTTCCGGCTGGTCGTGGTGAACACCCCGTCGCTCGGCGGGGGTTCGGGCCGCTCGCTCACCGGTCTGTCGGCCGCCGATCCGGCGGTGCGCCAGGCCCAGGTGTACTGGCTCGCCCTGGCGCTGATGAGTGTGCTGCTACTGGCCGTCTTCGTCCTGCTGCGCAGCAGGACCGGGGCCTCGCTGGAGGCGATCCGCGACGACCCGGTGGGCGCGGCCTCCGTCGGCGTACGGGTCACCTCGGCGAAACGGCTGGTCTTCGTGCTCGCGGCGGTGGGCTGCGCGGCGGCGGGCGGCCTCACCCTCGCCAACACCATGCGAGTGCAGCCGGACTCCATCTTCGGGGTCCACTGGTCCGCGTACATGATCTTCATGGTGGTCATCGGCGGCCTCGGCACCTTTGAGGGACCGATCGTCGGCGCGATGGTGTTCTTCCTGGTGCAGGACTGGTTCGGAGACAACGGAGGCACCTGGTACCTGATCGGGCTCGGCGTCCTGGCCATCGGAATGACGCTGTGGATGCCCCACGGCCTGTGGGGTACCGTGGCACGCCGACGTGACCTCGAACTACTGCCCGTCGGCCATCGGGTGAGGACACCGGTCGTCCGACCGCGCTGACGGCCTCGCCCGACCGCCCAGACGAACGACCAGAGGTGCGCACGATGGCAGAGTCAGCCGATCGGGATCCGGCTCCGGGTGCGGATTCCGATCCGGGCCCTGAGGATCACAAGGGCCCGCTGACGATCTATCTCGTCAAGCAGCTCGAACTGGCCATCCGCTCCTTCATGGACGAGGACCTGCGTCCGTACGGGCTCACGACGTTCCAGTACACCGCCCTGACCGTGCTTCGGCACCGAGGCGGGCTCTCCTCCGCACAGCTGGCCCGGCGTTCCTTCGTACGGCCCCAGACGATGCACGAGATCGTGCGTTCCCTGGAGGAGCGCGGGCTGATCGTGAGGGCCCACGCCCTGGGCAACCGGAGGACCATGGAGGCCCGGTTGACGAGTAAGGGCGAGGAACTGCTGGCGGAGTGCGAGCCGGTGGTGCAGAAGCTGGAGGACCGGTTGCTGCTCGACATGCCGGAGAAACGGCGGTCCGTCTTCCGCCAGGGCCTGGAGGACGGCCTCGCCTCCCTGACCGGGCGACACCACGACTGACGTCCCGGATCGGCTCAGCGGGTAGTCGCCGTCAGGTTTCCGTTGTCGGAGGTGTGGCGCGGTTCCGCGGTCGTGTCCTGGTCAGTCCGTTCTCCATGGCGGTGAGCAGGGAGAGGGCGGCGTCGAGGTGTTGGGTGTCGTGGTCGGCGGCGTCGGAGAGGGTCGTGGCCCATTCCCGCCGGACGAGGGTGGTGTTGTTGCGTCCGTGTTCGGTGGAGTGCACCGTCACCCCGCGACCGTCGGCCGAGTGGGTGTGCCGCTCGATGAAGCCCTTCTCTTCCAGCCCGCGCAGCACGGTGGAGAGGTTGGTGCGCTGGAGTCCTGTCGCGGTGGCGATCCGGCTGGGCGTGGCGGCGGGGTCGTGTTTCAGGTGGCGCATGACCATGCCCTCGGACTGCGACAGGTGGACGGCTCGTTCGTCGGTGTACCGGCGGAACTGGATCTCCCGGCTGATGATCAGTACGAGGTCGGCGAGTTCGGCCCACCGCTGTTCGTGGTCGGGCCCCGCTGTCGGGCCTGTCTGGTGCGTCTGGTCCTCCGTCACGGCTCCAGGGTACGGGTTGTCCGCCGGGTAGTTATGGGGGCATACTCGTTATGAGCTCATAGTTATGAGCTCATAATCAAGGTTCTGGGAGCTGTCATGACGACAACCACTTCTTCCCGGCATACCGGGGCGGCGGCACTCTCGCCCCGTGCCGCGGCCCGCGCCGGGGGCCTGCACCCGGTGGGGGTGTTCATCCTGCTGGCCGGCGCCTTCCTGCCGATCATGGACTTCTTCATCACCAACGTGGCCCTGCCCAGCATCGACGCCTCGCTGCACGCCTCCGCGTCGTCGCTGGAACTGGTGATCGCCGGCTACGGAGTCGCATACGCGACCCTGCTGGTTCTCGGCGGGCGACTGGGCGACCGCTTCGGCCGCCGGCGCGTCTTCCTCGGGGCGCTCGTGGGCTTCGTGCTGGCCTCCCTGGCCTGCGGTGCCGCCCCGGGCGTGGGCGCGCTGATCGCGGCCCGCATCGCCCAGGGCGCCACCGCGGCCCTGCTCATCCCGCAGGTGCTGGCCACCTTCCACCACGTCCTCGAAGGAGAGCGCAAGGCCCGTGCCGTGGCCCTGTACGGGGCCACCTCCGGCATCGCCGCCGTGGTCGGACAACTCGTCGGCGGCCTGCTCGTCGGCGCGGACATCGCCGGCACCTCCTGGCGGCCGATCTTCCTGGTCAACGTGCCCATCGGCGTGGTCGTACTGATCGTGGCGGCCCGGATCGTGCCCGACACCCGCTCACACCACCCCGTCGGCATCGACCTGCCCGGCACCGTACTCTTCGCCGCCACCCTGACCGCCCTGCTGGTGCCGCTGACCGAGGGACACTCCCTGGGCTGGCCCTGGTGGACCTGGCTGATGCTCGCCGCCGCGGTCCTCCTCGGCATCGCCACCTATGTCGTGGAGAAGCGCACCGAGCGGCGCGGCGAGGTCCCACTGCTGCCGCCGTCCCTGCTGCGCCTGCCCTCGATGGCCCGCGGCCTGGCCATGGTGTTCGTCTTCAGCATCGGCTTCGGCGCGTTCATGTTCGTCTTCGCCCTCACCGTCCAGAACGGCCTGCACGTCGACGCCCTGCACAGTGGCCTGGCGATCCTGCCGATGGCCCTGTTCTTCTTCGCCGGGTCCCTGGTCGCGCCCCGCCTGATCACCCGGTTCGGCCGGGCCGCACTGTCCGCCGGCGCCGTCGTCCAACTCGCCGGACTGGTCTCGCTGGTGGCGGTCCTGCTCGCCGACTGGCCGCACGTCGGCCTGTGGGCGATGGCCGTACCGCTGGCCCTGGTCGGTGCCGGACAGTCGATGCTGTTCGCCGGCCTGTTCCGCAGCGTGCTCGCCGACGTCCCCACACACCTGGCCGGCATCGGCAGCGGCGTGCTGATCACCCTGCAGCAGAGCGGACTGGCCCTCGGCGTGGCGACCCTCGGCACCCTCTACCTGGCCCTCGCCCCGCACAACATCGCCCACGCCTTCGCCGCAGTCGAGTACGTCCAGATGGGCATCGTCGCCCTGCTCGCGATCGCCGCCGCCGCCCTGCCCCGCTTCAACAAGGCCACACCGACCACCACTCCGAAAGGAGCGTAGCGCCGGGAAACCCGCTCTGACCTCAGCGAATGGAGCGCGTTCCGCGCACAAAGATGCGTCAGTACGTCGTTGACCGGCGCTCCGCGGCAGGGCCAGGGTGATGGAGCCACATCGGATCCCGACCACTCGGTTCCGGTCACCGGACTTAGTGCAGGAGGCCGTGATGCTCCAGACAGACACCCTTGAACACGCCCTTGAACACGCCCTTGAACACACCGAGTCGGTAGAGGACCGCGAGGCCGCTGCCCCGGCTCCTGCTCCTGCCGCGGCCACGTCCGCGCCCGCCACACCGAACGCACCGGCGCTCTGCCGCGACCTCTTCTTCCAGCGCTGCCTCTGGTGCGGAACTCCGGCCTACCGCCGTTCCTTCTGCCGTGCCTGCGGGTCCGTGTCCTTCACACGGGAGCGCAGCGAGGGCTCCGGGGTCGTCGTACGCCGGAACGGCCAAGCCCCGCACCACACTTGCTTCGTCGCGATGGACGAGGGTTTCAACCTGCTCTGCGAGATCACCGCGACGGCACCGGTCGCGGTCGGGGCACGGGTGAGCGTCGTACGATCCGTCGCCCCTCTTGGCCAGGGCCTGCCCCTCGTCGAACTCACGGCACCGCCTCTCCAGCGCCGTTGGTAAGGGGAACCGGCAGAGACACAGTCACCTCGCACATACGCGGGACGATCAGAGAGGAGGGTGCATGGGCACCCAGCACAACGCACCGGACGGATGGACCGGCGTTCCCGACGGCGCGGGACGTGGCGCACTGGACGGTCTGCGCATCGCCGACTTCTCCCGGGTGCTCGCGGGGCCCTACGCCACGATGCTCCTCGCCGACCTCGGCGCCGACGTGGTGAAAGTGGAGCGGCCGGGCATCGGGGACGAGACCAGGGCCTGGCATCCTCCGGCGGACCACGACGGCACGTCGACGTACTTCCTCGGCGTCAACCGGAACAAGAGATCCGTCGTCCTGGACCTCACGACCGACGCCGGCCTCGAACAGGCCCGCGCCCTGGTCGCCGAGTCGGACGTGCTGGTGGAGAACTTCCGTCCCGGCACGATGGAACGGCTGGGGCTCGGCCGGCGCGAACTCCTCGCCCGGCACCCGGGGTTGGTCTACTGCTCGATCAGCGGTTTCGGCAGCGGTGAGGGCGCGGCGATCCCCGGATACGACCTCCTCGTACAGGCCGTCGGCGGTCTGATGAGCGTGACCGGCGACGAGGGCGGGGAGCCGGTGAAGGCGGGCGTGGCACTGGTCGACGTGATCACCGGCCTGCACGCCTCGCTGGGCATCCTCGCCGCCCTCCGGCACCGGGACGCCACCGGCGAAGGACAGCACGTGGAGGTGAACCTCCTCAGTTCTCTGCTCTCGGCCATGGTCAACCAGGCGTCGGCGTTCGCCGTCGCGGGAGTGGTCCCGGGCCGTATGGGCAACGCGCACCCGAGCATCGCCCCGTACGAGACCTTCCCGGCCGCCGATCGCCCGATCGCGCTCGCGGTGGGCAACGACCGGCAGTTCGCGGCGCTCGCCGAGGCTGTGGGGGACCCCGGTCTCGCTGTCGACGACCGCTTCCGCACCAACACCGACCGGGTCGCCCACCGCGCCGAACTGCGGGACATCCTGAGCGAACGGCTGGGCGTGGCGGGCGCGGACCACTGGTCGGCCGTCCTGCTGGCCGCGGGGGTGCCCGCCGGACCGGTCAACACCCTCGACGAGGCATTCGCCTTCGCCGACAAACTCGGCCTCCCCGGCATCGTCGACATGCCTGACCCTGGCGCCGACGGAGCAGTGGGCAGGCCCTCCCGCCAGGTCGCGAACCCCATCGCGCTGAGCGGCACACCCGCGCGGTACCGCCTGCCCCCGCCACGTCTGGGCCAGCACACCGCGGAGATCCTCCACCGCGATTCCGACCACACCTGAGCACCGGGCAGGGCGGTCACCCGACCGTTCCCCGCGCCGCGGCCACAACCGAACCGATCACCACAACCCCCAGGAGCTCACGATGAGCGGCGCCAAGCCGATGAAGGACCCCCTCGACCTGCTCGACCTCTCCTCCACCCTCACCGACGAGGAACGCGAGATCCAGGCCACCGTCGCCAAGTTCCTCGCCGACCGGGTGCGTCCGCACATCGGCGAGTGGTTCGAGAACGCGCACTTCGCCCGCGAACTCGCCCCGGAACTCGGCAAGTTGGGCGTTCTCGGCATGCACCTCGACGGCTACGGCTGCGCCGGGACGAACGCGGTCAGCTACGGCCTCGCCTGTCTGGAGCTGGAGGCGGCGGACTCCGGTTTCCGCAGCTTCGTCTCCGTGCAGGGCTCGCTGTCCATGTTCTCCATCTGGAAGTGGGGCTCGGAGGAACAGAAGCAGGAGTGGCTGCCCCGGCTCGCCGCCGGTGAGGCCATCGGCTGCTTCGGCCTGACCGAGCCGGACTTCGGCAGCAACCCCTCAGGGATGCGCACCAGGGCCGTCCGAGACGGCGTCGACTGGATCCTCAACGGCTCCAAGATGTGGATCACCAACGGCGGCATCGCCGACGTGGCCACCGTCTGGGCACAGACCGAGGACGGCATCCGCGGCTTCCTCGTCCCGCGCGGCACGCCCGGCTTCACCACGCAGGACATCAAGCAGAAGATGTCGCTGCGCGCCTCCATCACCTCGGAGCTGTACTTCGACAACGTACGGCTGCCCGACTCGGCGCGGCTGCCCCTCGCGGAGGGACTGCGCGGACCGCTTTCCTGTCTCAACGAGGCCCGCTTCGGCATCCTGTTCGGCGCGGTCGGCGCGGCCCGCGACTCGATTCAGGCGGCCATCGAGTACGCCGACTCCCGCGTGCAGTTCGACAAGCCGATCAGCGCCTTCCAGCTCACCCAGAAGAAGCTCGCCGACATGACCGTGTCCCTGAGCGGCGCCGCGCTGATCGCCGTCCACCTGGGCCGGCTCAAGGACCAGGGCCGCATCCGCCCCGAGCAGATCAGCGTCGGCAAGCTCAACAACGTCCGGGAAGCGATCGCCATCGCACGGGAGTGCCGCACCGTCCTCGGCGCCAACGGCATCTCGTTGGAGTACTCACCGCTGCGGCACGCCAACAACCTGGAATCCGTCATGACCTACGAGGGCACGAACGAGATGCACACACTGGTCGTCGGTCAGGCGATCACGGGACACCCGGCGTTCCGCTGACCACTCGGGCCGAAGGAAGACGCCCCAGAACACCAAGGGCTGTGGAGAACAGCACCGCCGCCGCGCTTGCGGGCGGCGAGAATCGTCAGGCCAGGCCGATCTGCCGTTGCATCGTCAGCTGGTCGAAGAAGAGGAACTCCTCCTCCATGACGCCGCGCTTGTTCAGGACGCCGATGGTGGCCATGTGGAGGGCGAACGGCTTCCCCGTGGGCTGGATGAAGCCGCCCTTGCCGTCGGGCATCGGGCCGGTGAAGGTGCCCTCCCACACGCCGGTCACGGCGACGAAGTTGGCCTTGGCGATACGGACGGGGTGTACCTCGATCTTGATGTCCGGCGCCCACAGGAACTGGGCCTTCATGTCCTCGACGTGGATGTCCAGCCCGTCGGTGTAGTGGCCGTCGGGCCAGTGGACGCGGACATCCTGGTCGTGGCTCTCGTCGAACCGGTCCCAGTCCTGATGGGTGTAGACGTCGAAGTCCGCGACGTCGAACATCTCCAGGTTGCGGCGCTCCTCGCGGGTGAGGCCCTTGGGCCACGGGAACTCCTCGCGGGTCTTGACCGGGTCCCCCATCTTGAATCCCTTTCCATGCCCGCCCAGGTCGGGGTAGCGGCCCGCGGCCTCGGCCGGGGTTCCGCCGTCGAGGACGGTGGTGAGGGCCAGGGCACCGAAAGCGGCTCCGGCGCCACCCCTGATCACGGCACGGCGATCCATGTGTCATCACTCCCGTAGGTGTTTGGCGAATTATTTACCTGCGCACACAATTACAGAACTTGGGTGCGCATGCAAGTAGTCGTAGGATGGGGGCATGCCCGACGACAGCGACAGGACCGTCCCTCTCACCGCCGACGAATACGCCCTGGTCAAGGCGTTTCGGCCGGCGATGGCCGCCCTGGCCCGCGCCTTCGACGCGAATCTGCACCCCCTGGGCCTGACTCACGCCGAGTACGTCGCCCTGATGTTCCTGTCCGAGGCTCCCGCCCGCGCGCTGCGCCTGGGTGACCTGGCCGAGTTGTGCCACCAGTCCTCCTCCCACATAGGGCGCACGGTGCTGCGCCTGCAGGCCGAAGGACTGGTCGTACGCGAGCAGTGCAGCCAGGACGCCCGCTCCTTCAGGGCTGTACTCACCGATGCCGGTCTTGCCCGCCTCGAACAGGCATGGCCCGTTCACATCGCGGGCGTCCGCCGCTGTCTGCTCGACCAGCTCGGGGGCGTCGACGCGGCCGAACTCGCCGCGGCCTTCGAGCGCATCGCGAAAACGGCCTGACAACCGCAGCGCCGGCCGTATACGAGAACAGGGCCGTTGAGGCCAGGGCCGGCGAGGCTCTCCTTGCGAACGCCGCGGAGTGGCAGGCGGCGATGAACGCCGGACGCGCGTCAGTCCGTTGTCCGCGGCCCGCCCGCGTCGGCGAGGGTCTCCTTGGCGTGCTGGAGGAACGTGCGGGCCCGGTGTGTGGGAGTGACGTTCGAGGCGTGGGCGATCATGAGCGCCACGTCGTCCAGTGGGTCGCTGAGCGGCATGGATGCCAGGGGGAGTCCCTCGATGCTCGTGTCGGTGGGCCAGGACTGGATCAACATGGCGAAGCCGAGGCCGCGGGCGACCATGCTGCGGACTGCCTCGATGCTTGAGGCCCGGTACCGGATGTTCGGTCGTGCTCCGGCGAGGGCGAACCAGCGGTCGGCGTTCTGCTGGGCGGGCGGCTCCGCGTAGATGATCAGCGGCTCGTCCGCCAGTTCGGCCAGCGAGACGGACGTACGCCCCGCGATCGGGTGGTCGGCGGAGACGATGACGTACGGCCGGCTTGTCCTGAGCGTCGTACAGGACAGGCCGGCCTCGTCACCGAACGCGTACAACAGGGCTACGTCGCACGAGCCTCGGACCAGGGCCTGCCGTATTTCGTCCTGCTGACCCTCGATCAGCTCCAGGTTGACCGCCGGGTGAAGCCGGGTGAACCCGTCCACCAGGAGTGGGATCAGGAAAGGCGTCAGGGCCGTGTAGCAGCCGATGGTCAGGCGGCCGGCCAGCCGGCCTTCCTCGGCCTGGGCACTGGCCGTGATCTCGTCGGCCTGGGTCAGCATGTCCTGGGCGCGTCCGAGTATCCGGCTGCCGGCCTCGGTGAGAGAGACACCCTTCGCCCGGCGCCGTACCAACAACTGGACGCCGAGACGGCGTTCGAGGTCGGCGATCGCTGTGGAGATGCTCGCCTGGGACGCATGGCACCGCACCGCCGCAGCGCTCATCGAGCCGGCGTCCGCCACCGTCACGAAGTATTCCAATTGGCGGAGGGAAAAATTGACCGTCATTTCTCTCCTGTTGTTATGGGGAATCTCAATAAGCCTTATAGGGAAGTCCTGCTTTTCCTGGACGTAACGCGGATGTCATTCTAAGCCGAAGGTACCTGTTGAAAAAGGCTCGTTATACGAGCAGGCATCCGCACGCCCAGTCAGGAGACTTTTCATGGCCACGCTTCTTGACGCCAATCGGTCCCAGGACCGGGGAACCGGTGACAGCGTCCTCGACCGCGTACGCGCCCTCCTTCCCGAGATCGCGGCACGCTCCGCCGAGGGCGAGGACGCCCGGGCGGTTCCGGCTGAACTCGTCGCCGCGCTGCGTGAGACAGGGGTGTTCCGGATGGCCCTGCCCCGGGCGTGGGGCGGCGAGCAACTCGGGCTGCTGGAAGGGGCCCGAGTGGTGCGGGAGATCGCCCGAGCCGACGGATCGACCGGCTGGACCGTCCAGGCCGCTTCGATGGCGTGGTTCTTCGTACGGTCGCTGCCGCGGGAGACGCTGGAGAAAGAGGTGTTCGGAGACGGTGCCAACCTGATGCTCCGAGGAGCGGTGGCTCCGAAGGGGCTGGCGAGGCCGGTGAAGGGGGGATACCGGATCAGTGGCCGTTGGCCGCTGGCGAGCGGCCCGTTCACCCCGGACTGGATGCTCGGAGGGTTCCTGGTGGAAGGGGCGCCTCCACTGCCGGACGGCCGCCCGGACATGCGGGTCGCGCTGCTGCGGCCCGAGCAGGTCACATTCCTCGACACCTGGGACGCGGTCGGCCTGCGTGCCACACAGAGCACCGACTTCACGACGGAGGACGTCTTCGTGCCCGAGCACCGCACAGGGCCGATGTTCGGCGACAACAACATCCCCGCTCCCTTTTACGACTTGCCCTATTCACCAACAGGGGCCTCGCACGACGCGGTCATTCTCGGCGCCCTCGACGGTGCACTCGACGATCTCGCCGACCTTGCCGCGACCAAGCGGCCGGCGTTCAACCCGAAGGCACTGCTCGGTGAGGACCCGGTGTTCCAGGAGAAGTTCGCCGAACTGCAGTTGCGGGCCGCGGCCCTGGCTGCCCTGTCGGAGCAGACCGGACGCATCGTCATGGACCGTGCCCTCGGGGGAGAGGAGCCCAGCCCGGCCGAGTGGTTCGGTTACAAGGGCGCCACCCAGCACATCCACCACGAGGGCATCCGGATCCTCAACGAGATCATGACCCTCTCGGGAAGTGCGGGCCTCTACAGCAGCAGTCCGCTGCAGCGCCGCTGGCGCGATGTCCGCTGCGTCTCCCAGCACGTGGTCGGCAACACCGGCGCGATGCGGCAGTTCGGCGCGGTCCTGTCGGGACAGAACTGACGCCTGGCAGCACTGGCAGAACTGGCAGCAACAGAGCTGAAGAACTCGCCCAGAATCTCGGAGCAAGCAATGCGTCCACCACTGGCTCCACCACTGACTACCGTCCTGCGAACCCGCGCCGCAGCACAGCCGCACCCCATACGCCGACACCGCAAGGGTGGCCCCCGATGAGCCAACTCGACGTGACACCGACCAACTCCTCACTGCTGCGCCAGGCCTTCGGCTGCTTTCCGTCCGGGGTGACAGCGGTGTGCGCGCTCGACTCCGGCGCCCCGGTGGGGATGGCCGTGAGCACATTCACCCCGGTCTCCCTCTCACCCGCCCTGATATCGGTCTGTGTGCAGGACACCTCCACGACATGGCCGAAGCTTCGCGGGCGGAGCCATGTGGGTGTGAGCGTGCTCGCCGAGGGACAGGACACCATCTGCCGGTCGCTGGCCAGTAGAGCGGGGGACCGGTTCGCGGGAGTCGACTGGGATGCCGACGACGACGGTGGCGTGTACATCCACGGCGCCAGTCTCTGGCTGAACTGCTCGCTGCACGCCGAACTCCCCGGTGGCGACCACACGATCGTCCTGCTGGAGATCCAGGGCCTGAAGGCCGAACCCGACCGACAGCCCCTGGTGTTCCACAACAGCAGGTTCCGCCGCCTGGCCGTCTCGTAGGCGGACCGGCTCTTCCTGGTGGCGGAGGTGGCCGTACCGCCACCGCGCGCCTGACCGGCCGACGCGGATACACCTGGGCCCACGCCATCACGCGGCCCGGTAACTGAAGAAGCCCTGCCCCGACTTACGGCCCAGCAGGCCCGACTCGACCATGCGGCGCAGCAGCGGGGGAGGGGCGTACAACGGTTCCCGGTGCTCCTCGTACAGCGCTTCGCCTATCGCCGCCACGGTGTCCAGGCCGATCAGGTCGGCGAGGCGCAGCGGGCCCATGGGGTGGGCGCAGCCCGCCGTCATCCCCGTGTCGATGTCCTCCGCCGTTGCCATGCCGGAGCCGACCATCCGCACCGCGGCCAACAGGTAGGGAACCAGAAGGGAGTTGACGACGAAGCCCGCGCGGTCCTGCGCCACGACCGTCTTCTTGCCCAGGATCTCGCCCGCGAAGGCACGCACGCGCAGTTCCGTGGCCTTCGACGTCTGCAGCGAGGGGATCACCTCGACCAGTGGCATGACGGGGACCGGGTTGAAGAAGTGCAGTCCGATCACCGCTTCCGGCCGTCGGGTCGCGGCCGCGAGCCGGGCGATGGGGATCGAGGAGGTGTTGCTGGCCAGTACGGCGGCCGGGTCGGTGACCACCTCGTCCAGTCGCCGGAACAGCGCCGTCTTGGCCGGCTCGTCCTCGACGGCGGCCTCGATGACCAGGTCCGCACCGGCCAGGCGGGAGAGGTCGGCGGTGACCGACACCCCGGCCAGGGCATGTGCGCGGTCCTCCGGGGCGATGGTTCCGCGCTTCTCCGCCTTGAGCAGCGAGTCCGCCACACCGGCCAGTCCGGCGCGGGCCCTGTCCTCGGTCACGTCGCACAACGTGACGTGCAGTCCGGCCCGGGCGCAGACCTCGGTGATGCCCCGGCCCATCTGCCCGGCGCCGACGACTCCCACGTGCTTGATCGATGTCATGTGTTCCTCCGCGTGTCCTGCCGCCCGGGGCGGTCGACGGACGCCGCCACGCTCTGCGGCGCCGTGTTGACCCTAGGCCGGGTACAACCCATCTGACCTGCTCGGACAGTGCGTCTTCCGCGCACAAAAATGCGTCGGTTCGTCGTTGACCGGCCGTGCCGCGCGGAGTCACGTCGAGTACGACCGGGGCGCGTCCGCAGGCCGCTGCCGGTCGCCCCCATCAGCCAGCGACGGACGTGGCCGCGGCCGCTTCCCGCAGGCGGCGGATCACACCGCGCACCGCGGGCGAGGTCTCGCCCCTGCGGTACGCGCCCACCAGCCGGGTGGTCAGCGGTACGTCGGCCAGCGGGCGGTAGGCGACACCCGGAATCAGTACGCGGCGCAGCGAGTCCGGCACCAGCGCCACGGCGAGACCACCGCCCACCAGGGTGAGCGCGGCGATGAAGTCCCGTACCGGGGGCGCGCACCGCGGGCTGAAGCCACCCCGCTCCGCCACCTCCTGGATCTGGTCGCGGCAGCCGTACTCCTCGTCGAAGTGCGGGGCCACGAACCGCTCGTGGCGCAGTTCCGCCGCCGGCACCGCCTCGTACGCCGCCAGCGGGGCGCCCTCCGGCAGCGCCAGGACGACCTCCTCGGTGAGCAGACAGGTGGCCGTGACCCCGTCCGGATACTCCGGACGCCAGCGCAGGAAACCGACGTCGACGTCCCCGCAGGACAGGGCCTCCAGCTGGGCCGGTGTCTCCAACTCGCGTACCTGCACGGTGAGATGGGTGTCGAGGGCCGTGCACCGGGTGAGGACGTCGGTCAGCACACCGGAGAAGGCGGCGGAGGCCACGTAGGCGATCTCGGCGTGCCCCAGTTCCCCGCGACCGGCCCGCCGGCCCACCGCCTCCGCCCGGGCGGCCTGCGCGAGGGTCAGCCGTGCCTCTTCGAGGAACAGCCGCCCGGCGCTGGTGAGCGCCGGGCGGGTGCGTCGGCCGCGGTCGATGAGACGGACCCCCAGGTGCGACTCCAGCGCCCTGACCTGCGCGCTGAGTGCCGAAGGAGCCAGATGCAGCCGGTCCGCCGCGCGCGCGAAGTGCAGTTCCTCCGCGACGGTGACGAACGTTTCCAGCCAGCGCAGTTCCACCGGCTCCTCCGTCCTGTTGAGCGCACCGGCCGCGCACACGGCCGGTGGGTTGGACACCCCGCGGCGACGTCAGGGCAGGACAGGTCCGCCGCGGGGTGAGTACGGGTCGTCAGGGAACGTCGCCTGGAACGGGATCAGGGGATGACGACGTAGTTGCTGAATCCGCCGTCGCGGTCCGTGAGTCCGGAGATCGCTTCGTTGACCCTGGACAGCGGGAACGGCTTGGCCTGCAGATAGGACAGGTCCAGGGCGCCCGTGGCGACCATGTCGGCGAGTTCCTGCCCCTGCGCGGTGCTGAACCAGTTGGAGCCGATCAGCTGGACCTGCTCGTCCATGAGCCACTTCACGTCTACGGGCAGCCGGTCGGCCACCCCGCCGACGTTGACCACTCTCCCGCCCCGCCGGACACCCTGCATGGAGTCGAGCATCGTCTCCACCGGGGCCTTGGCGCCCAGCGCGCTGATCACGTAGTCCGCGCCCTCGCCGCCGGTGCGGGACTTCGCCCACTCGCCCGTGGAGCCGTCGCCCAGCCGGAAGACCTCGACGCGGTCCGGGTCAAGTTCCTTGACGCGCTTGAGGAGTTCCTCGTTGCGGCCGGTCCCGAGGACGCGGGAGGCGCCGGAGGCCAGCGCGAGCACGGTCGACGCGACACCGAGGGTTCCCGTGACCCCGTCGATGAGAGCGACCTGACCCGGGCCTGCCGCGGCGTTCTTGAGGGCACCGTAGGCCGTGCCGATGTAGCCCAGCTTGCCGGCCTGTTCGAACGTCATGTTGTCCGGGATGTTGACGATCGAGTACTGCGGAGCCGTCATGTACTCCGCGAAGCCGCCGTAGGGGTAGAGGTCGAAGATCCGCTGGCCGTCACGGGAGGTGCTGAAGTAGCCGTTCAACGTGAAGTAGCGGCAGCGGCTCAGTTCACCGCCCCGGCAGACCTGACAACTGCCGCAGGAACGAAGGGGGTTGACGTACACCCGGTCGCCCGGCCTGGTGTGCAGCACCGCCTCGCCGACCTGCTCGACCACGCCGGCGGCGTCCAGGCCGAAGACGGCGGGGAACTTCGGCAACGGCTGGTGCGGGAACCAGGTCGGCCAGTTGTTGATCACGTTGGCCATGTTCGGCACGATCCCGCACGCCTTGACCCGCACCAGAACATCGGTCGGTCGTGGGGTGGGCACGTCGATCGTGTCCACGGACATCGGCTCACCGAGTCTGTGCAGTCGGGCAGCGAGCATTTTCGCCATTGAAATACTCCTAGAAAATCACGGCTCACTTGGGGACGTGCCTTTACGGCACCTATTCCTACGACTCCGGGAAAGGGTTCGGGTAATTGTTCTCAAGGTCGATGTCCAGCAGCCCCATGATGCGGACGCCGGAGTTGTACCAGGCGATGGACAACGACAGTTCGACCATCTGCTTGTCCGTCAGGTGGTCGGCGGCGGCACGCCACGTCTCCTTCGAGACGTCGACCTGGAGCGTGGACTCCTTGGCGAGGCGCATCACCGCCTTCTCCACCCCGTCGAACAGGTCGGACGACTCGAAGTCGGCCACCGCCGCGAGCTGTTCCTCGGTGAGACCGGCCTTGAGCCCGTGCGACTGGTGGTGTGCCACCTCGTACGCGGACCGGGTCGCGTACCCCACGGTCAGGATCGCCAGTTCCCGCAGCTTGGGGCTGAGGTCGGCGGCCCGCAGCGAGTTGGCGTAGGTCAGGAAGGCGTCCAGCTGGGTCGGTGCGTTGGTCAGGGCGAGGAAGATGTTCGCCGTCGGCACCTTGCGCTCGGCTTCCAGCCGGTCGTACAGGGGCTTCTGCGATACGTCCGCGTCCTCGCGGTGCAGGTAGGGGACTCGTGCCATGGTGACTCCTGGAACGCTGGAAGTGCGGAAGTGCGGAGTAAGGATGGTCAGGGCGCGGACTGTTCGAGCAGGAACCGCTCCAGCGACATGGGCTTCGGCAGTTCGGCCGGCGGGATCTGCGGCACGCCGACGAAGGGCGACGCCTCGAAGTACCACTTCTCCAGGGCCGGGAGGCCCCAGCGGGCGTTGGTGCTCAGCGATGCCGCGTCCCAGCGCACCGGCTCGATCTCGGTGTCGATGGTCTGGTAGTGGCTGTTGAAGACCTCCACCCGGTGTCCGTCGGGGTCGCGGAGGTAGGCGAAGAGCATCCCGCCAGGACCGTGGCGTCCGGGACCCCTCTCCACGCCGTCGCCGTAGCCCTGGATGCCCGCCCAGTCGCAGGCGGTGAAGATGTCATGGCTCTCGGAGACGGTGTAGGCGAAGTGGTGCAGGGCGGGCCCGGTGTTCTCGACGATCGCGAGGTCGAGGCAGGTCCCCTTGCGGTACATGAACGCACCCAGCAGCTTGTCACCGTGCTCCAGGTACTCCGAGTTGCGGAAGCCCAACTCGCCGTAGAACGCGCACAGTTCGTACGTGTCGGGTGCGAAGGTCTGGTAGTGGTCCAGCCGCTGGGCGTGGGCGCCCCTGTACTGCTTGAAGTCGATGTGCAGCCGAGGCCGGGTCTCCATGTGCGCGCACAGTTCGAGTGGTGTGCCGATCGGGTCGCTGACGTGCAGGGTGCGGCCCTGGTACGGGACGTCGACCCACTCGGCGGGCAGTCCCCGCTCACGGAACCAGGCGTACGCGAGATCGAGGTCCTCGTCGAAGAACACCCGGAAACCGATCCTCTCGCACCGGCCCGCGCCCTCTTCGTCCAGCTCCAGGACGAGGCTGTGGTGGCAGGCCTCGGCCAGGCCGCGCAGGTAGCAGGTGCGCTCGTCCTCGTCGCTGACGACCAGTCCCAGCACGTTCACGTAGAAGTTCCGGCTCTCGGCCAGATCCGCGACCGTGAGGCGCACATGACTGGAGCGGGTGATGTTGAAACTCGGGCGCAGATTGACGGGTGGCAGCATGCTGGTCTCCGTGCTCGGATCGGCTCTGGTTCTCGACGACGGTAATTTCGATGACTGTAATGCTGTGCGGCTGTTTTACGGCTGGGTCGTGGAGGCCCCGGATTCGGCGAATGCGAAAGCGGACCAGCCGCTGAATTCCGCGGATTCACCGAGGGACTCCTCGATACGCAGAACCTCGTTCCACTTCGCCATGCGCTCGGAGCGGGTGAACGAGCCCACCTTCAGCTGGCCCGCGTCCCAGCCGACGCTGAGATGGGCGATGGTGATGTCCTCGGTCTCCCCGGACCGCGCCGAGACGATCGTGCCGAACCCGGCTTCCTTTCCGGCCAGCAGTGCCTGGAAGGCCTCCGTGACCGTGCCGGCCTGGTTCGGCTTGATCAGGACGGCGTTCGCCGTTCCGCCGGTCGCCGCGGCCTCGACCCGCTTGGCGTTCGTGACCAGGTAGTCGTCGCCGATCACCTGGCAGCGGTGGCCGTAGCGCCGGGTGAACTCCAGCATGCCCTCGTGGTCGTCCTCGCCCACCGGGTCCTCGACGGACAGGATCGGATACTGATCGATCCAGCCGCCGAGCATGTCGATCAGCGCGGTGGTGTCCAGGGTGCGGTCGTCCAGAGCCAGCCGGTACTGTCCGCCGCTGCCGAACTGCGAGGCCGCGACGTCCAGTGAGATGGCGACCTGGGTCGAGGGAGCGAAGCCCGCGCTCTCGATCGCCCGGGTCAGTGTCTCCAGCGCCTCCTCGTTGGAGTCGAACGCCGGCCAGAAGCCGCCTTCGTCGGCGACTCCCTGCGCCTTGCCCGCCTTGCGCATCAGACTTCCGGCGGCCCGGTAGATCTCCGCCGTCCAGTCCAGGGCCTCGGAGAAGCTCCGCGCCGCTGGGCACATCACCATGAAGTCCTGGACGTCGACGCGGCGGTCCGCGTGGGCACCGCCGCCGAAGATCTGGATCTCAGGGAGGGGGATACGGACCGGCCGGCCGCCCGCCAGGTGCTGCCACAGGGGTACGCCCGCCGACGCGGCGGCGGCGTGCAGGACCGCCATGGACGTGGCCACGATCGCGTTGCCGCCGAGTCGGCTGCGGTCGGGGGTTCCGTCCAGGTCCACCAGCAGCCGGTCGACGGCTTCCTGGTCGCTCGCGTCGCGGTCCAGGAGGGCGGGCGCGATCTCGTGGTTCACCGAGCCCACCGCCCGTCGGACGTCGAGGCCGCCGAAGCGGCTGCCGCCGTCGCGCAGGTCGAGCGCCTCGCCCTGGCCCGTAGAGGCCCCCGCGGGTGCGATGGCCCGCCCGATCGCTCCGTCCGCGAGGTGGGCCTCGACCTCGACGGTCGGCCGACCGCGTGAGTCCCACACCCTGCGGCCGTAGAGCTTGGCGATCCGCGCGTCTGTCATTGCGGTGCGACCTTTCGGAGTTCGGACGGACGCTCCCGCGGCCGGAGGCCTGTGGGCGCGAACGAGAAGGAGAGAGCGATGCAGAAAGCAGAGGCGAGATGGAGAGGACGAGATGGAGATGACGAGGGTTGCTGGTTCTGCTCGTCCACTGCGGCCCAGTCGTGCTATCGATAGCGCAATCGTGCAAAGCGACGGCGGCTCTGTCAAGAGGCGAGCAGCACATCGAACCGGTGGTCTTGCGGTTCGACGGCATCCTCTTGGTCCGTCCGAGCGTGAGTGCTATCGTTCGCACAATCCGGAGCGCTCCGGCAGAGACTCCGGCGGACCCGCGCTCGCCTGGACGGACGGACAGCACAGGCGGCGTGGGTTCGCCGGGCCGGATTCCGACCGGCCGACAGGAAAGCGACCCGCCATGACAGCCCAGCCCTCAGCGACACCGATGATCCTCACCACCGTTGTGGCCAGTACGCGCCCCGGACGGGTGGGCAGATCCGTCGCGGACTGGTTCACCGGCCGGGCCGCGGAAGACGACCGGTTCGAGTCGCACATCGTCGACCTGCGCGAACTCGCTCTCCCGTTCTTCGACGAGCCGCATCCACCCGCTCTGCGGCAGTACACGAAGAGCCACACCCGCGAATGGAGCCGGATCGTCGACGCGTCGGACGCGTTCGTCTTCGTCACTCCGGAGTACAACGGCGGCTTCCCCGCCCCGCTGAAGAACGCGTGGGACTACCTCGCCGTGGAGTGGCATCACAAGCCGGCCGGGTTCGTCGGCTACGGAGGCGTCTCGGCGGGGACCCGGGCGGTGCAGATGTCCAAACAGGTCGTGGCGAACCTCAGGATGCTGCCGATCGGCCCGACCGTGAGCATCCCGTTCGTCGGCGAACTCGTCGAGGACGGCGACTTCCGGCCCGGCAAGATCCACGAGGCCGCCGCCGAGCAACTGCTCGACGAACTCGCGCGTACCGCCCGCGTCATGCGCCAACTGCGCGGCGCAACGCACTGACCCGGCGCCGCACGCGCGAAGGCGCCCGGAGCGATGCGGGTGCTGTTGCGTACCCCGTGCAGCGAGAGCCAAGTGGTGGGGGGGGGGCCCCGCCCCCCCCCCCCCAACCCCCGCGCCCGCCCCCCCCCCCCCCCCACGCGCCCCGCCGCGCACCGGGGGCGCAACAAAAACATAA
>NZ_JBIRTJ010000018.1:105612-259727 GCF_044334695.1 Streptomyces sp. NPDC020747 | reverse complement strand
GCTGGGGTTGTGGGGGGTTGGGCGGGGCCCTTCGCCACGCCCCGCCGCGGGGCTCGCCTGCCGGGGCCCCCCCCCCCCCCCGGCCGGCCCCCGGGGCCCCCCCCCCCCCCCCCCCCCCCACCACTTGTCGGCCGCCCGGCGGATGGGTCAACAGCATCCGATGCGCTTCGGGCGTCTTCGGTGTTCGCGGGTGAGTGCGCCCCGGCTCAGACGGACCTGGACGGTGCCTTTCCGTCAGGGGGTGCCGTGCTGCCGCGCAGGACCAGCGATCCGGGGGAGACCGACGTGTACGGGCCGTCGTTGCCCGGCTTGGTCTTGAGCCGGCGGATCAGCCACAGCGCACAGCCGGTGGCCATCTCCTGGATCGGCAGACCGATCGTGGTGAGACCGGGACCCCACCAGGAAAACCCCGGCTCGTCCCCGAACCCGACCACGGACAGTTCCCCGGGCACCTTCACGCCCTGCTCGGACAACTCCTCCAGGACCCCCAGGGTAAGCTGGATCGACCCCAGTACGAGCGCGGTGGGCGTGTCCGGGCCCTGCAGCAGTCGGCGTACGGCCTGGCGGCCGTGGGCCACCGACGCCGGCGGCCCCAGTTCCGTGCGCCCCGCGTCGTCCGGCAGGCCGCCCTCGCTCAGGGCGCTGCGAAAACCGCGCAGACGTTCCGCGCCCGTGGGCAGCTCCGTGGGGCCGCCCACGTACGCGATGCGGGTGTGTCCCTGAGTCACCAGATGGGCCGTTCCCTGGCGCAGCGACTCGTGGTCGTCCACGCCGAACCACTGGGCGCCGAGCGAGGGGTGGCGGCGCAGCAGTTGCAGGTGCGGCAGTGTGCGCAGGAGCTTGACGGAGTCGCCGTGCGGGCGCGCGGTGGGCACGATGATGATGCCCGCCACACGGTTCGCGGACAGTTCCCGCAGATGGCGCAGCTCCACCATCCGGTCGTCGTCCGTCTCCGAGAGCATCAGCTGGAAGCCCTCGGCCTCCATGTTCTTGGACATCTCGTGCGCGATGGTCGAGTAGAAGCTGTTGCGGATGTCCGGGATCACCAGCCCGACCACGTTGCTCGACGCTCCGCGCATCATCCGCGCCGCGCGGTTGCCGACGTACCCCATCTCGGAGGCGGCCTGGCGGACCCGGAACTTGGTCTCCTCGCTGATGCGGGGATCGTCGGCGAGAGCCCGGCCGACCGTCGAGACGGAAACCCCCAGACGTTCGGCGATGTCCCTGGTCGTGATCACGTAAGGGGCCCCCTCGGGTGACTGGTCCCGCGCCGCTGCTTTCCGGATGCCAACGATAGTGCTGTCGTCGCGCACCACGGTCGGAGACGTTGGGCGCCGGAGCGGATCATCGTCTCGTGCTAACGTTAGCATTGCTGAATGGGCCGTGCAGCCGCTCGTGGCTGCCTAGTTGCGGAGGTTTCCGTGCGGATCGTCAGGTATGCCGTCGGCGGTGTGCGTCACTACGGAGAATTCGAAGCCGGTGACGCCAGGATCGTGAGATGCGAGGGTGACCTTTTCACCGGACTGGCCCCTACCGGGCACGTCGACGAAGTCGGTGACGTCGTCATTCTCCCGCCGCTCGAGCGGCCCCGGGTCTTCGGATTCGCCTACAACTACGCCTCGCACGTCGACGAGACCGACCGCGACGTCCCGGAGGTTCCCGTGTGCTTCATGAAGCCGAGCACCGCGGTGATCGGACCGGGTGAGGCCATCGTCTATCCGACCGATGGTGAACTGATCCATTTCGAGGGCGAGTTGGTCGTCGTCATCGGAAAGGAAGCCCGCCATGTGAAACCTTCCGAGGCTCGGGAGTACATCCTTGGCTATACGTGCGGCAATGACGTCAGCGACCGCATCGTCCAGCGCAAGGAAAGCGCGTTCGGAACGCTCCTGATCGGTAAAGGACAGGACACCTTCGCCCCCCTCGGACCGGTCATCGCGACCGGACTCGACCCCTCGGGACTGTCGCTGACGACCCGTGTGAACGGCACCGTCAAGCAGTCGGCGAGTACGGCGGACCTGCTGCTCGCCGTTCCCGACATCGTCAGCTACCTCAGCCGCCACCTGACCCTGCTGCCCGGGGACGCGATCATGACCGGCACGCCTTCGGGCGTCGGGCCGATCCTCCCCGGCGACGAGATCGAGGTGGAGATCGAGGGCATCGGCGTCCTGCGCAATCCGGTCGTGGCAGAGAGCCTCTGACGCCGGACGGCGGCACTTTCCAGAGGTCCTCGCACCGGGGCCCGCCCACCGCTCGGCGGTGGGCGGGCCCCGGTGGTGTGTCGATGGCGGCTTCCTTGTCCTGCGGCTCCCGTGTCCTGTCGGAGGATTGCCGCCGGCGGCGCCCTACCGGACCGCGTTGTTGAACTGGGAGGGGCGGACGAAGGTCAGCGCCAGTGCCCCGAGCAGCGGCAGGACCGTGACCTGCAGCAACCCGGCCCTGCTCCAGTCGAAGGTGTCCACCAGGGCTGCGAAGAGCAGGCCCGAGAACGCCGCCGTCCCGTAGTAGCTGGTGACGAAGAGACCGGAGGCCCGCCCGATCTGCTCGGGACGGACGGACCGCTGCATCGCGCTGTTGGTGTTGGGATAGATGAAGCCCAGACCGAAGGCGCCCATGAGGAAGGCGAGCGCGTACTGCAGGCCGACTCCGGGGTGTGTCTGGTAGATGCACACGCTGATGGCGGAGACGGCCAGCATGCTCCCGATCAGCAGGTTGCGCTGGTTCACACGGTCGCCGAGCCAGCCGCCGAGAACAGCGGACATGCCGCCGAAGCCGAGGAGGCTCATGGCCAGTGCGGCCTGCCCGGTGGTGTAGTGGAGGGAGGTGATGAGGTACGTCGGGTAGAGGCCGAGGAACCCGTAGATGGCCACACCGCTGACGACCGAGTGGACGGCCAGGGCGATGGTGTTCCGGTTGTAGGTGGAGGCCGGCATGTACTCGTAGGTCCTGGTCGAGGCGACCTTCTCGACGGAGTGCTCGGTCAGACCGGTCTTCACCAGGAACAGGCAGGCGGTGGCGATCAGCAGCCCGGCCGCGCCGAACAGGTAGAAGGGCGAGTGCCAGGTGCCGTGCGCGCTCATCAGGCGGACGCCGATGAGCGGGGCGATGAACACGCCGACGGAGTAGCCCACGCCGATGACGCCGAAGGCGAGGCCCCGCCGGTGGGCGAAGAAGGCGCCGAGCGCCGCGAAGATGGCGGCGGACTGCATGCCCTCACCGAAGCCCGAGACGACCCGGTACACCGTCATGTCCGCGAAACCGGTCGCCAGCGGTGTGGCCATCGTGCCCAGAGAGTAGATCACGATGCTGACCAGCAGCACGGTCTTGCGGCGGAAGCGGTCCAGGAGATAGCCCGCCGGCAGACCGGCCAGCGCCATGCCGAGGGTGAAGTTCGTCGCCAGCAGCCCGCCCTGCTCCAGCGAGAACCCGTAGTCCGCGCGGATGCTGGGCAGCAGCGGGGGAAAGACCTGGCGGTCCATCGCGTTGACCATGTAGGAGAGGACGATCAGCAGGAAGCCCACCCCGATCATGAGGCGGGAAATGGGGGCACGGTTGTTTTCCTGTGTGCCCACGGCGGGCGTCACACCGGTGTCGACTTGCGCTGCGTGAGTCATAGCGGCTCCTGAGGAGGAATGGGCCACGGCAGGCCGCGGCGGATCCACCGTCCGTACGGCGGGGGCGTACGGACGATTGGCGAGAAGCGGTGAGCTGAGCACGGACTTGGGACGGCGACGGCGATGCCGTCGTCGGCTGACGGAATGGGGACGATTCGCTGCCGCACGGTCGGACACCGCATGCGGAATTCAGCCGTATATCGCCCGTCGGGGACGTCCGTGGCTATGGCGTCTTCGACAGCCGGACCCCGTGCGGACTCTTATCGGTCGCACGGTCGGCGCTGGCAGAACCATGAAGGGGAAGTCTCCGGCGCGTCAAGATGTGAACACCGGATTTCTTCCGCGTTCCTCGTTTTCCCGTGATGAGCGGGTTCCTCGCTCCGAACGGATGTCGCCGCGGGCGGGCCGGGGACCGGGTGTGCGCCGCACTCTTGACGTGTTGAAGACCCCCAGTGCTATCGTTAGCATCGCGTGGCTGTGACAAAGTGATTCGACGTGCCCCGGTATCTCGTGACCCGTTCCAGGGGCGTACCGCGGCGCCCGCACCGACCACAAGTCGGCGAGCGCCGGCGACACCCCGGACCCGAGCCCAGCAACCCCCTCCACCCGCCCCGGGTGGCCGACGGTCAAACGGACATGCCGACGGCCGCCCTCCCGGTGGCGATCAGACCCGCTCACCGGACGCGACCGGGCACGACGCCCGGCAGTCCGCGGCGGCCGCACGATTCTGCGAGGACGACCTGCCATGAAACCACCGAGCCGCCCCGGCACCGTGCTGCTCACCGACCATGCCTGGCCCGACGACGCCGTCGAACGATCGGTCGTCGAGGAGGCGGGCCACACCCTGGTGACCGGCCCCGCCGATCCCGCCTCCGCCGAGGCGATCGAGGAACTGGTGGCCGAGCACCGGCCGGCCGGGATCCTGACCTGCTGGGCCCCTGTCTCCGCCACCGCGATCGGCACCTCGCCGGAGCTGCGGATCGTGGCCAGGCTCGGCGTCGGCCTCGACAACATCGCCGTGGACACCGCCACCGAGCGCGGGGTGTGGGTCACCAACGTGCCGGACTACTGCGTCGAGGAGGTCTCCGACCACGCCGTCGGCATGGTGCTGGCCTGGACACGGGGCCTGGCAGTCTCCGACCGGGAGGTCCGCGCGGGCCGATGGAACCCCGCCGGCGCCCGACTGCGCCGCCTGTCGACGCTGACCTGCGGTGTCGTCGGATACGGACGCATCGGGCGTGCCACCGTACGCAAGCTCGGCGCGTTCGGCTGCCGCATCCTGGCCCACGACCCGTACCCGCCGAAGGACGCCCCTGGAGTGGAGATGGCCGGCCTGGAGGAACTGCTGCGCCGCAGCGACGTGGTCATCCTCCACGTGCCGCTCACACCTGGCACGCACCACATCATCGGCGCCGAGCAGCTGGCACTGATGCCACCGGGCGGCCTGCTGGTCAACGTCAGCCGAGGAGGCCTCGTGGACACCGACGCGGTGATCAAGGCGCTGGACAGTGGGCACCTGGACGGAGCCGCCTTCGACGTGCTGGAGACCGAACCGCACGTCCCCGCCGCACTGTTGGACCAGCCGGGCGCACTCCTCACCCCGCACATCGCCTTCTCCTCCGACGCCTCGGTCACGGAACTGCGCCGCCGCGCCGCAGAGGAGGTCGTACGGATCCTGGCGGGCGAGGCGCCGGCCCACGCCTGCAACGCTCCCCGTGGTCTGCCTGCCGGGCAGGGGGACGGGCGATGACCCGGCCCCCTGCGCGGGCGATCCCGGATCCCGCGCTGGCCGACTTCCTGACCGCCCACAAGCTCGCCGCACCCGGCGAAGCCGCCCGCTGGACGCCGCTGGCCGGCGGTGTCTCGTCGGACCTGTGGCGAGTGGACCTGCCGGGACGATCTCTCTGCGTCAAACGCGCCCTGGCCAGGTTGAAGGTCGCCGCCGACTGGCAGGCGCCGGTGTCGCGCAACGCCTACGAATGGGCCTGGATGCGGTTCGCGTCCCGGCACCGCCCGGACAGCGTGCCCGAACTGCTCGCCCACGACCCCGAAGCCGGCGTCTTCGCGATGGCGTACCTGCCACCCGACCGATACCCCATGTGGAAGGCGCGGTTGCTGGACGGCGAGGTGCGGGTGGCGACCGCGGCGGCCGTTGGAGAGCTGCTCGGCACCCTGCACGCGGCGAGCGCGGGCGACGCCGCCCTCGCCGCGGAGTTCGCCACCGACGACAACTTCCACGCCCTGCGCGTCGAGCCGTATCTGCTGGCCACCGCTGCAGCGCACCCCGGTCTGGGCGAGATCCTCCAGGGCCTCGCCGATCGTACGGCCACGACACGTCTGGCCCTGGTGCACGGCGACATCAGCCCCAAGAACATCCTCGTCGGACCGTCCGGGCCGGTACTGCTGGACGCCGAGTGCGCCTGGTACGGCGATCCGGCCTTCGACCTCGCCTTCTGCGTCAACCATCTGCTGCTCAAGAGCCTGGTGGTGCCCGGGCGCCGCGTCGAACTCCTGCGGTCCGCCCGGGTGTTGACCGAGGAGTACGTCCGGTGTGTCGACTGGGAGCCCCGGCCGGCCCTCGATGCGCGCGCCGCGTCACTGCTGCCCGCGCTGCTGCTCGCGCGGGTGGACGGCAAGTCCCCGGTGGAGTACCTCACGGACGACCGGCACCGGCTGTTCGTACGCACGGTGGCCTCGGCCCTGCTGCGGGCGCCCGCTCCCACGGTGGCCGACGTCCTGGACGCCTGGGCGACCGCGCTCGGGGCGCCGACCGAGCCCGGCAGCGGCCGGCCCGACTGACGGCCCAAGCGATTCGACGGGTCCGGTGGGCCTGGCCCGGCGAATCCGACGCGACCGACCGAGGAGAGACGTATGCGAAGAGTCGTCACCGGCCACGACGAGAACGGCAGGTCGGTGGTCGTCAGCGACGGCCCCGTCCCGCGCAGCCGGGAGTTCACCAGCCTGCCGGGCTGGGTGTCCCGCCTGCCGTGGGCCACCGAACCCGGCGGGCGGGTCGGCGGGACCGGAGAGGACCCCACACCGAAGGTCACCAGCCTGCTTCCGGCACCCGGCGGCACGCGGTTCGTCGTCCTGACCTTCCCGCCGGACACCGCGATGGCCGACCCGGCGTTCGACCCCGTCGCCTTCGACCGCGAGCAGCGGGAGGATTCGCCCGGCATCGCGGACCTCATCGAGCCCGACGGCATGCACGCGACGCCGACCGTGGACTACGGCATCGTGCTGGAGGGCGAGGTCGTCCTCGAACTCGACGACGGCAGGTGCACCCGCCTCGCGGCAGGTGACATCGTGATCCAGAACGGCACCCGCCACGGCTGGCGCAACCGCAGCGGCCGACCGGTCACGATGGCCTTCGTCCTCGTCGGCGCGGAACGCGACGGCTGACGTTCCGGCTGTCGCTGTCGCTGTCGCTGTCGCTGTCGCTGTCCGTGCGCAGCCGCCCTTTCGTCATCGGTCCTGACCTGTGCCCGCTCCGCCGTCATGGATGACGCTCTAGCTGATGCGAGTTCCCGCGCCGCCGACACGGACGCGCGAGTCACCCGCGCGCAGCGTCACGGTGAGTTCGCCAGGGCGGCCCAGATCCTCGCCCTGGTGCAGGGTGAGGACGGCGTCCTCGGGGACCAGGCCGAACTCCCGGGCGTACGCACCGAACGCGGCGGCCGCGGCGCCGGTCGCCGGGTCCTCGACGACGCCACCGACGGGGAACGGGTCACGGACATGGAAGACGGTGGCCGACGCCCGCCACACCAACTGGACCGTGGTCAGGTCCAAGCGGTGCATCAGGGCTTCGAGGCGCGCGAAGTCGTAGGTGAGATCCGCGAGGCGAGCGCGCGTCGCCGCCCCGAGAACGAGATGGCGGGCACCGGCGAACGCGATACGGGGCGGAAAGGCCGGGTCGAGATCGGCGGCCGGCCAGCCCAGCGAGGCGAGCGCTTCCGCGAGATCGGCGTCGGCGATCCGCGCGATGTGCGGCTCGACGCTGGTGAGCGTGGCCCTGACCGTCCCGCCCTCCTCGGTCACCTCCACGGGCACGGTGCCGGCGCGCGTCGCGAACAGCAGCTCCCCGGGGCCGATCCGCTCGGCGAGCGCGACGGCGGTCGCGACGGTGGCGTGCCCGCAGAACGGCACCTCGGCCTTGGGGCTGAAGTAGCGGATGCTGTACGCCCGCCCCTCCTGGCCGCCGAGGCCCGCCGGGGGCGCGGTCAGGAACGCGGATTCCGAGTATCCGAGGTCGGTGGCGACGGCCAGCATTCCGCTGTCGTCCAGGTCGGTGGCGTCCAGCACGACGCCGGCGGGGTTTCCGCCGTCGGGATCGCTGGAGAAGGCGGTGTATCGCAACACTTCGGGGCGCGGCGCATTGGTCGTCACGGTCGTGCCAACGCGGGGCCGGCCCGTCGCTATTCCTCGAACTCGTCACCACCGGACCTGGTGAACGAACACGAACGAACTGTCCCGGCGGGACAGTTCGAACTACCTGGTACGGCGCCGCGTCAATGTGTTACGCAGCTGGTGCCGCAAGAGAACGCGGCAGGGACCGGTCAGCGTCGAGGGCGCCGGATCTTCATGTCGTCGAGGCTGGTGGCGGTGCCGCGCAGCGCGCTGTGGCGGATCCCGCGGCGGGCCAGGTCGGCGGCTGCCCTGTCGCAGGCCCGTCGGACCGCGGCTGCGTCATCGGCGTCGGCGGGTTGCCGGACGACGCAGCGGAACGTGAAAGTGCGTGGCGGGACCTCGTAGGTGAGCGTTCCCTCGTCTGTCAACGTGGCGTTGAGGAGGTCGTGTTCGGCGGCGGTCTCGATGAGTGCGGCACGCTGGGCCTCGTCGAGGTCGGCAAAGGTGCCGCGGACGATGACGCGGTAGGTGCGGTCGCTCATTGGTCAGGGCTGCCCTTCGAGGGGGACGGGTTCGGCTGTCGGATGTGCGGGGTTCTCGGTGAGCAGGGCCGCCAGTCCGTCCAGGAGACGGTCGAGGCCGAAGGCGAAGCGGTCCTCCATGGACGGGGCGGTGAGGTCGTCGGCCAGGGCCACGAGGTTCGGGAAGGTCGTTTCGGGCAGTCCGCGCAGTCGGTCGGCTGCTGTCCGGGCGACTTCGGACCGGCTGGCGCCCTCGGTCTCGGACGCGGAGATGGGCGCCTGTTCCTGGAGGACGAAGCCCTGGACGAAGGCACCGAGAAGGTAGTTGGCCAGGGCGGCGTCGGCGTCGGAGAATCCGGCTTCCCGTAGCCGGTCCAACTGCTCCTCCATGAGACGCAGCAGGTTCGGGCCGAGTGCGAGCCGCCCCGCGACGACCTTGGCGGAGTCGCGTTTGGCCAGCAGGTGCCGTCGGTGGCGCAGCGAGTACTCGCGGAGCTGCTCCCGCCAGTCGCCCTGCCTGGGTGGCGGCTCGGCATCGGCCATGAGCGCGTCGGTGAGCAGGTCCAGCAGCTGTTCCTTGTTGCGGACGTGCCAGTACAGGGAGGCCGCCTTCACTCCCAGTTCGGCGGCGACCTTACGCATCGACAGCCCGCCGATGCCTTCACGTTCCAGCACCACCAGGGCCGCCGCCACGAGCGTCTCGCGGGTCAGTCCTGGCTGTGCGGCGCCCTCGGCTGTGCTGTCTCGTGCCACCGGTCACCTCCGTCGAAAGAAAACCAGTTGGCAATCTAACACTGTTAGAGGCAATCTGGCGGCTCCGGATGACCGACTAACATTGTTAGGGAATGCGATGGAGGAGTTCACCTCCCGGCGCAAGAGGCTCGTGCTTGCCGCCTTGTGCGCCACGATGTTCATGGCGATGCTCGACAACGTCATCGTCAACAACGCCCTGCCCCGCATCGGGCAGCAGCTGCACGCCGGTGTCAGCGGACTGCAGTGGGTGGTCGAGGGCTACGCCTGGTCTACGCCGCCCTCCTGCTCACCGGCGGCACACTCGGCGACCGGTACGGCCGCAGACGGATCTTCCTCACCGGACTGACGCTGTTCACGGCAGGATCAGCGGCGGCGGCCCTGTCCGGGGCGATCGGCCCGCTGATCGCCGCACGGATGCTGCAAAGGACTCGGTGCGGCACTGCTCACGCCGGGCAGCCTGTCGATTCTGCGGCACGTTTTCACCGACGAGAAGGAGCGGGCCCGGGCTGTCGGGCTCTGGTCCGGTGTCTCCGCCCTGGGCCTGGCGACCGGCCCGGTCCTGGGCGGGCCGATGGTGGACGCGTTCGGATGGGCCAGCGTGTTCTGGATCAACGTCCCGATCGGAGCGGCAGGGCTGCTGCTCGCCGCCCGAGTGCTCCCGGAGTTCGCGGGCCGGGCCAAACGGGTGGACCTTCCGGGCCAGTTGCTCTCGGTGCTGGGCTCCGGCGCCCTGGTCTACGTACTCATCGAAGGACCGGCCCGCGGCTGGACCGACACCCGTGTCCTGAACCTCGCGGCGGCGGTGGCAGTAGCCCTGTCGGCCTTCGTGGTGGTCGAACTCCGCACCACCGACCCCATGCTCGACCTGCACTTCTTCCGGGACCCGGTGCTCAGCGGAGCCGCGGTGAGCGGATTCATGATCAGCTTCGGCATGTTCGGTGCGTCGTTCTTCCTGCCGTTGCTCATGCAGGACGTGATGGGCTGGTCGCCGTCGAGCGCGGGCCTGGCGGGGCTGCCCATGACCGCGATGATCGTCATCGCCGCACCGCTGTCCGGCACGTTCACCGCGAAATGCGGCCCCCGGATTCCTCTGGTGACCGGCCTGACCCTGTGCGCCGCGGCTCTCGGCGGCCTCTCGTTCTACGGTGAGCACGCCCGCTACCTGGAGTATCTGTGGGTGTTGCTCGCCATGGGAATCGGCATGGGGATGACCTTCACACCGGTGTCCATCATGGTCATGCAGCGCGTCCCCCTCGCCCAGGCCGGTATGGCCTCTGCGACCCTCAACATGCTGCGCGAGATCGGTGGCGTCGTCGGCGTCGCCGCCCTGGGAGCCGTCCTCTCCAGCCGCCTGACCGCCACGCTGACCGGATCGCTCGATCGGCTCGACGTTCCCCCAGAGATCCGCCACGGCATCGCGGACTCGGTCGCCGGCACGGGAACAGACAGAACCCAGCTCCTGCCCGCACCCGTCCATGACGCCGTGAACAGCGCCTTCATCGAAGGGCTGCATCTGGCACTGCGCTGCGGCGGCGCGGCCATGGCCGCCGCGGCTGTGCTCGTGGCCGTCCTCCTCGGCTCGACATCGGGCCAGGCCGGCAGGTACTACGGGCCGGGATCGTGCCGGGCACGGCGGACGAACCGACGAACAGCCAGATCGCCGCTGCCTGCGCCACCGGCGTGGACACGGTGCGCAAACGGCGTGGCCGCTTCGCGCTCCCCGGGCTGCCCGCGCTCCCCGGGTCGGACGACGCCGACCGCCCGGGGCACCCGAAACTCCACGGCCCCAGGCGCGCGTCCAGCTCGTGGCCACCGCCACCAGCACGCCGCCGTACGGAGCCGACCTGGTCCCACCGGCGGATCGCCGGGCGTCTGGCGGACTTCGGGATCTCGAAGTCCCAGGGCCGGCTCGTACGAGGTCTGGGGAGGCAGGAGTACGACCGGTCCCTGGCGCAGGCGGCCAGGTGCGACGCGCGCACACTGGTGGCCTGGGCCTCCCGCGGAGGACCCCTGCCGCAGGAGTGACCGTGCCCCTGCCCGCTTGCCTGCTCCGAGGCCGGGTTCCGGGCCGGCTACCTCGACGTAGAGCAGTACCTCTTCACCGAGCGGAACCCCGCCGAGGGCGTGGGCCGACCGTGAACGGCTTCCCGTGGAGCGCGTTCGCGCTGCGCATGGTCCACCTCCTCCGGGGCGCGCTGGTCTGGCTGGTGTCCCTGCCCGTGCGGGCCGCGCAGTACGTCCCCGGCCCGCTGTCCGCCGTCGCCTGGGCGGGTACGGCGCTGTGGGCGGTCGGGATCGGCTTCGAGGCGGTCGGGGACGCCCGACCGGCCCGGTTCCGGAGCGATCTCGCCAACCGGGGCCGGATCATGGACCGGGGGCTGTGGACGTGGACCCGGCACCCCAACTGCTTCGGGGACTTCTGCGTGTGGTGAGGCCTGTTCCCGCTCGCCTGCGATTCCCTGGGCGCGGCCGTCGTGTCCGTCGTGTCCCCGGTGGTGATGAGCCTGTCGCTGACCCCGGGGCAGCGGGAAGCGGCTGATGGAACGGCACATGGCCGACCGGCCCGGGTACGCCGAGTACCGGGCCCGCACCAGCGGCCTCCTGCCACGCCCGCCGCGACCGAGGGGGCCGGGGCCGGCGTGACGGACCGGACCGGGAAGGATACGGCTGCCCGAGGACCACAGCACCACGGGACCACAGAACCGCCCGTGCGGGGGTTGCACGGAGACCTGAGGAGTGCCTCATCGAGCCACAAGGCCACACCGGACACGTCCCGTTGACGGTGCGACGGCGTCCGCCGCGCCCGAGGGCGGCCGTCCTGGTGCTGCACGGCGGCGAGGCGGCGAGCGAGCGCCCCGCCCGGCCCTGGCAGCTCGCCGCGTTGCGCATGGGCCCCGTCGTGCGCGCGGTGATCGGCGCACTGCCGCACCAGGACGTCCTGGTCGCCCAGGTCCGCTACCGCCTCCGCGGCTGGAACGGGGAGCGCGCCGACCCGGCACACGACACCCTGCGCGCGCTGGACGGCCTCGCCGAACTCGTCGGCCCCGTGCCGACCGTGCTGCTCGGCCACTCCATGGGCGGGCGGGCCGCCCTGCGTGCCGCCGGTCACCCGCTGGTGCAAGGTGTGGTCGCCCTCGCGCCGTGGTGGCCGCCGGGCGAGCCGGTGGAGCAGACGGCGGACCGGCACGTCGTCGTCCTGCACGGCGAACGGGACCGCGTGACCTCGCCCACCGAGTCGGCCGACGGCGTGCGCCGGGCACGGAACAAGGCGGGGCCGGCGGGGATGGCGGTCATCGCCGGCGGCGACCACGCGATGCTGCGCCGACACCGCTTCTGGCATCACACCACCGGTGCCGTCGTCGCCCACCTGCTCGACCCGTCCGGCGCCCCCGACCCGCTGCCCGAGGCGTGTTACGGGACAGGGCCCTTCCCCGTGCTCTGACCGGTCCCGCTCTGACCGGTCCCGGTCCCGCCCGCGCGGACAGCCGCGCCCTTGGCGAGTTCCGCGGCGAACTGCGCGCCGCTCAGCAGCGCGAGGTTCGACAGCCACAGCCAGATCAGGAAGACGACGATGCCGGACAGCGAGCCGTACAGCCTGCTGTAGGCGCCGAGAGTCGAGGCGTACGACGAGAAGCCCGCGGACACGGTCAGCCACAGCGCGGCGGCCAGTGCGCCGCCGGGCAGGCTGTGCCCGCGCCGACGTGCCCCGGTCGGGCCTGTGTGGAAGACGACCACGACCAGCAGGGCGACCAGACACAGCAGCACGGGCCAGCGCAGCAGGCTCCACGCCCAGGCGGCGGTGGTGTCCACGCCGAGGGTCCGGCCGACGGCCTCCGCGAGCGGGCCGGTCACCAGCAGGGTGAGCGAGCCGATGAGAAGCAGGCCGAGCAGCGCGAGCGCGGTCAGCACGATGCGGGGCGCCTTGCGCCAGGGCGAACGACGGTCCTCGACACGGTGCATGTGGTGCAGGGCGCGGCGGAAGACGGCGAGGTAACTGGAGGCCGACCACAGCGCGCTGGCCGCACCCGCCACCAGCAGCGGCCAGACCGTCCCGTCCGTGCCCAGCGCGCGGGTCAGGACGGCGTGCAGCTCGGCACCGGACTGGGCCGGGGCGTACGCGGTGACGTGGGTGACGAACTCCTCGGCCGTGTCCGGGCTGATCATGCCGAACGCCAGAACGGTGGCCAGCATCGCTGGGAGCACGGCCAGGATCGCGTAGTACGTCAGTGCCGCCGCGTAGTCCGTGATGTCGTCGTTCCACAGGGACGCCGGTGTGCGCCGCAGCGCGGGCCACCAGGTCGTCGCCAGCCGTAGCCACTGCGGCCGTCCGGGCCGACGCGCCGGGCGGGCCCCGCCGGGCACGTCGGTGTACGGCTCAGCGGACATGGCGCGTTCGGTGTGAGACGGCGCTCAGGCGGATCCGCGTGTGAGCCGTGTACGGCGTCACCGCCCCCTCGGCCTCCGCCGTCGCCGCGCGGAGGGCGGACAGGACGGCGTCCGGGGGCGTGTCCGGTTCCAGCCAGACGCGCAGACGCACCTCCAGCCGCCGGCCGCGACGGGGAAGCACCCGGGCGCGGCTGCGGGCGATGCCGGGGAGGGCCGCCACGCGTGCGGCCAGCGCCTCGGCCAGGGCCCGAGGGCGCACCGTGCAGCCGGGGGAGGGCAGGGCGAGCCGCCGGGCCCTGCCCGAACGCGACTGCCCGAGGGACCAGAGCGCGAACAGCACGGCCAGGCCGATCGACGCGGCCATGACGGTGGGCGTCCACCAGCCCTCGCCGCGCAACTGCGCGAGCCGGTCGCGGTCCAGAAGGACCGTGCCCGTACCGGCGGTGGGCCACCACGACGGCAGCCGGCCCGCGAAGGCGCGGTCGGTGGCGGCGAGCCATGAGCCCGAAAGGAGGAACGAGAGCCCTACGGCGCCGAGGACGGTCCGGTTGACGGCGGTACCGGTGCGGGGCATCACCGGTCACCTCCCGGGGCGGATACGAGGGTGGAGGCGGGTGCGGATCGGTCGTGACCGTCTCCCGGTGCCGCCCCGGTCGCGTCCGCCGTCGAGGCCGCTGTCGTGGCGGGTGGCTGCCAGACCGGTTCCGGAGCGACGACCACCCGCAACCGGGGGCCGCGGCGCAGCCGGCAGGCGGTCAGGGCGGTGCGGGCCGCGGCCGTGGCGGCGGTGTAGGCGTCTGCCCGGTCGCCGAAGGCGAGCCCGGCCCGCACGGTGACTCGTCGGCGTCGTACCCGAACCCGTACCGCTCCGATGCCCTCCACGTCTCCCACCGCGTCGCGGACCAGGGACTGAACCGCCGAGCGGTCCACCGCCGCGTCCACATGGCCCGCCTCGGTGCGGACGGTGGACTGGTGACGGCGGCCTGGGGTGAGGGCGAGGACGACCATCCAGATGCCGACCAGGGCCGTCAGCCCGCCCGCGACGACGACGGCCGGGTCGCCGGGCCCGTGCCCGGCCAGCCAGTGCACGGCGGAGGTGCGCCAGGTGGCGGCTGCCCGGTGGGCGGTGTGCACCCGGACGAGGTCGAGGGCGAGCGCACCGCAGCCCAGGGCGGCCACCGAGGCGAGCACGGCGACCGGAATCCGGCGCCGGGACCACCAGCGCCGGGGCGAACGACTGTCGCCGACATCCGGGTCGGCCTCCTGGGCGGGGGAGACCAGGGGCTGTGAGGGCGGCGGCGGGGCGAGCGCGACGACGTTGACACGCGCGGTCGGCACCTCCAGCCCCGTCAGTTCCCGGGTGCGTTCCACCACGTGCCGCTGGACGTCCCGCACGGTGTCGGCGAGCGGAGCCGGATAGGGCAGCGTCACCCCGAGGGACACCTTCGCCCTCCTGCCGCGTACGGACGCCGCAGCCTGGGCCGCGCGGGCGCCGCCCGGTGCGGGCAGCGCCTCGGTGGTGGCCCGCTCGGCGATCCGGCGCACCGCCCGCTCCGAGACGGTGATGGTGCCCCGCCGCGCGGCGGCGGTCATCGACGGCTCCGCTCGAACGCGTCCCGTATGTCCTGGACACTGCCGCCTGACTCGGCCCACCGGCCCACCGCCCAGCCCAGGCCGCCGAGAGCGGCCACGAGCAGGAACGCTCCGAACCCGCCGAAGAACCCGGCGAACGCCAGGGCCATGCCCGCGACCATCCCCACGAACGGTGTGCTCATGCCCGTCCACCTCTCACCCGATCCACTCCTGCCTTTGCCCCTGACCGGGTGTGTTACTCCACGCGGGCCTCCGCCGCGCTCGCGGGCTCGTCCTCGTCGGGCAGGTGCACGTCGTTGACCGTGACGTTCACCTCGACGACCTCAAGCCCGGTGATGCGCTCCACGGCGGAGATGACGTTCTCCCGCACGTCCTGGGCGACGTCCATGACGGACACCCCGTACTCGACGACCAGGTCGAGGTCGATGGCCGTCTGCCGCTCGCCCACCTCGACCTTCACTCCCCGCCCCACGTTCGGCCGGCCACCGGGCACGCGGTCGCGTACGGCGCCGATGGTGCGCGAGAGGCCGCCGCCCATGTCGTACACGCCGGGGATCTCCCGGGCGGCGATGCCCGCCACCTTCACGACGACGACGTCGGCGATCGACGTCCGGCCACGGTTCGCGGCCGGCTGGTCCGCCCCGGCCGTGCCGCCGGACACGGCCGTCGTGGCCTGGGTCTGGGTCGACCGGCCGGTCTGCGGGGTGGACAGTTCGTTGGTGACTGGTGCGGTCTGCGTGGTCATGGCATGTCCCTTTCTGCCTTGTCGTGCCTCGTCGCTGATGTGCTCTCACTCCTTGACGCGCTCTCACTCCTTCGGACCCGGCCCGGCCGCGTCTGTGACGCGGGTACCCGGAAAAACCTCGGGGCGCCACCGAAGTGGCGCCCCCAGGGGTGACGGTCCGTCAGGCGGTGGGCATCAGGACGGTGTCGATGATGTAGACGTTGGCGTTGGCGGTCCTGACGTTGCCGCAGACCACCTTGGCGGAGTCGTTGACGGTGTAGGACTCGCCGGAGCCGGCGGTGGTGAGCTTCGACTTCTCCAGCGTGCCGAAGGAGCCGTTCTCCAGGTCCTTCGGGGCGAGTTTCCGGCCCACCACGTGGTAGGTGAGGATCTTCGTCAGCTGGGCCTTGTCGTTGAGGACCTTGTCCAGGGTCGCCTTGGGGATCTTCGCGAAGGCGTCGTTGGTCGGCGCGAACACGGTGATGTTCCGCGCGTTGTTGAGGGTGTCGACGAGCCCGGCCTTCTTCACCGCCGTGACCAGCGTGGACAGGGCGGGATTGTTGGACGCGGCGGTGGCCACCGGGTCCTGTGCCATGCCGTCGAAGGAACCGGCGCCGTCCTTCGGGACCGCGGAACAACCTGTACCGAAAGGCTGGTCGGCCGTGGCGGCATCGCCGGAGCTGCCCATGCCGTCGTCGGCCGCCGGAGCCGACGCCTTGGCGGAAGAGTCGGACCTGGCGGAGTCCGACTCGGCGGAGTCGCCGCTGTCGTCCGCGCAGGCGCTCAGGGCCAGCGGGAGCACTGCGGCGGCGGCCACGGCCATGGCGACACGGCGGATACGGGTGTTCATGATGTTTCTCCTGTTGGTCGGCGCGGCTGTGGCCGCGCACGTACGGGGTGGGAAAAGTGGTTCGGGGTGTCACTCGGCGGTGACGACGACGGAGTGCCATCCACTGGCGCCGTCGGGGATGGTCCGCGCGCGTTTCTCGGTCTGCACCCGGCCGTCGCGGTCGGTGGCGCGCACGGTGAGGGTGTGACCGCCCTTGGCGGCCCGCCAGGCGAAGGACCACTGCCGCCAGGTGTCGCGCGAGTCCTCCGCCGCCAGCCGGGCCTCCTGCCAGGGACCGTCGTCGACGCGGATCTCGACCTTGTCGATGCCCCGGTGCTGGGCCCAGGCGACCCCGGCGACCATGACCGTGCCGGCCTTGGGACGGGCGAAGGGCTTGGGGGTGTCGATGCGGGACTGAGTCTTGATCGGCGCCTTGCGGGCCCAGTCGCGCTTGACCCAGTACGGGTCGTAGTTGTCGAACGTGGTGAGCTCGATGTCCTCGATCCACTTGCAGGCGGAGACGTAGCCGTACAGCCCGGGCACGATCATGCGGACGGGGAAGCCGTGTTGGAAGGGCAGCGGTTCGCCGTTCATGCCCAGGGCGAGGAGGGCGTCGCGGCCGTCCATCACGTCCTCGACCGGGCTGCCGATCGTCATGCCGTCCACCGAGCGGGCCACCAACTGGTCCGCCGGGCCTCCCTTCGAGGGCGGCCTCACGCCGCACTCGGCCAGCAGGTCCGCCAGTCGTATGCCGATCCAGCGGGCGTTGCCGACGTACGGGCCGCCGACCTCGTTCGACACACAGGTCAGCGTGATGTCGCGCTCGATCAGCTCGCGCCGCAGCAGGTCGTCGAAGGTGAGGGTGACCGGCCGGGTGACTCCCTCGCCGTGGATGCGCAGCCGCCATTGCGTCGCGTCGACCTTGGGCACCACCAGGGCGGTGTCGACGCGGTAGAAGTCACCGTTGGGTGTGACGAAGGGGCTGACACCGGGGATCCGCAGCTGGGCACCCTTGGGCACGGCCCGGGCGGGGGAGCCGGGCGTGGGCAGCACCAGGTTCCTGCGGGAGGCGACCGCGTCCCGGCCGCTCGAACCGCTGAGGGAGCGGCCGAGCAGCCCGGCCCCGGCGGACGCGACCGCCGCGGCGCTCGCCGCGATCACGAAGCCGCGACGGTCCCGTCCCCGGTCGGACGCCGGTGTGCCGGGCGCGGGTCGCGGGGGCGCGAGGCGGCCCACCAGGACGTACAGCAGTACGGCTCCGACGGCGGCGCCTGTCACGGACGGCAGCGCGTCGGTGACACCGGTCGAGTCGGGCCTGCCGGTCGCGGCGACCGCGCCGACGGCTCCGAACAGCAGCACGCCGGCCGCCCCGGTGCGCCGGAACCGCAGCGCGGCAATTCCCAGCGCCGGCGCGAAAACCGCCAGTACCGCGAGAATTCCCAACTGCAGAACCAGCTTGTCGTCGCTGCCGAAATTACGGATCGCCCAGTCCTTCACGGCGGCGGGCGTACGGTCGATTGCCGCGCCGCCGACCGCGACGACCGGACCGGCCTGCGGACGAACTCCGCCCGCCACCAGCTCGGCGACGGCGAGAGCGGAGAAACCCGCCAACGCGCCGCTGAGCGCGCCCAGCAGCGGCCGGGTCGGGCGGCCGCGGCGGCGGCGTCGGCTGGGTCGTTCTTGCTCGTTGTCGGTCACGGGGGGAATCCGGTTCCGAAAGCCGGGTGGATTGGTCGCTCCCACGATCGGATGAATTTCTTTCTCCGACCAATCCGCGCCGGCTTCACCTACGGATGCTTCGGCTGCGGAATGCGAATTGAAGAGGTGACCAGAGAGGTTCCTCGCCGTCAGGCCGTCAGGCCGTCAGGCCGTCGAGTGGAGACGCATTGCGCCGTCGTGCGGCGGCGCCTTTCTGCCCCGTGCCGGCCCGCCCCGCATCCGTACGGTGCCTGTCTCCCGAAGTTCTCCGTAACGGGGACGGCGCCGCGGTGTCCAACCTTCAGAAGACCGGACGAGAGGAGCCGCCCAGTGGCGGGGGCCCGCACGCAGAGCGCACCACCGGACACCCGGGCCGACACGACGGCCCCGGACGACGCCCTGCTGGCGGTCCGTGCCGCGGAGGGGGACGAGGACGCCTTCGCCGTGCTCGTGCAGCGCCACGCGGCGGCGCTGATCCGCCTCGCCACGCGTCTGCTCGGGACCGGCGCCGAGGCGGAGGACGCCGTACAGGACGCCTTCCTCAGCGCCTGGCGGCGGCTGCCGGAGTTCCAGGGGCGCTCCTCCTTCGGCACCTGGATGTACCGGATCGTCACCAACCGCTGCCTGAACGTGCTGCGGGCCCGCAAGCCCGTGGCATCGCTGGAGGCGGCCGGTGACGTGCCCGCGGCCGAGCACACCACCTCCCCGGCCCGGATCACCGAGGGCCGCGACGCGGTCCGCGAGCTGAGGGAGGCCCTCGACCTGCTCTCGGCCGAACAACGGGCCTGCTGGGTACTGCGCGAACTGGACGGCCGCTCCTACGAGTTCGTCGCGGACGCGGTCGGCATCAGCCAGGAGGCCGTCCGCGCCCGTGTCTTCCGCGCCCGCCGTTGTCTCACCCAAGCACTGGGGGCCTGGCGATGACCGACCGCACCGACCCGCCGAACAGCGCGTCCACCCACGGTGTCGACGACGAACTCCTGCCGTGCGGACGGCTGGTGTCGCGGACCTGGGACGACTGGGAACAGCAGACCGACGACGCCCATCTGCGGTCCTGCCCGCACTGCCGTGAGGCCGTGCGTGGGCTGGACGGCCTGGAGTCCGTGGTGCGCGGCCTGCGAGCGGAGTCGGCGGACACCTCCGCCTACGACGCCGAGCCGCTGACCCGGCGGATCATGGACGTCGTACGCCTCGAACTTCGGCCGGGCCGCCCGCTGCCCCTCGGTGAACCCGCCGAGGATCTGTGGATCATGGAGGCCGTCGCGGCCCGCACGCTGCGCGCGGCGGCCGAGACGGTCGCGGGCGTCCGGGCGGGTTCCTGCCGGCTCGTCGAGGCCCGCGCCGACGGCACCGCCCGCGCCGACGGCACCGACGGTTCCGTCGGGGTCCGCCTCGACATCCACGCCCCGGTCGGTGTCCCACTGCCGGAACTCACCGAGCGGGTACGCGCCCGGGTGCGGGAGGCCGCGGACCGCGAACTGGGCATGGTTCTCGCGTCAGTGGACATCACTGTCACCGACCTCGTCGCCGGCACGGCCGACGACGGCCAGGAAGGTCGTACGCCATGACCGCACACCACGGGATCACCGCACACCCGAAGCTCGTCGAGGAAGTCGCCGCGGCCGTGGAGGGCGTCTCGGGGGTGGCCTTCCTCAGACCGGGGCTGGCCGACCGGCTGCGCTCCGCGTCGGCACGGCCCAGGCCAGGCATCGGCGGGGTGCCTCAGGCCGGAGTGCGCATGACCCTGCCGGACGGCGCGGGCCCGTGGCACGTCGAGATCCACGTCGTCGCGCTTCGGCGGGCCAGGACGCTGGACGTGGCCCGTGCCGTCCGGCGCACCGTCGAGCACTGCCTGGACTCCCTGGTGCCCGCGCAGCCGACGCCGAGGGTCACCGTGACGGTCACGGGCCTCGTCTGACGCCGGATCGGGCCCGGCCCCTCCGACGGCCGTCCCGGCGCACGCTGTGCCGGGACGGCCGTGCGGCGGGCGCGGTACGGCCCCGCCCTCGGCCGCCCGTCACCCAGGACAGGGCCGTGGACCGCAGGGCCCCGCCGCCGCCCGGCGGCCGTTCAGCCAGGGAAGGTCATCAGGGCGAGCGGGGCGGACGTGGGCTGCTTCGAGCCGCCGCCGGGTTCGACGGTGATGCCCATGCCCGAAGCCTTGCCGACGGTGCCCCGCATCAGGACGGCCTGGTCACTGCGGCCGGGGTCCATCAGGCCGGCCGACCGCATGGTCCCGCCGTCGTCGAACCAGAGCTGGTAGACCTTCCCGCCGGGAGGACGGGCCATCCCGGAGACGACGAACACGGCCTTGTCCCGGCCGCGGGAGACGACGATGGTACCGGTGGCGCCGCCGGTCAGCCCTGCGGCCCGGGTCCTGGCGTCCGGCGCGGCCAGTACGGCGGCGACCTCGTCCGCCGCCCGCTCGGTGCGGCGTGCCTGGTCGCGGGCGTCCTCGGCCCGCTGGTGCTGCCACACGGCCGTCCCGCCGAGCGCCGTGGCCGCCGCGAGGCAGGCGGCGAGCGCCCACCGGGACAGCACCCGGGCTCGCGGACGGGCCCGGAGGGGGATGGCCTGGGCGTGCCTGCCGGGAGTCTCCTGCCGGACCGCGGTGATCCGGCGCAGCACCTGTTCGCGCAGCACCGGGCGGGGTGTCGTGGCGACGGCGAGTCCCAGGCGGGCCGCGGTCGCGCCCAGTTCGGCCGTCTCCTGCGCGCACGCGTCGCAGCCCGGCAGGTGGCGTTCGAACGCGGCACGCTCCTCGTCGGACAGCGCGTGCAGTGCGTAGGCGCCCGTCAGCCGGTGCGGATCGGTGGTGGTCACGCGGTCACCCCCAGGCAGTCGCGCAGCCGGATGAGCCCGTCGCGCAGTCGCGTCTTGACGGTCCCCAGCGGAACCGCCAGCGCCTCCGCCACCTCGCGGTAGGTCAGCCCCCGGTAGTACGCCAGGGTGACGGCCTGGTGCTGGAGCTCGGTCAGCGTGCGCAGACAGCGCCGTACCTGTTCCCGCTCCAGCCGTGCCTCTACGTACTCGGCCACCTCGTCGTACTCGGGCAGCTGCTCCAGCAGCGCGGCCTTGTGGTCCCGGGCGGCCGCGGCGTCCGCCGAGCGCACCCGGTCCACCGCCCTGCGGTGCGCCAGGGTGAGGATCCAGTTGATGGCCGTGCCGACGTCGGGCCGGTAGCGGGGAGAGGTCCGCCACACCTCCACGAGAACCTCCTGCGCCACTTCCTCCGACTGCGCCTGATCGCGCAGCACGGCGCGCACCACACCCATCACAGGACTCACCACGGCGTCGTAGACGCCGGTGAACGCGTCCTCGTCGCCCAGAGCCACGCGGCCCACCAACTCCTGCAAGTCAGGCCCCGTCGAGGGATTTCTTCTGATATGCACTACTTCTTTCACCGAGGGCCTCCACGGTCGGGACATGTCCGGGCGTAATCCGTTCCCGCCGAGGCCTTGGATTGGTCGCGGTGACGATGAAAATCGCAGGTGACGTGCGACGGCGCGCACGATGAAGCGGGGGGACGTTCCACTCACCCGCTCGTGTGACCGGCGCTCGGTGCGACCGTGGCCCGGTGCCGCCTTCAGGTGGCGATGGCCTGGAGCCTCGCGTTGCGGGCGTCGATCGCTTCCTGCGTGGAGGGCACGATGAGTTCGCCGCCGTCCGTGACGCTGTTCTGGGCGAACTCGACGTAGGGGCGCTGGCGTCGCTCGTAACGCTCGAACGCCACCCTGTGATCGCCTCCCGCGCCTTCGAGTTCCTCGGCCAGGAAGTGCGCGCCGCTGAGGGCCAGTGAGGTGCCGCGGCCGGAGAGCAGTGCCGCGCAGTGCGCGGCGTCGCCGACCAGGGCGATACGTCCTCGGTGCCAGGTGGCCAGGTGGATCTGGCTGACCGAGTCGAAGTAGAACAGGATGTGACGGCGACCCGAAAGCAGGACACAGACGACGCGCCTCGACCGGTGACCGCGCGGCGGCCAGGGGGCCGCACGGCCCGCACTCGTGCCCGGATCCTGGAGGCCACGCTGCGCCTCGTCGCACGGGACGGCATCGCCGGCCTGCGCTACGAGGAAGTCGCCGAGCTGGCCGGAGTCCACAAGACGAGCGTCTACCGCAACTGGCCCGACCGCGAGGAGCTCGTGACCGCGGCACTGCTCCGGTACTCGGGCTCGGTGGAGCTGGAGGACACCGGGGACCTACGCCACGATCTGGTCGACTACCTGGTGGCGCTGGCCGACCTGTTGTTCACCACGACCGGCCGTGCCATGCAGCGCGCCATCCAGTCGGCGCGGGAGAACCTCGAAGTAGCCCTGCCCGTCAATCGGATCTTCGAGCAGCGTGTGGCCCGCCTCCAGCAGGTCGTGGACCATGCCGTGGCACGCGGTGAACTGCCTCCGGTCGACGGCTACTTCCTCGCCGAGATGCTGACCGGCCCGGTTCACCTGTACGTCAGCCGCGGCCTGCACCCCTTCACCACCGAGGCGGAAAGGGTCACGGACGTGGTCCTGGCCGGACTGCGGCACACAGCCGGGTAGCTTCCGCCGCCGACGGCACTGGCACTACGGCCGGACCGCCACCGAGTACGCCCGCTCCACCAGGCCCGCCCGGAACTGCCCACCGCCTTCCTCGTAGGGCCTGGTCCGGGCTCGTGGCCTTGTCCCGGAGAGCGAGTCGGTCTCCTCGCGGACCCGCCGGTCAGGCGCCCAGCGCCGCCAGCACCACTGACCTGGCCTCCTCCTGGACCTGGCGCAGATGGTCCGGGCCGAGGAAGGACTCCCCGTAGATCTTGTAGACGTCCTCGGTGCCCGAAGGGCGGGCCGCGAACCAGGCGTTGGCGGTGGCGACCTTGATGCCGCCGAGGGCGGCGCCGTTCCCGGGGGCCTCGGTGAGGACCGTGGTGACCGGCTCGCCGGCGAGGGTGTCGGCGGTGACCTGGCGCGGGGACAGCTTGGCGAGCAGGGCCTTGTCCTCGCGGGAGGCCGGGGCGTCGACGCGCGCGTAGGCGGGGGCGCCGAAGCGGTCGGTGAGCCGCGCGTAGTGCTCGGAAGGCGTCTTGCCCGTGACCGCCGTGATCTCGGAGGCGAGCAGGGCCAGGATGATGCCGTCCTTGTCGGTGGTCCACACCGAGCCGTCGCGGCGCAGGAAGGACGCGCCGGCCGACTCCTCGCCGCCGAAGCCGAGCGTTCCGTCGGACAGGCCGTCCACGAACCACTTGAATCCGACCGGGACTTCGACCAGCGGGCGGCCGACGTCCGCCGCGACCCGGTCGATCATGCTGGACGACACCAGGGTCTTGCCGATGCCGGCGCCCGCGGGCCACTGCTCCCGGTGCGAGAAGAGGTACGAGATCGCCACGGCCAGATAGTGGTTGGGGTTCATCAGGCCCCCGTCCGGCGTGACGATGCCGTGCCGGTCGGCGTCCGCGTCGTTGCCGGTGGCGATGTCGAACCGGTCGCGGCGCTCGATGAGCGAGGCCATGGCGTACGGCGAGGAGCAGTCCATGCGAATCTTGCCGTCCCAGTCCAGCGTCATGAAGCGCCAGGTCGGGTCGGTGAGCGGATTGACCACTGTCAGGTCGAGCTCGTGCTGTTCGGCGATCCGGCCCCAGTAGGCGACCGAGGCGCCACCCAGCGGATCGGCGCCGATGCGCACTCCGGCGGACCGGATCGCGTCCAGGTCCAGCACGTTCGGCAGGTCGGCCACATAGGTGCCGAGGAAGTCGTGACGGCCGGTGCCGGGCGCGGCCAGGGCGCGGCTGTAGGGGATGCGCCGTACGTCCTTCAGGCCGCCGGTGATGATCTCGTTGGCGCGGTCCTGGATCCAGGAGGTCGCCTCGGAACCGGCGGGGCCGCCGCTCGGCGGGTTGTACTTGAAGCCGCCGTCGGCGGGCGGGTTGTGCGAGGGGGTGACGACCACGCCGTCGGCGAGGCCGGAGGTGCGTGACCGGTTGTGGGTGAGGATGGCGTGCGAGACGGCCGGGGTGGGCGTGTAGCCGTCGGTCTGGTCGACGAGGACGGTCACATCGTTGGCGGCGAAGACCTCAAGTGCCGTGATCCGGGCGGGTTCCGACAGGGCGTGGGTGTCGGCGCCGAGGAAGAGGGGGCCGTCGGTGCCCTGGGCGGTGCGGTACTCGCAGATGGCCTGGCTGGTGGCCGCGATGTGGTCCTCGTTGAACGCCGCCGCCAGCGACGAGCCGCGGTGCCCCGAGGTGCCGAAGGCCACCCGCTGCCCGGGGTCGGCCGGGTCGGGGTGCAGCGCGTAGTACGCCGTGACCAGGCGGGCCACGTCGATGAGGTCCTCGGGCCCGGCGACCTGCCCTGCTCGCGCGTTCTGCATCTGCCCGCTCCTCCGCAAGAGTCGACCGTTGGGTACGGCCCTCATTCTCCCCTGCCCGGCCCGCGGTGACGCGCACCGGGCTGCCGTGGTGGCATGCGTCCTGCGGGGACGACGACGCAGGTCCGCGACAAGCCTGCCTGAGGGGCTGTGAGAGGTTCCGGTTCGCGTCGTGGAGTACCTCAGGACGCCGCCGGACGGGAGGGAGTCGGTCTTACGTTCTAGGGCGCCCCAAAGGGTTACGCCCGGGTCTTCGACCCGTTCAGCCTCGTCCACCTCGGAACGACCGACGCGGCACTGATGGAGGTCGGCGTCGCGGACAGGGCGGGTGAGGTGCCGGGCGGCTCATCGTGAGTGAGCCGCCAGAGGGCGTCCGCCGCGGCGGACGCCCTCTGGCATGCCGTCTCGTCTTCACCGGCTCCACTGTTTTCCCGGATCCCCCGTGATCCGGTCATGGCGCAGGGCTCAGTACTGCTCGGTCTCCACGAAGCCCGCGTCCGCGTCGTCGTCCGCGCCGAAGGCGTCGGCGGCGGCGGTCGGGTCGAATCCGGGCGGGCTGTCCTTGAGGCCCAGGCCCATGCCGGCGAGCTTCGCCTTGACCTCGTCGATGGACTTCGCACCGAAGTTGCGGATGTCCAGGAGGTCGGCCTCGGAGCGGGCGACGAGCTCGCCCACGGAGTGGACGCCCTCGCGCTTCAGGCAGTTGTACGAACGGACCGTGAGGTCGAGCTCCTCGATCGGCAGCACCAGATCGGCGGCGAGCGCGGCGTCCGTCGGGGACGGGCCCATATCGATGCCCTCGGCGTCGATGTTGAGCTCACGGGCCAGACCGAACAGCTCGACCAGGGTCTTGCCGGCCGACGCCATGGCGTCACGCGGCAGCATGGCCTGCTTGGTCTCGACGTCGACGATCAGCTTGTCGAAGTCGGTGCGCTGCTCGACACGAGTCGCCTCGACCTTGTACGTGACCTTGAGGACCGGCGAGTAGATCGAGTCGACCGGGATGCGCCCGATCTCCTGACCGACCTGCTTGTTCTGCACCGCGGAGACGTAGCCGCGGCCGCGCTCGACGGTCAGCTCCATCTCCAGCTTGCCCTTGCCGTTGAGCGTGGCGAGGACGAGGTCGGGGTTGTGGACCTCGACACCGGCCGGGGGCGCGATGTCGGCGGCGGTGACCAGACCCGGGCCCTGCTTGCGCAGGTACATCACGACCGGCTCGTCGTGCTCCGAGGAGACGACCAGCTGCTTGATGTTGAGGATGAGGTCGGTGACGTCCTCCTTGACGCCCGGCACGGTGGTGAACTCGTGCAGGACACCGTCGATGCGGAGGCTGGTGACAGCAGCGCCGGGGATCGACGAGAGGAGCGTGCGGCGGAGCGAGTTGCCGAGGGTGTAGCCGAAGCCCGGCTCCAGCGGCTCGATCACGAACCGGGAGCGGAACTCGTCGACGACCTCTTCGGTCAGGGACGGACGCTGAGCAATGAGCACGAGGTGTTGCCTCCAGTAGTTTGGCGACCGCTATGTGACGCCGTAGACACCTCGAAGGGTACGGGCGATCCGGGCGTTCCGGTCTCACCGGAGGCCGAACCGCCGTCTCCGACCCGGCGAGGAGGCCTTCCGGCCGCCCTTCCGCCGCCAAGCAGGAATCGCACGCCCTTCGGGAGCGGACTCGATTCTACGGCGACGGTTTGCGCCATACCGAGATGTGCTTCGCGGAGTCCTCGGTGAACGGTTCCCCGGACCAGTCCGCGACCCGCCGTTCCAGTTCGAGCCCCGCGAGCCGGGCCATCAGGTCGAGCTCCGCCGGCCACGCGTACCGGTGCCGTGAACTGCCGCGGCGGTAGCGGCCGTCGTCGCCGTCGCGGGTGAAGTGATGCGAGACGAGGATCTGCTGGACCAGGTCGAAGGTGTCGAAGCCGACATGCCGCTCGGACACGTCGAAGGGCACCGCCACCTGCCCCGGCGGCAGGAATCGCAGCGGCGGCACGCCCAGTTCGATGACGAATCGGCCGCCGGGCGTCAGATGACGTGCGGCGTTGCGGAAGCACTCGACCTGCTCGTCCTGCGTGAGCAGGTTCGTGATGGTGTTGTAGACGAGGTAGACCAGCGTGAACCCGCCGGGCACCCCGGTCGTGGCCATGTCCCCGATGGTGACCGGGAGCGTGTCCTCGTCGATCTTGCGACGCAGGACCGCCGCCATGTGTTCGGACAGCTCGATGCCCGCCACCGGCACGCCGCGTTCCCGGAGTGGGACGCCCACCCGTCCCGTTCCGATCGCGAACTCCAGCGCCCGGCCGTCTCCGGCGAGATCGGCGAGGAAGGCGAGAGCCGGTCCCAGAGAGGCGGCCGAGGACGTCTCGCTCTCCTCGGCGTCGTAGCGGTCGGCGGTCGCACGGGTCCACAGCTCACTGCTAGTCACGGCCGGTCACTCTGCCGGGCGGGGGAGCCGGTGTCGAAGCATTTTCCTTCGATTCGGACCGGATCGATTCGGACCGGATCGATCGAGATCGGGCCGGATCTGATTCGGTTCTGTTCGAGTGATTGACCGTGTTCCGTCAGATGGTGATGCTGGACCAGAAGACTGAACGCGAAGCACTCTTATGAACGCCGTGTCCAGTCTGTCCAGGTACACCAGTAGTGATCTGTTCGATCCTGAACCCCACGCAGGAAGGCAGGAACAGACATGCAGGAGATCCAGGAACTTCAGGAGATCCGCAGGACGCAGGAGACGCAGGACCGGTCAGGAGCCACCGTCACCGGTGGAACGGGCTGGCAGTCACCCGAGTACGAGGTCGTCGACACCGCGCTCGAAGTGACGGCGTACGCACTGGTCACGCGGTAATCCCGCCGCTGTGCTGCTGCAGGTGCTCGGCACCGCGGCGGGCGGCGGGCTGCCCCAGTGGAACTGCGCGTGTCCCGGCTGTGCCGGGGCACGCGCCCATCCGGAGCGCCGCCGCCGTCACGCGTCCCTCGCCGTGCGAGCGGACGCCGGTCGCTGGTACGTCGTCAACGCCACCCCCGACCTCGGGGACCAGATCGAGGACACCCCCGCGCTGCACCCCGGTCCCGGCGCCCGGCAGACACCGGTCGCGGGCGTCGTCCTCACCGACGCCGAACTCGACCACACCCTCGGCGTCGCGCGGCTGCGCGAGGCGGACGGCGTGGAACTGATCGCCACCGCCCCGGTGCGCGAGGCACTGCTCACCGGACCGCGCCTCGGAGCCGTGCTCGGACCGTACACAGAGCTGCACTGGCGGGAGTTGGGCACGGCCCCGCTGCCACTCGGCCCGGAACTGGAGGCCGTCGCCGTGCCTGTCGCCGCCAAACGCCCCCGGTACGCGGCGGGAACGGGCGACGACGACCCGCGCTGGGTGGTCGCCCTCGTGCTCCGCGAACCGGCCACGGGGAAGACCCTCGTCTACGGCCCCGCCCTCGCCGCCTGGCCCCAGGCGCTGCAGGAAGCCGCCGAGGCCGCCGACTGCGTCATCGTCGACGGGACCTTCTGGGACGAGGACGAGCCTGTGCGCACCGGGATCTCCACCAGGACCGCGACCGGCATGGGACATCTGCCGATCGACGGCTCGGCCGGCACCGCGCACCGGATGACCGGGCTGCGCGCCCGCTGTCTCTACACGCATCTCAACAACACCAACCCCCTGACCGACCCGGACGACGACCGGCACAAACAACTGGCCGACCGGGGACTAGAGGTCGCCGCCGACGGAATGGTCATCGAGCTGTGACGACAACACCAGTACGGGACACGACCGCCCAGGAACGGCAGAACCCCTGGAGCCGCCCGGAGTTCGAGGAGCGCCTGCGCGACATCGCCACCACCCGCTACCACGACCGCCACACCTTCAACGTACGGATGCACGAAGGTGCTCTGACCCCGGCCGAGCTGCGCCGTTGGATCGCCAACCGCTTCCACTACCAGCGGCACATCCCCGTCAAGGACGCCCTGATCCTCGCCAAGTTCGAGGACCCGGCCCTGCGCCGCATGTGGCTGCGCAGGATCGTCGACCACGACGGCGTACGGGAGGGGGAGGGCGGCATCGAGCGCTGGCTGCGGCTCGGCGAGGCGGCCGGGCTCGACCGGGAACGGCTGTGGTCGGCCGAGGACGTACTGCCCGGGGTGCGGCTGGCGGTCGACGGATACGTCAACTTCTGCCGGCTCAGGTCCCCGCTGGAGGCCGTCGCCGCGTCCCTCACCGAGTTGTCCGCGCCCGGAATCATGCGCACTCGCATCGCCGCCTTCGAACACCACTACCCGTGGATCGAGGCCGAGGGGCTCACCTACTTCCGTACCCGCGTCGAGCAGGGCAGCCGGGACAGTGCCGAGGCGCTCGCACTCGTCGAACGGTGGGCGCTCACCCGCGAGGAACAGGAACGGGCGGTCGCCGCACTCGCCTTCAAGTGCGAGGTGCTGTGGTCGCTGCTCGACGCCGTGGACGGGGCGGGGGAGCGGCCGTGAAGTCTCTGAGGGAGGCACCTCCCGGTGGCCGCGTCTCGGCCGCGAACAAGGACGTGAACAAGGACGTGAACAAGGACGTGAGCACGGGCGTCGGTGCCGTCGCGGACGCCGGGGACTGGCGTCCCGCGCTGAGCCGGTCCGTCATGCTCCGGTACGACCGGGTGCGCGGCACCGACCTGTTGCTCATGCCGGAACGGGTGGTCGTGCTGCGGGGCGGCGCGGGTGCCGTCCTGAGGCTCTGCGACGGCCGGCGCGAAGTCGCGGCGATCGTCGCAGAGTTGGCCGAGCGCTTTCCCGGCGCGTCCGGCGCGTCCGTCGCCACGGAGGTTCCGGAGTTCCTCGGGCGGCTGCGCGAGGAGGGCTGGATTCGATGATCGGAACCTCCGCCGCGTCCATCGCCCCGCCCTGGGCGCTGCTCGCGGAACTCACGCACGGCTGCCCGCTGCACTGCGCCTACTGTTCCAACCCCTTGGAGCTGATCAGCAGATCCGCCGAACTCCGTACCGACGAATGGGCCGACGTGATGCGCCAGGCCGGGGAGCTCGGAGTCGTCCACACCCACCTCTCCGGCGGTGAACCGCTGCTGCGGCGCGACCTGCCCGAGATCGTCGGGGCGGCCGACTCGGCGGGCATCTACACCCAGCTGGTCACCAGCGGCGTCGGCCTGACCCGGGAGCGGCTGACCGCCCTCACCGACCGCGGGCTGCGCAGTGTCCAACTCTCCGTGCAGCACGCCGAATCCGACGCCTCCGACCGGATCGCCGGGACCCGCTCCTTCGCCGCCAAGCGGAAGGCGGCGGCCCTGGTCCGGGAGGCGGGACTGCCGTTGGGCCTGAACGTCGTCCTCCACCGGGACAACCTGGACGCGATCGGCGCCCTCCTCGATCTGGCGCTGGACTGGGGCGCCGAGCGGATCGAGCTGGCGAACACCCAGTTCTACGGCTGGGCGCTGGTCAACCGGGACCAACTGCTGCCCGGCCGCGAGCAGATCGACCGGGCGCGGACCGTCGTCGAGGCCCGGCGGGAGCAACTCGCCGGACGGGTGGACGTGGTGTGGGTGGTGCCCGACTACGTCGAAGGAATCGCCAAGCCCTGTATGGGCGGCTGGGGTGCCGTCTCGATGACCGTGGCCCCCGACGGCACGGTACTGCCCTGCCCGGCCGCCGCCACCCTGCCGGGGCTCGACGCCCCGAACGTCAAAGACCGTTCCCTGGAGTGGACTTGGCGCCACTCGCCCGCGTTCCACCGCTACCGGGGCACCGACTGGATGCCCGCACCCTGCAGCTCCTGCCCCGAGCGGGAAACCGATCTCGGCGGCTGCCGCTGCCAGGCGTACGCGCTCACCGGTGACGCCTCCCGCACCGATCCCGCCTGCCGACTGGCCCCCGACCACGGTCTGGTACGGACGCTCGTCGACGCGCCCGTATCGCGTACCGCCCTGCCGACCGTCCCCCGTTCCCATCCACCGCGCGGCGCCCCGCAGGGCCCTCGGAGGGTGTGACCCACCAACAGATCCCTTCCAACCCCCACTTGGAGGACCGATGCGAACGACCAGCAAGCGCACGATTCGTAGAGCGCTGACCACGGGCGCGGCCCTGTCCCTGACCGGGCTGTTGCTCACGGGAGTCCCCGGACTCGAAACCGCGCGGGCCGACACCGCCGACTCCGACGCCGCCGCGGCACCCGAGGGCGTACCGACAGGCGTCACCCCCATCACCACGGGGCTGACCGTTCCCTGGGGCGTCGGCTGGCTGCCCGACGGCTCCCACTCCCTGGTCACCGAGCGCGACGACTTCCGGGTCTGGAAGGTCACCCCCGACGGCGCCAAGACCCAGGTCGGGACCGTGCCCAACAGCCAGACCACCAACGGCGAGGGCGGACTCATGGGAGTGGCCGTCGACCCCGGCTGGGCCACCAACCGCTACGTGTACTTCATGCACACCGCCGCCGAAGGCAACCGCATCGCCCGCATGACGTACAACGGCACGTCGCTCAGCGGCTACACGGTGATCCTCCAGGGCATCAGCAAGTCCCGGTACCACAACGGCGGACGGCTCGCCTTCGGCCCCGACGGCTATCTGTACGCCACGACCGGCGACGCCCAGAACTCCGCCCTCGCCCAGGACCGCAACTCCCTCAACGGCAAGATCCTGCGCCTGACCACCTCCGGGCAGCCGGCCCCCGGCAATCCCTTCGGGAACTACGTCTACAGTCTCGGCCACCGCAATCCGCAGGGACTCGCCTTCGACCGCAACGGGCGGCTGTGGGAGGCCGAGTTCGGCAACAGCCGGTTCGACGAACTGAACCTGATCAAGCCCGGCGCCAACTACGGCTGGCCCACCTGCGAGGGCACCTGTTCGACCGCCGGGATGACCAACCCGAAGAAGACCTGGACCACCGGCGAGGCCTCGCCCAGCGCCATCGCCATCGCCGACAACGTCGTCTACATGGCCGCGCTGCGCGGCGAACGCCTCTGGCGCGTCCCCATCGACGGCGACACCGAGAACGTGGGCACGGCGACGGCGTACTACGTCGGTACGTACGGCCGGCTCCGTACGGTGGCCAAGGTGCCCGGGCGCGAACAGCTGTGGCTGACGACCACCAACGCCGACGCCAACGGAGGCGAGCCGGACGGCGCGGACCGAGTCCTGCGGGTGACCCTGGGCTGACGGCTGTTCAGATCAGTCCGGTCCGTATGGCGTAGGAGACGGCGTGGGCGCGGTTGCGTGTCCCCATGCGCTTCATCGCGCCGTACAGGATGTACCTCACCATGCGTTCGGAGTAGGAGAGTTCCGTCGCGATCTCGTCGCACTGCTTTCCTTCGGCGATCAGGCGCAGCACGTCCACCTCACGAGAGCTCAGTTCGGAGACGGCAGGGCCCCGGGCGGCGACGAGGTCCTGCTCCGTCCGCTCGGGGTGCCGCTCCGGCCACGTAGGAGCGCCCTCGGGCGAAGGCGCACTCTCGTCGCCGCCGGCCACCGCGCGTACGGAGCGGGCGAAGACGTCCGGGCTGCAGAAGTCCCACCACACGACGGCCCGGACGCCCCGCCGCTGCGCCGCCGACACGTCGGCCTGCCACTGTTTGCCCACCACCACGAGAAACCGTGCGTCGGGCTTGTCGCACAGGTCGGGGAGCAGGTTCAGGGCGGAGGTGTCGGCGACGTCCACGGCGACCACGATCGCGTCGGCTTCCCTGATCCTGTCCGGCGGCAGTTCGTGCAGGCGCGGGTCCCTTGCCACGAAGCTGGTCAGTCCGGCGTGGATCAAGGGGGCGGGTGCGTGAATCGCCACGCGCACTGGCTCGATGAGTACTTGCCGAGGCATGCGCCCCTTCAACTCCCGACTGAAATCGTCCATCAGGTTCAGGACGCCGATGCTGCCACCCGCGCGGACCGAACATCCGTGCCACGCGCCTGCCGTCCTCCAAGCGAGGGAAATCTGGCGCGAGCGGCGGACGAGGCGTTACATGCCCGCGATCCGAGTACCCGTCAGTAGGTCCCTGCCCGGTTGCCGCCGGCCGTTCTCGGTGCGAAAGTCCGCGGCCATCTCAGGAGGAAGGCCGTGCAAACTCCCTGTACGGATCGGCAATGTTCATGGTTTCCGCTATCACCGCGGGCGCGGGGCGCACAACGATGGTGCCGGCGCGCGAAGCGCTCCCTGACGTTCTCCGCGTGCCGGGCGGCCTGAGCCGGCCGCGGAGCCTTTCTCATTTCTGGCAACTTCTAAGAAAGACAAGGGTGGCCGCATGATCGCGTCCATTGTCCTGTCCGTGGTGGGCGGCCTGGTGCTGCTCGGCGTCGCCGCCGTACTCATCCTGGGTAGCGGCAACTCCACCTTCGGACAGGCCCGTACCGCGAGGTCGCGCGCGGACCGGAAGGCACTCGAAACGGTCGCCCTGGGCCTGCGGGCCGTGGCGGAGGGGTGCGCGCACAGCACCCGCCCACTGCCCGACGTGCACGCCGTCATCCACTCGGGACAGCGACTGACGTTACGGCTCGCGGGCGCCGACGAGTCCGCGCCCGCGCCATGGACCGCGGACGTCTCCGGCAAGGAGTGGTCGGTGGTACCGACGAGTCTGCGCGGGACCGACAAGGGCGGCACCGGGGCCACGCATCCGTACTCCCTGACCGTCACCCTCGGCCTCCACCGGGGAGACAGGGTCATGGTCGACCTCTCTCGGCTGCCCGGGGCGATCGCCCTGACCGGTGACGACAACGATGTCCTGGACCTGGCACAGGCCATCATCCGCGAACTCGTCTCGGGACCGGTCGGGACCCTCGCCACGGTCGTCCTGGTGGGTACGGCGGCGACCCCCTCGGTGACCGACGGGCTGGGCCGGAGCTCGGCCCGCCTGTACACCGCGGCCACCCGTACCGAGGCACTGACCCGCGGAGGCGGCAAGTCGTCCGGAACCGCCCCGGCCTCGCCGGCCTTCCGGACCCTGCACATGCACAGGGACAGCGGCGCGGCGACCCAGCGGAACCACGCCCGCCGCCTCTTCGTGGTGACCGCGGCCCAGTTCCGCAACGAGAGATGGGGGGACAGCCCGTTGCGCGGAACGGACGCGCTTCTGGTGCTGGGCTACATCCCCGACGCGGACTGGCACATCAAGGTGAATCCCGACGGCTCCCTGGACACCGGCCGTGTCGGTCTGCCCGTCGACACCCACACCGCCCGCCTCTCCTGACCCGCTGGTCCAGCAGGGCTCCCGGGCGCGGTGGAGACGGCCTTCCTGCCACCCGCCGGGCACGGAACACGCCACGTCACCGCCGGCCCGGGGGCGTCGCCCGGCCCGGGTCGGGGAACGATCCCCCGGCCGTACCGGGCACGCCGTCCGGCGCCAGGTCGCGGCCCGCGAGCCTGCCGTCCAGCCAGGCCGCCGCCAGCTCCGCCCGGGAGCGGCAGCCGGTGCGCTGGAACAACTGCGTCAGCCGCCGCTCCACGGTCTTCTCGCTGCGCGCGAGCAGTGCCGCGATCTGCCGGTTGGTTGCCCCGTCGCTGACCATGGTGGTCAGCCTGACGTCCTCCGCGCTCAACTCCGCCTTGGCGGGACGCAGCTTCGGCAGTACCGCGCTCCGCCGCGCCACACGGCCGAGTGTCGTACGGATGGCGCGCCCGATTCCCAACGCCTGTGCGGTACGCGAGGCCTCGGCCAGCCGCTGTTCGGAGTCGTCGCCGATCTCCGCCAGACTCAGACGGCAGAGCAGGCCCAGGTACACATCGCCTCGTCGGTGGACCGACCGGAGGGCGGCCAGCGCGCCGTCCACGTCGCCGTGCACCAGGCCCCGGCCGAAGAGCACCGCCTCGCTCGTCATGGGGGAGCCCACCTCCTCGTGCAGCGCCTCCAGTTCGTCCAGCGCCTCGCGCATGGCCCCGGGCATGCCCTCCAGCAGGGAGTAGGTCAGATACCGCAGCAGCACCTTCTCGACGCCCGCGAGCAGGCCGCTCCGGCGGGCCCGTCGTACGTCCGCGCGGGCTCCCTCCAGTGCCTCCTCCACCTGCCCCGACCAGTACCGCACGCTGAGCCTCACCCAGGCGACGAGCGGGTGGGCCACGGCGCTGGGAATCAGCTCCACCCACGCCCGGGCGTGCCCCAACTCGCCGCGTGCGCAGTGGATCTCGGCTGCCAGCGCCCGGGCCGGCTGGGCGGCGGCGGCCGCCGTCCCACGGGTCCGGCTGCGAGCCTCGATCCGGCGGGCGGCTGCCAGGGCCTGGTCCCAGTCCCCCTCCAAGTAGTCGCGCAGCATGGCGTGGTAGAGCGCGGCGGTGCTGTTCCCGGCCCCCGTGCAACGGTCACCGAGCACGGCGGCCATGGCGTCGGACAGGTCCGCGTGCGAGGCCGCGTTCCGCAACCGGTCCAGGGTCTGCGTGTCGTGCACGTTGCTCGTGCCGTTCGCGTCGGGCGGCAGGACGCGGAGTGCGTCCAGCAGGTCGGCGCTGCTGCCCGCGGCGGCGGCCAGCAGCCGCAGTTCCGCGGGCGAGGGCACCGGCCCGGACCCGGGCCGACGGTCGGCGGCCGGCCCATGGTCCACCGCGTCGCCCGGCCGCCGCGTCGCTCCGGCGAGCCCGTACGGACCGGCCAGTGCGGCCAGTCCGGCCACGGCGGGCGCACGCTCCAGAACCTCGCGGCTGCGCGGACCCGCGTCATGGACGTACGGCAACCGGTGCTCGTACAGCGCCGCCAGCGCCCACACCCCGGCGACGTACCCCAGCACGTCACGGTCTCGCTCGGCGCCCGGCACCTCCAGACAGGCGACCAGCGGTTCGCCCAGCGCCAGTGCACCGGGGTGGTCGGCGTGGCGCAGGCTCAGTTCGGCGGACTCGCGCAGTACGCCGGGCGTCCGGCGGTCGTGCGGTGCCAGGCGCCCGAGCGCCGAGGCGTAGGCGCGAACGGATCGGGGCCAGTCCGACCTGGCGTCGGTACGCGCCGCCGCCAGCAGCACCTCCACCGCGAGGGCGTCGTCCAACTCGGCCCCGGCGGCCGTCACATGCTCGGCCAGGCGGGGATAGCCGCCTCCCGCGGTCTGCGCGCCCAGCCGGTCGGTCAACGACCGGGTGATCAGGGCGTGCAGCGACGACACGTGCTGACGGGTGGGCAGAGCGCGCAGCGCCGCCGCGAGAGCCGGAACGGCGAACCCGATCCGGCCGTGCTCGTCCACGGTCAGCGTCCCGTCCCTGACCAGCGGGGTCAGCGTACGGTCGATGACGCCGGCCCGTGACGGGCCGCCCGGCTTCAGCCGGTGCAGATCGTCGAGCCGTATCTCGGTGTGCTCCAGGATGCGGGCCACCGCGGCCCTCGCGTCCAGACCGACGGCGTCCGGTGGGGTGCTCGACAGGCAGAGCCGGCTCAGCCGCGCCACCTCCGGGGTGAGCCGCAGTGCTCCCTCCGGTTCGGTCAGGCACACATGGCCGTCGAGTTCCAGGAAGTCGCCGCGCTCATCCATCGAGTCGAGCACCGACAGGACGGCCTCGGGGACGCCCGCCAAGGGGCCCAGCGCGCGCAGCACCGCCGTCACCAGCGCCGGTTCGACCGGCCGGCCGAGCCGCCGCACGACCAGCGCCTCGACGTCGGCGGGCCGCAGCGGCCGCAGTTCGAGCAGCCGGTCGACCGCCGCCGTCAGCTGGGAGACGCCGCCGTCCCCCGGGTGCACCGGCCGACCGGCCATCACCATCGGCACACCGGCCGGGCGGAAGACGCGCAACAGCAGGCCGAGAGCGGACGCCGTCGCCGACGGCATCCGCTCCACGTCGTCGACCACCACCGCGAACGGGATACGGGAGGCCGCCTCCGCGAGGATCTCGCTCAGGACGGACAACAGCGTCAACTCGCCGTCCTGGCCGGTGGTCTGCAACCGGATCCGGCGTACGGCACTGGTGCGGGCGGGGCTCTGACGGTCGTGGATCCTGGTGAGCACGTGATGGACGCCATCGGCCAGGGCGGTCGCACCGGGCGCGCTCTCGCCCTCGGGCCAGCGCAGGCGCAGGACCCGGGCACCCCCTTCGACCGCCGCTCGCCGGGCTCGTTCGACGACAGCGGTCTTGCCTGTCCCGGCTCCGCCGACGACCAGCAGGGTGCGCGCCGAGGGACCGGTGGACAGCAGCGTCTCCGTCACCTCGCGGATCTCGCCGTCCCTGCCGATGACCGGCCCGTACTCCCGCACGCCCACCCCTCCTGATCCGATGTTCCGCGGGTGAACTTCCGGCAGGAGCAGGGGAGTTCGCGGGCCCGGTGCTCCCGGAGCCCGCTGCCCGACATGTATGACCATACGGAGACGACCATAATGGCCGGCACCGGTCGAGGGCCCGGACGTACGGCCGGACGGAGACGCCCGGCGCACCGGGTCCGTCGCCGTCCACCTGGCACATGTAGTCGAAGAGAGCACGGTGGACCATGACTTCTCCGTCCGGAAACCCCTGGCTGGTCCATGGCGGTACGGCCGCGAGTCTGGACCGCACGAGCGACTGCCTGGTCGGCCGCGAGCGGGAGCTGGACGAGGCCCTCGGCCACCTGAGGGATCCGGGCGGGCCGCGCCTGGTGCTCGTCCGGGGTGAACGAGGAGCCGGGCGCACCGTGTTCGTGCACGCGGTCGGCGAACGGCTTCGGGCGGAAGGAACGGCCGTGCTCACGGTGGACTGCGTTCCGGGCGACGGCGCGCGGCCGCTCCTGCTGGCGCTGCGGCTGGTCATGGCGCTGGAGCGGCACCGTTCCGTCCCGGCACACCAGAGACCGGCAAAACCGGCCGCCGAAGCCCTGCGGGCGGCCGAGTCGCAGGACGGCACGGCCATGGCCGTCGCGCTGCGCACCGCTCTGGCGCGGTCCGGGCCCGTGGTCGTGGTGATGGACGACGTCCAGGACGCCGACGCGGCCTCGCTGGCCGTGCTCCGCGGGACCGACTTCGCGCGGGTGCCGTCCGGTGTCCGGCTGCTGGCCTCGGCGGTGGGGCGTGGCGGGCGGAGCGCGGGCGGCGCGAGCGCGGGAACCTCCCGGGCCCGGACGGCTGCCGCTGTCGAGGAGGGGCGGACGTCACGGCACCCCCGTGCCGGGGGACCGTTGGAGCAACTGACGGATGCCGGGTGGGCGCGTCCGATCCTGCTGTCCCGTCTCGGGCCGGACGGCACAACTGCCCTCGTGGCACGGCGATTACGGGCGACACCCGACACCGGTATGGCCCGGCGGGTGTGGGAGCTGACATGCGGAGTCCCCGCGGCCGTCGACGCCCTGCTCGCCGGGTGGACGCGGCAGCGGGCGGTCAGGGTGGCCGACAACCACGCCTTCGTCGGTGCGCGAACACCGACACCGGTACTGCGGGACAACGACCGGTTCATGAGAGCGCTGGACGCGCTGAGCGAGCCGTCTCGCGCGGTGGCCGGGGCCCTGAGCATCCTGTGGCCGCTCGGCGGGCGGGCCGCGGAGCTGATCGCGACATCGACCGGGCTCTCTGGCAACGTTGTCGGGGACGAGATCCGCCGACTGGTCGACGCGGAGATCGTCGAAGAGCTGCCCGGTCCTGACGGCGTCGCGGCACGAGGATGGACGCTCGGCATTCCGCTGACGGCACATGCCGTCCGGGAGCGGCTGGGGCCGCTGGAACGCGGCCGGCTGTCCGCCGCCGCGGTGGAGGCACTGTGGGCGGACCGGGACGCGGCGGGCACCAGGTACGCGGACGGACCACCGGTGGTGGCCCTGCTCGGCGGGGCGGACGCGGTGGCCTACCTGGCGGACCGGATCGCGGAGGCCGGGCTCCTCATCGACCGCGACCGGGCGGTCACCGACCTGACGGCCGCCGCCAAAGCGCTGCAATCCGACCCCGAGGGCAGGGGAGTGCTCCGGTGGTGCCGTGCCGCCGGCAACCTCGTCGAGCGGCCCGTCGACCGTGTCCCGGCCCTGCTGCGGTACATCAAGGCCGCCTACCACGCGGGGGACTACCTGGCCGCGCGGACCATCGCCGAGTCGATTCTGCGCAACCTGGCGGATGTACTCAGTCCGCTCGCGCTGCAGGACACCGCCAACGTCCTCACGGCGGCGACGGCCAACGACAAGGACTGGCGTGCGCTGTCCCGGCTGGCCACGACGCGGTGGTGGGACGAACTGCGGCTGCCCGACCTCGTCACCGTGACCGGCCGGGCACTGGCCCTGTGCGGGCTGGAACGGTGGCGGGAAGCACGGGATCTGCTGGCGCGGACGGAACCGGTATGGAACACCGACGTCCGCGCCGGTGTGAAGCCCGCCTACTTCCGCGCCGTGGCCGAACTGGTGCTGGGCCGCCCGGAGCGGTTCAGACAGGCACTGGCCCTGACGGAGGCGTCGTACATCGGCGCCGACCACGTCTACGCGTTGGCCACCGCCATGTTCGACGAACTGCTCAGCGGCTACGACCTGCACGCGGCGGAAGCTCTGCTGGCCGCACAGGGCCTGACGTCCGACGTGCTGCCCCCGCGCAGCCAGTTCCTCCGGCACCACCTCAGGGGCCGGTGGGACGAGGCACTGGAACCGGCCCGGTGGATGCTCGCGAACAACCAGATCCACACGCCCGCGGCGGACGGCTTTCTGATCCCCGCGCGGACCGCGGCCATCCTCCTCGCCCGTGGCCGAACCACCAGCGCCCGCCGCCTCATCGACAGCGTGCGCCGCCGGGAGGAGGGCTCGCTGGAGTTCTCACTGGACGTCTGCGAGGCAGAGGTGCTGCGGGTCCTCGGCGATCCGGCCGGGGCCGAGGAGACACTGCGCCGCGGCCTGGCCGCTGCGGACGCCCATGGACGCGTCGCCGGTATCGACGAACTGTGGGCCTCCCTCGCCGAGTTGCTCGCGGAGGCGGGACGCACCGGTGAGGCGGTGACCTGTGTGGAACGACTGGAACGGATCTCCGACCGGATGGGCAGCGGCAGGACACGTCTCAGGTACCTGCTCGCGTCGGCCCGGGTCCTGCGGCAGGACAGCCCCGACCACTCCCGGAAGAACCTGCGGGAAGCGGTGGACCTGGCCCGCTCGCGCAGCCAGCCGTTCGAGACGGCGGTGACCTTCGTCGCCGCGGCCGACGGGGGCGCGGGTCCGCCCGCGCTGCTGCACGAGGCCTACGAACTGTTCGGGGAGAGCGGCGCCGCGCTGCCGCGCTTCCACACCAGGGCCGCCATGCGAGAGGCCGGAATCACCGTCCCCGGGCGCAAGCGGGCCTCCACCGAGAACGAGCAGCTGCTCGCGACCCTGATCGCCGAAGGGCTGGCCAACCGTCAGATCGCCACGGTGCTGCGGCTCAGCGAGGACGCGGTCGCCAACCGCCTGTCCAGGCTGTTCGCACGCACCGGGCTGCGGTCCCGCACGGAAGTGGTCACGGCTGTACTCACCGGCGACCATGTCCGCCGGTTCGCCGGGGAAACGTAGGTTCCTGACGGCCGCTGTCCCACGGCCGTGACACCTGCTTTCCCACGGCCGTGGCGACCGCTGCCTCGCCGTCCGCCCATTGCCGGAACGGACGGGCGGCGAATCCCCAGCCGTGGTCCCTCAGTTCCTCGTCCAGGACGTCGAACAGCTCGTCGGCGGTGGCCGCTTCCAGCGCGTCGTCCTGCGCGGCCGGAGCGGACGCCTCGGACGGGACCGGTTCCGGAACTGTCGACGGTGCCGCCGCGGGCGGATGGCGTACCAGCGCTGGTTCAAGGAGTACTGGGGCTACACGGGCACCATCGACGGGATCGCCGGATCGGGGACCAAGGCCGCGTTCAAGCGGTTCGCCAACGACAACGGCGTCTTCTTCCCCTGCTGACGCCGAAGCCGAAGCCAGAACCGTCGCCGAAGCCGACGGCGAGCCGGATCGTCGCCCTTTGAGGTGAGGACCGCGGTCTGTCCTCTCACGGGGGAGGGGACAGGCCGCTTCTCGCTGTCAGTGGTGGTTGCCACAACTGGATGGCGACGCGTCCTGACCGGGGGCTTCGGCGAGCTTGGCCGCGACGGTCGGCTTCAGTCAGGCCAGGGACTGCACAGGGCCAGGGCGTCAGCGCCGTCTACACGCCGGTGACCGCGACGATCACGGTCGGGGGCACCGCGGAGCACGTTCGATTCCGGTCTCCATGGACGCCACCTGAGGCCTCGCGAACGGTGTGCGGGGGCCGATCCCGGCCCCCGCGCTCAGCGGTTAGCCTTGGATATGATCGGTTTCTCTGCACGCGGCCGGAGTGCGCCATGCCGGACTCCGCGATGAGCCTCGCCGGCTCCTTCCCGCTCGGGGCCGCGACCACGCTCGCCGAACTCGCCCGGGATCCGCATCCGCGCCTGGCGCAACTGCGTGCGCGGGAGCCCGTGTCGTGGCTTCCCGAACTGGACGGCTGGCTGGTGACCCGGCGCGACCTCGCGCTGAGCGTGATGCGGGACGCGGCGACCTTCACCGTCGACGACCCCCGGTTCTCCACCGCGCAGGTCGTCGGGCCGAGCATGCTGTCGCTGGACGGCGACGAACACACCCGCCACCGCGAGCCCTTCAATCAGCCCTTCCGCCCGCGCGAGGTCCGTGACGGCTTCGCCTCGTTCATCGAGCTGGAGACCGAGCGGCTCATCACCGACCTGGAACCGACCGGCGCCGTCGACCTGCGACGCGCCTTCGCCGGCCCGCTGGCGGTCGCCGTCGTGACCGAGGCACTCGGGCTGGTGGGCACCGACGCGGACACGGTGCTCGCCTGGTACGACACCATCGTGCGGTCGGTCTCCGACATCACCGCCGGACATGAGGCGGCACCCGCCGGCGCCGCGGCGTACGCGCGGCTACGGGCCGCCGTGGAGGCCACCGTCGCCGACCGGGACACGTCGTCGCTTCTCGTCTCCGCCGCCGGGCGACTGTCGGTGCCCGAAGTGGCCTCCAACGCCGCGGTCCTGATGTTCGGCGGCATCGAGACCACGGAGGGAATGATCACCAACGCGCTGCTGCATCTGCTGCGCCACCCCGACCAACTCGCCCTGGTCCTGGCCGACTTCGGCCTCCTGGACGGCGCGATCGAGGAATCGCTGCGCCTCGAACCCGGGGCGGCGGTCGTGGACCGCTACGCCACCTGCGACACCGTCCTCGGCCCGGCCACCATACGCAAGGGCGACCTGGTCACCGTCTCCCTGACCGGCGCCAACCGCGACCCGGCCGTCTTCCCCGACCCCGACCGCTTCGACGTCGGCCGCGAGAACGCACGCCTCCAACTGGCCTTCGCCCACGGCCCGCACTACTGCCTCGCCGCACACCTCGCCCGCCTGGAGACCCGGATCGCGCTCCAGCGACTGCTCGAACGCCTCCCGGCCCTGCGCCTGGACCCGGAGCACCCCACCGCTCCGTACGGTCTGGTCTTCCGCAAGCCGCTCACTCTGCATGTGCTGTGGGACAGGCCCGCCTGAAGCTGCCCCCGGCCGTCATCGACTCATCGACAGGAGTCCATGAAGGCACGGGCCCGTCGGGTGATCTCCGGCCAGTCCCCGGCGGCCACCAGGGCGGGCGGCACGACGTTCGAACCGGCGCACACCGCACGCGCCCCGGCGGCGAGGAAGGCGGCCGCGTTGTCCTCGTTGACGCCACCCGAGGCCACCAGTGGTACGTCCGGGAACGGGCCGGCCAGATCCCGGAGGTAGCCGGGGCCGAAGGCGCGGGCGGGGAAGATCTTCACCGCGTCGGCGCCGAGGTCGAGCGCCAGGCCGACCTCCGTCGGGGAGAGGGCGCCGAGGACGACGGGCACTCCGGCCGCCGACGCCGCCTTCGCGACCTCCGGGCGGCAGCCGGGGGTGACGAGGTACCGGGCTCCCGCGTCGATCAGTTCCTCGGCCTGCTCGCCGGTCATCACCGTGCCCGCGCCGATGCCGTCCCCGTCGTCGGCCACCGCCCGTCGCAGGTGCGCGGCGAGCCCGGGGGTGGTGCGGGTGAACTCGATCCAGCGGATGCCGCCGGCGCGCAGGGCCGCGCACAACGCCGCCGCGTCGGGTATCTCCGGTGCGCGGACGACGGCGATCACGCGGTCCTTCGACAGCTGGGAGAGGAAGTCGGCGGTCATGGGCGGGAGTTCTCCTTCGATGGGGCCCTGCTCGGCGGGGCTCGGCTCGGGCACTTGCACGGCGGTTTCCTCAGCTCGGCGCCGTGGCGGCCCACGCGTCGTCGTCCAGGGCGAGGCACAGGTCGGTCTCCGTGCGCGGCGGCATGACGGGCACGTCGTCCCGGGTCCGCAGCGCGGCGGCGGCAGCCAGATGGCCGAGGCGCAGCCGTGAGCGTTCGTCGCGGTCCTCCAGGACGCCGGCCAGGTAGCCGGCCGCGAACGCGTCGCCCGCGCCGACCGGTTCGACGACCTTGGTGGGCAGCGAGGGCACGAACGTCCGCACCCCGTCGGCGTACGAGGTCGCTCCGTGTTCGGCGTCCTTGACGACCACGACGGGCGCGGGAGCGAGCAGGGCCGCGATGTCGTCCGGACGGCCGGTGCCCCACAACTCCTCGGCCTCGTCCCGCCCGACGAACACGATGTCCGCGGCGCGGGCGAGCGCCAGCAGACTCCGCGCCGCGTCCGCATCGCCCCCGCGCCAGAGCGCGGGACGGTGGTTCACGTCGAAGGAGACGAGCGGACCACGCGTGGCGCGGCCCTCCCTGCCGAGGAGCAGCGCCTCCAGCAGGCGGGCACAGCTGTCGGAGACGGCCGCGGCCACGCCCGACAGGTGCACGATGCGGGCCCGGCGGAGTGCGGGCTTCCGGGCCAGCTCGGGTCCCATCCGGGACGCGGCCGATCCGCCGCGGTAGTAGTGCGTACGCGTACGCTCCGGACCCGGGTCCTTGAAGTAGACGCCGGTCGGCCGTTCCGGATCGGTCTCGACGGCGCTCACGTCCACGCCCCGCGCGGTGAGTTCGGCCAGGATGCGACGGGCGAACGGATCGTCACCGAGCCGGCTCAGCCAGGCCGCGCGGTGCCCGAGTCCGGCCAGTCCGCAGGCGACGTTGGACTCGGCGCCGCCGATGGCCATGCTGAGCGAGGGCTGCTCGGCGAGCGGGCGGGCGTCCGGCGGGCTGAGCACGGCCATCGTCTCGCCGACACACACGACGTCGGCCACCGGCTCCTGACTGTCGGCGGCTGGGGGAGGAGGGGACGGCAGGGCCACGGGATTCTCCTGGCGGACGGTGCGGGATGGCGGAACTGCGGACTCGATGGCGTGGCGGGCGGGGGTGCGCCGGGGTGGCATGGTGCTGCGAAGGAGCGGCCCGCAGGCGCCCGGTGCGACGGGCGGGCCCATGCGGGCGGGCCCTGGACCAGGCCCCGCCGTGCGTCACAACACGGTGCCCTCGGTGGCAAGGCGCAGCATCACCTTGCTGCTCCCGCTCCCCGGGTCGGCGGCGACGGCGAGCGCCTCCTCGGCCCGTTCCAGCGGGAAGCGGTGGGTGATCAGCGGGGTCACGTCCAGGCCGTCCCGGAGCGCGAGCAGCGCCTCGTCGATCTCCTCGACGAACCGGTACGAGCCGATCCAGGTGATCTCCCGGGTCACCAGGTCTCCGAGCGCGGCGGCCACGGCCGTACCGGGCAGGTTGCCCACCTGTACGAGGGTGCCTCCGCGAGCCGTGGCCCGCAGTACAGGACCGAGCGCGGCCGGGGCGCCGGACGCCTCGAAGACCACGTCCACGTCCTCGGGCAGCCGGTCGCCGGCGGAGAGGTCGCACGTCTCGTCGGCGCCCATGGCCCGGGCGACGGCGAGGGAGGTCGACGCCAGATCGGCGGCGACGACCCGGCCCGCTCCCCGGTACCGCGCGGCGGCGACGACCAGGGAGCCGATCGGTCCACAGCCGTTGACCAGGACCGTACGGCCGCGCAGGTCGGGGGCCCGGCCGACGGCGTGCAGGGCGACGGCCAACGGCTCGGCGAGGGCGCCCTGTTCGGTGCCGACGCCGTCCGGCAGCGGCCGGATCTGGGCGGCGGGGACCGCCCGGTACTCGCTGAACCCGCCGTCGGTGTGCGGGTCGAAGGCCGCCGAGCCGAAGTAGCGGACGCGCGGGTAGAGGTTGGTCCGTCCGGCGATCCGCTCGGGAAGGACGCCGTCGCCGACCAGTTGGGCCGGGTGCACGGTGACCGGCTGCCCTTCCCGGAGGCCGGTGACTCCGTTGCCGAGCGCGGCGACCCGGCCCGCGAACTCGTGCCCGAGCACCAGCGGGTGCGTGAGCGCGGCGGTGCCGGACGCGCCCTTCTTCCAGTACGCGATGTCGGATCCGCAGATCCCGCCCCACTCCAGGGCCAGCAGCACCTCGCCCGCGCCCGGCACCGGTTGGGCTCGCTCGTCGACGCGTACGTCGCCGGGACCGTGCACCACAACCGCCCTCATACGGCGTCCTCCAGCCGGACCAGGTCGCGTCCGCGTGTCTCGGGCGCGAGGTACGCACTGACGAAGGTGATGAGTGAGTAGACGACGAGCATCGCCGCGATGGGCCACCAACTGCCGGTGACGGCCGTGAGCGTGGCCGCGAGGACCGGTCCGATCGCCGTGGCGAGGATGCCGCCGATCTCCTTGGCGAGCGCGAGCTGGGTGAACCGGGTGCGGGAGCCGAAGAGTTCGGCCATCGTGACGCTCTCCAGCGAGAACAGCCCGAGGACGCCGACGTTCAGACCGAGGACCATGCCGAGCATCACGCCCGGGGTGGAGCCGGAGGTGATGAGGAGCATCACCGGGAAGGCGAGGACGACGGTCAGAGCCGAGAGCGCGAGGTAGACCGGGCGGCGTCCGAAGCGGTCGCCCAGCAGACCGACCACCGGCACGGTGGCGAAGCCCATCAGCGAGCCGTACACGATCGCGTCCGTCGGGACGGACCGGCCGACCGCCAGGTTGGTGGCGATGTAGCCGACCAGGAACGTCTGCATCAGCCCGGAGTTGCCCGCCTGGCCGAAGCGCAGCCCGAGCGCGAGGAAGAACGCCTTGCCCTTGCGCTGGCGGATGCCCGCCGCCAGGACGCTGCCCTTGTGCTCGTCCGCCGTGGCGATCGCGGACTCGACCTCGTCACGGGCCAGCGCCACACCGTCGACCACGTCGGGGCGCTCCTCGAAGACCGGGCTCTCCTTGAGACTGCGGCGGATCCAGACCGCGAAGATCATCAGCCCGAAGCTCAGCAGGAAGGGCAACCGCCAGCCCCAGGAGAGCAGTTGCTCCTCGCTGAGCACGGCGAGCAGGATGGCCCACAGACCGGAGGCGGCGAGCGTCCCGGAGTTCGTGCCCAGCGACACCAGCGAGGAGATCAGCCCGCGCTTCTTCACGGGCGCGTACTCGGCCAGCATCACGGTCGCCCCGGCGATCTCGGCACCCGCGCCGAAACCCTGCACCAGGCGCAGTACGACGAGCAGGATCGGCGCGAGGATGCCGATGGTGGCGTACGTGGGCAGGGTGCCGATCAGCGTGGTGGAGGCGCCCATCAGCAGGATCGTGAGGAACAGGACCTTCTTGCGGCCGATCCGGTCGCCCATCCGCCCGAAGTAGACGGCCCCGGCGAGCCGGGCGACGTATCCGACGCCGTAGGTGGCCATGGCGGCGATCAGTCCGATGGCAGGGCTGACGTCGGGGAAGAAGATCTTGTTGAAGACGATCGCGGCGGCCAGCGAGTAGAGCTGGAAGTCCATGAACTCCATGGCCGTGCCGAGCCAGCCCGAGACGGCGGCCCGGGTCAGATCTCGGGTGCTGCGCTGGGCGGATGGCGTCTGCTGAGCGGCTATGACGCTGTCCTTCATCGTGAACTCCGTTGTTCGGGGACTGAAGTGAGCCTCAGATGTGGGGGACCGAGAGGGGTTCGAAAGCGGGCATTGAGCGGGGCTCAGATCTCGATTCGTCCGGCACGCAGGGCGGGTAGCCGGTCCGCGACGGTGGCGGTGAGCGCCGCGTCGTCCGCCAGGTCCGCCGCACCGAGCACGCGCAGCAGTGCGCGTACGGTCTCGGCGGGGCGGGTCGCGGGCCCCCAGCAGGCGGCGAGCGCCTCGGCGGCCGGATCGGCGGGAGCGTCGGCCCGTCGGGTGCCGTCCGCCCATGCGGCGAGGGCGAGTTCGAGGATCGGGGTGCTCGCTCCGCGGGCCCGTAGTTCGCGCAGGGCCGGCAGCCAGCGCTCCGTGATCTTCACTGATCCGTCGGAGCCGATCTGCCGCAGCAGGTGGTGCATGGCGGGATTGCGGAAGCGTACGACGAGATCGTCGGCGTACGCGACCGGATCGGGGCCGTCGGCCGGGAGGGTGGGGGCGACCTCCGCGCACAGCGACCGTACGAGGCGCTCGCCCCAGTCCGCCGCCATGGTCTCGGCGATCGTGGCGAGCCCGGCGGCCCTACCGAGGTAGGCCAGGGCGGAGTGGGAGCCGTTGAGCAGCCGCAGCTTGGTGAGCTGGTAGGGCGCGACGTCCGGCACGAACAGGGCGCCGTCGAGCTCCCAGGGCGGCCGGGGCGCGGCGAAGGAGTCCTCCAGCACCCACTGCCGGTACGGCTCGCCCGTCACGGGGAGGGCGTCGCGCACCCCGAGCGCGGCGACGGCGGCCGCCCGGTCGGCCTCGCTCGTCGCGGGCACGATCCGGTCCACGACCGTCGCGGGGAAGGCGACGGCCTCGGCCAGCCGGTCCAGGATCTCCGCGCGGTCAGGCCAGGCCGAGGCACGGATGTAGTCGTGGATCACACGGCTCAGCGCTGCGCCGTTGTCCGCCATGTTGTCGCATGACACGACATTGATCGGGGGCGCGTCCGCCCGCATCCGCGCGGCCAGCCCGGCGGCCAGCCGCCCGACCACCGTGGTGAGGGGCCCGTCGGGGCCCGCGGCGAGATCGGCGGCGACGGGCCCGGCCGCGGTGTCGAGCCCGCCGGTCATTGGCGAACGGTGATAACCCTTCTCCGTCACGGTCAGGGTCACCACCGTCACCTCGGGGTCGGCGAGCAGGGCGTCGACGGTCTTGGCATCGGGGCCCATGGCCAGCGCACCGACGACCGAGCCCACGACACGCGTGCGGTGCCCGTCCGGACGGCGTTCGGTGAGCGAGTACAGACAGTCCTGGTCCCGCAGGGCGCGTACGGTCGCGGCCGACCGGGGCGCGACCGCGGTGATGCCCCAGGGCTCACCGGAGCGCGCGGCGGCCTGCTCGGTGAACACCGCCTGGTGCGCCCGGTGGAAGGCGCCGAGACCGAAGTGGACGACACGGGTGCGCAGTTCGGCCGGATCGACGGCGGGCCGCAGCTCGGGTGGGAGCCGGAGGAGGGCGTCACGGTTCAACAGGTCGTCGGCGCTCACCAGTCGTGCACCGACCCGTCGAGACGGCGGGCGACCGGGAGGTAGCGCCGCTGGTAGGGGAAGTGCTCGGCGGCTTTCTCGTCGTACTCGACGCCGAGACCCGGCTCCTCGGAGGGGTGCAGCATGCCGTCGGCGAAGGTCACCCCCGTACGGAACACCTCGGCGGTCTCGTCGGGGTGGCCCATGTGCTCCTGGATGCCGAAGTTCGGCACGGTGATGTCGACGTGCACGGCGGCCGCCATGCTGACGGGGGAGAGGTCGGTCGCCCCGTGGGACCCGGTCCGGACCTGGTAGAGCGCGGCCAGGTCGAAGATCCGCCGCAGATGGGTGATCCCGCCCGCGTGGACGACCGTGGTGCGTACGTAGTCGATGAGCTGCTCGGTGATCAGGTGCTGGACGTCCCAGATCGAGTTCATCACCTCGCCGACCGCGATCGGCGTCGTGGTGTGCTGCCGGATGAGCCGGAACGCCTCCTGGTTCTCGGCGGGGGTCGGGTCCTCCATCCAGAACAGCCGGCAGCCCTCGACGCTCTTGCCGAACCGGGCCGCCTCGATCGGGGTCAGCCGGTGGTGCACGTCGTGCAGCAGGTGGAAGCCGAAGCCGAAGCGCTCCCGAACCGCCTCCAGATAAGTGGGCGCGAAGCCGAGGTAGGCCTCGGTGTCCCAGGGCTGCTCGTCGGGCAGCTCGGTCGCGGCCGGCTCGTAGACCTTGCCCTTGCGCACCCCGTACGTGCCGCCGACCTCGGGCACGGCGGCCTGCGCCCGTACTGCCTTGTAGCCCAGCTCCAGATAGCGCTGGACGTCGTCCAGCAGCGAGGGTGTGTCGGTGCCGCTGGCGTGCGAGTAGACCAGCACGCCGTCGCGGGACCGGCCGCCGAGGAGCTGGTAGACGGGCAGTCCCGCCGTCTTGCCCTTGATGTCCCACAGGGCGGTGTCGACGGCGGCGATCGCGGTCATGGTGACCGGCCCGCGTCGCCAGTAGGCACCCCTGTAGAGGTACTGCCACATGTCCTCGATACGGGCGGGGTCCTTGCCGATCAGCAGGGGAACCACGTGATCGCGCAGATAGCTCGCCACGGACAGCTCACGACCGTTGAGCGTGGCGTCACCGAGCCCGGTCACCCCGTCCGTCGTGGTGATGCGCAGCGTGACGAAGGTCCGGCCGGGGGAGGCGACGAACACCTCGACGCGTTCGATCTTGCTCACAGGTACTCCTTGGTCGCGAAGTACTTGTATACAAGCATCTGTCTCGCAGCATGGCAATACTTGTCTCGCCGTCCTACGTACGATGTGCACATGGCTCAAACGAACGGGCGGACGAGTCGGCGCGATATCTATCTGAAATTGCGTCAGTTGGTCCTGACCCTCGAACTTCCCCCGGGCGCGGCCCTTTCGGAGAACGAACTCGCCGCGTCGCTGGGCGTCAGTCGCACGCCCGTGCGGGAGAGCCTGATCCTGCTGGCCCAGGAGGGCCTGGTGCAGGTCTTCCCGAAGATCGGGTCGTTCGTCTCGCGGGTTGATCCGGCGCAGGTGGCCGACGCGCAGTTCCTCCGGGAGGCGGTGGAGCTCGCATCGCTCGACGGTCTTCCCGAGCGGCTCGACCCCGCGGTCGTCGAGGAACTGCGGGGCAATCTGAACCGCCAGCGGCGCGCGGACCTCGACCTTGAGGAGTTCTTCGACCTGGACGAGGCGTTCCACCAGGGCCTGATGCGTCTGAGCGGTCACGGCAACGTGTGGACCACCGTCGCCGCGGCAAAGGGTCACCTGGACCGGGCCCGGCGCCTCGGGCTGCACGAGAACGTGTCCCCGGCCGTCTTCGCCGCCCAGCACCACGAGATCTTCGAGGCGATCGTCGGCGGGAACGTCCCGCTCGCCCGCACGGCCATGCGTACGCACCTGCGGGCCGTCTTCAGCGACATCGAACGCATCCGCGCGCACTCGCCGGAACTGTTCGCCACCGACGCCTCGACAGTGCCCGTGCGACGCAACGTCGTCGTCTGGGAGTGACCCCGCCGAGTCCCTCGCCCCTCGCCCCGGCCTCGGAAAATGCTTCCCGTCTGCAACCAATACACTGCGGCGACGCGTCCGTCACTTCAGCCGCGAATCGGGGGAGCCGCAGAGATGAACGCCTGGAACCCGCAGGGGCCGCCGCCGTTCGACCCGCACGGTGGCAATGTGCCTCCGCAGCCCCAGGGTCCGTACCCGTACAACACCGCACCGCCGCCCGGCGGTTACCCGCCCAACGCCCCGTATCCCAATGCCCCGTATCCCAACGCCCCGTATCCCAATGCCCCGTATCCCAACGGGCCGCATCCCTATCCTCCGCAGCCCGGCCCGCCGTACCCGGGGCCGCTGCCCCAGCGCCGGGTGGGTCCGCTCGGGCGGCTGTGGCGCACCGCGGGTCCCATCGCGATCGGGCGCAAGGTCTTCACGCCGTCGCGGCCGGGCCGGGTGGACGACGAGGTGGTCGCCCGCATCCAGAAGATCCGCACCATCGTCGGCCTGTGTGCCGTTGTGTGGGTGACGATCTCCTACAAACTCGCCGAGTCCGCGGGGGACATCGCGAGCGACCGCGGAAGCCAGGCCTGGATCAACGTACTCGTGCTCGCGGCGACCTTCCCGGTGGCCGTCGGCCTGTTGATCGCCGTGGCCCGGCCACCGGCCCGTCAGGAGTTGCTGCGCCGCACCGCGAAGCCCTTCGGCTCGATCCTGGCCATTATGGGCGCCATGTTCGTGTTCCCCGCGGGCGTGCTCACGGGTTTCGCCGGCGGGCGGTTCGCCACCAATCCCGCGATGACGGTGGTCACGGTGGTCGTCATCCTGCTCACGATCGTCTGGGTCCTCCCGTTCGTCTTCTACGGCATCGGTATGTCACTCGTCCATGTCTTCCGCACGGCCGACATCCATGAGACGGTGCCGCCGCTGCTGGCCATCACGCTCGTGTGGGAGATGGCATTGGTGGACATGTTTACAGGGGCCTACGCAACTCTGCCGGGGCCTGTCCGGATCGTTGTCGTGCTCGGCGCACCGCTGTCGGTGACCGCGGTGTGCCTCTGGGAACTGCGCCGCCTACGCACCAACTACGGCCTCACACTGCGCGGCGCGCTCATGCGCTGAGGGTGCAGCCCCTGGGAGGGGTCCCGGGGGCGGGGCCGCACCATGCGGACATCGAGACTCGTTCTGCGACCGGGGGAGACCAGGATGAACGAACCGACGCATGCCATGCCCGAGGTGCCGGAGCCCACGCCTCTTGAGAACCGGCCGCACGATCCACTGGCCGTCGCCCTCGGCAACGCGTCCCTTCTCGGCGTCGGTTACCTGATGCTGCGGCGGCGCAGACTGGCCGTCGCCGCCGCGGTCATCACCGTCGTGCTCGTCTCCCGGCTCGTCTCGACCGCCCGGCCGGCGTACGAGATCGCCGTGCTCGTGTGGTGGGTCGCGGTCTCCGCCCACGGGTGGTTCCTGGCCAGCAGGGGCGGCGGTGGCGTTGCGTTGCGAGGTCAGCGAGTGGTCGCACTCTGCATCACACTGTCGGTGCTGCTGGCCGTGGCACTGCTGCGATTCGACGCGTCCAGGATCGAGGAAAGCGTCACGGAGGCCCGCGAAAGCGGCGACTGCGCCGGGGTGTCGAGCGCCCAGGACAGGGTGTGGTTCGGGCATCGCGTCGCCGGCGCCCCGCTGGCCGCCCGCGGTGACGAGACCGTCAAGGCATGCGACCGGCTGCGGTCTGCCCGGACGGAACTGAACACCGCGCTGACCGGGAACACCGATGCCCTGGACGAGGGCTTCGGCACACTCGCCTCCGTCCTCGCCGACCCCGGCAACGAGAAGACGGTCGAGACGACCCTGACCGGATTCCTCGGCAGCCTGCCCGCCAAGGACCCCTGCACCACCGTCACCGTCACGGACTGGCTCCGCGACCGGAAGCGCAGCCACGACGTACTGGACCGGTCCGCCACCACGGCCAAGCGGACAGCACCGGCCGCGCTGGTCGGCTGCGGTGACGAGCTGATGACGGACAGCAGTTGGCAGGAAGCCCTGGCGCACTACGAGCGGCTGCTGGACCGCTACCCCGGCGACGACCTCGCGGACAAGGCCAGGAAGGGAGCCCGGAAGGCCACCCAGAGCATCGAGTTGGCCAACGTCCGCAGCCTGCTCGCACCCGGCTCCGGAACCCAGCCCGAGTACTGCTCCCACCCGGCGAAGTACAGCGGCGCCAAGTCGATGGGCAAGGGCACCAACCGCGCGTTGTTCTACACCGGCAACACATACGGCCAGGACTACGCCGACAAACTCCCCGGTTCCTGGAAGGCGGCCGACGCGGCCGACGCCGTCCTGGTGGTCTGCATGGGCGAGGACACCTACGGCACCTCCGTCCGGACCTGCCCGTACCAGGGGCGGTCCTCCGGGTCCACCACGTATGTGACCTTCCGCAAGATCGCGGTCCCGGTGAGGGTCTACGAGGTGCGCACCGGCAAACTCGTCGCCAAGCGCAAGATCCAGATCAACGGGTCGAGTTGCCCCGCGAGCATCACGTACTTCTCCTCCAACGACTCCGACTCGGGCCCGCCGTCGACCACGTACGTCAGCGAGTCGAAGTCCGACGTGCGCTCCGCGTTCCGGCCGCTGGTCGTTCGCTGATTGTCCGCTGAGCAGTAACGCGGCCGGGGCGAGGGCCGAGTGGAGGCAGGGCCGGAGTAGAGGCAGGGCGGGAGTCAGTTCTTGGGGAAGAACTCCAGGACCGCCCTGCCGCCCTTCAGGGACTTCACGCGGAAGCCGAGGCTGTTTCAGTCCGCCGGTGCCGCCCTCGCCGACCGACGTGCTCAGGAACACGCCGGAGCCGGAGGACTGGAGCATCACGGCATCCTCCGTGACCTTGGTGACCCGGAGGTTGCTGACGCCGAACCGGCTGTCGACCTTGATGGTCATGGGCTTCGACACGGTGATCTCACACCGTCCGTCGAAGCAGGCGTCGACATCGGTGCCGTCGGCGGGTGCGGTCGACGTGGCCGGTCCGCTCGGTGACGGGGAGGCGGACGGCGACGCCGACCGCGAGGACGGTCGCGCCGACTCCGGCGGCGTGCTCGCGCCGCTCGCCCTCGACGGCGTACGAGTCGAAGACGGCTCCGCCCCCTCCCCGGAGCCGTCGTCCCGGCCTCCGCCGCCGTTCCCTCCGCAGCCGGTGAGGACCACCATCAGGGCCAGCGCTCCCGCGACGCCGACCCGGCCCCTGCGCGTGCTCATCCGATCACCTTTCAACGCGTGTCAACTCGTGCGCACGCCACCGCCGTTGAGCCCTGGGCTCCGCGCTCAGCGCTCAGCGCTCCGTGCTCCGGGCGAGGTGGCATCCGCCCCTACTTATACGGACCCGCTTCGGGGAGGGGTCCCGGAGCGGGCGCGGACCCTGATGAGTACACACGCTGAAGGGGCCGTTGGCCGTGATGGTCTCGGTGCCGCCGATCCGGTACGCGGCACCGAAGTCCAGCAGCTTCGCGATACCGCGTCGGGTGAGGCCGATGTTGGCGGGCTTGACGTCGCAGTGGCCGTACCGCGGTCGCAGCTTGTGGGGCGGGTGGAGAAGTCCCGGAAACGAGAACGTCCGGGCCGGCCTGTGGGGGCCGGCCCGGACGTCACGATGAACCGATCAGAACGAACCGATCAGACGAGGTCGAACCGGTCGAGGTCCATGACCTTGGTCCACGCCGCGACGAAGTCGTTCACGAACTTCTCCTTCGCGTCGTCGGCCGCGTAGACCTCGGCGAGCGCGCGCAGCTCGGAGTTCGAGCCGAAGACGAGGTCGGCACGGGTGCCGGTCCACTTGACGTCGCCCGTGGCGTCGTCGCGGGCCTCGAAGGTGGTCGCGTCCTCGGACGTCGGCGTCCACGTCGTGCCCAGGTCCAGCAGGTTGACGTAGAAGTCGTTCGTCAGCTTGCCGGGGGTCGCGGTGAGGACACCGAGCGACGACTGCTGGTGGTTGGCGCCCAGGACACGCAGGCCACCGACGAGGACCGTCAGCTCGGGGCCGCTGAGGGTCAGCAGGTTCGCACGGTCGAGCAGCAGGTACTCGGCCGGCAGCCGGTTGCCCTTGCCGAGGTAGTTGCGGAACCCGTCGGCGGCCGGCTCGAGGGCGGCGAAGGACTCCGCGTCGGTGTGCTCCTCCGTGGCGTCGACACGGCCCGGGGTGAAGGGCACCGTGACGTCGTGACCGGCGTCCTTGGCGGCCTTCTCGACGGCCGCGCTGCCACCGAGAACGATCAGGTCGGCCAGCGAGACCTTCTTGGCACCGGAGTTGAACTCCGCCTGGATGCCCTCGAGGACACGCAGCACCTGGGCCAGCTGGTCGGGGTCGTTGGCGTCCCAGCCGCGCTGCGGCTCCAGACGGACGCGCGCGCCGTTGGCGCCACCGCGCTTGTCGCTGCCGCGGAACGTCGAGGCCGAGGCCCAGGCGGCGGAGACGAGCTGCGAGACGGTCAGGTCCGAGCCGAGGATCTTCGCCTTGAGGGCGGTGACGTCCTCGGCGGCGATGGCCTCGCCCTCCGCGGCGGGCAGCGGGTCCTGCCACAGCAGGGTCTCCGCCGGAACCTCCGGGCCGAGGTAGAGCGACTTCGGGCCCATGTCACGGTGGGTCAGCTTGTACCAGGCGCGGGCGAACGCGTCCGCGAACTCCGCCGGGTTCTCGTGGAAGCGGCGGGAGATGGGCTCGTAGATCGGGTCGAAGCGCAGCGACAGGTCCGTCGTGAGCATCGAGGGGGCGATCTTCTTCGAGGCGTCGTGGGCGGCCGGGACGGTGCCCTCGCCCGCGCCGTCCTTCGGCTTCCACTGGTTGGCGCCTGCGGGGCTCTGGGTGAGCTCCCACTCGTAGCCGAAGAGGTTGTCGAAGAAGCCGTTGCTCCACTGGGTGGGCGTGGTGGTCCAGGTGACCTCCAGGCCGGAGGTGATGGCGTCCGCGCCCTTGCCGGTGCCGAAGGAGTTCTTCCAGCCCAGGCCCTGCGCCTCGATCGGGGCAGCCTCGGGGTCGTCGCCGACGCTCTCCGCCGGGCCCGCGCCGTGGGTCTTGCCGAAGGTGTGACCACCGGCGATGAGGGCGACGGTCTCCTCGTCGTTCATCGCCATCCGGCGGAAGGTCTCACGGATGTCGCGGGCCGCGGCGATCGGGTCCGGGTTGCCGTTCGGGCCCTCGGGGTTGACGTAGATGAGGCCCATCTGGACGGCGCCGAGCGGGCTCTCCAGCTCGCGGTCGCCGGTGTAGCGCTGGTCGTCGAGCCAGGTGGTCTCGGGACCCCAGTACACGTCCTCCTCGGACTCCCAGACGTCCGCACGGCCGCCGGCGAAGCCGAAGGTCTCGAAGCCCATCTGCTCAAGGGCGACGTTGCCGGTGAGGATCATCAGGTCGGCCCAGGAGAGGCTCTGGCCGTACTTCTTCTTCACCGGCCACAGCAGACGGCGGGCCTTGTCCAGGTTGCCGTTGTCCGGCCAGCTGTTCAGGGGAGCGAAGCGCTGCTGACCGGCACCGGCGCCGCCGCGGCCGTCGCTGATGCGGTAGGTGCCCGCGCTGTGCCACGCCATACGGATCATGAACGGGCCGTAGTTGCCGAAGTCGGCCGGCCACCAGTCCTGCGAGGTGGTCAGTACCTCGGTGATGTCCTGTTTAACGGCCGCGAGGTCGAGGTTCTTGAACGCCTCGGAGTAGTCGAAGTCCTCACCGAGGGGGTTGGCCACGGCGGGGTTCTTGGCAAGGATCTTCAGGTTGAGCCGCTCCGGCCACCACTGGCGGTTTCCGCCGCCCTGAGTCGGGTGCGGGGCGCGCTCGTGCGCGACCGGGCAGCCTCCCGCCTCCGCGGGCTTCGGGTCAGTGACGATCGCATCATGGTTCTCAGTCATGAGAGTCCTTCCGAACTGGGTGTATCACGGTGCTCAGGAACTGCGGCTGGTGGAACAGGCGGGGCACAGGCCCCAGTAGATGACCTCGGCCTCGTCGATCGCGAAGCCGCGGTCGTCGGACGCGGTGAGGCAGGGGGCGTGGCCGACCGCGCAGTCGACGTCGGCGACGACGCCGCACGTCCGGCACACGAGGTGGTGGTGGTTGTCTCCGACACGTCCCTCGAACCGGGCCGGGCTGCCGGGCGGTTCGAGGCGGCGTATGAGTCCCGCCGCGGTGAGCGCGTGGAGGGCCTCGTACACGGCCTGGAGGGAGATGTGGCCCACGCGGTCGCGTACCCCGGAGGCGATCGCCTCGACTCCGAGGTGGTCGCCGCGGCGGACGGTCTCGAGCAGTGCGACGCGGGCGGCCGTAACCCGCAGGCCGACACCGCGCAGCTCCTCGGCGGTGGTCGGAGTACGGGGTGTGGTCATGACGCCAAACCTAGCGCCCTAAACACGAACAGTTCAAGAAAGCGAAGGTTCCAAGTTTGGTAAGTCCTGCCGAACGGATCGTCGCCGTCGGCGTCCTGGGGTGCCGCTTCCGGCCGTGGTGGGGCTTCTGGTGGGGATCGTCAGGCCCGTCACCTCCTTGACAGGTGACGAAAATTCCTGCGACCATCATCACCTGTTCGGCAGGTGACGCGAGCGGGCCGGGTGACGCCGTCTTCGCCGCGACGGATCGCCGCGACCGAACCCGGATCGAAGCCAGGAGGACGAGATGGTGCATCAGGAGAACGCTCCGGACGCCGCCCAGGCCGCACGCCGTACGCGATTCGGCGCGTTGCCGGAGCGCATCGGCCTGGCGGACATGGTCGAGGAAAAGCCGGCGACCGTGCCCGACCCGGCGAGGGACACGTACAACTCCGACGAGTGGCTCGTCCGTACGTGCCTGTGAGCCCGTACCCGTCTGTGGGTCCGTACCTGTCTGTGGGGCCGGTCGACCGCACGGCGGGCCTCGGCGTCGGCGACGTACGCTTGCTCATACCTCCGAGGGGAAGCGGATCATGACCACACCGCGGGACTTGCTGATCGTCGCCATGGATGGGGAATCCGGCCGCCCTGCGGACCGGGGCAGCCTGTCCCTTGCGCTCGCCGGGGCCGAGGTCATCGACCTCCTCGGTGCCCGAGCCGTCGAGTTGGACGGTGATCGCATCGTGCCCGGCGGCCCGCCCGCCCTGGACGACCCCCTGCTGCGTGCGGCCGAGTCGGCGCTCACCCGTCAGGAGCCGTACGAGTCCGTGGAGGACTGGCTGTGGCGGCGAGGCCGTGATCTGTCCTCGGCCTACCTGACCGCCTTCGAGACCGAAGGCCAGCTCACCCGCCAGCGCCGCCGTCTGGTGTCCTTCCGGGCCGGTGACGTGGCGCTCGTCGATTCCCCCGCCCGCCGCGGGGCCGTCGATCGCTGGGAGTCGCACGAGCCCGTTCTGGTCGCCCTCGCTACGGCCGCCGGGCTGTACGGCGAGCCCCTCGACGAGGCCGCCGAGACCGACGAGGACTCCCCGAACACGCCGGACTCCTCGAACGCGCCGGACATCGCTGACGACGAGGTGGCGACGGTACTCGCCGCGGTCAACGACGCGGTGATGGAGCTGGAAGCCGTTCGGCAGCGGCGATCCATCGAGGACGCCGCTTTCGACAACATCTGGCGCGGCGTGTGACACGAGCCCGGAGGGAGCGCCCTCTGGGCAACCGGTCCGCGGAGTAAAAAGTCGATCGGTCGTATATTGCCGTGCTTCCTGCGGTACGAGAACCTTGGGATCCCGTGAACCTTGGGAGCCCTGTGCCTCAGCGAACCGCGGTTGTCCGTACCTGCTTCTTGCGGGCGCGGTAGGCCGCGGCCTTCACCTTGTTTCCGCACGACTCCATGCCGCACCACTGCCGGCGCACACCGCGCGACCGGTCGACGTAGACGCGGGTGCATTCGGGATTGCCGCATTCCTTCAGCAGCGGAACGTCGGGTCCGCCGATGACCTCGACGGCGTGGCGTGCCACGGTGGCCAGGGCCTCTTCGGGAGTCGCGGCCGTCCATCGCCCCGTCGCGGTGAGCTGAGGCGTCGCGGAGGGCTTGCGGGCCGCGCCGTTCACCGCGGCGAGCGCATCCTCGTCGTAGACCTCGCCGAGCCGCCGGGCGGTGATCAGGGCGTAGACGGCCTCCCGTACGGCGATCGCCCGCTCGACGTCGGCCTCGCGGCTGGGCGAGACGGCGTCCACGACTCCGGACTCGACGTACCAGGCGTCCAGTCGGTCCGGCGACACGAGCGTCTCGAACCGGAGCGTGCGGCGGGCGCGGAGCGTGGCCGCGAAGTCGAGCGCGGGGTTCCCGCAGAAGAAGGCGTGATCCAGATTCACGTCACCATTTTGACGGGTGACAGTACGAGTCTGCAAGGACCGTCACCGATCAGGCCGGTGATGGCCGGGTGGCTGCTTCTTCGGGATCCGCTGCTCGAACCAGACGACCTTGCCGGTGCTCAGCCTCGTCGCTCCCCAGCGCTGCGAGAACTGGTCGACGAGGAAGAGGCCTCGGCCGCCCTCGTCGCCCGGCTGGGCCTGTCGCATCCGGGGCACCTGGGACGAGTCGTCGGTCACCTCGCAGCGCAGGACGTCGGTGCGCAGCAGCCGCAGGGCGATGGGCCGTGAGGCGAAACGGACGGCGTTCGTCACGACCTCGCTGACCATGAGTTCCGTCGAGTCGAGCAGCGATTCCAGGTCCCAGCGGCGAAGTGCCCTGCGGGTCAGGCGGCGGGCCTGTCCGGCGGTCAGCGGGTGGGGGTCCAGGTGCCAGTACCCCACGCTGTCCGGAGGGAAGCCCTCGAACCGGGCGGTGAGCAGCGCGATGTCGTCGTCCCGGGAGCCCGGGACCATGGCACCCAGGATGTGGTCACAGAGCAGTTCGAGCGAGGGTGCGGTGCGTCCGCCCGCGACGGCTCGGAGGCTGGTGCGCAGGGCCTCGACGCCTGTTCCCACGTCCGTCTGGCGCGATTCGACGAGGCCGTCGGTGTAGAGGAGAAGGGTCGATCCGGTGGGCGCGTGCAGCTCCACGGACTCGAAGTCGACCCCGCCGACGCCGATGGGGGCGGCGGGTGGGACGCGCAGCACCTCGCCGTGGCCGTCCGGGTGCAGGAGCACCGCGGGCGGGTGGCCGGCGTTCGCCATGAGCAGTCGGTGCGAGATCGGGTCGTAGATCGCGTAGAGGCAGGTCGCGATGTGGTCGCTGCCGAGGCGCTGGGCCTGCTCGTCCAGGTGGTGCAGGACCTCGTCCGGCGGCAGGTCGAGCCCGGCGAGGGTCTGCACGATGGTGCGCAGCTGGCCCATGATCGCGGCGGAGGTCATGGAATGTCCCATGACGTCCCCGACGATCAGCGCGACGCGGTTGCCGGGCAACGGGATCGCGTCGTACCAGTCGCCTCCGACCTGGGCGGTCTTCGAGGCGGGCAGATAGCGACTGGCCAGCCGGATCCCGGTGGGCTCGGGCAGAGACGACGGGAGCATGGTGTGCTGCAACGTGTCCGCCACGGAGGCCTCGTGTCCGTACATCACCGCCTTCTGTACGCCGATGGCGGTGTGCGTCGCGAGCTGTGAGGCGACTAGCAGGTCGTCGCGGGTGAAGGGGGACCGGTCGGGCCGGCGCAGGAGGACGACCGTCCCCATGACGTGCCGGCGGCCGTGCAGCGGGGCGATGATCAGCCGGCGTCCCGGCGGGATCGCCTCCGGCACGCCGGCCAGGGGTCCGAGCAGTTCGGCCACCGCGGGCGCGATCCCGGGCGCGTCACCGAAGGCGGGCCGCCCTGCCAGCAGCAGCTTGGAGAGCCGGCCGGCGATGTCCGGCCGTACGCGCTCGGCGATGTCCGAGTGCAGGGGATGGGTCTTGAGCAGGGGCGACCGGGAAGTGGCAGGGACCTGTGGCTTCCTGCTGACGCTGTGCAGCTGCAGGACGACGGGCGCGGCCGACTGTTCGTCCCCGACCGGAAGCGGATCGTGCAGATGGACGATGATCGCGTCCGCGAAGGCGGGGACGGCCGCCCGGCGCAGTTCGCGGAGCGTCTCGTCCAGGTCCATACCGCGGGCGATCCGGCGGGTCGCCACGTCCAGGTACTGAAGCCGGTCGGTCTGCGAGCCTCCCCTGCCGGGACCCGGTTCCGTGGAGCTGTCCGCCCCCGGGGCGGGGGAACCCCTGCCTCCGGCACGGGGGCCGTGCGGCGGGGGCGGCTGGGGGGTCCGGGTGACCCGCGGGCCCTTGGGGGTGGGGTGCTCCGTCACGCGTTTCGTCCCGTCGGTGGGACCGCGGTCCGCGGTGAGGGGTCGTGCCCGTTCAGTCTTGCCGTCGGCAGCAGAGGAAGACCTGTTCCTCGGGCGGGACGTCGGCGACCGCCGGGGCGTAGGTGTAGGAGGCCTCCTTGACGATCTCGAAACCACCGGTCTCGATGACCTTGTGCAGGTCCTCCAGCACGTAGCCGGAGACCCGGATGGTGTTTCCGAGGAACGGGATCGCGTAGTTGTCCACATCGGCCTCCACCATCGAGAGGACGAACAGACCACCGGGAACGAGCAGGTGGCGGACCGTCCGCAGGGCGAGGGGAATCTCCACGCGGGGCAGCATCAGCAAGGAGAAGAAGGCCGCGACGGCGTCGAAGCGGCCGAGGTCGTGCGGGCCGCCGGGGCGCAGGTCGGCGATGTCCAGCTGGTGGAACGTCGCCGTGGGAACGTACTCGCGGGCGAGCCGCACCATCCTGCCCGACAGGTCGACGCCCACCACCTCGAAGCCGGCGTCCGTCATCTGGCGCGTGGTCGGCACTCCGGTGCCGCAGCCGAGGTCGAGCACACGCGCACCAGCCGGCAGCGAGTCGATCAGCCACGCTCCGGCGGAGAGCTGGCCCTCCTTGTGCGGGAAGGCCTCGTCATAGCGGTCGCCGATGGCGTCAAAGGCTTCGGCCTGACCGCTGCGGTCGAACCGAATGCTCTCGTAGTCGGCCCCATTGCTCATCTCGGTCACGAAAGTGGCCTTTCGTAGCTCATGTTGAATTATTCCACAATCACATGACCGGCGGCCGTGGCATGCACGCAGGCGTTCACGGGCCCGGAGCCGCGCCGCCGCTGAACCGCCGCTCATCGTGCCAGGGGCTTGCCCGGTCGGCGGAAACACGTCACACTGATACCGAACGAATGGTCGGTTGGGAAGCTGGTATCGATGACCACGACACACTCCGCCGAGGTGCCGCTCCAGGAGTTGCAGCAGCAGTTCGACGCGACGATCGCGCGGGACCAGCGGGTCGAGCCGCGCGACTGGATGCCGGACGGCTACCGCAGGACGCTGGTGCGGCAGATCGCGCAGCACGCGCACTCGGAGATCATCGGCATGCAGCCGGAGGGCGAGTGGATCACGCGTGCGCCCTCGCTGCGCCGCAAGGCCATCCTGTTCGCGAAGGTCCAGGACGAGGCCGGCCACGGGCTGTATCTGTACTCGGCGGCGGAGACCCTGGGCGCCGACCGCGCGGACCTCACCGAGCGGCTCATCGAGGGGCGCCAGAAGTACTCGTCGATCTTCAACTACCCCACCCCGACCTTCGCCGACGTCGGCGTCATCGGCTGGTTCGTGGACGGCGCGGCGATCTGCAACCAGGTCCCGCTGTGCAGGAGTTCGTACGGGCCCTATGCACGCGCGATGGTGCGGATCTGCAAGGAGGAGTCGTTCCACCAGCGGCAGGGCTACGAGCTGCTGATGACGATGATGCGTGGCACCGAGGCCCAGCGGGCCATGGTCCAGGACTCGGTGAACCGCTGGTGGTGGCCGTCGCTCATGATGTTCGGCCCGCCCGACGGCGACTCGCCCAACTCGGCGGCGTCGATGGCCTGGAAGATCAAGCGGCACAGCAACGACGAGCTGCGTCAGCGGTTCGTCGACATGACGGTCCCGCAGGCCGAGAAGATCGGCGTCACGTTGCCGGACCCGGAGCTGCGCTGGAACGAGGAGCGTGGCAGCCACGACTTCGGCACCCCCGACTGGGCGGAGCTCAAGCGCGTCATTTCCGGCGGCGGACCGTGCAACGCCGAGCGGGTGGAGCGGCGCCGCAGCGCCCATGAGGAGGGCGCCTGGGTGCGGGAGGCGGCCACGGCCCACGCGGCCAAGCAGGCGGCCCGCGCGCGCGAAGGAGCGACGGCATGAGCGACATCACCCCGGGCTCCACACCGGGCACCGGCAAGGGCGACTGGCCGCTGTACGAGGTGTTCGTGCGCGGCAAGCGCGGGCTGAACCACGTCCATGTGGGCTCACTGCACGCCGCCGACGACGCCATGGCGCTCACCCACGCCCGCGACCTGTACACCCGGCGCAACGAGGGCGTCTCGATCTGGGTGGTGCGCTCGGAGCACATCGCGGCGTCCACGCGCGACGAGAAGGACCCGTTCTTCGCGCCGAGCGCCGACAAGGTCTACCGCCACCCGACCTTCTACGACATCCCCGACGACGTCCCGCACATCTGAGGAGCAGGGCATGAGTGACGACCACGTCTACATGACCCTCGCCGAGGGACACGAGGACGACGCCCGCTGGGCGTACGGCACCGGCTTCGAGGACCCGCTGCACGGGGTGGACACCACCGTGCCCGAGGGCGTCGACACCGGCCGGCTGGCCGCCGACTGCGTGGCACTCGCCGACGACGCCCTGGTCTCCGCGCAGCGGCTGGCCGAGTGGACCACGCGCGCCCCGGAGCTGGAGGAGGAGGTCGCGCTGGCCAACATCGGCCTCGACCTCCTCGGCCAGGCCCGCCTGCTGTACGCACGCGCCGGCCAGGTCGACGGCACCGGGCGCGACGAGGACGCGTACGCCTACTTCCGGGACGCGGAGGACTTCAGGAACGTCCGCCTGGCCGAACTCCCGGGCGGGGACTTCGCGTTCTCGATCGTGCGGCTGCTGGTCCTGTCCAGCTGGCGCCTCGCGCACTTCGCGGAACTCTCGTCGTACCCCGACCCCGTCCTCTCGGCCATCGCCGCCAAGGGCGTCAAAGAGCTGACCTACCACCGGCAGTACGCGGCCGAGTGGGCCGTGCGCCTCGGTGACGGCACGGACGAGTCGCGCCGCCGGACGCGTACGGCGATGGAGCGGGTCGCCCCGTACTTCGGCGAGTTGTTCACGGCCTACGACGTGCGGGGCGAAGTGGTCGCCGTGCTGCGGCAGGTCACCGAGGCGGCCGGGCTGCCGATGCCCGTGTACCGGCCGCTGCCCGGCGTCGGCCGTGGCGGGGAGCACACCGAGCATCTCACGCCGCTGCTGGCCGAGTTGCAGAGCGTGGCCCGCGCACATCCGGGGGCGACATGGTGACCGTACTGACGGACGCGCGGCACGCCCGGCAGATCGCCGAGCAGGTGCCGGACCCCGAACTGCCCATGCTGACCCTGGCCGACCTCGGCGTCCTGCGCGCAGTCGAGGTGACCGGTGACGGGACCGTGGTAGCGAGTCTGACGCCGACCTACTCCGGCTGCCCGGCGATGGCCGAGATGCGCGCGGACGTGGCGGCACGGCTGCGCGGCGCGGGCTACGCGCGCGTGGAGATCCGTACGGTCCTCGACCCGCCGTGGACGAGCGACTGGATCACTCCGGAGGGCCGGCGCAAGCTCGCCGAGCACGGCATCGCGCCGCCCGGCGCCGCACCCCGCCGCGCCGCCGGTCCCGTTCCGCTCGTGCTGTCGCCCACCCGGCGCACGGTGGACTGCCCGCGCTGCGGTTCGGCGGACACCGAGGAGATCTCCCGCTTCGCCGCCACGTCCTGCAAGGCGCTGTGGCGCTGCCTCGCCTGCCGCGAGCCGTTCGAGTACGTCAAGGAGATCTGATGGAAGGCCTGAGGGAAGAGCCGATGGGAGACCTGAAGGGCCCGGCGGTGCGTCCGCGTGTACGCACCCGCCGCCCGGTCTTCCACACCCTCCGCGTCGCCTCCGTGCAGCCGTTGTGCGAGGACGCGGTGGCCGTCAGCTTCGAGATCCCGGAGGAACTGGCCGAGGAGTTCGCCTTCGCGCCCGGGCAGTCGCTCACGCTGCGGCGCGAGATCGACGGACGGGACGAGCGGCGCTCGTACTCGATCTGCTCTCCGGCCGGTTCGGTGCCGCGCATCGGGGTGCGGGTGGTGCCGGGCGGCCTGTTCTCTGCCTGGCTCGTGCGGGACGTACGCCCCGGCGACACCGTCGAGGTGATGGCCCCCACCGGCTTCTTCACCCCCGACCTCACCACGCACGGTCATCACGTGCTGATCGCGGCGGGCTCCGGCATCACACCCATGGTGTCCATCGCCGAGTCCGTCCTGGCCGGGGACCCCCGCTCCACCGTCACCCTCTTCTACGGCAACCGGCGCACCGGCACCGTGATGTTCGCCGACGAGCTGGCGGACCTGAAGGACCTGTACCCGGCCCGTTTCCAGCTCGCCCATGTGCTGTCGCGCGAGCCCCGGGAGGCAGAGGTGCTCTCCGGCCGCCTCGACGCCGAGCGGCTCTCGGCGCTCGTCGGCGCCCTGGTCGACGTGAAGTCGGCCGACCACTGGTGGCTGTGCGGCCCGCACGGCATGGTCCGTGACGCCCAGGGGGTACTCGCCGGTCTCGGCGTGCCCGGCGACCGCGTCCACCAGGAGCTGTTCTACGCCGACGACGAGCCCGTACGGGAAGTGCGTCACGAGGAGGCCGCCATCGAGGGGGCCGTCAGCCAGGTGACCATCACCCTCGACGGGCGCTCCACCACCGCAGCCCTCGCCCGGGACCGGAGCGTTCTCGACGGCGCTCAGAAGACCCGCCCCGACCTGCCCTTCGCCTGCAAGGGCGGCGTCTGCGGCACCTGCCGGGCACTGGTCACCGACGGCAAGGCCGACATGCGCCGCAACTTCGCCCTCGAAGCCGACGAGGTGGACGCGGGGTACGTCCTCACGTGCCAGTCGTATCCGGTCTCCGAGACGCTGACCGTCGACTACGACAGCTGACCCGGCACGGGCGCCGACTCGACCGAGCTGACACGGGAGTCGACCGACCCGGCAGGGGAGTCGCCTCCCGTCCCTTCATGCGCGCGGACCCCATAAACCGGCCTTATGGGGTCATAGATCGGGCCCGACTACTGACTTAGGCATGCCTTAGTTTAGGCTCCGGGTGAGTACTCCTGATCGATCATCGCTCGAAGGGAACCTGAACATGCCTCGCCCCCTGCGGGTAGCCATAGTCGGAGCCGGCCCCGCCGGGATCTACGCCGCCGACGCGCTGTTGAAGTCCGCAGTGGCCGTCGAGCCCGGCGTGTCCATCGATCTCTTCGAGCGGATGCCGGCCCCGTTCGGCCTGATCCGCTACGGCGTCGCCCCCGACCACCCGCGCATCAAGGGCATCATCAACGCCCTGCACCAGGTGCTCGACAAGCCGCAGATCCGCCTCTTCGGCAACGTCGACTACCCGGGCGACATCAACCTGGACGACCTGCGTGCCTTCTACGACGCGGTGATCTTCTCCACGGGCGCCACGGCCGACCGGGCCCTCGACATAGCCGGCATCGACCTCGAAGGCTCGTACGGCGCGGCCGACTTCGTCTCCTGGTACGACGGGCACCCGGACGTGCCGCGCACCTGGCCCCTGGAGGCGGAGAAGGTCGCCGTCCTCGGCGTCGGCAACGTGGCGCTCGACGTGGCGCGGATCCTCGCCAAGACCGCCGACGAACTGCTGCCGACCGAGATCCCGGCGAACGTGTACGACGGCATCAAGGCCAACAAGGCCCTTGAGGTCCACGTGTTCGGCCGCCGTGGCCCGGCGCAGGCGAAGTTCAGCCCGATGGAGCTGCGGGAACTGGACCACTCCCCGAACATCGAGGTCATCGTCGACCCCGAGGACATCGACTACGACGACGGCTCGATCGCCACCCGGCGGGGCAACAAGCAGGCCGACATGGTCGCCAAGACCCTGGAGAACTGGGCCATCCGCGACGTCGGCGACCGGCCGCACAAGCTGTTCCTGCACTTCTTCGAGTCGCCGACCGAGATCCTCGGCGAGGACGGCCAGGTCGTGGGCCTGCGCACCGAGCGCACCGCCCTCGACGGCACCGGGAACGTCAAGGGCACCGGCGAGTTCAAGGACTGGGACCTCGGCGCGGTGTACCGGGCCGTCGGCTACCTCTCCGACAAGCTGCCCAAGCTGCCCTGGGACGTCGAGACGGGCACCGTCCCGGACAAGGCCGGCCGGGTGATGGAGGAGACCGGCGAGCACCTCCAGTCGGCGTATGTCACCGGCTGGATCCGGCGCGGGCCCGTCGGTCTGATCGGTCACACCAAGGGTGACGCCAACGAGACGGTCGCCAGCCTGCTGGACGACCACGCCAACGGCCGTTTGCACACGCCTGTTTCGCCCGGTCCGGAGGCTGTGGACGCGTTCCTCGCCGAGCGGGACGTCCGCTTCACCACGTGGGACGGGTGGTACCGCCTGGACGCCGCGGAGAAGGCGCTGGGTGAGCCCCAGGGCCGCGAGCGCGTGAAGCTCGTCGAGCGCGAGGACATGCTCAGGGCGAGCGGCGCGTAACGCCGACCGACCGCCACCGGTTCAACCGGCCGGCACCGGCTCAGCAGCCATGTGGGGCCCCGTCACTACGACGGGGCCCCACTCGCGTTCGCCCGCGGTTCGGCGGCCTTGCTTTCTGAAACCGATCGGTTTACCGTTCCCGGCAGAGGGAAACCGATCGGTTTCCGAGTGTTCGTGTGCTGAGTTCGGAGAGTGACATGACTGCGATCGAGGGTTCCGTCGTCCTGGTGACCGGCGGCAGCAGGGGGATCGGCAAGGCGCTGGTGGAAGGGCTTTTCGAGCGAGGGGCGAAGAAGGTGTACGCCACGGCCCGTGATCCGCGGACGGTCACGCATCCCCGGGCGGTCCCGCTGGCGCTGGAGGTCACCGACCCCGCGTCCGTCGCGGCGGCGGCCGAGCTGGCCGGCGACGTCACCATCCTGATCAACAACGCCGGGGTCTCCGTGAACGCGTCCTTCCTGGAGGCGCCGGTCGAGGACGTGCGCCGGGACTTCGAGACGAACTTCTACGGACCGCTGCTCACCGCGCGGGCGTTCGTCCCGGTCATCGAGCGCAACGGCGGCGGCCACATCCTGAACGTCCACTCCGTGCTGTCGTGGATCGGTCTCGCCGGCTCGTACAGCGCGTCCAAGGCCGCTGTCTGGTCCCAGACCAACTCCCTGCGGCTCGACCTCAAGCCGCGTGGGATCGGTGTCACCGGGCTCCACGTCGGATACGTCGACACGGACATGACGGCGAAGATCGACGTCCCCAAGGTCTCGCCCGAGGACGTGGCCGCCCAGGCGCTCGACGGCATCGACACCGGGGCGTTCGAGGTGCTGGCCGACGACCTGTCCCGCCAGGTGAAGTCGGGGCTGTCCGCGGACCTGTCGGTGCTGTATCCGCAGCTCGTCGCCTAGCCTTCAGCGACCGCGTAGGCGGTAGACCGATCGGTTTTGGGGGCGTTCCCCGACGGAGGTACCCTCCGCTCATGGCCAGTACGGACAAGACATCCACGAGGGACCGGCTGCTCGACGCGGCCATGGAGCTCTTCTACCGCGAGGGCGTCTCCATCGGCGTCGAGGCGCTGTGCCGGGCCGCCGGGGTGTCCAAGCGCTCGATGTACCAGCTCTACGCGAGCAAGGACGAGGTGCTCGCGGCGAGCCTGGAGCGGCGTGCGCCGGAGTACGCGCGGCAGTTGGACTTCGACGCCGAGGACGCCAGGCCGCCCCGTGCCCGGATCCTGCACATCTTCGAGTTGCTGGAGCAGGCCTCGACGAAGGACGACTACCGCGGCTGCCCGTACCTGTCCGCCCTGGTCGAGCTGAAGAACCCCGAGCATCCGGCGAGCGTCGTCGCCCTGCGGGTCAAGGGCGCCCTGACCGAGGCCTTCCACGTCGAGGCCGAGCGGGGCGGCGCCCGCGACCCCCAGCTCCTCGCCCGCCAGCTCACCCTCGTCTTCGACGGAGCGAGCGCCCGCGCCGGCGCAAAGGCAGAAACCCTGGAGGGCCTGACCACCACCATGGCGACGGCCCTGCTCGACGCGGCGGGCGTCGCATAGGGCAAGGGCCACGCACGGGCCCGACGGGGCTGAGCTGGGAAACTCGCCCGGGCCAGGCACGCCCTTCAGGGGCGCGGGGAGGCGCGCTCAACCACAGTCCACCCGCAGCCGCAGGACTTGCCTCACCCCCAGGGGCGCGAAGAACTGCGCGACCGGCCACAGCAAACCCGATGCCGACAACCCACCTACGCCTCCCCGCCCCACCGGCGGAGCCACTCGTACGCGGCCCGGGCCGTGAACTCGTCCTGCCCGCCCCGCAACAGCAGCTCCACCGTGGCGAACGCCGGATCGTCGGCCTGCCCCGCGACGTACGGGACCGCGATGCACCGCATCCCGGCCGCGTGCGCCGCGGCCGCCCCCGGCGCGGCGTCCTCCAGGACCACGCAGTCCCCGGGAGCCGCCCCGAGCCGCCGCGCCGCCTCCAGGAAGACATCGGGAGCCGGCTTGCCGGAGGCGACCTCCTCCGCCGAGACGACCGTCCGCAGATACGCGGACAGCCCCGTGCCCGTCAGGATCGCCTCGATGGCCTCGCGGGAGGACCCCGAGGCCACAGCCATCGGCACACCCTCCCCGGCCAGCAGCTCCACGAACTTCCGCATCTCCGGGTAGACCGGGGTGGAGGCGCGGGCCAGCTCCAGATAGCGCCGGTTCTTGTCCGCGAGGAGCGCGTCGAGCGGGGCGTCCAGGGCGTACCGCTCCTTCCAGAGCGCGATCGTCTCCCGCGTGCTGATACCGACGTACCGCTCGTGGTCCGCCCAGGTGAAGTCCGCGATGCCCTGCCCGGCGAGCGTCTGCCGTCCCGCCTCGTAGTAGTTCGGCTCGCTGTCCACAAGCGTTCCGTCGAGATCGAAGATGACCGAAGTGCCGCCGAGATTGCTCATGTGATCCAGGATGCCGGGTCCCGGATGCGATTGATCACCCATGAGGATGTGAGCGATCACCCCCGGGCCGTACGCCCGATCGACTCCACCAACGGCAGCATCCGCTGCGGCACGCGCTCGCGCAGCGCGACCTCGGTCCGGGTGCGGACGACGCCCGGCAGGCTGATCAGCGCCTGGATCACGTCCTCCAGGTGTCCGTTGTCCCGCGCGACGACCCGCGTCAGCAGGTCCCCGCCGCCGGTGATCGAGAACGCCTCGATGATCTCCGGCACGGCCGCCAACGCGTCGCCCACGTCGTCGAGATGGCCCTGGGTGACCTCGATGTGCACGAACGCGAGCACCGGGTGCCCGAGCGCGGCGGGGGAGAGCGAGGGGCCCGTACCGGTGATCACGCCGTCCCGCTCCAGCCGGTCGAGCCGCGCCTGCAATGTGCCGCGGGCGATGCCGAGGACGCGCGCGTACTCGCGCACGCTGGTGCGCGGCTGCTCCATGAGCAGCCGCAGGATGCGGGTGTCGAGCTCGTCCACGGCCATGGTCCGTTGGTCTCCCTGTGGTCTTGACTGATCGTTCCCGACTGTACCAATGGCCCAGTAGACCAGGAGCCGGTTGAGCCACTGCTCCCGCACTGCGTACCTTGTGGGTATCCATGGCGCGGACTCGCGTCATTCATGGCGCCGCGAAGACCCGGACCGGCAAGGAAGCCGGATCCGGAGCTGCGGCGCCATTGCCATGTCCTGAGGGCACGTCCTGAACAAGGCACGTCCTGACGGTGGGGTCGATGCGAAGTGGGGGCGGGCTGCCGACGGTGAAGAAGATGTTCATGGCTCCGGATCCGGGCCTGGCACGGCTGCGGATCTCGCTGCGGGCGGTGCTCGGCATCGGTCTCGCGGTGGCCGCGTCGGAGCTGGCCGGACTCTCGCTGCCCGCCTCGATCACCGGCGGTCTCGCCGCGCTCCTCGCGCTGTTCACGGTCGGCGATCCGACCGTGCGCGGCCAGGCGGTCACCACCGCCCTGCTGCCCGTCGTCGGCTTCCCCGTGCTCGCCCTAGCGGCCACCCTCCACGCGGTGCCGACCGTGCGCGACGCGATCTGGCTCGCCGTGATCTTCTGCGGGGTGTACGCCCGCCGGTGGGGGCCGCGCGGCCACGCGCTCGGCATCTTCGCGTTCATGACCTTCTTCATCACGCAGTTCCTGCACGCCGTGCCCGGCCAGCTCCCGCAGTTGTACGCCGCGATGGCGCTGGCGCTCGCGGCGTCCTCGGTGGTGCGTTTCGGCGTGTGGTGCATCGAGCGGCGCACGGCGCCGCCCGTCACGCCCGCCGCTCCGGCCGGCCGAGGGCTCTCCCGGCCGACGACCCGCCAGGCCTTCCAGGCGACGGCCGCCTGTGCCTTCGCGATCGCCGCGGGCCAGGTCCTGTCCCACGAGCGCTGGTACTGGGCCGTCGGCACCGCCTGGTGGATCTTCGTCAACACGTCCTCGCGCGGCGAGACCCTCGTACGCGGCTTCAGGCGCGTCGTCGGCACGGTCACCGGCATCGTGGCCGGCCTGCTGATCGCCGTACCGCTGGACGGCGCCCCCGCACCCACCGCGGCGATCGTGGCGGTCTGCGTCTGGGGGATCTTCTACACGGCGGCTCTCTCGTACAGCTGGATGATGTTCTTCGTCACCGTCATGGCCGGCCTGCTCTACGGGCTGCTGGGCGTGCTGCACCCGGGCCTGCTGGGGCTGCGGCTCGCGGAGACCGCTGCCGGCGCGCTCGGTGCCGCGCTCGCCGTCGCGCTGATCCTGCCCGTCACCACGCACGCGGTCACCGACCGCTGGGTGGGCCAGGCCGTACGCGCCGTGCACGGTTGCACCGCGGCGGCGGCCCGACGCCTCGCGTGTGACGGTGACGCCGACCCCGCGCCGCTGGCGGCGGAGCTGGAGGCGATGCTGGGCCGGGTCCGGTTCGCCCTCGCGCCGCTCGTGCACCCCCTCAACCCGATGCGTGCCCGCAAGGCCCGGGCCCGCCAGGTGCTCGCACTCCTCGACGACTGCGCCCGGGAGGTGCGTGGTCTCGCAGCCGTCGCCGCCGACCCGGACGCCTCGTACGACGCACGTCTGACGGCCGCCTGCGGGCGTGTCGAGACGGCGGTGGAGGTCCTGGTCGGCGCGGTGCCGGAACGTGCCGTGGCGGCCGTCGAGGGCACGCCGGGCCGCCACTCCGCGGCCAGGCACCACGCCGGCACCGAGCAGGCGCTGGTCCACCTCCATGGCCTGGAACGAGCGCTCGCCGCACTGGCCACACCCCTGCGCGGCTCGTCGGCCGTGAGCGCCTGAACCCCCTCCGTACGCAGGGCGGTTGGACCCATCGCTCATGGACGAGGCAGTTTCACCGACCACACAGCGAGTGGACCAGGCGGTCGGACGGGCAACTCCGCGGCTGTCGCCCGCACGGAGTCCGTGGACCGCGCGGGAGTGGTCCGCGGGCACGGCCACCCGAGGGCGCGCCATGCGGAATGCCCCGCCCGGAACCGGCCAACGCCTTGCCGGCGACGGGACCGGGCGGGCCGACGGCCGAGGCCTCGCATCTGGTCTAGGCCATTGGCTGCTACCGTCGCCCCGAACGGCTTGGGCACCGAGAGGGGACGGCAGTGGCGGACGGCGACGGACGGCGGCAACGGGCCTACATCGGCTCCTTCACGGCGGCAGGAGGCCTCGGTGTCCTCACCGCGGCCGTGGACGAGGAGAGCGGCGCACTGACGCTGCTGAGCGCGGTGAACAGCGTCGCCGACCCCTCGTATCTCGCCCTGTCGCCCGGCGGGGACATGCTCTACGCGGTGAGCGAGACGGCCGACGGCGCGGTCGCCGCCTACCGGTTGAAGGGCGACGAACCGTCCCTGGCAGGCCCGTTGGTGCCGGTCGGCGGCAGCGGACCCACCCACCTGAGCCTCTTCGACGGGCACGTCCTGACGGCCAACTACGGCTCCGGCAGCGTCAGCGCCGTGCCGATCCGCCATGACGGGAGTCTCGCCACCGCCTCCGGTGTGCTGCGGCACAAGGGATCGGGTCCGCACGGGCAGCGCCAGCAGGGCCCGCACGCCCACCACGTGCAGCCCGACCCGAGCCGCCGGTGGGCCGTGAGCGTCGACCTCGGAACGGACTCGGTACGCGTGTGCGCGCTGCGGGACGGGGCGCTCGCCCTGCACCGCGAGTTCGCGCTGCGGCCCGGCTCGGGGCCCCGCCACCTGGCGTTCCACCCGGACGGCGAGCGCGCCTACGTCCTCAACGAGCTGGCTCCGACCGTCACGGCCTGCCGGTGGGACGCCGTCGAGGGAGCGCTCCGGCCGGTCGGGGAGACATCCGTGCTGCCGGACCTCCCCGACGGAGACGCCTACCCGTCCGGCATCGTCGTCTCGCCCGACGGCCGCTTCCTGTGGACCGCCACGCGCGGCCAGGACGTCCTCTCCGTGCTCGTGCCCGGCCCGCCCGGCGAGGGGCCCCGCCTGGTCACCACGGTGCCCTGCGGAGGCGCCTGGCCGCGGGCGCTCGCCCTCGACCCGACGGGGCGCTTCCTGTACGTGGCGAACGAGCGCTCCGGAAACGTCACCTGGTTCGAGGTGGACCAGGTCACGGGCGTGCCGAAGCGCGGCGGTTCGGTCAAGGCACCCGCGGCGTCCTGCGTGGTGCTCGACTAGGACGCCGGCGCGGATCACCGCCGGTGCATCCGCGGGAAGAACGCCGAAACCCCGAAGGGCCCGGCTCCGGACAGCGGAGCGGGCCCTTCGGGGTTCGTGCCTGTGCGCCTGCGGTCCGCGTCAGCGGACCGGCGCGCCCTGCGGCTGCGGGGGCGCGATGCCCAGCGCCGAGGTGTACTTCGCGAGCGCCAGCTTGCCGATCGCCGGGTACGGGCCCAGCGCCTCGGCGGCGGAGCAGCCCGCCTCCTTCGCGGCGGCGTCGAGCAGACCCGCGTCGAGCTCGGGACCGATCAGGTACGGGGCGAGCGCCAGCTGCTGCGAGCCCGAGTTGCGCAGCTGCTCGGCGGTGGCCGCGATCGCGCCGTCCACGTCGAGCGCCGCCGCCATCACGGGCACGGCGAGCCGCGCGGCGAGCAGCATGCCGGTGATCCCGGCGGCCTGCACGGCCTCGTCGCCGCCCACGGAGGCCAGGATGATGCCGTCCGCGGCCGTCGCCACGGTGAACAGCCGGGCGCGGTCGGCGCGGGCCAGACCGGCTTCGGAGAGCCGCACGTGCAGCCCCTCGGCGAGCAGCGGGTGCGGGCCGAGCACATCGGTCAGCTCGGCCGCCACGCGGCTGTCCATGACGGCCTGGCGGACCCGGCGCAGCAGCGCCCCGTCGGGGCCCGCGAGCAGCGGTACGACCACGGCGACCGGGCCGTCGGGCTCCACCACGTCCACACCGGCGGCGCGGGCCTGCTCGAAGCGCGCCACGCGCTCCTCGGAGGCGTGCGCGAGCACGGACTGGAGCGTGGGGAACTCCGAGTCGTCCCCGTCGAGGTACCCGATCCGGCCGTCGAGACCGGGAAGCTCGGAGCGCGCGATGCTCACGACCTCCTCGGCGAGGCTGCGGGTGGCGGCGCTGGGCAGGCCCGGCACCGCGAGGACGAGCGCGGGCGCGCCCTCGGGAGCCGCCAACGGTTCCGGTCGGCGGTGCCGGCCGGGCTGGCGGGGTCGCGGCATTCGTACTGGCAGGCCGGACGCGGGCCCAGTGGGGGAGCTCATGGCGCCGAATGTTACTGGTTTCCTGGGCTCCCCTGTTCGGGGAGGGTGCAGGTGAGCGGTATCCGTCCGGTTTTGTCTGATGAGTTACGTACGGATCGATCTCACTGGCTGTCTATGGATCAGCTGTCCACGGATCAAGCGGAGTGCGCCGGCCGACGGGAGTCCGGGGGCTCCGAGGCGTCCGTCACGACGTACAGCATGCTCTCGTCGCGCGGCAGCGTCAGCCGGTCTTCGGCCAGGTCGACGGCGATGCGTACGGCACCGTCGAGCGGGTCGCCCGCCGCCGGGACCTGCCGGGCGTACGGCAGCCGCTCCGCCAGGGCGGCCCGCAACGGTACGAGGAGGGGGTCGCCCATCTTGAGGAGACCACCCGTGAGGGCGACCTGGACCTCGCCCGACGCCTCGTCCGGGCACACCGCGGCCGCCGAGTCGGCGATGTGCCGGGCGGCGGCGGCCAGGATGTCGGCCGCCACCGGGTCGTCGCCCGCGCAGGCGGCCACCTCGGGTGCGAAGGACGCCAGCACCGCGGGGCGGTCCGAGCGCGGGTAGAGCCGTCCCGGCAGATCCGAGACCGACCCGAAGAGCTGTTCGACGCGGGTGAGGAGCGCGGCCGAGCCGCCAGGCCGTCCGTCGTCGGCGCGCAGGGCCGCTTCGAGTCCGGCCCGCCCGATCCACGCGCCGCTGCCGCTGTCGCCGAGCAGATGGCCCCAGCCGTCCGCTCTGCGCCAGCTCTTCAGATCCGTGCCGATCGCGATCATCCCCGTGCCGGCGGCGACGACCGCGCCCACCCGCTGTCCCAGCGCACCCGTGTACGCCGTGACGGCGTCGGCGACCAACGCGAGCCTCCGTACGCCGAGCTCGCGGGCCAGCGCCGACGGCAGATCGGCGCGCAGCGAATCGCCCAGGGTGGTCAGACCGGCGGCGCCGATCGTGATCGCCCGGAGCCTGTCGACCCCGGTCTCGGCCGTCAACCGCCGGGCCATCGGCACCAGTTGTTCGAGGAGATGCCCGGCGTCGATACCGCGAGGGCCGGTGCGCACCGGCTCCCTGGAGGCCAGCGGAGCCGTGGCCCGGCCGCCGTCGACGGCCAGGACGACACGCAGCCCCGAACCCCCGGAATCCACTCCCAGTACGCCCGACGCCTCCGACATCCCCGACGTTCCGCCGGGACGGGTCACGGCAGCCGCCAGTCCACGGGGGCGCCGCCCTGGCGGGTCAGCAGGTCGTTGGCCCGGCTGAACGGACGCGAACCGAAGAAGCCGCGGTCCGCCGACATCGGTGACGGATGCGAGGACTCAACCGACGGCAGATCGCCCAGCAGGGGCCGGAGATTGCGGGCGTCGCGCCCCCACAGGATCGACACCAGCGGACGTCCCCGCGCGGCCAGGGCCCGTATCGCCTGCTCGGTGACCTCTTCCCAGCCCTTGCCGCGGTGGGCGGCCGGCTTGCGCGGGGACGTGGTCAGCGCCTTGTTGAGCAACAGCACGCCCTGCTGGGTCCAGGGGGTCAGATCGCCGTTCGTCGGCGGAGGCAGGCCCAGGTCGGTGGTCAGCTCCCGGTAGATGTTGATGAGGCTGCCGGGCAGCGGACGCACCTCGGGCGCGACCGAGAACGACAGCCCCACCGCGTGCCCCGGGGTCGGATAGGGGTCCTGGCCGACGATGAGGACCCGGACGTCGTCGAAGGGTTGCTGGAAGGCGCGGAGCACGTTCGGGCCCGCCGGTAGATAGGTGCGTCCCGCGGCGATCTCCGCGCGCAGGAAGTCCCCCATCTCGGCGATCCGTCCGGCCACGGGTTCGAGGGCTTTCGCCCAGCCCTGTTCAACGATTTCATGCAACGGTCGTGGTGCCACGGCGTCACCCTACTGCCGTACGCGCATGGTTGATCAACCGGAGGTCGCCGCACGGCCCGTGGTGGTATGTGCGGTGACAGCGGCGGGTGTTGGAGCCCGGGAGGGTGACGCGGCCCGGCTCGGTCCCGGGGCTCAACCGATCACCGAGGCCCGTACGCAGAGGACGTCCGGCAGGTGGGACGCCAGCTGCTGCCAGCTGTCCCCGTCGTCCGCCGACGCGAACACCTCGCCGTTGCGATTGCCGAAGTACACGCCCGCCGGGTCCGCGTCGTCCGTGCACATGGCGTCGCGCAGCACCGTGCCGTAGTGGTCCTCCTGCGGCAGCCCCGCCGAGAGCGGCTCCCAGCTCTTGCCCGCGTCCGCCGTGCGGAAGACACGGCAGCGGTGGTCCGCGGGAACCCGGTCCGCGTCGGCGTTGATGGGAAAGACGTAGGCGGTGTCACCGCGATGCGGATGGGCGGCCGCGGCGAAGCCGAACGTGGACGGCAGTCCCTCGCCGATGTCCGTCCAGTGCGCCCCGGCGTCGTCGCTGCGGTAGACGCCCCAGTGGTTCTGGAGATACAGGCGGTCAGGCGTCGTCGGGTCCTGCGCGATCTTGTGCACGCACTGGCCGAACTCCGGGTTCGGATCCGGCAGGAACACCGCCGAGACACCGGAGTTGGACGGCTCCCAGCTCTCCCCGCCGTCCTTCGTGCGGAACACACCGGCCGTGGAGACGGCGACCGTCACCGCGCGCGGGTCGCGCGCGTCGGTGAGGACGGTGTGCAGGCCCTCTCCGCCGCCGCCGGGCACCCACTTCGAGCGGGTGGGGTGCTCCCAGAGGGGACGGACGAGTTCGAAGGACTCGCCGCGGTCCGTCGAGCGGTACAGCGCCGCCGGTTCCGTGCCCGCGTACACCACGTCCGGTTCGGCCGCCGCCGGGTGCAGCTGCCACACGCGCTCCAGCGAAGCCCCGGTGTCCTGGGGGAACTTGACGGCGGCCTTGGCCGGCTCGGTCCAGGTGCGGCCCAGGTCGTCGGAGTGGAACACGGACGGGCCCCAGTGCGCGCTGTCGCCGCCGACGAGGAGCCGCGGCACGTCACCACGGGTGTCGATCGCGACCGAATAGACCGCCTGGGCGTTGAAGTACGGACTGTCGTCGAACTCCCAGGCGCCGCCGCGTCGCCGCCCGATGAACAGTCCCTTGCGTGTGCCTAACGTGAGCAGTACCTCGGCCATGCCGGCCACCTCCGGACGTCGTTGTCTCAGATATCGGCCAGTCTGCACCCCGGCACTGACAGTCACCCCCGGACGCGGCATTCATGCAGGTCAGAACGTTTCTTTGGTGGCGCCGACGATGTGGGGTACGTCTCCTGAGCAACAGGGCGGCGGCGTTCGTATGGGAGGGCGTCGGTGTGCCGGTGATGAGGAGGACCCGCGATGGCGGCGTTACGAGGTCCGAGGGCGTTGCTGTGGCGGTGGTGGCCCAATCCGCTGCGGCGCCGCAGCGACAGGCTGGAGGCCTGGACCGTGCTCGCCACCTGGCTTCTGGTCCTGCTTGCGGGGATCGTCGCCGGCCTGGCGACCGCGCAGTCGGTCGAGCGCACCCTCGCCAGGGAGCGCGTCGAGTGGCGGCCCGTACCCGCGGCGCTCACCGAGCGGGCGCCCGGCACCAGGGCGGCCGGTGCGGAGCGGGTGTGGGCGAAGGTCCGCTGGACCGCGCCCGACGGTTCGGCCCACGAGGGCCAGACCCGGGTCGACCCCGGCAGCACGGCCGGCACCTCGGTCACCGTGTGGACCGACCCCGACGGCCTGCTCGTCACCAGGCCCGCGACGGAGGCCCAGGCCGGACTGCGGGCGGCGATGATCGGCATTCTGTTCGGAGTGAGCGCCTCTGTCGTGCCCTTCGCAGGCGGGCGGGTGGTCCGCGGGCGCCTGGAGCGGAGGCGGATGGACCAGTGGGACACGGAGTGGGAGCGGGTCGGTCCCCAGTGGGGATGGAAGACCGGCTGAGGAGGCGGGCCGCGACGGCCTGAACACCGGGACCTCCTGCTTCACGTCGTGCGCCCCGTGAAAGAATCCGCACGTCCACGGAGCGGCTCACGGAGGCGGAGGCAGCAGCGGCGATGCGTTCGGAACACCCGGAGAGGGCCGAGGCGACGGGTTCGGACCATCCGGAGGGAGCCGCAGAGGCGACGCATTCGGAGCATCCCGAGAAGAGTCCGCTGGACGAGGCCGCGGCGGCGTTCGTCGGCGTGCGGCGGCAGCTCTTCGGCATCGCCTATCGCATGCTCGGGAGCGCGGCGGAGGCCGAGGACGTCGTCCAGGAGGCCTGGCTGCGCTGGCAGTCGACGGACCGTACGGTCGTCCTGGACCCGCCCGCCTATCTCACCACCGTGACCACCCGCCTGGCTATCAACGTCGCCCAGTCCGCGCGCGTACGCCGCGAGACGTACGTCGGCCCGTGGCTCCCCGAACCGGTGGACACGAGCCTCGACCCGCAGCTCGGGGCCGAACGCGGCGAGGCGGTGGAGCTGGCGGTGCTTCTCCTCCTGGAGAAGCTGACGCCGACGGAACGGGCGGCCTATGTCCTCCGCGAGGCGTTCGACTACCCGTACGAGCAGATCGCGGCCATCCTGGAAACGGGGCAGGCCAACGCCCGTCAGCTGGTCAGCCGGGGGCGCAGACGCCTGGCCGCCGAGCGGCGGGAGCCGGTGGACGCGGGCGAGCACCGGCGGCTGTTGGAAGTCTTCCTGGCGGCGGCGCAGACGGGTGACCTCGCGGCACTGGAAGAGCTGCTCGCCGAGGACGTCGTCAGCTACTCGGACGGCGGGGGAGTGCGTGGCGCGTCGAGGATCCCGGTGCTCGGCAGTGTCCGCGTCGCCAAGTACCTGGCGGCCTTCGCGCCGAGGTTCTGGCCCGGTGCCGGGACCGAGTGGGTCGAGGCGAACGGCTGCCCGGCCGTGCTCGTCTCCCACGAGGGCAGAGCCGTCGCCCTGCTGGCCGTCGACGCCTCCGCGCAGGGCATCGAGCGGATCATGTGGGTGATGAACCCGGCCAAGCTCGACCCGTACGTCCAGTCGCTGTCGGGTCCTCGCGGTACTCCGTAGGAGGCGGGCGCCAGGAGGAGAGCCGGGCGGCGCCCGGAGAAGACCGAGGCTGTCACAAACCCGCACCCTGTCCGGTCTACATGGTCAGCAGGTCCGATCCCGTCGGACGAAACCGGAAGGGTTGCACCATGAAGATCGTAGTCATCGGCGGCACTGGGCTCATCGGGTCGAAGCTGGTGGAACGGCTCAGGGCGGACGGCCACGAGGTTCTGCCCGCCTCCCCGAGCACCGGCGTCAACAGCATCACGGGCGAGGGCCTCGACGACGCGCTCAAGGGCGCCTCGGTCGTCGTCGACGTGTCCAACTCGCCCTCCTTCGAGGACAGCGCGGTACTGGAGTTCTTCCGTACGTCCACGGGCAACCTCGTCGCGGCCGAGAGCGCGGCGGGCGTGGGACACCATGTCGCCCTGTCGGTCGTGGGGAGCGAACAGCTGCCCGACTCGGGCTACCTGCGCGCCAAGGTCGGCCAGGAGGAGCTGATCAAGGGCTCCGGGATCCCGTACACGATCGTCCGAGCCACCCAGTTCTTCGAGTTCGCGAAGGGCATCGCGGCCGGATCCACCGACGGCGACACGGTCCGGCTGCCCTCCTCGCTCCTCCAGCCGCTCGCGTCCGACGACGTGGTCGCGGCGGTCGCCCTGGCCGCCGAGGCGGCTCCGCTGAACGGGACCACCGAGGTGGCGGGCCCCGAGGAGCTCCACCTCGACGAGTTCGTCCGCACGGGCCTGGCGGCCGAGAAGGACCCGCGCGAGGTCGTCACCGACGAGTCCGTCGGCTACTTCGGCGCTCACCCCCAGGGGCGAGAGCTCCTGCCCGGCCCCGACGCCCACCTCGCCCGGACCAGCTTCACGGACTGGCTCGACCGCCAGAAGTAGGTGGCGCGAAGTGAGCCGCGTCCGGAGTGGACCGTGTCAGCGGCAGGTGCCGTCAGACCGAGCGGTGGTACTGGTCCGGCACGTGCACATCGCCGCCGAGTTCGCGGGCCGCATGCCGGGCCCACGAAGGGTTGCGCAGCAGCTCCCGGCCCAGCAGAACGGCGTCGGCCTCACCGTTGGCGACGATCTTCTCGGCCTGCTCGGCATCGGTGATGAGACCGACGGCGGCGACGGCCATCGACGTCTCGCCCTTGACTCGCGCGGCGAAGGGCACCTGGTAGCCGGGCCCGACGGGGATGCGTACGCCGGACGCGTTGCCGCCCGTGGAGACGTCGAGCAGGTCTACGCCGTGGGCGGTCAGTTCGGCGGCGAAGCGGACCGTGTCGTCGGCCGTCCAGCCGTTCTCCTCCAGCCAGTCGGTGGCCGAGACGCGGAAGAACAGTGGCTTGTCGTCGGGCCACACCTCGCGCACGGCGTCCACGACTTCGAGGGCGAAGCGCACGCGGTTCTCGTACGAGCCGCCGTACGCGTCCGTGCGCCGGTTGGAGTGCGGGGAGAGGAACTCACCGATCAGATAGCCGTGCGCGCCGTGGATCTCGGCGATCTCGAAGCCGGCGTCCAGCGCCCGCCGCGCGGCGTCCGCGAACTGGCCGACGATCTCCTTGATCCCGTCCACCGTCAGCTCGGTCGGCACGGGGTGGTTCTCGTCGAAGGCGACCGGGCTCGGCCCGAGCGGCTGCCAGCCGTACGCGTCCGGGCCGACGGGCGCGCCGCCCTTCCAGGGGCGGTCGGTCGAGGCCTTGCGGCCGCCGTGCCCGAGCTGGATCGCGGGAACCGTGCCCTGGGACACCAGGAACCGCGTGATCCGCCGGAACGCCTCGACCTGGGTGTCGTTCCAGATGCCCAGGTCGTACGGGGAGATCCGGCCCTCGGGGCTGACGGCGGTGGCCTCGACGATGATCAGGCCCGTCCCGCCGGCGGCCCGCGCCGCGTAGTGCGCGAAGTGCCAGTCGTTCGGGGCGCCCGTCGCGGGGCCCTCCGGCGCGGCCGAGTACTGGCACATCGGCGGCATCCAGACCCGGTTCGGGACGGTCAGATCGCGCAGGGTGTAGGGCTCGAAGAGCGCGCTCACGGCGGACTCCAATTCGTGACGGGGGCCGGTTACGACTCGTACGATAGGCATCGTAGTACGGGAGATGTCAAACTACGAGACCTCTCGTACAATGAGGTTCTCCGGAGACCTCGGACCTCAGATCTCCGGCCCCGACGGACTGGAGCCGCCGTGACGACCGCCGCCCCCGCCAGCAGCAGCCGCGACCTCCCGCACCCCGAGCGCGCGGAGCTCCGGCTGGAGGCCGTGCTGCACGCGCTCTCCGATCCGATGCGGCTGCTGGTCGTGCGAGAGCTCGCCGCCGACGGCGACGAGCTCTCCTGTTCGCACTTCGACCTGCCCGTCACCAAGTCCACGACCACACACCACTTCCGGGTGCTGCGCGAGGCGGGTGTGATCCGGCAGGTCTACCGGGGCACCGCCAAGATGAACGGGCTGCGGCGCGACGACCTAGACGATCTCTTCCCGGGGCTTCTCGACAGTGTCCTCGCCGCCGCCGCTCGCCAGGCCGTTCGCCTCGGGGGCGGCTGAACCGCCCTTCGAGGGAAGGTGGTTGAAGAGCAGGTTCAGCACGATCGCGGTGAGACAGCCCGCGCTGATACCGCTGTTCATCACCGTCTGGAACCAGTCGGGGAACTTCGCGTACACCGTCGGCACCCCGACCGGCAGCATGCCCACGGCGACCGAAACGGCCACCACCGTCAGGTTGTTGTTGCCCTTGAAGTCGACCTGCGTCAGCGTCCGCAGTCCGCTGGCGGCGACCGTGCCGAACATGACCAGGCCCGCACCCCCGAGCACCGGAGCCGGTATGGCCGCGACCACCGCGCCCAGCTTGGGCAGCAGGCCGAGCAGGACGAGGATGCCGCCGGCGGTGGCGACCACCCAGCGGCTGCGGACCCGGGTCATACCGACGAGGCCCACGTTCTGCGCGTACGCCGTGTACGGGAAGGTGTTGAAGACGCCGCCGAGGACCGTGGACAGGCCGTCCGCGCGCAGGCCGTCGGAGAGCGTCCGGGGCTCGATCCTCCGGTCGGTCATCTCGCCGACCGCGATGAAGTCACCGGTCGTCTCCGTCATCGTCACCAACGCCACCACGAGCATCGAAGCGATCGCCGACGCCTCGAACGTGGGGGCGCCGAAGTGGAACGGCGTGCTGATGCCGAGCCAGTCCGCGTTCCCGACCCCGTCGAAGTCCGTGAAGCCGAACGGCACGGCGACCGCGAGCCCCACCGCGATGCCGAGCAGCACGGCGATCCGGCTCAGGAAGACCGGCGCGAACCGCTGCACGGCGAGCACGACCGCCAGTACGAAGGCCGCGAGTGCCAGGTTCTTCGGTTCGCCGAAGTCCGGTGAACCCACCCCGCCGGCCGCCCAGTTGCCCGCCACCGGCAGCAGCGAGAGCCCGATGATCAGGATCACCGTGCCCGTGACGAGCGGTGGGAAGAACCGCAGCAGCTTTCCGAAGACCGGCGCCAGCAGGATGATCGCCAGCCCGGCGACGATCACCGACCCGTAGATCGCGGGCAGTCCGCCGCCGCCCGTACCGATCAGCACCATCGGCGACACGGCCGCGAAGGTGCACCCCTGCATGATCGGCAGCCGCACGCCGAAGCGCCAGAAGCCGACGCACTGGATGAGCGTCGCGATGCCGCACACCAGCAGGTCGGCCGTGATCAGGTACGCCAGGTCCGCCGGCGACAGCTTCATCGCGCTGCCGACGATCAGGGGGACGGCGACCGCGCCCGCGTACATCGCGAGGACGTGCTGCAGACCGAAGGCGGCGAGGTGGCGGACGGGTGGGACCTGGTCCACGGGGTGCACTTGACGTGCGGGTGTGGGGGTCGGGGCTGCCATGGGCACTCCAGGAGCGGCGGGGAGGTGGGGACTGCCTGAGACCGTAAGCGGGTTGAACAGTTTGTTGATTTCTGGCCTGTTGCCGCCAGGTGTCATGCCCGGAGAGGCGGGTGGCTATCCGTGGGTCGTGTGTGGCTGGTCACGCCTTCGCGCCCTCGCGGCGGAGCCGCGAATGTCACAGTCCCGCGCCCCCTACGGGGTGCCCTGCGCCCGGGCCGCTTCCAGCAGTGACTGCCAGTCGGGGAGTTTGACCACGTGCCTGCCCAGTGAGGCGCCCAGTTCCGCCTCCGCCCGCTCGATCGCCTGCCAGCCCTCCCACTCGACCGGGCGCAGGCCCTCGGCCCTCAGTGCGGCCAGCGGATCGGGCAGCACATCGCGCTCCGCGAGCGCCGGCGCGTCCTCCAGGAGTGAAGCCACCGTTTCCTTCGCGCAGGGGCGGTTGGTGCCGATGACGCCGGTGGGGCCGCGTTTGATCCAGCCGGCCACGTACTCGCCGGGGGAGACCGAGCCGTCGCGCAGGACGCGGCCCGCGAGGTGGGGCACGGTACCGAGGCCCGTGTCGAAGGGGAGGCCCTCCAGCGGCACTCCGCGATAGCCGACCGAGCGCAGGACCAACTGGGCCTCGATGTCCTCGAACCGGCCCGTTCCCGTCACGCCGCCCCGGCCGTCCGGGAGTGTCCGTTCGAAGCGGACGGCGCCCACGCGCCCTGAGTCCGGGAGCAGTTCGACCGGGCGGAGGAAGAAGCGGAGCCGGATCCGTCGGCTGCCGGCCGGGCGTGGCTGTTCGGCCCAGCCGCGCAGCACCTCGACGTTGCGGCGCTGCGCGGCAGGCAGCGCGGAGGGATCGGCGTACGCCGGATCGAGCGCCAACTCCGCCGGATCCACGACCACTTCGGTGTCCGGCAGGCTGCCCAGTTCGCGCAGTTCCTTGGTGGTGAAGCGGGCCTGCGACGGGCCGCGCCGCCCCACCATCTGGATCTCCCGCACCCGGCTGTCGGCCAGTGCGGCGAGCGCCGCCTGGGGTATGTCGGTGGGGCTCAGCTCCGCGGCGCCGCGGGCCAGTATCCGGGTCACGTCCACCGCCACATTGCCGACGCCGATGACGACCGCCGCCCGCGCGCCGATCACGAAACCATCGGCCAGGGAGTCCGGATGCGCGCTGTACCAGGACACGAACTCGGTCGCCGACCAACTGCCGGGCAGCTCCTCGCCGGGCACCCCGAGATGCCGGTCGGTGGCGGCGCCCACGCAGTACACGACCGCGTGGTACAGCTCCCGCAACCGGGCGGCCGGCAGCCCGTCCGGGCCGACCCGGACACCGCCGAGGAACCGCACCCGCTCGTGCTCCAGGACCGTACGCAGATTGTTCTGCAGCGACTTGATCTTCTCGTGGTCGGGTGCCACGCCGTAGCGCACCAGTCCGTACGGGCACGGCAGCCGGTCCAGGACATCCACCCTGACTTCCGGCACCTGGCCCTGCTGGACGAGCCCCTGCGCGGTGTACACCCCACTCGGCCCCGAGCCGACGACGGCGACCTGCAGCACGGATGAGCCCCTTCCCCGAGCAGAACGAGGAGACCGCTGGTGCTTCCAGCATCGCACCGCACGGCACGCCCGGGGAGGGGCGGAACACGGTGCTGCGCCGACGGGGTGCCCGGCCGGGAACGTATGCGTGCCTATTCGCAGAGAATGTGATCATGCGGTTACGTTGCGTATGTGCTGGAAGCATCCTTTCTTGATCTGTTTGATCGATATGCGCCGGACGGTGTCGTGTCCGTATGGCCTGCCTGGGAAGTGCGGGAGCGCGAGGGGGAGCGCGACTCCGCCACGACGTGGTGCAACGTCCGACTGTGCTTCGACGACGGTGCCCAGGTCGACATGCTCGCCGTGGTGTGCGACGGCTGCGTCTCCGTCGAGGACGTACGGGCCCGGCCGGCGCTCTCGCTCGACGACCTGGCGGTTCTTCCGGACTGGATCGAGGGCCCGCTCCTGGAGGCGTGCGGGGGAGCGGCGGAACCGGTGGGTGCCGCGTCCACCGACGAGTCTCCGGAGAAGCGGCACGCACGCCCCGCCCGGCCGCGCGGCGTCGAGGGCCGGCGCTTCGTCGCCGGGGAGTATCTGGCGGCTCAGGAGGCGGGCCGGGACCCGGTGCTCGCGGTGATGTCCGCGACCGGACACAGTCGTCGACGCGCACTCAGACTGATCGCGGGAGCGCGGGACGCGGGCCTGCTCACGCCGCGCCACGTGCGTCGCTGAGCGGGTCGGGTGATTGCGCAGGGCGCTGGGCGGGCCCGGTGTTGATCGGGTAGGGCGCCGGGCGGGGCGGGCGCCGTCAGGACATCTCGCGCATCCGGCTGATCTCGGCCGTCTGCTGGGCGATCACGTCGTCGGCCATCTCCTCGATCTGGAGGTTGTTGCCCTGGGCCTTGACGTCGGTCGCCATGGTGACGGCGCCGTCGTGATGGGTGATCATCAGCTTCAGGAAGAGCTCGTCGAACGCCTTGCCCTGCGCCGCCCGCAGCTTCTTCAGCTGCGCCTCGGTCGCCATGCCCGGCATCGGCTCGTGGTCGTGGGACTCGCTCTTTCCGGTACCGCCGTGGTTCTTCAACCAGCCCTTCATGGTGTTGATCTCGGGTCGCTGCGCGGCCGCGATCCGGTCGGCCAGCCCCTTCACCCGGGTCGACTCGGCGTGCTTCGCGGCGAGTTGCGTCATCTCCAACGCCTGCGTGTGATGCTCGATCATCATGCGCGCGTAGTCGCGGTCGGCGGTGTTGGGGGAGTCGTCCTCGGCCCGGTGCTTCGCGGCGTCCTCGGCGGAGAGCGTCTGGGCCGCCTCGCCCGGCTTGCCGGGGGCGATGACCGAAGGGCCCGTACCCGCCGCGGACTTGGACGGGGTCTCGTCGTCCGAACCCGTGCAGCCCCCGAGCGCGAGGACGGCGGACGCCGCGATCGCGACGCGGAACAGGGACGTACGGCCAAAGGGCACAGCGACCTCCTGAGTCACCCGGGACAACAGCCACCTCGTGAGTGTTGATGACCGTCTTAGCACGCTGCTGAACGTGATTGATCAAAAACATTCATTACGAATGCGTTGCCGCCTGTTGATCTGTGCATGATGAAGACGATACTTCGGGTGAACCTGAACCGTTCGACTGCGAACGGCTACAAGGGAGGACGCAGTGACCCTGTTGAACAACCACCGAACGCGGCGCAGACGTCTGGGAGTTGCCGCCACCGCGGCGGGCCTCCTGGCCGCGCTGCTCACGGCCGGTCCGGCGGTCGCCACCCCAGACCCCGGGGACTCGCCGGCCGCGTCGCAGAAGGTCTCCAAGAGCGAGGCGGCCGAGGCCAGGGCCGCGATAGCGAACGGCGAGATACCCGGGCAGGACGAGATCGTCCACTCGGAGAACATCCAGCACCTCGCCAACATCCCCAAGGACACGCTGGCGGGCACCAATTCGGACCTGGCCTTCCAGGGCAAGTACGCGTTCGCCGGCAACTACGACGGCTTCCGCATCTTCGACATCAGCAACCCGAAGTCCCCGAAGACGGTCTCCCAGGTGCTCTGCCCGGGCTCGCAGAACGACATCTCCGTCTCCGGCGACCTGCTCTTCCTCTCCACCGACTCCTCGCGCAGCGACAACTCCTGCAACAGCACCACGCAGCCCGCGACGGAGAAGGCGTCCTGGGAGGGCATGAAGGTCTTCGACATCAGCGACAAGCGGAACCCGAAGTACGTCGCGGCCGTCGAGACCGCCTGCGGTTCGCACACCCACACGCTGGTGCCGGAGCGCAAGAACGTCTACGTCTACGTCTCCTCGTACTCGCCCAGCGCCGCCTTCCCCGACTGCCAGCCGCCGCACGACGGCATCTCGGTCATCAAGGTGCCGCGCAAGGCCCCGCAGAAGGCGAAGATCGTCAACTTCCCCGTCCTGTTCCCCGGTTCGGGACCTGACGGCGGTGGCAACCCGGGCGGGCCCACCAACCCGGGCGTCTCCAAGACCACCGGCTGCCACGACATCACCGTGCTGCCCTCCAAGGACCTCGCGGCGGGCGCCTGCATGGGCGACGGCATCCTGTTCTCCATCAAGGACCCGGAGAACCCGAAGGTCATCGACCAGGTCCAGGACAACGTGAACTTCGCGTTCTGGCACTCGGCGAGCTTCAACCAGAAGGCCGACAAGGTCGTCTTCACCGACGAGTTGGGCGGCGGCGGCGCGGCCACCTGCAACGCGGCCACCGGTCCGAACCGCGGCGCCGACGGCATCTACGACATCGTTGGCAAGGGCGACAAGCGCAAGCTCGTCTTCAAGAGCTACTTCAAGATCCCGCGCCACCAGGCGGACACCGAGAACTGCGTGGCCCACAACGGCTCGCTGATCCCGGTCAAGGGCAAGGACATCATGGTCCAGGCCTGGTACCAGGGCGGCATCTCCGTCTGGGACTTCACCAACTCCTCGAAGCCCAAGGAGATCGCGTTCTTCGAGCGCGGTCCGCTGAGCACCACGAGCATGGTCACCGGCGGCTCGTGGTCGGCGTACTACTACAACGGTTACATCTACTCGAACGACATGGCCAAGGGCTTCGACGTTCTGAAGATCAACGACCGTCGTACGGACCCGGCGAAGAAGCAGCGTCTGCGTGAGCTGAACGTCCAGACGCAGCCGGACTACTTCGACTGACCGGACTCCTTCGGCCGACCGGACCCGGTTCGGTCGGCCTCGGCCGCCTCGCGGTTGTGCTCACGGCCCTGCTCGCGGTTCTCGGGAGCGAAGAACCGTGAGAGGTCCTCATGGCAGGTCCCGCCGGGTGCCTCGGCGCCCGGCGGGGCACCCCGCTCCCAGTCGAGCCGGTAGCGCCGGAACAGCTCGGCCCGCAGCGTCCGGAGCGGCATCGGAACCCCGGGCACCAGTGCCGCGTACACCGAACCCATCAGGAGCGCGCGCAGCATCGGGTAGTCGGTGGCGGCGTCCGGTGAGCCGTAGCGGGCCATGGTGTCGCCGAGCAGCTCCGCCAGACGCTGCTGCTCCGCGCACTGCACGAACCCCTCGGCCTGGAGGATGCCCGCCATGTGCTGGCGCATCACTACGGGGTGATCGCGGGCCAGGCCCAGGATGGCGTCGATGGCCCGCGCCATGCGCTCCCGACCGTCCTCCGTGCGCGGCTCGCGCTCCAGCGCCTCGTCCAGCGTGCGGTGCATCAGCCGGTGCACCGCCGACTGGACGAGCTGGCGTTTGCCCGGGAAGTAGTACGAGACGAGGCCGCGGGCAGAACCGGCCCGGTCCGCTATGTCGCCCAAGGTCGTGGCCTCGTACCCACGCTCGCTGACGAGCTCCAGGGCCGCCTGCAGAAGCCTCTCGCGGGAACGCCGCCGCAACTCTTCATTGACCGAGGGGCTGCGAGGGGACATCCTATGTACTCCTGCGTTGACTGGCTGCCAGCCAACTATACTCAGGGTGTCCGGAGCGACCCCCTCCAGGGATCTTCTCCGGGCTGCCGTCCGCTCGGGGCGACGCGGGGGATCGTCTCGGGCGGACGGGAAGTACGGCCGCCTTCATGTCGTCCCGCACGGCCGTCCGGGCCCGGCCGGCAGCTGTCGCCGCGCCGCCGCCCGCTCCTTACAGTGGGGTGGAGTGCCGAGGAGGCGTGGGACATGGATCAAGAGCAGATCCTGGCCAGGATCACGGCGATGGTCGACGACGAACGCAGGCTCCGCGACGCCGTCGCGTCCGGGCGGATCGACAGCACGACCGAACACGAACGGCTCGGACAGCTGGAGCGCGAGCTCGACCAGTGCTGGGACCTGCTGCGCCGACGGCGCGCGAAGTCCGAGTTCGGCGAGAACCCGGACGACGCGCACGTCCGGCCGTCGTCGCAGGTCGAGGGCTACCTGGGCTGACCGGGCCGAGGAGCCTTCAGCGCCGACGGCTCCTCACCCCGCCAGGTCCAGTACGGGCCGCAGCCCGTCCGGGCGCTCGGTGACCGGCAGATGGTCGACGAAGTGCACCGCGCAGCCCAGGGCCGCGGCTCCGCCGTCCGCGCGCCGGTCGTCGCCGACCATCAGGGTGTCCCGCGGATCGGCCCCGAGCGCGTCGCAGGCGGTCGCGAACAGCCTGGGGTCGGGCTTCTGGATGCCGTGCTCGTACGACAGGACGTACGCGTCGATGTACGGGTCGAGGCCGTGCTCCCTGAACACCGGCCGCAGGTCCCAGCCGATGTTGCTGACCACGCCGACGGCGACACCGCGCTCGCGCAGCGCGCCCAGCACCTCGGCGGTGTCGGGGTAAGGGCGCCAGGCGGCCGGAGCCATATGGCGGTCGTACAGCCTGTCGTGCAGGCCCGGATCGGGGAGCGTCACCTGACGGGAGACACCGGTGTACGCCGCCCGGTGCAACTCGGAGCTCCGGTCGCGGATGCCCCACACGTGGGCCACGTCGTCCGGCACCGGCTCCGACGGGAGGGCCCCGCCCGGCAGCGCGCCCACGGCCTCCAGTTCCTTCGTCGCCCGGAGCAACTCCGGTTCGGGCAGGGACACTTCGGAGTCGGCCAGGACCGCGCGCAGCCAGGACTCGGTGGACTCGATTCGGAAGAGGGTTCCGGAGAAGTCGAACAACACGGCAGTCATGCGCCGGACTTTACCGACCACCTCGCCGCCTCCGCCGCGTACCGCCTGACGGTCGAGGCGAGCCGTTCCGCCGACGACACCTCCATCAGCACGAAGGTGGCAGGGGCGTGGACGTTCACCTCGGCCCGGCCGGCGTCGGACCGGACTGCCAGGCCGCCGCTGTCGACGGTGCGGCTCGCGCCGAAGCCGAGCCTGAGCGGGACGGCCCCGGCGGGCGGCACGCTCACGGTGCCGCTGAAGCGAGAGTGGCTGTCTACAGCGAGATCTTCCGTTCGTCGGCCTTGAGACCGCGGAGTGTCCAGAGTCCGTACAAGGCCAGCAGTGGTTTGACGACCATCCACTCGCCGGGGCGGTAGTCGTCCGCACGCACGAGTCTCTCCGCAAGATCAGGGCGCTGCCGTCGCAGGTACGCGCGGGCCTTGAGTGCGTGAGCCGGCTGCGAGGCGATCTTGATGTGGTCGACGTCCTCAAGCAGTGGGATCACGTTCGTGATGTTCTCCCATGTCGTCGCGCTTTGTTCTTCGAGGAGCAGCGTGCCGTCGAACTCAAGGACCGACTTCGCGTAGTCGGCCATCAACTGGGCCTCGGAAGCGCCACCGCTGGTCGCACCGCCACTGAGGATCACGCGGGTGCCTTGCGCACTGTCGGCGGCGATGGAGCGAATTCCGGCTCGGACTCGCCAGCGGTTGACGAGGTTCGCCGTCGCTCGGGGATTCCGGTAGCCCAACACGACGACGGCCTCGGCAGCGCCCCCGCTGTTCCCCACGAGAGTCCGGGACCAGCGCCAGTTCAACCACTCGCCCCAGGCCAGGGCCGCAACTCCAGCCATCGCCAGTCCTGTTCTTCGCCGCATCCGGCGACTCTAGGACACCTCGGCGTCAGCCGCGATCGAACCGGTCGTGCTGCGAAAGTGGCCGAGCGCGGGCTGTCCGGCGCAGGGCGAAGACCGTCGTCACCCTGCCGCGGCCCCTGGTTGGTCAGGACGTGCTCGACAGCACTCCGACCTCGCAACCGAACCCGACCGCGAAGTGCCCGCCCGGTGCCGCCGCGAGTGAGTGCACGGGGAACGGGAGCAGGTGGTCGGTACCGGCCGGGCACCCTGCGGTGAGATCGCGGAAGCGGACGGTGCGGTCATCGCCGAGGGCCGCGACGAGCCGTCCGTCGGCCGTCGCCGAGACCGCCAGTGTGTTGCCGGAGCCCGACTCGGCGGCCTGGGCGTCGCTGATCTGCTGCCCCGTGGACAGGTTCCACAGGCGTATCACCCGGTCCCGGCCCTTGCTGATCGCGATGGGAGCTCCGCCCAGAGTGGCGGTGGCCACGGCGGTCACCCAGTCGGTGTGGCCGGTCAGGGGTTCGCCGAGCTGTCGGCCGGTGGCGAGGTCCCACAGCCGCACGGTCTTGTCCCAACTGCCCGTCACTGCCACCGGCCGTCCGTCGAGAACCGCGGTGGCGACGGCGGTGACACGGCTGGAGTGGCCGGTGAGAGGTGCGACCAGGGGCTGTCCGGTGGTGAGGTCCCAGACGCCCACGACGCGATCGCTGCCTGCGGTGAGCGCGACGGGCAAGCCGTCCAGGGTCTCCGAGGCGATGGCCAGGACTCTCCCGTGGCCGCTGGGGAACGGACGGTGGACGGCTCGGCCCGTGGCGAGCTCCGCAATGTGCAGGGTGGCGTCCGGAGTGGCCGTGACGACGACCGGGTGTCCGCCCACCACCGCCGTGGTCATGGCGGACACCTCCGCGCTCAGGGGGTCGGAGATCCGCGAGCCGGTGGTCAGGTCCCAGGTGCGCACGGTGTGGTCGGCGCCCGCGGTGACGACCACGGGGACACCGTCAAAGACCGCTGTGGCGACCGCCAGGACGGCCTCGGTGTGTCCGGCGCGCAGTCGGCTGCCGTCCCCTCGGGCAGCGGTGAGGTCCCAGGTGCGCACCGTGTGGTCCTCCCCCGCGGTGACGGCGACGGGACGTCCGTCCACCACGGTGGTGGCGACGTCCCACACCTGGCCGGTGTGCCCGGTGAGGGGCTCACCCTCCTGTTCGCCGGTGGCGAGATCCCAGACCCGTACGGTGCGGTCGCGGGATGTCGTGACCGCCAGGGTGCGCGGCCCGGCCGGGGCGCTGTCGATGGCCCACACCCGGTCGGTGTGACCGGTCAGCGCACTGCCCGCGGGCGACCGGTCGAGCGTGTGCAGAGGCGTGACCGTGCCGTCCGGACCGGGGACGAGGGAGACGGGCGTGTCTCCCAGCACCAGGCTCCGGGACGCGTCCCGCACCTGGATTTCCCAGCTGGACTCGGCGACGAGCAGGCCGTTCGTCCGGGCGGAGAGCAGGCTCGACAGGTCGACGAGGTCTCCCGGATCGCTCTTGCTCTTGATCAGCTCCTTGCCTGCGGTCGTTTCCAAGGGGATGCCGCGAATCCTCCGCGAACCGTCAGGGCCCGTGGTGTCCATGGGGCGCGTCGGCAGCTCCCAGAAGCGCAGTGTGTGGTCCACGTCCACGCTCACGGCGAGCGCGACACCGCGACCTTCCAGGGTCAGTGTCGGGGACGGGCCGTAGGGAATGAACATGGGGACGAGGTCGCCGACGAGCTCCGGTGGACCCTCGTAGTGGGTGTCGAGGACCACGACCCGGCCGTCGACGACCGTCAGGGTTGAGACTGTGTCGACGCCCGCCAGGGCTGACACGGCGTGTTCGTACTCGGCATCCGCCAGCAACTCCCGTAGGCCGGCTGCCAGAAGCACGTGGCGGTCCAGATCCCACACGCGGCCTGCCCGGCCCTCTTCCTCGGTTACGGCGATGTCCCGCCCTTCGAGTGTCCACGGTCCCTCGGCCGGCAGGCACTCGCCGACCTCGCGACCGGTGGCCAGGTCCCACACCTGCGCTCGGTGGTCGGGCGGACACGTCACGACGACCTCGCGTCCATCCAGCACCCCTATGTCCACCATCCACGGGAACACGCCGAGCCGACCGCCGGTTGCCCGGTCCCACACACCCAGCGTCCGGTCCGACTGGACGGCCAGCACCACATGCCGGCCGTCCAGGACCAACTGCGCCAGTCCCAGGGCCAGTTCGCCCGCAGAACACCCCGTCGCCGGATCCCACAGCCTCGCGGTCCCGTCGATGTGACATGTGAGGACCAGGGGTTGCCCGTCGACCACCACCGTGGCCAGGGCCACCAACTCGGGCGACAACGACGACATGGGGTCGGCGGGAGCCGCCGTCAGCGTATGCAGCCGTTCCCCCGTCGCCAGGTCCCAGACGCACACCGTCGAGTCACGGCTCGCCGAGACGACCACCGGACGCCCGTCGACGACCGCCGTCGCCACCGCGACCACGGGGGCGTCGTGACCCTTGAAGGAGCGGAGCAGCCGAGGGTCGGACGCGGAACCGCACGTCCAGTCCGCCCGCCAAGAGGCCGGCCCATGCGAGGAAGCCACTTCCCGGGACACGCGATCAGATCTTTCCGTCATGGCCTCAAAGCTATGGGGTCGCACTGACAACGCCCCTCGGAGTGCGGGCTGTTCAGCACGGTGTCGAGGGCACGCCCGCGTCGGCGTTCAAGCCGCCGCTCCCCAAGTACGTAGATGAAATCGGGCTACACGATCACCCGGCCAGATTCCACGCGGCTTCGATCACGCTCGGAAAGCGGATGGATTCCGGGACGCGACACCTGACATCTGTCAGGACCGCTGCGGTCGGCCCCCTTCTAGCCTTTCGAAGCGCAAGCACACCCCCTTCCTCGTCCTTGCCGAGAGCGCTTCGCATCGGTTTCGAGGGCGGCCGGTAGCGGCTCTGGCCCGCACAGCAGTTCCGTTCACACCCAACGCGAGAGGACGTCATGCGCAAGGCCGTGATCAGCCTGCTCCTTGTGTCGGCCGTCATCACCGGCTGCGGCGGCACCCAGCGCACTCCGCAGAGCACCGCGTCTCCGTCGGCCGGAGGAGCCCGGCAACTGAACGATGCCGAGCAGTCGCGGATCTCGGACGCACAGCAACGGCTGATCGGCACGTGCATGAGGCGACAGGGTTTCGAGTTCTGGGAGGCCCAGCGGCTCAGCCTGGAGGAGAGCCGCACGCTCGGCTATGTGCTGGACGATGTCGGCTGGGCCCGCAAACACGGCTACGGCAGCCGCATCCAGGCCAAGGAATCGGCCGCCCGGGCTGCCAACCCCAACCTCGCTTACCGCAAGCGCCTGTCCGAGCAGCGGCGGCAGGCCTACGACGAGGCGCTGGACGAGGGGATCGACGCGCCGGTGATCGCCGTCGAGATCCCCGGCGGCGGCACCTTGCGCAAACGCATCGGCGGCTGCGTGGCCGAGGCCGAGAAGAAGCTGTACGGGGACCCCCGGGCTTGGTTCCGCGCCGAGAAGGCCGCCGGGCATCTCCGGTCGCTCTACGTTCCCAAGGTGCTCGCCGATCAGAGGTTCTCAGCTGCGCGGAACACCTGGTCGCGGTGCATGAAGCGAGCGGGGTACGTCTACAAGGACCCGGGTGAGTCCCGTCAGTCTGCGGTCGCGCAGGCATACCGGACGGCTGAGCCCAAGGCCTTCGAGGCCGAGCGGAAGCTGGCCGTGGCCGACGCCACCTGCGCCCGGGACACCGACCTTCGGCCCATCGGTGAGGAACGCGAGAGCCACTACGTCGCCCAGCTCCGCGACCGCTACGGCGAAGCCCTCGACACGTACACCCGGTTGCAGCACCAGGCGCTCGACCGCGCCAGGAAGATCGTCGGCCCGCGGGCCTGACCGCCCGTCATCTCCACGGCACATCCGTGGAACCGCATGCCTCATCCCAGAGGCGGACACCAAGGAGTACGCCATGCGCAGACCAGGTACAGCCTTCATCGTCATCGCCCTGACCGCCCTCGGACTCGTGGCACCGACCACCTCCGCCGCGGCGGCGACACAGGAGTACCGCTGTCAGCAGGAATGGCCGGGCCGTGACGGCAACGTGAGGGCCTGGACGGACTACGGCTGTGACGGGAGCCTCCTCGGCGTGACACCGGGAGACGATCGCAGCTGGGGCGACGGCAGCGGCGCGTTCACGGCACCCGCCAACGTCGTGGCGTCCTCCGTGATGAACAGCGGGTTCATCGGGGGCAGGGACGTCGTCGCCTTCTACTACGACAAGGACTACCAGTATCAGAACGGCTACGTCTGCCTGGCTCCGGGAGAGCTGTACGCCGACAACCTCACGGACAACTACTTCTACAACAGGTCGGGGCAGGTCGTGAACGACCGCATCGGGTCCCACCGGTGGGTCACCGCCTCCGAATGCGCGGCGGGCAGCTGGCTCACCTGACCGGAAGCGGCACCGGATCCCGTACAGGGCTCGTCTGCGTGAAGTCGGACTCGTCCTCCCCGTGGTGTGCCGGTGAAGCCTCCAGGACTCCTGTCCTGGAGGCATTCGCATGCACGGGGCGGGAGGGGCTGAACACGTTCGTCCGCGACTGGAGGCGCCAGGACGGGACGACGGTGCCGTCAGCGCAGCTCGGCGGTGCCCTGGAACCTCGTGTACGACGCCACCGCGAGCGCCACCGCCAGCACGCCGAGCAGCCAGCCGCCGAGCACGTCCGACGACCAGTGCACGCCCAGCCAGATGCGGGTGAGTCCGACACCGAGGACGGACACGACGGAGAGGGTGAGCGCGACACGCCACACGACGCGCCCGGCGCCGTACAGGTGCAGGAGCCACAGCATCAGGCCGCACACGACCGTGGCCGTCATGGCGTGGCCGGAGGGGTAGGCCGCGAAGTGGGCGGAGTCCACGGGGTCGCGCCAGACCGGACGCTCCCGGCCGACCGCCGCCTTGAGCCCCTGCTGGAGCAGTGTGCCGAGCACACATGTGGCCGTCAGCCACAGCGCGAGCCACCATGCCGAGTGGTGCAGGACCAGCCAGAGCACGGCGACGGCGCACACGGCACGCATCGTCCAGGGGTCCCACACCCAGTCCGTGAGGATGCGGAACGTCTGCGTCGTGTCGGGATCGTCGACCGCCCAGCGGTGGGTGGTGCGGGCGATGTCGCCGTCGAGGGCGATGAGCGGGTCCCAGGACACCGCGACCAGGACGAGCAACAGGATGGACGGAAGGGCGACAGCCGCCGCGACACGTACGGCGATCCCGGGACCAGGAGCGTGGGGCGGCGAGTCGACGGGTGGGGAGTGCATGCACCGATCCTCGCCGACCGGTGGGGTCGAACGCGAACCCGGGGTGTCCCGCGTGCTGCGAGCCGGCTAACCGAGCGCCCGCAGACCCGGCACGAAGGTCACCAGGACCGGCACCACCGGCACCAGCGCGGCGGCCGCCGTGAGCCGCAGCCGACGGGCGGGCGGGAGGCGGTCCGGGGGAGTGAGCAGCCGGTGCACGCGCTGCGGAACATGGGCCTGCGGTGTGGGGCAGGGGCCGAACACGCCCCGGTCCTCGTTGAGTTCGACCAGCGCGAGCGCGGTCGTCAGCCGGCCGAAGCGGCGCGAGGCCATGTCGTCCGCGGCGAGTTCGACCAGCCGGTGCATCTCGTCGCGGAACGCCGCGAACACCGGGACCTGCGGAAAGCCGTTGGCCAGCGCGGCCGAGGAGTGCAGCAGCCAGTCGTGCCGGGCCTGCGCGTGCCCCTGCTCGTGGGCGAGCACCGAGTCCAGCTGCCGCCCCTTGAGGCGGCGCAACGCGGCCGTGGTGATGACGAGTTGGGGTGCCGCCCCCGGCAGCCACCAGGCGTCGGGACGCTCGCCCTCAAGGACGACCAGACGATCGCTGCCGGGCTCCTCACCGGGCAACACCGGGGCGCGTACGAGGAGTTCGGCCCGCCGACGACGGCGCCGGGTCCTGGCCCGGGTGATCTCGCGGGCCAGCATCGCGGCGCTCCAGACACCGCCGAGCGCGAGTGCGACCGCGGTCGCCGCGGCCCAAGGGCCCCCGGCGAGCGCGTAGCTCTCCACGACGGCATGCGGGGCGGGGGCGAAGACCTGGCCGCGGACGGCCTGCCAGGCGGCCGCCGCACTGAGCGTCATCGACAGCGCGCAGCACAGCAGAACGGCCATCACCACGCACTGCCACACCCACAGGGCGACCACCGGTTCACGGTCCTGCCAGTCCGTTCGGGCGAGCAGCCGCGGAGCGAGGACGGCGGCCAGGGCGCCGAGCAGCAGCAGTGCCGCGGGGACCATCATGGCTGCAGCCTATGAGCGGGGCACCGCCCGCGGATACGGCCCGCCGAGGCAAGTGACGTACACCACGGTTTCGTAAAGCGAGCCCGGGGCCCGGGAGATGCCCTTCGGAGCGTGAGACGCGTCGGCCCAGAACGTGGGAAGTGTTGGCCCAGAACGTGAGAAGTATCGGCCCAGGACATGAGATGCATTGGCGCGGAACGCGGGAAGTGCCGGTTCGGAACGTGAGAAGCGCCGGTTCAGAGTGTGAGAAGCATGGCCAGCATCCCGATGCCCATCGAGAGACGGCAGGCCCGCGCCAGCTCCAGCCGGTCGCCCCACCCGGCGGCACGGACACTCTCTCCGGGGCCACCCCCTGCGACGGTGACCGGCATCAGCCGTGTGCCGGTCCACAGCACGTACGCGGTGAAGTAGGAGAGGAGCACCCCCGTCAGCGCGGGAACCCCGGCGTGCGCCCCGCTCGCCATCACCGCCGCCATGTAGACCATCGCGAACGCGCCCACCAGATGGTGCAGATGGTGAGCGCTGCTCCGCGCGGCCCACAGGGCGCGCAGCGCTGCCGCCCCGAACACCGCCGCGTAGGCGACCCAGGCCCAGCGCGGAGGCGCGAGTGCCGCCGCGGGCACGGCCATCGCGGCCATCCCGAACCCCATCAGAGCCTCACCGCCCGCGGTGCGGCGCTGCTCCTCGACCCTGCTGCGCATCCGCAGCAGGCAGTAGGCCCCGGTCGCCGCGCACAGCGCGACGAGCAGCCAGCCGGGTGACGCAGGACCGTGCACCGCGCACCTCCCCCGCTCGACGGTGTCGAACAGTCCGCTCGAAGAGATGCCCGGACCGGGCGGAGCGCAAGCGAGCGCAAGGGTGTACACGGGGGAGCGCGCGGGGGTGCGATTTATCTTTCACGAGTAATATCTTTCACTAGTAAAACACCTGCTAACCTTATCGCCATGAGCAGCGCCGCACCCAGCCCCACCCCCGCACGCCGACTGCCTCTCGCCGGCGTCCTGCGCGTCGGCCGGCCCTCCGACATCTGGTTCAAGCCCGCGCTGAGCGTGGTCGTCGCGGTCGGCGTGCCGAACCTGACACTGCTGGCGCTCGGCCGGCTGGACCTCGCGATGTACACGATGGCCGGGTCGCTCTGCGCGCTCTACGCCCACAACCTGCCGTACGCCGCCCGCGCCCGGGCCCTCTGCTGGGTCGTGCTCGGCATGCTCGCCTCGGTCGCGGTCGCCCTGGTCACGGCGTCGCTCGCGGCCTCCGCCCTGGTCCTCGTCGCCGTCGGCGCGCTGCTCGCCGCCGCCCAGAAGGCGGTGTGCGACGCGACGCGCATCGGCCCGCCCGGATCGGTGATCTTCGTATTCATCAGCTCGGCCTCCGTTTTCACCCCGCAGACGCTCGGCCAGGTCCCCGGCCATCTCGCCCTCGTCGCCGCGGCGGGCGCCTGGGCGTGGCTCGTCGGCATGGCCCCCGGCCTCGTACGGCCGCACGGGCCGGAGCGCCGGGCCACGGCGCGAGCCCTGAATGCCGCCGCCACGTATGCCGAGACGTCCGTCACCGCGTACGCCGAGACGTCCGCCCCCGCCTCCCCCGGACGCGAGCGCGCCGGAGCGGCCGCGGCGTCCGCCGTGCACGCCGCCTGGCAGTCGCTGCTCGCCACCGGCGCACGCTCGGAGCCCCGGCAGGCGCTCGAACGGCTCGTCGTGCGGGCCGAGATCGCGCTCGCCGCACCCGCCGACACGGACCCCGGACGGCTGCGCTCCTGGGCGCGCGACCTGCGAGGAACGGGCCCCGTGCCGTACGTGGAGCTGGCATCGGCTGCCGACGAACTTCTCGGCGTGGAGGCCGAACGGGCCGCAGACAGGCGCCCGTTGGCCGACAGACTCGGCCCGCTCCTGCCGCTCGCCCTGCGCACCGCGCTCGGCTGTGCCCTGGCCGGTCACGTGTCGCTGGCGCTCGGCGTCGGCCGCCCGTACTGGGCCCTGGTCACCGCCGCCTCGCTCTACCAGGCGAACATCACGCTGACCTGGAGCCGCGGAGTGCAGCGCGTCGTCGGCAACCTCGTCGGCGTACTCCTCTTCGCGGCCGTCGCCCCGCTCGCCCACCTCGGCCCCGCCGCCCTCGTCCTGTGCTGCCTCGCCTTCAACTTCGGCGCGGAGGCCCTGATCAGCCGCAACTACTGGCTCGGCAGCATCTGCGTGACACCGATGGCGCTGCTGATCACCGAGTTCACGGGTTTCCAGCAGCCCGGCGAACTGATGACGGATCGGATCGTGGACACGGTCGTCGGCGCGGTGGTCGGCTTCGCCGCCGCGGTCGCGGTCACCGACCGACGTGCCGGAGACCGCGTCGAGAACGCCCTCGAAACGGTGGAACGGGCCCGCGAGCACGCCGCGCGACTGATCGCCGCCGAGCAGCCGGGTCCAGGCGCCCTGGAGGCCGCCCGCCGCAGGCTGGCCACGGCGCTCGTCGAACTGCGCGCCACGGCCGACGCCGCCGCGGGCGAGTGGTGGCAGCGCGCCGTGCCCAAGGAGCGGGTGCTGCTCGCCGAGCGGACCGGACACCGTACGCTCGCGTCTGCGGTACGACGGCAGGGACTGCACGCTCTGGAGGGCACACCGGCATGACGGCAGCGAACGGGCGGACGGCGGGCAGAGAGGGCGCGGTCCATGGAGGGGCGGCCGCGGGGGACACCCTCGCCGCGGTGGTACGGCAGTGGCGGACGGTCCACCCCGACCTCGACACCGGCCCCATGGAGATCATCGGCCGCATCAACCGCTGTGCCGCGCTCCTCCAGCAGGCCGAGGACGCGCCCCTGCGACACGCCGGACTCACCCGCCCCGAGTTCGACCTCCTCGGCGCCCTGCGCCGCACCGGCCTCGAACTGACCCCCGGCGAGCTGGCGCGCGAGACCTTCTCCTCCGGCGCCGCCGTCACCAAGCGGCTCAAGCAGCTGACCGAGCGTGGCCTGGTCGAGCGCAGGGGCGACACCCGCGACCGACGCGTCGCCCATGTGCGCCTCACGGACGCCGGACGCGACCTGGTCGACTCCATCCTGCCCGAGCAGCTCTCGTACGAGACCGCGGTCCTGTCCGGGGTCGACGGCACCGGACAGCGTGAACTCGCCGCGCTGCTGGGCGAGTTGCTGGTCCAGCTGGAGGGCCGGCTGCGAGCCCCGCGCGGCTGACACACCACCGCCCCTGCCCTCTGGCCTTCTGATCCCCTGCCCAGGATCGGCCGGCTTCCTAGCCCTCGTCGGCCGCCCTGTAGATGCCGAAGACCGCGCCCTGCGGGTCCCGGAGCACCGCGATGCGTGGGCCCTCCGGGACCGACGTGGGTTCCATGAGGACGCCGCCGTGCGCCTGCGAACTCGCCTCGGCGGTGGCCTCGACGTCCTCGACGGCGAAGTACGGCAGCCAGTGCGAGGGCACCTCGTGCGGGAACTTGTCGCCCATCTCCACCATGCCGCCGAAGTCGGCGCCGTCGATGCCCCACTGCGTGTAGTGCTCCGAGGCGTTGACGGTCCAGCCGAACACCGTCGTGTAGAAGGCGGTGACCAGGCCGGGAGTACGTGTCATCAGCTCGACCCAGCCGAGCGCGCCGGGGGCGTTGAACAGACCGGCACCGGCGAAGGAGCGCGCCTGCCAGAGCTGGAACACCGCGCCGCCCGGGTCGGCCACCACCGCGAAGCGGCCCAGGTCGAAGACGTCCATCGGCTCCAGGACGACCGCGCCGTCCGCGTCCCGTACCGCCCGCACGGCCGCGTCCGCGTCGGGTACCGCGAACGACACGTTCCAGGCGACCGGCTGCGACTCCTGGAACAGCGGGGTGAGGGCGGCCACCGACGCGTCGCCGAGGTGCGCGAGCGTGTAGCCGCCCGCCTCCGCGCGCGGATCCGTTTCCGGGCGCCAGCCGAAGACATCGGCGTAGAACCGCTTGGCCGCCTCCAGGTCACTGGTCCCCAACTCGGTCCAGCAGGGCCCGCCGGGCACAGGCTTGTCCAGTTTCATGGCCGACCTTCTTTCCGGCTTTCGGGCTTTCCGACTCTCGGACAGAAGCACGTCAGGAGCGCGACGGGCTCCTCCTCGCACGCTAGTCCCGGCCACCTGCCCCGGCGAGCCGACGGAAAACCGCATGGCGGGACCACTCGGTGAGGCGTACTCTCGCCCGCGTACCGCACCGCATGGCGGCCTCCTCATGTACACCGATCCGGAGGTCTCCGCATGCCCGCGCTCACGGTGCGTCCCTTCCACCGCGACGACCGCGACCAGCTCACCGAACTCGTCAACGCGCATGTCGCCGCTGTCGTCCCCGGTGTCTCCGTCTCCGTGAACACCGTGCTCAGCGGTATGACACGGCAGCCGGACGAGTTCATCACCGACCCATGGGTGGCCGAGCGGATCACGCTCGTCGCCGAGCAGCGCCGGTACGTGGTGGCCGGCGCGCATCTCCTGCGCTACCGAGCCGACCCCGAGGTCGGTGAGAGCTTCCGGGACGCCGGCGCGATCGACTGGTTCGTCTGTCATCCGCCCGCCTCCTTCTGGCCGGACTCGGACCAGGCCTCCGACCTGCTGATGGCGGCCTGTCTGGCCCAGCTGGCCCGCTGGAACGTCCGCCTCCGCTACGCCGACGGATCCCTGCCCGCGCCCGTCGTCTACGGACTGCCGTGGCCCTGGCCCCACATCCGCGCCGCCTACGAACGGGCCGGGTTCCGGCACACGGGCGACACCGAGGTCATCCTGATCGCCGACGTGGCCGATCTGCCGTCGTTCACGCCCCTGCCGGGAGTCTCCGTCGACCGCACGCTCGGCGAGTGCGGCACCCGCTTCTCGGCCCACGCCGACGGGCGCGTACTCGGCTTCATCGAGATCGACACCGCCCTGGACCGCCCCGAACGTCACACACGCAGCGGCGGCCTCGCCGACATCGGCAACCTCCACATCGAGCACCCGGTGGACGGCCTGGAGAACTGGCTCCTCGCCCAGGCCGCCCACTGGCTCCGGCTCTCAGGGGTGCACAGGCTCTTCGCGTACGAGGCCTCGAGCGCCGTGGAATCGATCGCCCGGCTGACCGGCGCCGGGTTCCACGAGCTGACCCGTACGGACCGTGGGTGGGAGCACCTTCCGTAGGGCAGCCGCACCCGCACCCTCATCCGCCGCCGTGCCCGGCCGTCGTCGGCGCCGGGGCCGTGCTGGACCGCACGACGAGTTCGGTGGCCAACTCCACCCGGGGCGAGTCGAGTTCCTCGCCCCGGGTGAGCTTCAGGACCGTACGGACCGCGAGTTTGCCCATCTCGGCGAGGGGCTGGCGGACCGTGGTGAGCGGGGGAGCCGACCAGCGGACTTCCGGAAGGTCGTCGAAACCCACCACGCTCATGTCCTCCGGGACGCGAAGTCCCCGTCGCCGAAGTGCCTCCACCGCGCCCATCGCCATCTGGTCGCTCGCGGCGAAGAGCGCGGTGGGCGGCTCGGCGAGGTCGAGAAGGGCGTTGCAGCCCGTGAAGCCGGACTCCTGGTAGAAGTCGCCGGGCACGATCAGCGACCGGTCGACGGGGATCCCGGCCCGGTCCAGGGCCGCGCGGTAGCCGTCGAGCCGGGCCCGGGAGCAGAGCAGCCGGGGCGGACCCGCGACGAACCCGATCCTGCGATGGCCGAGCCGCAGCAGGTGCTCGGTGGCGGCCATCCCGCCCGCCCAGTTCGTCGCCCCGACCGTCGGCACGTCCAGCGCGGGGGAGCCCGCCGGGTCGATCACCACGAGTGGTACGCCGAGGCGGCGCAGTTCCTCGTGCAGCACCGGTTCCAGGACGGAGGTGACCAGGACGACGCCGTCCGAGGCGCGTGCCCGCAGATTCGTCATCCACTGGCGAGCGTCGCCGGAGCGGTTGTGGATCGCCGAGACGACCGTGCCGATGCCCGCGGCGTGCGCGACCTCCTCCACACCGCGGATGATCTCCACGGCCCAGGGGCTGTCGAGGTCGTTGAAGACCAGGTCGAGCAGCGCGGCGCGGGTGCGGGAGGCGGCGGCCGGCCGCCTGCGGTAGCCGTGCCGGTGCAGCAGGTCCTCGACCCGGGCGCGGGTCCCGGGTGCCACGTCCGACCGGCCGTTGACCACCCGCGACACGGTCGGTACGGAGACGCCGGCCTTCCGGGCGATCTCCGTGATCGTGACCTTGCCCCGGCCCTCCCGCGTCTCCCCGTCCCCGGTGCCCTCCTCGGCCAACTGCCCCACCTCCGTTGACGGTCACCACGTACGCCTCTACCGTTCCGGACGCACTCTCGAAACTTTGCAGAAGTCTTCCGGAAATTCCGGGAGCGACGTGAAGCCATCATGAGAGGGACGTCCATGGAGCTCCAGAGCTTACGCAGAGCCGCGTCGGTGACCCTGGCCGCGGCGTCGCTCGTGATCGGGGGAGCCGTCTCCGGTCACACGGCCGACGGGTCGGGGCACGCCGACGGCTCGGGTCAACAGGCCGCCGCCGCACCCGTGTTGAGGGACCTCGCAGCCGCCAAGGGCAGCTACTACGGGACGGCCGTCACAGCCTCCAAGCTGACCGGCACGTACGGCACGATCGTCGGTGAGCAGTTCGACTCGATCACGCCGGGCAACGAGATGAAGTGGGGCTCGGTCGAACCGACCCGCGGCAGCTTCAACTGGTCGGGCGCCGACGCCGTCGTGAACTACGCCGAGGCGCACGCGCAGAAGGTCCGCGGCCACACCCTGGTCTGGCACAGCCAGTTGCCGGACTGGGTCAGTAACGGCAGCTGGACCGCCGACAGCCTGCGCACCGTCATGACCGACCACGTCGCCACCGAGGCGGGCCGTTACAAGGGCCGCATCGACCACTGGGACGTGGTCAACGAGCCGTTCAACGAGGACGGCACCCGCCGTCAGTCGGTCTTCCAGACGGCGATCGGCGACTCGTACATCGCCGACGCGCTGCGGGCGGCCCGCGCCGCCGACCCGGCCGCGAAGCTGTACGTCAACGACTACAACGTCGAGGGTGTCAACGCGAAGAGCACAGCCCTCTACAACCTGGTCAAGTCCCTCAAGGAGCAGGGAGTTCCGATCGACGGCGTCGGACTGCAGGCCCATCTGATCCTCGGCCAGGTGCCGTCGACGCTGCAGACCAACATCCAGCGCTTCGCCGACCTCGGCGTGGACGTCGCGATCACCGAGCTCGACATCCGGACGACGGTCCCGCCGACCAGCGCCCAACTCGCCCAGCAGAAGGCCGAGTACAAGGCCGTCACCGGCGCCTGCGTCGCCGTGTCGCGCTGCGAGGGCGTCACCGTCTGGGGCTTCACCGACTCCGACTCGTGGATCCCCGACGTGTTCCCCGGCTACGGCGCGGCGACCCCGTACGACGAGAACCTCCAGCCGAAGCCCGCCTACTACGGCATCGCCGAGGCGCTGGGCTGGACCGACGGCGGTACGAATCCGCCGGCGGGCGCCTGCGCGGTGACGTACGCCGTGCAGAGCCAGTGGAACAACGGCTTCACCGGCCAGGTGACCATCAAGAACACGAGCACGGCCGCCGTCAACGGCTGGACGCTGGCGTGGAGTTGGTCGGCCGGGCAGAGCGTGACGCAGGCGTGGAACGCGACCGTCACCCAGTCCGGCTCCGCCGTCTCCGCGGCCGACGCCACCTACAACGCGGCGATCGCGCCCGGTGCCTCGGTCACCTTCGGCTTCAACGGCTCCTGGTCGGGCGCCAACACCGCACCCACCGCCTTCACCCTCAACGGAACGGCCTGCACGGTGTCCTAGGACGCGGGGCACCGAGTCCTGGCTCACCCGGTGCCGGCGGGACCTGCCCGCCGGCACCCGGCGTCAGGTGAACTGCCCCGATCGGGCGGGGAGTTGAGCGGACGACGCGGCGGCGGACACCGTGGCGCCCATGTCCACTTCCCCGACGGGGCGGAGTACCCGCGGCGGTACGGCGTCCTGATCGCGGAGGCTGGGGGCCGTACCGTCCCACCAGTCGGCGTTGCCGTCCTCGATGCAGCGCAGCAGGACCCCTTCGCGCAGCGCCCAGGGGCAGAGGGTCATCTCCTCGATGCCCATCAGCTTCATCGTGGTGTGCGCGACGATCGCCCCGGCCAGGGACTGGCCGGCCCGCGCGGGGGAGATGCCCGGCAGGAGGCCACGATCGGCGGCGGGCAGCACCGACAGCCGCTCGACGGCCACGCGCAGGTCGGTACGGGTGATGCCGCGCGGGGTGAAGGGCCCGGACCGGCCCGGGGCCGCGCCGCACAGCCGGCCCAGCTGCTGGAGCGTGCGCGAGGTGGCGACCGTCGTACGAGGCGCCTCCCAGCGGATACGGGCCGCGACGTCACGCAACTGATGGCGTACATGCCGGCGCAGCAGCTTGGCCCGGCGAAGCGACGGTGGGTCCTGGCCGCGGAAGAACTCGCGGGTCAGCCGGCTGGCTCCCAGCGGCAGCGAGATCGCGAAGTCCGGCAGCTTGCTCCGGCCGAACGCCACCTCCAGCGTGCCGCCCCCGATGTCGAGCATGGCCAGCGGCCCCGCGCGCCACCCCATCCAGCGCCGCGCCGCCAGGAAGGTCAGCTCCGCCTCGACCTCGCCGGGCAGCACATGCAGCGGCACTCCCGCCTCCGCGGCGACCCGCTCAAGGATCTCGGGGCGGTTCGGGGCGTCCCGCACGATCGCCGTGGCGAAGGCGAAGGGCTGGGTCACCCCCCACCGCCTGCCTTCCACCCGGGCCTCCGCCACCGCCTCCACCAGCCGGTTCACCTGTTCCTCCGGCAGGTGGCCACCCCGCTCGACATGGTCGGAGAGCCTCAGCCGGCGCTTGGCCGTGTGCACGGGAAGCGGCACGGCTCCGTCCGTCTCCGCGATGACGAGTCTTACCGTGTTCGAGCCGACGTCCAGTACACCCATACGCATCCCCTCCCCGTACCCATGGCGGCCCTCGGCACACCGTCGCGGGAACAAAGGTCGGCCCCTGTTTGATCGGTAATGGGTGGGTACTATGCCTTTATGGACACCTTCGGCAGGGAGATAGCCATCCCCCACGAAGTCGTGGCCGGTTCGGCACCCTTCGTGGTGGGACTTCTGATCACGGCGATGCTGGTCGTCGCGGTGTGGTGGGGGATGCGAGTACGCGCCCAGGAACCGGGTCCGCCGCGCCCCGAGGACCATCCCCAGCTGCCCGCGACAGGCGCGGTGCACGAGGTCAGCGAGATGCGCGAACCCGACGAGATGCCGCACAACGGCAGGGTCCTCACCCCGCACGAGCTGCACGGCAACGTCTCCTCGCGCCGCGCCAAGGACCAGACACGACCGATCTGGGGCCGCAACAGCAGCGGCGGCTTCGGCAGCGGCGGGCTCGGCCACCACTGAGAGACCCGGGCGGCCCGCCCCCATGTTCCGTTCCATGATCCTCACGAGCGCCCAGGCAGCTCGCACACGACGATCCCCTTCTCGACCAGGCTGCCCAGAATCAGCATGCCGTCGTGCTCGTACGCGCTGGTCACCATCCGGTAGCCCGTCCCGCGCCGCCTGAGGTCGTGGCGGACCCGGCCGCCGGGGCCGATGCCCAGCACGCGGGTGACGGGGTGAGGACGGACCGGCAGCGGCAGGGGCCGGGCCGCCTGCCAAGCCGCCTTTCGCACGCCTGCGGGCGCCCGGCGCAGCCAGTCGAGAGTCCGCTGCCGCGGGCCCGCCAGGGCGACCCACACCGTGCCGTCAGTGCCGCGCGAGAGGTTGCCCGGGAAGCCGGGGAGGTTCTCGACCAGGGTGTCGCGCTGGCCGGTCCGCGGCCCGGACAACCACAGCCTGGTGAGGCGGTACGCACCGGTCTCGGCCACGGCGACCCAGGACTCGTCCTCGGCCAGCACGACTCCGTTCGCGAAGTCCAGGTCGTCCAGCAGGACCTCGGGCTCGCCACCGCCGGGCGGTAGCCGCAGCAGCCGCCCCGTCACCGTCCGCTCCAACAGGTCGCCGAGCCACTCGTGAAGCCCGAAACGCCTGCTGGAGGCCGTGAAGTACACCGTGCCGTCCGCCGCCGCGACCGCGTTGCCGCAGAACCCCAACGGCTCACCCGCCACACGGTCGACCAGCACCTCGACCCTCCCCGCGGAAGAAGGAGAAGGGACGGTGGAGGGCCCGGCCACGGAATCGGACTCCGGCGTGACGCGCAGCAGCCCGCGCTCCGCGTCGCACACCAACAGCCGCCCGTCCGGCAGGACTTCGAGCCCCAGCGGACGCCCTCCCGTCCGGGCGATCTGCTCCACCCGGGCGGGACCGCGCGGCCGGACGCGGAGAATGCGGCCGTCGGCCACGCCCGTGACCACGCGGCCTTCATGGTCGACGACGACATCCTGGGGACCCGTGCCACCGAGAGGGATCGGACGAAGGGGCGGCAGGACGCCGGGCCCCGCGGTGCGGGCTGTCACGGAGAGTCGCGGTGTCATGAGGAGCGTTCTGCCCGGATGAGCCGCCACAACTCCTCGGCGCGTACATGGGCCCTCGTCCGCGGGCCTCAGAGACCACGAGATCACGCGCTCGCCCCAGGTGTCGCCAGAGCCTGGTCAGGAGCGGTTCGGCCGTTCGGCAGTCAGCGGTCCGCAGAGCCTTGATCGGCTCGTCCTTCGACATCGACGAGCGCCCCTCGACGCCGGCCTTCTTCGCCTGCTCGTACAGCTCCTGCTTCGACCGGTCCTCGTACGAGCCGCTCCTGCCGCCCTTGCGCGAGGAGGATGTCGGGAGGTTGCCTCAGAACCGCCTGGTCGCGTGTGGCAGCCAGGCGCGTACCGACCGCCGATACGCCTCGTACCGCGCGCCGTACCTGCGTGCGAGCGCGGGCTCCTCGTACCAGTGGACGAACGCGGTGACCGCGACGGCCACCGCGGCCCCGTAGGCCAGGAGGACGGGCCGGGAGAGGAGCAGCGCCTCGCCGGCGATGGCGGCCAGCACCGCCAGGTACATCGGGTTGCGGACGTACCGGTAGAGCCCGCCGACCACCAGGCGCTCCGTGGGCGCGACCGGAGCCGGGGTACCGAGGCCCTCCACGACGAAGCGGGCGAACGCGTGGAGGAGCACCGCGCCGCCGACGGCGAGCAGAAGCGCCCCCGCCCACCGCACCGGCATGGGATACGCCTCGCCCTGCCGCCAGCCGGTGAGCCACCAGGGCAGGAGCCCCGCGACGGTGCCGGGCGTCAGCACGAAGAACAGTGCGCTGCCCGCCGCGGCGGTCGTCCGGCGCATGGCGGTCACCCCCCGTGGTGCTCGGTCCATGGAACGAAGCGAGTCCGATCGCCGCCCCCAAGTACCAGGGAACACCCGCCGGGGCCATATGCCCAGGAGTCCCGCCGGAGCCGTCCGCTCAGGGCCGGTACCGCAGCGGATGGTCCGCAGGTACCTCCACCACCACGATCTCGGTTCCGTCCGGATCCGTGAGCCACATCTCGATCAGCCCCCACGGCTCCTTCACCGGCGGCCGGCGAACCTCGACGCCCGCGGCCACGAGTTCCTCGTACGCCGCCGAGACGTCCGCGACCTGGAGCCACAACTTGACGGCGGGGGAGGGGGGTTCCTCGGAGCGGCCCGCGACCTCCAGGAAGCCGCCGCCGAGGAAGTAGACGGTGCCGCGCTCGGGACCCGTACCGAACTCGCGGTAGACGGGCAGGCCCAGCTTCTCGCCGTAGAAGGCGCGGGAGCGCTCGGGGTCGGTGGGGCGCAGCAAGGTCCGGCTGCTCAGTACATGCACCATGCGTCCGGAGCCTAGTAGGAGGGTTACGCTCGGCGGTGCCCGAGCCGCGCCCGAGATCGGAGAACCGCTCCATGGACACCGCCGCCACCGGACTGACGTTCCGCGACGCCACCGACGCCGACGTGGACGCCCTCGTCGTGCTGATCGAGTCGGCCTACCGGGGGGACTCCAGCCGCACCGGGTGGACCACCGAGGCGGACATCCTGGAGGGCCAGCGGACCGACCCGGAGGGTGTGCGCGCGGTCATCAAGTCACCGGACAGCCGCCTGCTGACGGTCGAGCGCGACGGCACGGTGGTCGCCTGCTGCCAGCTCGAACACCGCGGTGACCATGCCTACTTCGGCATGTTCGCGGTCAGTCCCGCACTCCAGGGAGCCGGTCTCGGCAAGGTGATCATCGCCGAGGCGGAGCGGTTCGCCCGGGAGACCTGGGCCGTCAAGGAGATGCACATGACCGTGATCTCCGTGCGCGAGGACCTCATCGCCTGGTACGAGAGGCGCGGCTACCGCCGTACGGGAGAGATGACTCCCTTCCCGTACGGCGACGAGCGGTTCGGCATCCCGCAGCGCGACGACCTGCGGTTCGAGCTCCTGGTGAAGCCGCTCGCATGATCAAGCCGCTCGCATGATCGTTACGCCCGTGCGGCCCGGCCGTTACGCCGTGAAACGGCCGGTGCGTTTGATCTCCGGATAGTCGGTGGTCGCGCCGTCCAGTTCCAGGGCGCGTACGAGGCGCAGCTGGTCCTGGGTGTTCACGACCCAGCCGATGATCCGCAGGTCCGCCTTGCGGGCGTGCTCCACGACCTCCAGGGTCAGGCGGCGGATGTTCAGGACGAGACTCGTGGCGCCGACCGCGGTGGCCCGCTCGACGACATCGATGCCATAGCGGCTGGCGACCAGTGCCGTACGGACGCCGGGGACGAGCCGCGCGATCTCGGCGATGGCCTCGTCGTGGAACGACAGGACCTCGACCCTGCCGACCAGGTCGCGCCGGTTCATGACCTCCGCCAGCGCCCGGGCCGCCGCCACGTCCTTGATCTCGGCCTGCAGCGGGGCCGTGAGGGCGTCCAGAACCTCCTCGAAGACCGGGACGCGCTCACCGCGGCCCGCGTCCAGCGCCCGCAGCTCCGCGAGGGTCTTCTCGGCGATCGGCCCCGAACCGTCGGTCGTACGGTCCACGTCGGCGTCGTGCATGACGACGAGCGCGCCGTCCTTGCTCAGATGCAGATCGAGTTCGATCAGGTCCAGGCCGGCCTGCTGGGCGGCGATGAAGGAGCGGAGGGTGTTCTCGGGTTCGACACCCATGATTCCGCGGTGCCCGATGGTGAGAAAGTTCAAGGCTGACTCCGCTTCCGTCGACGGCGGCTCGGCTGCCGCGTGCTGCGGTCCCGTGCCCACGCGGCAAGGCCGCAGCCTAATGGCCCGGCCCGGCGTTGAACCCGCTCCGACAACGGGGAATGGGGCCTTCCAGCGGCGAGAACAGGCCGTGCGGCCCCTCCCGCCTCACTCCTGCGTGGGCGAGTCCCGAGCGGGTTGACCGAACTTCGACGGCTACCCCGTAATCGGCGGAAGTATTCGTCCCTGTGATGTCCGGCAGGAAAAAGAGCGGTGAAGATGGGTGGAGGCAGGATAATCTCCCGAGTCTCCACTTGTGGCGGGGAAGCCTGCACGCATACGGTGTCCATACGCGAGGTTCTCCCGTGGAGGATGGGTCATGACGGAAATTCTTGTGCAGGTGGGTACGGAGGAGCAGGTTCCTCCCCGGGACAGGGTGGTGGAGCACCCGGCCTGGCCCGTGCTCAAGGATGCCGTGGAGCGGATCCGGCCATGGCAGTCCAAGGACGGTTCGGTCGACTTCGACGCCGAGGACGCCCCGGACCAGGCCGACGCCGGTCTCGCCGTGCGCCATGTCATCGACGCGGTCGAGGAGCTCTCCCTGCTCCTTCCGCACGACGCCGCCTACCACGAGGCGCTGGTCAAGGACCTGCACCGCTGGGCCGAGGGCGGCTTCCAGGTCCCCGACTTCCTCGACTCCCTGCTGGCCTTCCAGCCCGCCGCGCACCGCGAGGACGGTCTCCAGCACCTGGTCGTCTTCCCGATGTACACCCAGAACGGGAACCCGAACCGCAACTTCGAAGCGGTCGTCCTGCGCATGGTCTGGCCCGAGTGGCTCGCCGATCTGGAGCGCACCCGCTACGACAACCCGCTGTTCTGCGGCATCACGTTCGAGGACTTCACAGCCGGCTACGACACCAACTCGGCCGTCCTCTTCCCGGAGACCATCGCCGTGCGCGAGGCACCCGAGCGGTTCAGCTGGGGAGGCATCTTCTGCGACCGCGAGGCCGCCCGCTTCCGCAAGGTCACCGAGGCCGCCGTCGACACGCTCGGCCTCGAACTGCCCGACGACATCCGCGAGATGGTCGGCGACCAGGCGCGCTGCGAGCAGGCCTTCGTCCTGTGGGACATGGTCCACGACCGCACCCACAGCCACGGCGACCTGCCCTTCGACCCCTTCATGATCAAGCAGCGCCAGCCGTTCTGGATGTACGGCCTGGAGGAGCTGCGCTGCGACCTCACCGCCTTCAAGGAGGCCGTGAAGCTGGAGGCCGACGGCTTCCCGCAGGGCCGTGACGTGCAGTACGCGGTGCTGTTCGACCGCCTGTTCCGCTTCCCCGTGACCGGCGACCGCGTCCGCAACTACGACGGGCTCGGCGGCCAGCTGCTCTTCGCCTACCTGCACAAGCACGACGTCGTCCGCTGGACGGACAACAAGCTGCACATCGACTGGCAGCGCGCCCCGCAGGTCACCAACCAGCTCTGCGCAGAGATCGAGAAGCTGTACCGCGACGGCATCGACCGCCCGAAACTGGTCCACTGGTTCGCCGCGTACGACATGGTGTCCCAGTACCTCGCCCCGCACCCGGGATCCCGCTGGGCCAAGGGCCCGGACGCCCTCGATCTGAACCAGCCGCCGCGAAAGCTCGTGGACGACGTGCTTCCGGACGAGTTTCCCCTGAGCATGTTCTATGAGGCCCTCTCCAAGAAGCTGAAGAACGTGATCGCCTCCACCAAGGGCATCACGGCGGAGAGTGCCGAGCGGGTGGCCGCGTGAGCGACCGCGTCAATATCACTGCTCAGGAGGCGAAGATCATGGGGAATGGGGCTCTCAGCGGTGCGGTGATCGCGGTGGCCGGCGCGGGCGGACCCGCCGGAAGGGCGGCGCTCCTGCGGCTCGCCGAGGCGGGAGCGACCGTCGTCGGCGCGGACAACGATCCCGAGCGGCTCGCGGAGGCGGTGGACGCGGCCCGGTACGCGCACGGCGGCTCGACGGTCGTCGGCGACACGGTCGACCTGCTCGACCTGCAGTCCAGCCATGAGTGGGCCGCCCGCATCGAGAAGGACTTCGGGCGGGTCGACGGTCTGGTCCACCTCGTGGGCGGCTGGCGCGGCAGCGAGACGTTCACGAAGACGGTCCTCGACGACTGGGACCTCCTGGAGATGCTGCTCATCCGCACCGTGCAGCACACCTCCCTCGCCTTCCACGAGGCACTGCAGCGCAGCGACCGCGGCCGGTACGTCCTGATCAGCGCCGCGGGCGCCAGCAAGCCGACCGCGGGCAACGCCGCCTACTCCGCCGCCAAGGCCGCGGCCGAGGCCTGGACGCTGGCCATGGCCGACTTCTTCCGCAAGGCCGGAGTCTCCGAGGGGGCGGACGGGGCGACGTCCGCGGCTGCCATCCTGGTGGTGAAGGCGTTGGTGCACGACGCGATGCGCGCCGAGCGCCCGAACGCGAAGTTCGCGGGCTTCACGGACGTCAAGGAGCTGGCCGAGGCCATCACCGGTGTCTGGGAGCGGCCTGCCTCCGAAGTGAACGGAAAGCGTCTGTGGCTGACCGAGAAGCGGTGAACCCTCCGCAGCCCCCCTATACAGCTGTGCGGCGTCGTCACGACCCGGAGATCCGCGGATTCGCAAGCGACAACTACGCGGGGGCCCACCCCGAGGTGCTCGCCGCCCTGGCCCTGGCCAACGGCGGGCACCAGATCGCGTACGGCGAGGACGACTACACCGACCACCTCCAGCAGGTGATCCGGGGCCACTTCGGCGCGAGTGCCGAGGCGTTCCCCGTCTTCAACGGCACGGGCGCGAACGTCACCGCGCTCCAGGCGCTCACGGACCGCTGGGGCGCGGTGATCTGCGCGGAGAGCGCGCACATCAACGTCGACGAGGGCGGCGCCCCCGAGCGCATGGGTGGGCTCAAGCTGCTCACGGTGCCCACGCCCGACGGCAAGCTCACCCCCGAGCTGATCGACCGGCAGGCGTACGGCTGGGACGACGAGCACCGTGCGATGCCGCAGGTCGTCTCGATCACCCAGAACACCGAGCTGGGCACCGTCTACACGCCCGACGAGGTGCGCGCGATCTGCGAGCACGCCCACCAGCACGGCATGAAGGTGCATCTCGACGGCGCCCGGATAGCCAACGCGGCAGCCTCGCTGGACGTCCCGATGCGGGCGTTCACCAACGCGGTCGGCGTGGACGTCCTCTCCTTCGGCGGCACGAAGAACGGCGCGCTGTTCGGCGAGGCCGTGGTCGTCCTGAACCAGGACGCCGTCAGCCACATGAAGCACCTGCGCAAGCTGTCGATGCAGCTCGCCTCCAAGATGCGCTTCGTCTCGGTGCAGTTGGAGGCACTGCTCGCCAAGGACCTGTGGCTGCGCAACGCCCGCCACTCGAACGAGATGGCCCAGCGCCTCGCCGAGGGCGTGCGCGCGGTGCACGGCGTCGAGATCCTCCACCCCGTGCAGGCCAACGCCGTCTTCGCCCGGCTGCCCCACGACGTGAGCGAGCGCCTGCAGAAGCGCTACCGCTTCTACTTCTGGGACGAGGCCGCGGGTGACGTCCGCTGGATGTGCGCCTTCGACACGACCGAGGACGACGTCGACGGCTTCGTGGCGGCGCTCAAGGAGGAAATGGCCCGCTAGCGAACCAGCATGGCGTGCATAGATATGCGGGTATCCGAAAAGTTATTGACTCTCGGGTGGTCGCATTCCTATGCTCTGCTGGCATGGAGCTGATCCAGAACACCCCCGACTTGTCCGCGTACTTGGCCGCTGACAAGGCGATCGACCACCACCATCCACTCGTGCGGGAGACGGCCGCACGCCTCGCCGAGGGGGTGGCAGACTCGTATGACTATGCGCGCGCCGCGTACGAGTTCGTGCGTGACACCGTCCCGCACTCCCAGGACGCCGGCGACCCGCGCGTCACCTGGCGTGCCTCGGACGTCCTGGAACTGCGCACCGGCATCTGCCACGCCAAGGCGCACGCGCTCGCCGCACTCCTGCGGGCCGAGGACATCCCCACCGCGTTCTGCTACCAGTCGCTTCTCCATGACGACGGGAGCGGGCATGTCGTGCACGGTCTGGTCGCCGTGCGTTTCAACGGGGCCTGGCACCGGCAGGACTGCCGCGGCAACAAGCCGGGCGTGGACGCCCAGTTCTCGCTCGACGGCGAACGGCTGGCCTTTCCCGTCGATCCACAGTCCAATGAGCTGGACTACCCGGTGCTGTACGCTGAACCGCATCCGGTCGTCCTGAGCGCCCTCAAGGCAGCCCCCGACCGCCCGCAGCTGTGGAAGACGCTCCCCACCGCACTCTGAGGCAGGACAGGCAAGGCAGACGATGACCCTCCCGCTCAACGTGTCCGACGAGGTACGCGCCCTCGCGCCCGGTTTCACGCACCTCACCGTCGAGGCGTACGGACTCGTCAACGGACCCAGTACGGACGGCACCTCGGAACTCCTCGACGACGCGGCCCGCCGTCTCGCCGCCCGCCTCGACGGACGCGCCCCGCACGAGGACCCGCACATGGCCGCCTGGCGCGCGGTCTACACTGCGTTCGGCTCCAAGCCGTCGCGTACGCGCAACTCGGCGGAGGCGCTGGCGAAGCGGGCCCTCTCGGACGCCGGGCTGCCCCGGATCAACGTGCTGGTCGACGTCTACAACGCGATCAGCGTCGCCCATCTGATCCCGGTCGGCGGGGAGGACCTCGACCACATCCAGGGCGGGATGCGTCTCGTGCGCGCCACGGGCGACGAGGACTTCGTGACCGTCACGGCGGGGGAGGAGACCGTCGAGCACCCCGACACGGGTGAGGTGGTGTGGTGCGACGAGAGGGGCGTGACCTGCCGCCGCTGGAACTGGCGCCAGGGGCCGCGCACCCGCCTCACGGAGGAGTCGACCTCGGCGGTCTTCCTCCTGGAGAGCCTCGCACCGATGCCGGTGGCAGACGTGGAGGCCGCGGGAGCGGAACTCGTCGAACTGCTGGAGAAGTTCAGCCCAGGGGCGCGGATCACCGTCCATGCGCCTCGGTAGCGGCTAGGTACGAGTGGCCGCTCAGCGGGCCTCGGAGGCCTTGACCTCTTCGGGGGTCGGGGCCGTGCCGCCGAGATGGGCCGGCATCCACCATGTGTCGTCCGGGCCCTTGGGGCGTACGGGGTAGGCGCGCTGCGCGGCTTCCAGGAGTTCCTGCACACGCTCGCGCAACTGGCGGGTGATCGCGCCCGCGTACTTGTCGCGCGAGGCCTCTATGGCCTCGCCGACACGGATGGTGATCGGGATGTGGCTGCGCTTGAAGTGGCGCGGGTGGCCCTTGGTCCACAGCCGCTGCGTGCCCCACACCGCCATCGGGATCAGCGGGACGCCGGCCTCCTGGGCCATGCGAGCGGCACCCGACTTGAAGCTCTTCAGCGTGAACGACTGGGAGATCGTGGCCTCGGGGAAGACGCCGACGATCTCGCCGGAGCGCAACGAGTCCAGCGCGTGGGCGTACGCCGCCTCGCCGTTCTTGCGGTCCACCGGGATGTGCTTCATGTTGCGCATCAGCGGGCCGGAGATCTTGTGCCGGAACACCGACTCCTTCGCCATGAAGCGGACCAGTCGCTTCTGCGGCAGGGCGGCCAGACCGTCGAAGATGAAGTCGAGATAGCTGATGTGATTGCTGACCAGCACCGCACCGCCGGAGCGCGGGATGTTCTCCGTTCCCTTGAGGTCGATCTTCAGGTCCCAGGCCTTGAACAACGTCTGGGCGAGACCGATGGCGGGACGGTAGGCAAGCTCAGCCATGGACGGAGTGGACCCTTCTCTCTGGTCTGCCTGGGAAGGGGGCTCCCGGCGGGAAGTTACGCTGCCGTAGGTTTACGGCATTGCGCAGATCGTGCCCCAAGAACGGACGAGTGGCCAGTCCTCGTGCCGCCCCAGGGCGAGATCCTCGTCACGTCATCCCTTGATCCACCTCGGGGTTTTAAGCCGCCTTTACTCTGCGCGAACCGTGAGCCGACGTACGAGCAGGTACATCTCGCACCCGAGGCAGTACCCGAACGCAGCGTTCAGAAACGCCGCCGCGAGCGCCGCCCCCGTCGCCGCGAGTCCCAGCCACTCGGGCCCCACTCCGAAGCCGATCAATCCCAGCGCCGCGAACGCGAACCCGACCGCCTGCGCGAACCGCGGCGGCTCCGGCGCCTCGAACTCCGTCGGCGGCCCGATCCGGGGACGCACCGCCTCGCGGAACAGCCGGCCGTACGGGGAACGCGCAACGCCACCGGCGGCGCCGAGCGCGAACGCCAGCGTCTGCCAGGCCAGCAGCCAGGCGCTGCCGGTGATCAGTACGACCGCCAGTACGACGGTCGTCACGGCCGCTCCGAAACGCGGCCCTCTTGCATCGATGTCCATGGATCAAGCATTCCGCATGGAAAACGATCCGCTCGCGCGGGAATCTTTGCAGTCTCATGAATGCTGAAGCCGAAGATGGCCGGATTCGTGGTGTGCGTGGTGGTGCTCGTGGCGGCGAGCGCCTTCGGAGTGCTGAACCGACGGCGGGGCGGGAGAGTCAGAGTGCGCGGGCGGGACGACGGAAAGCGGCTGGGAGCGGCCGAGTTGGGCGAGGACCTCGGTGAGCGCGCCACGCTCGTCCAGTTCTCCAGCGCCTTCTGTGCACCATGCAGGTCGACCCGCAGGGTCCTCGGCGAGGTCGCCGGCATGGTCCCGGGCGTGACACACGTCGAGATCGACGCCGAGGACCACCTCGACCTCGTACGGGAACTCGACATCCTCAAGACGCCGACCGTGCTCGTCCTCGACGCGGCCGGACGCGTGGTCCGGCGCGCGACCGGGCAGCCGCGCAAGGCGGACGTGATCGCCGCGCTCGGCGAGGCGGTCGGAACACACTGACCCGTGAGGCTGGACGAGGCTGGAGGCCGCCGGTGACGCATCTCCCATCTGCTGGGACGTACTTGACTGCACGCACCACCTATCGTCAGCCTGACCGTATGCCCCTGGAACTCCTTCTCGTCGAGCGCGAACGCCCTCGGACCGCGGCTCCCGCCCGCTGCGCGAGCGCGCCCTGTCCGGGCCGTTGACCAGCCCAGGACCTGCTCGTCGCCTCCCGCAGAAGGACAACTCCATGACGGCCACGCCCGATCTCGGAACCCCTCGACTCACCTCTCCCGAACTCGCCTCCCCGGACCTCCTGCGCTCCGTCTTCCGGCGGCACGCGGCCGGAGTCGCCGTGATCACGGCCCAGGGCGGTGAGGGTCCGGTGGGCTTCACCGCCACCTCGCTCACCTCGGTGTCCGCCGAGCCCCCGCTGGTCTCCTTCGGCGTCGGCACCGGCGCGTCCAGCTGGCCGGCGATCGCCGAGAGGGACCACGTCGGCGTCCACATACTCGGCGAGCACCAGCGGGAACTCGCGGCCACCTTCGCCCGCAGCGGCGCCGACCGCTTCGGCACGCCCACCGCCTGGCGAGAGGGCCCCGAGGGCGTCCCCGTACTCGACGACGTCCTCGCCTGGCTCGTCTGCCGGGTCGTCGCCCGCGTGCCGGCCGGGGACCACCGCATCGTGCTGGCCGAGGTGGTCCTCGGGGACCCCGCGGGAGCCGGCCGCCCACTGCTGTACCACCAGGGCGACTTCAAGGGGCTGCGGGAATGACGCGTCGGGCCGTACGGCCCACCTCGCCTGCGGGAGCGTCGAGTTCCGATTACGCTGCGTTGCGAAGGTCACAGTTCAAAGCGCTTGCTTAGAGGGAACGACCTGCGGGAGCGTAGATGTGCGTACTGGCGAGTAATATTTCGCTCGGAGCGCGGGTCGCCCCCACCGGGAACGGCCGCTTCAGGCGCCTATGCTGCCCATAAGCAGGCAGCCCAGAAAAAGACGATGCAGTAGGAGAGCCGGCGTGAGCTTGAGGATCGTTGTCACTGTTAAGTACGTGCCCGACGCCACTGGCGACCGGCACTTCGCCGATGACCTGACCGTCGACCGTGACGACGTGGACGGCCTGCTGTCGGAGCTCGACGAGTACGCGGTCGAGCAGGCCCTGCAGATCGCCGACGAGGCGGACGACGCGGAGATCACCGTGCTGACCGTCGGCCCCGAGGACGCCAAGGACGCCCTGCGCAAGGCGCTGTCCATGGGCGCCGACAAGGCGATCCACGTCGAGGACGACGACCTGCACGGCACCGACATCATCGGTACGTCGCTCGTGCTGGCCAAGGCCATCGAGAAGGCCGGCTACGACCTGGTCATCTCCGGCATGGCGTCCACCGACGGCACCGCCGGTGTCGTCCCGGCGCTGCTCGCCGAGCGGCTGGGCGTCCCGCAGGTCACGCTGCTCTCCGAGGTCTCCGTCGAGGACGGAGTCGTCAAGGGCCGCCGCGACGGCGACACCGCCTCCGAGCAGCTGGAGGCCTCCCTGCCGGCCGTCGTGTCGGTCACCGACCAGTCGGGCGAGGCGCGTTACCCGTCCTTCAAGGGCATCATGGCCGCCAAGAAGAAGCCGGTTCAGTCCTGGGACCTGGAGGACCTGGAGATCGAGACGGACGAGGTCGGTCTCGAAGGCTCCTGGACCAAGGTCGACGCCGCGACCGAGCGCCCGGCACGCACCGCCGGCACGATCGTCAAGGACGAGGGCGAGGGCGGCAAGCAGCTCGCCGAGTTCCTCGCGGGCCAGAAGTTCATCTAGAGCCCGTTCGAGGCTCGCTGAACGTCCCTTCGCCGACCGCCCCTCATCTTTCGCAAGCAGGAGAGCATTCCCATGGCTGAAGTTCTCGTCTACGTCGACCACGTGGACGGCGCCGTCCGCAAGCCCACCCTGGAGCTGCTGACGCTGGCCCGCCGCATCGGCGAGCCCGTCGCCGTCGCGCTGGGCCCCGGCGCCGCCGACACCGCCGCCGCGCTCGCCGAGCACGGCGCGGTCAAGGTCCTCACGCACGACGCCGCGGAGTACGCCGACTACCTGGTCGTCCCGAAGGTGGACGCGCTGCAGGCCGCGTACGAGGCCGTCTCCCCGGCCGCTGTGCTCGTGCCGTCCTCCGCCGAGGGCAAGGAGATCGCCGCCCGTCTCGCGGTCCGTATCGGCTCGGGCATCATCACCGACGCCGTCGACCTGGAGGCCGGTGACGAGGGCCCGGTGGCCACGCAGTCCGCGTTCGCCGCCTCCTTCACCACCAAGTCCCGCATCTCCAAGGGCACCCCGGTCATCACGGTCAAGCCCAACAGCGCCGCTGTCGAGGCCGCCCCGGCCGCCGGTGCCGTCGAGGCCCTCGCGGTCACGTTCTCGGACAAGGCGACCGGCACCAAGGTCACCGGCCGTACGCCGCGCGAGTCGACCGGCCGCCCCGAGCTGACCGAGGCCGCGATCGTGGTCTCCGGCGGCCGCGGGGTCAACGGCGCCGAGAACTTCGGGATCATCGAGGCCCTCGCCGACTCGCTCGGCGCGGCCGTGGGTGCCTCGCGTGCCGCGGTGGACGCCGGCTGGTACCCGCACACCAACCAGGTCGGCCAGACCGGCAAGTCCGTGTCGCCGCAGCTGTACATCGCCTCCGGCATCTCCGGCGCGATCCAGCACCGCGCCGGTATGCAGACCTCGAAGACGATCGTCGCGGTCAACAAGGACGCCGAGGCGCCGATCTTCGACCTGGTCGACTACGGCGTGGTCGGCGACCTCTTCGAGGTCGTCCCGCAGCTCACCGAGGAGATCAACACCCGCAAGGGCTGATCGGCATGACGGGTACCTCGCGGGAAGTTCGCGGGTGCCTGGTGACCCACGAGGCCCCGGTGACCGTCACGGTCGCCGGGGCCTCGCCTCATGCCAGGCTCAGGGACGCCTGTACGGGCAGATGGTCGCTCGGGAACTGTCCGTCCACGGAGAAGGTGTTGATCGACGCCCGGTGCGAGGTCACACCGGGCGAGGCGAGGATCCAGTCGATGCGGTCGCCGTCCGGGGTCAGGGGTCGGTAGCCGTGGAAGGTGGCGTACAGCCTGCTCCGCTCGGCCGCCGTGTCCCAGGTGTCGACGAGTGCGGCGGCCAGCATCGTGTCGTAGACCGGGTTCTTGTGGGCGGCGACGTTGAAGTCGCCGGTCACCACGAGCGGCCGGGTCCGGTCGAGCCCGGCGATCCGCAGGGCGATCAGGGACGCGGCACGCGCGCGTGCGTTCTGGCTCGCGTTGTCGAGGTGGGTGTTGAGGAAGTAGAACTGCCGCTCCCCGTCGCCCAGATCACGGAAGCGGACCCAGGTGACCATGCGTATGGACCCGCCGCCCCAGGTGTTCGAACCGATCACGTTGGGGGTGTCGGAGAGCCAGAAGTGGTCGTACTCGACCGGGGCGAGTCTGCGGGTGTCGTAGAAGACCGCCATGAACTCGTCGCGGCTGCCGCCCGCGCGGCCCGTGCCGATCCAGTCGTAGTGCGGTCCGAGGTCGGTCTCGATGTCGCGCACCTGCTGGTAGAGACCCTCCTGGACGCCCATGACGTGCGGCTGCTCCACGTTCAGCAGTTCGCGCATCACGGGGCGGCGGACGGCCCAGCTGTTGGGTTCGAGCGTGCTCGCGTAACGCAGATTGAACGACATGACCTCCAGCCGGAGGCTCGGTACCGTTCGGTTCGCCGCGGCGGCTGGTGTGGTCGACAGTGCTGTACTGGACAGAGGCAGTGTGACCGCCGCTGCGAGAGCGGTCTTGAGGCCCAGGCGGCGCGTGACTCGACTGCGATGGCGCACGGGTGGCTCCTTCTGTGGCGGATGCCGGTTCCTGTGGGGGACACCGGTTCTGCTGCGGACAGCGGACAGCGGACGCGTCGTGCGCATCGCAGTCTCGAAGCTCGGCGTGAACATGTCGAGATCCCGGGGTGGACCCCGAAGGAAGTCCCAGGGACGGCCCCTGAGGGAATTCAGGGGCGATCGCGGTGGGGAACCCGGGTGGCCAGGGAAGGAATCCGACGATGGCCACGGAAGGGATGCCGATGTGGCCCGACCGGACATCGGAGGTGGTCAGGGTGGAAGCCCTGGGAGCGGCCTGGGAGGCCGGAGGGTGTTGACCGGCGGGAAGGTCCGCGGATAACTTCGCTCTACGGATATTTGATTCCGTGGAGCGGAAAACAGGAGGGCGTGGAATGGGTCAGGGCCAGCAGGAGAAAGTGGCGACGAGCCTCGCGGGCGCGGTCGGCGAGGAGATCAGCGCCTCCCTCGTCCCGGTCGACGCCGAGCTGGAGCGCCGCTACCCCGGCGACCCCGGCACCCGCCAGCCCGTCCACACCGTGTACGTCCCCGGTGACGTCTTCGCCGCCGACACCATCCGCTCCTGGGGCGACCGGGCACTGGCCGCCCTCGACGAACACGCGCCCGACGCCGCCTCCTTCGCCGAGGTCCTCGGCCTCTCCGACGACCTCGCCGCGCCCGTCTACGACCGCGTACGCGCCAAGCTGGAGCGCGAGCCCGTCGAAGACCTCCGCGTCGACTTCGAGGACGGCTACGGCCCGCGCCCGGACGCCGAGGAGGACGAGGCGGCGGCCCGCACGGCACGGCTGGTCTCGGAGGCGTACGAGAACGGCACGGCGGCCCCGTACATGGGCATCCGCATGAAGTGCATGGAGTCGCCGGTCCGCGACCGGGGCATCCGCACCCTCGACGTCTTCCTGACCGGCCTGATGGAGGCGGGCGGCCTGCCCGACGGGCTCGTGCTGACCCTTCCCAAGGTGACCTATGCCGAGCAGGTCACGGCCATGGTGCGGCTCCTGGAGGAGTTCGAGAAGGCGCGCGGCCTGGAGCGGGGCCGGATCGGCTTCGAGATCCAGATCGAGACCAGCCAGTCCATCCTCGCCACCGACGGCACCGCGACCGTCGCCCGCATGATCCAGGCGGCGGAGGGGCGGGCCACGGGCCTGCACTACGGCACCTTCGACTACAGCGCCTGCCTCGGCGTCTCCGCCGCCTACCAGGCCAGCGACCATCCGGCCGCCGACCACGCCAAGGCGATCATGCAGGTCGCGGCCGCGGGCACCGGAGTCCGCGTCTCGGACGGCTCCACGAACGTCCTGCCGGTCGGCCCGACGCGTAAGGTCCACGACGCCTGGCGGCTGCACTACGGCCTCACCCGCCGCGCGCTCGCCCGCGCCTACTACCAGGGCTGGGACATGCACCCCGGCCACATCCCCACGCGCTACGCGGCCGTGTTCGCCTTCTACCGGGAGGGCTTCGAGCAGGCCGCGGGACGTCTCGCCCGGTACGCCAACCACGCCGGCGGCGACGTCATGGACGAGCCCGCCACCGCCAAGGCCCTCAGCGGCTACCTCCTGCGCGGCCTGGACTGCGGCGCCCTCGACATCGCCGAGGTGGCCCGCGCGGCCGGCCTGACCCGCACCGACCTGGAGGCATTCGCGGCCCCGAGGCGCGCGGACCTGACGATCTCGGCCAAGTAGAGCGTCTCCAAGAAGCGGCCGGGGCACCCCGCACGTACCGACCAAGTCACAGCGACAGCGTCCCGCATCGGCTGTCACTTCCGCCCCGTAGTGTGGACGCCAATCATTGGTGTGACTCAGGAACGGGGCAGCGGTGTCTTCGGGGGAGAACCAACAACCAGAGGCGAAGGACCGGCCGGACGGGCCCGACCAGCCCGACGGGATCGGCCGGCTCCTCGTCGGACGCTACCGCGTCGTCGCCCAGCTGGGCCGCGGCGGCATGGGCGTCGTCTGGCGGGCGCTCGACGAGGTCCTGGGCCGCGAGGTCGCGGTCAAGGAACTGCGTACGTACTCGGACGCGGGCGCGCCCGAACTGGCCGACCTGGGGCTGCGCATGCAGCGCGAGGCGCGCGCGGCGGCCCGCGTGCGCCACCCCGGAGTCGTCGCCGTGCACGACGTGGCCGAGGTCGACGGCCGGCCACTGATCGTCATGGAGCTGGTGGACGGACCGTCCCTGGACGACGTCCTGCGCGAGCGCGGCACCCTCGACGCACGCGAGGTGGCCGGGATCGGCGCGAAGGTCATGGACGCGCTCTCCGCGGCCCACCGCGCCGGAGTGCTCCACCGTGACGTGAAGCCCGGCAACATCCTGCTCGACCGCTCCGGCAGGGTCGTCCTCACCGACTTCGGCATCGCCACGATGGAGGACCCGGGCGACGGCTCCGCCACCCATCTCACCCGCAGCGGCGAACTGGTCGGCTCCCTGGACTACTTGGCACCCGAGCGGGCCCAGGGCCACGAACCGGGCCCAGCCTCCGACATCTGGGCCCTGGGTGCCACGTTGTACGCGGCCGTCGAGGGAGCCTCGCCGTTCCGGCGTACGTCGACCTGGTCCACGCTCACGGCGATCGTGGTCGAACCGCTGCCGGAGCCGCGGCGTGCCGGACCGCTCGGCCCTGTCCTGCAGCAGCTGATGCACAAGCAGCCGGAGTCCCGCCCGGGCGCCGACGAAGCGAGCCACCTGTTGCAAGCGGTGGCGGACGCCACCACCGGCCCGGACTCGGCGACCACCGGCCTGCGCCCGCCCACGCCCCGGCCGCGCGAGGCGACCGAGCGGAGCGTGCCGGCGGTGCCGCCGGGCTTCGGCCCGCCGGAATCGGCCGGCGCGGGCTTCGGGCCCGCGGGCGAGGGCAGGGCGGACGCCGGCTCATTCGGTGGCTCCGCGCCCGGCGTTCCGGCGACGGGCCAGGCAGGCTTCGGCGCCCCTGAACCGAGCGGGGCCGGGGCCACGGGTTCGGGTGCAGGTACGGGTACGGATATGGCAGAAGCCGCATTCGGCGCCGCGGGCGTCGGCGGGTCCGGGCCCGGATCCCCCGGAGAAGGCCGGCCGGGGTCCGCGGCTTCGGCGACGGGCGGGACGGGCGCCTCGGCAGCTGTATCTGCGTCCGCCTCGGCGGGGAGCAGGTCCGGGCCCGGATTCCCGGACGCGGGCCAGACCGCGCCCGGTGCCCAGCAGGCAGGCGGCCACGGCATGCCGTCGGCCATGGGTTCCTCCGCACCGCCCCCGATGACCACCGGGCCGGGCTTCGGGCCGCCCGAGTCGATGACTCGGCCCGCCGATCCGGCCGGCCCCCGGCGCCGTAAGGGCCGGGTCCTTCTCGCCGCCGCCGCGGTCACCGTCGTGCTGGCCGCGACCGGCGTCACCGTCGCCCTCATGAACGGCTCCGACGAGTCCAAGCCCACCGCCGGGCCACGGGCCTCCCAGGGCGGCGATGCCACCCCGTCCGCGGGCGCGAGCCGCGGCTCGATCGACCTGTCGGACGACACCAAGCCCACGGAACAGGGCGACAAGAAAGAATCCGCGACACCGAGCGAGAAGCCGGAGCGCACCGAGGACGCCAAACCCACGGACAAGGCACCGGCCGCCTCGCCCAGGCCCAGCGAGGGCGGTGGTACCACGGGCGGCGGTTCGGACGGCGGCACGACCGGCGGAGGCGAGGAATCCAGCCCCGCCCCGGTCTGCCACGCCACCGGCGGCGGCAAGTACAACTGCGAGGTCTGGAAGACGGCCAAGTCCTACACCGCGGGCGGCGCCGAGGCCGGCACCCTCAACGCGGGCACCAACTACTTCTACTGCCAGCAGAACCTCGGCCGCCGCGAGACCTACGGCGAGTGGACGAACGTCTGGTGGGCGAAGACCGACGACGACAGCGGCAACACGAACGTCTTCGTCAGCGACGTCTACATCCAGGGCGGCGACAACGACGCACCGGTTCCGGGGCTGCCGGTCTGCTGACCGGGCAGGTACTTCTCCAGTCCGGAGGCTGTCGTCCACCCCTCCTCGGCGAACAGCCGGGTGCCCGCGGTGCACAGCCGCAGATCGTTGCGCGCCCGGGCACAGAACTCTTCGGGCGTGGCGCCGAACAGGTCCCGCAACCGCGGTGACCGGGCAAGGAGTCCGGTGAGCAGCGGCCGCTCGCCGGGATGCCTGAGCGGCGTCCCCGTACCGTCGTGGAGGACTCCGCGCCGGTTGACGTAGAGGTGGGCGCCGTCGAGCGTGGCGCCCGACTCCAGCTCGATCCGGACGTCGGCGGCGGGCAGCGACACACGGTCGTACGCCCCCGCCGGTGCCGTGACACCCTCGCTCGCGTCGACCGCCGCGAGCTGCGCCGGGTCCAGCCAGGTGAGGAACAGCTCACGGGTGTGCCCAGGTGCGTGAAAGGGCGACGCGGACACGTACCCCATCGCGCTGACGTGCGCCGAGACGCCCACCTCCAGCCCGGTGACCCGCGCCTTCACCAGCGGGATGGGGGACGACAGCTCGTACTCCCGCATCTTGTGCCGGAGTTGGGCGGGGCAGGCGTTGGAGCCGACCGCGAGGACCGGGACGCGGCCAGGGAAGGTGTGGCTGGTGAGGGGCAGCAGCCGGTCCCCGTCCAGGAGCCCCGATTCCCCGGTCCAGGCGCCCGGATAGGCCAGCGGATGGTCGCGCGGCGCCTCGGCCAGGCCGAGAGCTTCCAGCGTGCGGTCGGTGTATGGGTCGCGGGCCGTCATGTGTCAGCCCGAGGGCGGCAGTTCGCCCGAGCCGCGGGTGATCAGACGCGTCGGGAGCTCGATGCGCTCGGGAAGGAGGAGCGAGCCGTCGAGCTGACGGAACAGGCGCTCCGCGGCCGTACGTCCGATCTGCGCCGCGTCCTGGGCGACGACGGTGACCCCGGGCTGGAGGAGATCGGCGAGCTCGATGTCGTCGAAGCCGACCAGGGCCACGGGACGGGAGCCCTCGGCGATGACACGCACGGCCGTGACCGTCACCCGGTTGTTGCCCGCGAAGATCGCGGTGACGGGGGAGGGGCCGGAGAGCATGTCCTCGGCAGCCTTGCGCACCCGCTGCGGGTCGGTGACACCCAGGGACATCCAGGTGTCCTCGACCGGAATGCCGGCGTCCTCCATGGCGACGCGGTAGCCGCGCAGACGCTCGGCGGAGGTGTGGATGCGCGGCATGTCACCGATGAACCCGATCCGGCGGTGGCCGTGCGCGATGAGGTGGGCGACGCCGTCGCGCGCACCGCCGAAGCTGTCGGAGAGCACGACGTCCGCGTCGATCTGTCCGGCGGGGCGGTCCACGAAGACCGTGGCGACACCCGCCTTTATCTCGGGCTCCAGATAGCGGTGGTCGTCACCGGCCGGGATGATCACGAGCCCGTCCACGCGGCGCGCGCACAGCGCGAGGACCAGCTCCTGCTCGCGGTCCGGGTCCTCGGCGCTGGAGCCGTTGATCAACAGGGCGCCATGGGCGCGGGCCACCTCCTCGACCGCCCGGCTCAGCGGGCCGTAGAACGGGTCCGCCAGATCCTCCAGTACGAGACCGATGCTCGCCGTACGCCCCTTGCGGAGCACCCGCGCGCTGTCGTTGCGCCGGAAGCCCAGCGCGTCGATCGCCTCCTGCACGCGGCGTTCGGTGTCGGGGGTGACTCCTGGCTCGCCGTTGACTACACGCGATACCGTCTTGAGGCCGACTCCGGCACGCGCCGCGACGTCCTTCATCGTGGGACGGTTGCCGTAGCGGCTCTCGGTTCGGCGGGCGGTCTCGGCCACGATGCGCTGTCCTGTCCTGTAGTCCATGGGGCTGCGTCGGTCCTGAGGATGCTCGGTTGGTCACCAGATCGGGGTGTGGCGTCGAGCATAGAGCCTGGACAACGTTGTCAGATGCGGGAGAGACTGTCCATCGCAATCTTCGGCCTACCCTTCCTCACTGCGAGACCGGCCTGCCCTTTTCTCATGGTCCAAATGGGATCCAAACGGGAGATCAGACACTGATGCACACCGACCTCGTGGCCGCGCTCGACATCGGCGGCACCAAGATCGCCGGAGCGCTGGTGGACGGCCACGGCCGGATCCTGCTGCGCGCCCAGCGGCCGACGCCCGCGCAGGAGGGCGGCGAGACCGTCATGGCGGCCGTCGACGCCGTGCTCGGCGAACTGACCGTCTCGCCGCTGTGGAGCCGTGCCACGGCCATCGGCATCGGCAGCGCGGGCCCGGTGGACGCCTCCGCGGGCACCGTGAGCCCCGTGAACGTGCCCGGCTGGCGCGACTACCCCCTGGTCGAGCGCGTCCGGGCCGCCACGGCAGGGCTGCCCGTCGAGCTGATCGGCGACGGCGTGGCGATCACCGCGGCCGAGCACTGGCAGGGTGCGGCCCGCGGACACGACAACGCGCTCTGCATGGTCGTCTCGACCGGCGTCGGAGGCGGCCTCGTCCTGGGCGGACAACTGCACCCCGGACCCACCGGCAACGCCGGTCACATCGGCCACATCAGCGTGGAGCTCGACGGCGACCCCTGCCCGTGCGGCTCCCGCGGCTGCGTCGAGCGCATCGCGAGCGGCCCGAACATCGCGCGCCGCGCCATCGAGGGCGGCTGGCAGCCGGGGGCCGAGGGCGACACCTCCGCGGCCGCCGTTGCCGCCGCCGCCCGCGCCGGCGATCCCGTCGCGGTGGCGTCCTTCGAGCGTGCCGCCCAGGCCCTGGCCGCCGGTATCGCGGCGACCGCGACGCTGGTGGAGATCGACATCGCGGTGATCGGCGGGGGAGTGGGGAAGGCGGGTGACGTCCTGTTCGCGCCGCTGCGTGCCGCGCTGCGCGACTACGCCACGTTGTCGTTCGTGCAGCGGCTCACCGTGACTCCGGCGCAGATGGGTACGGACGCCGGGCTCGTGGGCGCGGCGGCGGCTGCGCTCAGCCGTAGGCCGAGCGCCACCACGGCGGTGATCGGCGGCTGAGCCGCCCTCTGTGACGTGGGTGGCTGTGACGTGGGTGGCGGTTCGATCCGGGCGTTGTGTGTGCGGGCCGGTGAGGCTTGCCGCGCCGAGCGTTGTGTTGTGCGGGCCGGTGGGGGCCGGTCGCGCAGTTCCCCGCGCCCCTGGTGTCTCAGGGGCGCGGGGAAGCTGAGTGGTGGCCCCCACCGGCCCGCGGCGGGGTGGGCCGCTGTCAGCAGGTGAGTCGGGTGTCTGCCCAGTCGCCGTGGTCCGAGGTGATTCCGTCGCCGCCGTCCGTGACCACGAGGCGGATCACCTGGGCGCCGCTCACGTCGGCCGAAAGGGCCTGCGCCGGCTGGGCGTTGGTCAGGACGCCGGTCGAGGCCACCTTCGTGCCGTCGGCCCAGATCTCGAAGGCGACGGACCCTTCGGTGCCCTCCTCGTCGTCCACACCGACCTGCGCCGTGACGGTCTCGCAGGCCCGGCCCGTGTAGTACTCGACGGCGCTCTGCGCATGGACGCCGAGCCCAGTGGCGTACACGACGCCGTTGATCGTGAGCGGACTGCCGTCGCCCGCCCCGCTCTCGCCGTTGCTGGTGTTGCGCTCGACGGGGCCCCAGCCGTTGGTCGTTGACAGCCAGGGGAGATCACCGGGATTCGAGGCGCCCGAGGGCGGGGCCACCACGACGGACGCCGTCAGTGGCAGCGCGCTCTCGGCCCGCACCCCGCCCGGCGAGCGGTAAGTCGCCTTCAGCGTCAGCTCGTACGACCCCGTGGGCGTGCCGGCGGGTGCGGTCACCGCCCATTTGGTGCGCAGTGCCCTGCCGGTCGGGAGGGAGCCGGTGGTGGTCGTCGACCTGGCCTTCACCCTCCAGCCCTCGGGGCCGGTCAGGGAGACGGAGACGCGCTTCGCGGGTGTGCGGCCCAGGTCGGTGACCGAGGTCGTCAAGGCCGTCGGCCTGCCCGCCTCGATCAACGTGCTGCCGTCCAGGCCGAGTTCGACGGCGGGCGGGTTCTTGGCCCAGCGGCCGTCCGCCGAGACGCGTACGAGGACCGTGCCGTGGGCCGGGACGGTCGCCGAGATCGTGCCTGCCGTGTTGTAGCTCTTGTGCTTCCACAGGTCGCGCAGTGTGTAGGCGTTCGCCTCGGGCAGTCCGACGGCCTTCGCGGTCGTGGCGATGCGCTGGGCGCCGGCGGTCTCGTTGAAGAGGGCGACCGTGCGGCTGCCGTCCTTCATCTCCTTGGCGACGACCCAGCGGCCGCCCTCCGAGGAGAGCACCGAGCCCTGCTTGCCGAGCGGGTCCTGGTCGACCGCGATGACCTCCTTGTTGCCGAGGATGTCGAAGGTCTCCTCGGGGACGGAGCGCAGGTCCGAGCCGATGAGCAGCGGCGCGGCCATGATCGACCACATCGAGAAGTGCGTGCGGTACTCCGTGTCCGTCATGCCGCCGTTGCCGACCTCCAGCATGTCGGGGTCGTTCCAGCGCCCGGGGCCCGCGTACTGAGTGAGCGGCAGGTTCTGCTTCATGATCGAGAGCATCGAGCCCCAGTTGTCGCTGATGTCCCCGGTCGTGCGCCACAGCTGGCCGACGTCGGCCGCCCACTCCCAGGGCTTGTTCTGGCCCCATTCGCAGATGCTGTAGACGATGGGGCGGCCGGTCGACTGGGAGGCGGCCTTGAGGGCGTCACGCATCGTCGTGTAGCGCAGTTTGGCGTCCACGCCCTGGTTGTTGCAGTTGTCGTACTTCAGGTAGTCGACACCCCAGTCCGCGAACTGCTGGGCGTCGCTGTACTCGTGGCCGAGCGCGCCCGGGAAACCCGCGCTGTTGCACGTCTTGGTGCCCGCGCTCGTGTAGATGCCGAGCTTGAGCCCCTTGGAATGTACGTAGTCCGCGACCGCCTTGATCCCGCCCGGGAAGCGGACCGGGTCGGGCACCAGCTTCCCGTTCGCGTCACGGGCCGGCAGCGCCCAGCAGTCGTCCAGGTTGACGTACTCGTACCCGGCCTCCTTGAGCCCCTTGGCGACGAAGATGTCCGCGATGCCCTTGACCATCTCCTCGTTGAACTCCGCGCGGCAGTGCGTGGAGTTCCAGTTGTTGAAGCCCATGGGCGGGGTGAGGGCGAGGCCGTCGTCCAGGGCGGGTGCTGCCGGTGCCGCCGGAGTCGCGGCCGGTGTTCCAGCGTCGGCGGCCGGGGCGGGCCCGGTCAGCCCCAAGGTGCCGAGCAGCCCTGCGGTGAGCGCTCCGACCACTCTTCGGCGAGTCGTGCGGGTGAGAAAGTGACGCATCGTTACGTCCTCCGTACTCGCGAAAGGTTGGATGTCTGCATGTCCGCGTCATCTGTGCGCGTTTACGGTAGGACCTGTCTCACTGTGGTGGAAGAGGAGTGGCGGTGTTTGTTCGATATCCCGTCAAAACCCTAGGTGATGCTTCAACTGGGTAGTGGGACCCAGGCCTCGCGTGCGTTTGTGTTGGGTTGCTCCTCGCGGGAGGGGGCGCGGCACGGTCATGGTTGAGAGGCTGGTCGTGTCCGCGAGTGGAATGGGACATCGGATGTTCTGGCGGGATCCCTTGCGTGGTGCTGCCCTATCGCGAGGCGCGGGAAAGGTGGACCGTGACCCCTGGGCGGGTAGGCAGTTGAACCGGGCATGAAGAAGCGCAGCATGCTCGCCATCGCCTCCCTCGCCGCCGGATTCGTGGTCGCGGCCGTCACGCCGTCCCACTCCGCGGAGGGTGGCGACGCCCTCGGCAGCCTCGACGTACAGGACACGATCAGCAGCCTCGACCAGACGATCAGCGACGGCAGTCTGGCCGCGGACGACAAGCCCCAGGACCAGCGGGGCTGACTCACGAGTCAGGAGTGTCCCGACCATCAGCCCGGCCCGTCGTGGGCCGGGCTTTCGCATGCGTCCGACCCGTCGAACGCGACCTCTTCAGGGCCTGGTTTCCGTGGCAGGGTGGAGCGGGCAAGCCTCAGGGGGCCAACAGCAGAGGGGGAACCGTGATCGTTTGGATCAACGGTGCGTTCGGTGCGGGGAAGACCACCACCGCACGGGAACTGATCGACCTGATCCCGAACAGCACACTCTTCGACCCCGAGTTCATCGGCGCCGAGCTGACGCAGCTCCTGCCCGCCAAGCGCCTCGCCGAGGTCGGCGACTTCCAGGACCTGCCGATCTGGCGACGGCTCGTGGTCGACACCGCGGCCGCGATGCTCGCCGAACTCGGGGGCGTACTCGTGGTCCCCATGACACTGCTCCGCCAGGACTACCGGGACGAGATCTTCGGCGGACTCGCCTCCCGCAGGATCGCGGTTCGCCATGTGCTCCTCGCTCCGGCGGAAACGATCCTGCGCGAGCGAATAGCCGTCCGGGAAGTCCCGCCCGACCTCCCGGACGGGGAGATACGGGTGCGGCAGTGGTCGTACGACCACATCGAGCCCTATCACGCCGCCCTCGCCGGCTGGCTCACCGCCGACGCCCACCCGGTCGACACCAGCGCGCTCACCCCATACGAGGCCGCCGTGCGCATCGCCGAGGCCGTGGGCAGCGGGACCGTCCCCGTCTGCGACATCGTGCAGACCCCCGAGCCCACCTCGGAGACCGTCGCCGCGGGCGTACTTCTCTTCGACGAGCAGGACCGGGTGCTGCTCGTCGACCCGACCTACAAGGCCGGCTGGGAGTTCCCAGGCGGTGTCGTCGAGTCCGGCGAGGCACCCGCGCGCGCGGGCATCCGCGAGGTCGCCGAGGAGACGGGCATCCAACTCGTCGACGTACCCAGCCTGTTGGTCGTCGACTGGGAGCCCCCGGTACCCCCCGCCTACGGCGGACTGCGCCTCCTCTACGACGGCGGCCGGCTCGACAGCGACGAGGCCCGGAGGATGCTGCTGCCGGGCCCCGAACTGCGCGCCTGGCGCTTCGTCACCGAGGAGGAGGCGGCGGGACTGCTCCCGCCCGTCCGCTACGAGCGCCTGCGCTGGGCACTGCGCGCCCGGGAGCGGGGCGCCGCGCTGTACCTGGAGGCCGGGGTGCCCACGGGGTAGCTGTCCCGGCGACGGCCGAGGGCGAACGGCCGTGGGGTGTACGAGGGGCGGCGGGCGTGCCCCGGTTGTGCTGTGGGGCACGCCCGCCGGACCGACTCGTTCAGTTCGCCGCGTAGTTGCGCAGGAACAGCGCCTCGGCGACGGACAGCCGCTCCAGCTCCTCGGGCGACACGCTCTCGTTCACGGCGTGGATCTGTGCCTCCGGCTCGCTGAGCCCGATGAGCAGGATCTCCGCCTGCGGATAGAGCGAGGCCAGGGTGTTGCACAGCGGGATGGAGCCGCCCTGACCGGCGTACTGCATCTCCGCCCCGTCGTACGCGTCGCTCATCGCCCGCGCCATCGCCGCGTACGCGGGACTGGTCGTGTCGGCGCGGAACGGCTGGCCCTGGCCGATCTGCTCCAGCTGCACGCGCGCGCCCCACGGGGTGTGCGCCTCCAGATGGGCCTGGAGCAGCTTGGTCGCCTCGACCGTGTCCACGCCCGGCGGCACCCGCAGGCTGACCAGCGCGCGGGCGCCCGCCTGCACGGACGGGGTGGCGCCGACCACCGGCGGGCAGTCGATGCCCAGCACGGTCACGGCCGGCCGCGCCCAGATGCGGTCGGCGACCGTCCCCGAACCGATCAGATCCACACCGTCGAGCACCTTCGCGTCCTTGCGGAACTGCGCCTCGTCGTACTGCAGGCCGTTCCAGCGCGAGGTGCCGGTGAGCCCGTCGACCGTCGTCGAGCCGTCCTCGGCGCGCAGTGAGTCCAGTACGCGGATCAGCGCGCTCAGCGCGTCGGGGGCGGCGCCGCCGAACTGGCCGGAGTGCAGGTTGCCTTCGAGGGTGTCGACCCGGACGCGGACGAGCGTCATACCGCGCAAGGCGGTCGTCACCGTGGGGACGCCGACGCGGAAGTTGCCCGCGTCGCCGATGATGATCGTGTCGGCGGCCAGCAGCTCGGGGTGCTCCTCCGCGTACCGCTCCAGGCCGCCCGTGCCCTGCTCCTCCGAACCCTCCGCGATCACCTTGACGTTGACCGGGACGCCGCCGTTGGCCTTGAGCGCGCGCAGCGCCAGCAGGTGCATGACCAGGCCGCCCTTGCAGTCGGCCGCCCCGCGCCCGTACCAGCGGCCGTCCCGCTCCGTCAGCACGAAGGGCGGGGTCGCCCAGCCGGTCTCGTCGAGCGGCGGCTGCACGTCGTAGTGCGCGTACAGGAGGACCGTCTTCGAGCCTTCGGGGCCCGGCAGGCTGCCGTACACCGACTGTGTGCCGTCGGGGGTGTCGAGCAGTGCGACGTCCTGGAAGCCCTCGGCGCGCAGCGCGTCGGCCACCCAGTTCGCGGCGCCCTCGCTCTCGCTCCTGGGGAACTGGTCGAAGTCCGCCACCGACTTGAAGGCCACCAGCTCGGTGAGCTCCGCCCTCGCCCTCGGCATCAACGAGGCGACGGTCTCGGCGACCGGATTCGACGACATGGGCACGCTCCTCGTGGGTGCGACGTTGTACGGCTGGGTACGTCTGCGATGCGCGCATACGGGTGTGCGCGCTGCATTCGCTGCAGATCCTCCCACAGCGGTCCTCGTCGGACGTCGCCGTAGGATGCGTGGAGTAGGTGCGGCAGGCGGCTGGATCGGAGCAGCAGACCATCGTGAGCAGCGAGAACTCTTCGGACGACGCACAGCGGGTGTGGGACGTCGTCGTGGTGGGCGCGGGGCCGGCGGGCGCTTCGGCAGCCTATGCGGCAGCGGTCGCGGGGCGCCGCGTCCTGTTGCTGGAGAAAGCGGAGCTGCCCCGTTACAAAACGTGCGGCGGCGGCATCATCGGACCGACCCGTGACGCGCTGCCGCCCGGCTTCGAGCTGCCGTTCCAGGACCGGGTGCACGCGGTCACGTTCTCGCTCGACGGCAGGTTCACGCGCACCCGTCGCTCCAAGCAGATGCTCTTCGGGCTCATCAACCGGCCCGAGTTCGACCAGCAGCTCGTCGAGCACGCCCAGAAGGCGGGCGCCGAACTGCGTACGGGCGTCACGGTCTCGCGGGTGGAGCAGCACGGCTCGGCCGTCCCCGACCGGCGCACGGTGGCCGTCGTCCTCCAGGACGGCGAGACGGTGCTGGCCCGGGCCGTGGTCGGCGCGGACGGCAGCGCCAGCCGGATAGGGGCACACGTCGGGGTGAAGCTCGACCAGGTCGACCTGGGCCTGGAGGTGGAGATCCCGGTGCCGGAGACGGTCGCGGAGGACTGGAAGGGGCGGGTCCTCATCGACTGGGGCCCCCTTCCCGGCAGTTACGGCTGGGTGTTCCCCAAGGGCGACACACTCACCGTCGGTGTCATCTCGGCACGCGGTGAAGGCGCCGCCACCAAGCGGTACTTGGAGGACTTCATCGCCCGGCTCGGCCTCGCCGGTTTCGAGCCGAGCATCTCGTCCGGGCATCTGACGCGCTGCCGCGCGGACGACTCGCCGCTGTCGCGGGGGCGGGTGTTGGTGTGCGGGGACGCGGCGGGGCTCCTGGAGCCGTGGACCCGCGAGGGCATCTCCTTCGCTTTGCGCTCGGGGCGGATCGCGGGGGAGTGGGCGGTGCGGATCGCGGAGGCGCACGACGCGGTGGACGCGCGACGGCAGGCGCTGAACTACGCCTTCGCGATCAAGGCGGGTCTCGGCGTCGAGATGAGCATCGGCAAGCGCATGCTCACGCTCTTCCAGCGGCGGCCCGGCATGTTCCACGCCGCGCTCACCGGTTTCCGGCCCGCCTGGAAGGCGTTCGCGGGCATCACCCGCGGCTCCACCTCGCTGGGCGAGATCGTGCGTACGCATCCGATGGCGGGGCGTGCCCTGACCGCGCTCGACCGGTGACCTGAGGGGACCCGGAGCTCCAGGGTCTGGGGCTTTCAGCGGGCTGCCGAGGGCTTCAGGGGCCTCAGGGGGCCTCAGGGGGCCTCAGGGGCTTTCAAGGTGGGGCTGCGGGCTCAGCTCTCGACCGTGATCCGGAAGACCGGGTGGTCGGGGGCGATGCGCCGCAGCTCCTCGTTGGACGAGTCGGGGCCGACACCGTTGAAGAACACGCCGACCTCGGCCTTCCAGCGCTTGAGGTAGGCGCGCAGCAGCGGGACCTTGTCGTCGTCGGCGACCTCCACCGCGGTGAACACGTCCACCTTCTTGCCGAGGTGAAGCTCGCCGCCGCCCGCGGCCCGCATGTTGTGCGTCCACTGGACGTGGCCGCGCGGGGCGACGAGGTACTGCACGCCGTCCACGGTCAGCAGGTTGACGGGGGTGGTGCGCCACTCGCCGCTCTTGCGACCGCGGACGGCCAGGACCCGGGAGCCCCAGACGCTGAGTCCGCGGCGGGTCGTCCAGGCGATGGTCCGGTTGAGGACGTTCACGGTGAACCAGCCGGGCTTCTTCACGTGCGTGGACGTGGCCATGGTGACTTCCTCCTGGAAGCGGAAAGTGTGAGCACTGCTCTCGCTTGAGATCAGTGTGCACGAGATCGGTGATCCAAAGCAAGAGCGGTGCTCTCGTAATGGTTTGCTGCTCACCTTTGCGTGCGCCGATCTTGTTTGAGTGCGCCGTTCTCCAGCGAGTGCACCGCTCTCGTTTGTGTGCACTGCTCTGAAAATATGGAACACTGGTGCGCATGAGTACCGCCAGAGGAGCCCGCGCCCGAGCCCGGATCGAGGTCACCGCGGCCATCAAGGACGAGGCGCGCAGACAACTCGCCGAGGACGGCGCGGCCAAGCTCTCCCTGCGGGCAGTGGCCCGCGAGCTCGGCATGGTCTCCTCCGCGCTGTACCGCTACTTCCCCAGCCGCGACGACCTGCTGACCGCGCTCATCATCGATGCCTACGACTCGCTCGGCGCCGCCGCCGAGGCGGCGCACGCCAAGGTGGCCGACACCGGACCGATCCACCGTTGGACCGCGGTGTGCGAGGCGGTGCGCGAGTGGGCACTGGGGCACCCGCACGAGTACGCGCTGATCTACGGCTCGCCCGTGCCCGGATACACCGCCCCCGACACCACCGTGCCGCCGGCGTCCCGTGTCGCGCTGCTCCTCATCGGCATCGTCCGTGACGCGCACCAGGGTGCCGGTGTCGCCCTCCCCCCGCTGCCCGCCGAACTCGGGCCCGAGGCGCGGAGGTTGGCCCATGACCTGGCCCCGGACCTGCCGCCCGCGGTGGTCACCGCGCTCGTCGCGGCATGGGCGCAGCTCTACGGGCTCGTCAGCTTCGAGCTGTTCGGGCAGTTCAACCGAGTCGTTGAGGACCGGGCGACGTTCTTCCGGCACGCCGTCGACCGACTCGGCCATGGTGTGGGCCTCGTGTTCCCACAGGACACCGGTACGGGCGGCCGGGGCGGCAGGGCGGGATCCTGACGGAGCGTCCGCGCGTGCAGTGACCGGAGCGGCGGCCCCGGGTCCGCGCCCAGCGCACAGCGCCTCGGCGAGCCGCTGCTGCCGTGCGGCCTCGCAGGCGGCCAACGCGTCCCAGGAACGGCCCGTCCGGTACAGCGCGGGCATCCGCAGCTCCACGAGCCGTTCCCGCAGCGGGTGCGCGGCGACGAGCCGGACCAGCTCATGGACGTACTCCGAGGAGCTCGGCATCGGCGCGGCCCTGATGATCCTCGTCGACGCGACCCTCATCCGGGTGGTCCCGCTGCCGGTGACCGTGCGGCTCGCGGGGCGCGCGAACCGGTGGGCGCCGAAGCCGTTGCGCCCCTTCGGGATCAGGGAGGCCGCCGAGCCCGAGCCGGAGCGGGTACTCCGCCGGGAGTACGTGTGATCACCACGCTCGGCTGACGCCTTCGGCGACCCGTGGCGTCTAGCGTGGCAGGCATGGAAGAGCAGCGCACACGCCGGTGGGGCGGACCCCCCTGGGCCGGGGGCGGCCCGCCGCGTCGCCGGTGGCAAGGACCCCCGTGGTGGAGCCGCCGCGACCAGGAGGATGAGGGCGGCGGCCGTCCGGGTTGGCCGTGGCGTTCGACGCTGCTCCTCACCGTGTTCGTCCTCGTCGGCAGCAACTTCGCCGCGGAGCAACAGCCGGATCGGGAAGATCTCGACGTCCTCGCGCGGCTCCTCCTCTTCGGGGGCGCCGCTCTGCTTCTGTGGCGGCAGCGGTATCCCGTGGCCGTGGTGTTCGGCACGGCGGCCACGGCCCTCGTCTACTTCAGCGCCGGATATCCCTACGGGCCGATCTTCCTCACGGTCGCGCTCGCCTGCTTCAGCGCGATCGTAGCGGGGCGGCGCTGGGAGGCCTGGACCGCGCTCGGCACGCTGTGGGTGGTCCATCTCCTGGTGGGTCACTGGCTCTACCGGTGGCTGCCGCCGAAGGGCGACCCGGTCTCCTCGTGGGGCGAGGAGGTCGCCATCGCCGCCTGGATGATCGCCATCCTCGCGGTCTCCGAACTCGCCCGCGTACGCCGTGAACAGTGGGATCGCGACCGGGCGGAACGCAGGCAGGCGGCCAAGCGGCGTGCCGACGAGGAGCGGCTGCGGATCGCCCGGGAACTGCACGACGTCCTGGCGCACAGCATCTCCGTCATCAACGTCCAGGCGGGTGTCGGCCTCGCGCTGCTCGACTCAGACCCCGAACAGGCACGCACCGCGCTCACCACGATCAAGGCCGCGAGCAAGGAGGCGCTGGGGGAGGTGCGCCAGGTGCTCGACACGCTTCGTACACCCGGAGACGCGCCGCGCGCGCCGGCGCCCGGCCTCGACCGGCTCCCCGAACTCGTCGAGCAGGCGGCGGGCGCCGGACTGACGGTCGACGTCGAGAGCGGGGGCGAGCGCAGGACCCTGCCGCCCGGTGCCGACCTCGCCGCCTTCCGCGTCATCCAGGAGGCACTGACCAACGTCGTACGGCACTCCGGATCGCGGCACGCGCGCGTGCGGGTCGATTACGCGCGCGACGCGTTGACGCTCCGTATCGACGACGACGGACCCGCGACCGGCGAGGACGCGGGCGGCAGCGGCAACGGGCTGGCCGGAATGCGGGAGCGGGCCGCGGCCCTGGGTGGCACCATCGAGGCCGGACCGCGCGAGGAGGGAGGCTTCCGGGTGCTGGCCCTGCTGCCGCTCAACAACTCGCACGGGACGTCAGGGACACAGACCGGAACGCAGACCGGCGGAATGTCGTCAGGGACGTCGACCGGAACATCGGCCGGGACATCGGCCGGGACATCGGCCGGGACATCGGCCGGGACCGGGAAATCCCTCAAGCTCAAGGAGGACCGGTGATCCGCGTACTGCTCGCCGACGACCAGTCACTGGTCCGCGCCGGCTTCAAGGCGCTCCTCGACGCCCAGCCGGACATCGAGGTGGCCGGAGAGGCCGCCGACGGTGAGGAGGCGCTGCGCGCGGTGCGTGAACTGCGGCCGGACGTCGTCCTGATGGACATCCGCATGCCCCTGCTCGACGGCCTCGCCGCGACCCGCCGCATCACCGACGACGACGGCCTGAACGACGTCAGGGTCGTCATGCTCACCACCTTCGAGCTGGACGAGTACGTCTTCGAGGCCATCCGCTCCGGAGCGTCCGGCTTCCTCGTCAAGGACACCGAACCGGAGGAACTCCTGCGAGCCGTGCGGGCGGTGGTCGAGGGCGACGCGCTGCTGTCACCGGGCGTGACCCGTCGGCTGATCGCCGAGTTCGCCGCGCGCTCCAAGGAGCCCGCGGCCGTCGGCGCGCTCGCCGAACTCACCGAGCGGGAGCGGGAGGTGATGGCGCTGGTCGGCATCGGGCTGTCGAACGACGAGATCGCGCGCCGGCTGGTCGTCAGCCCGCTGACCGCGAAGACCCACGTCAGCCGGACCATGGTGAAGTTGGGCGCCCGCGACCGGGCCCAACTGGTCGTGCTCGCCTACGAGTCGGGGCTGGTGCGGCCGGGCTGGCTGGGCTGAGCCGCCTGCCGGAAACGGACCAGCACACTGGCCACCCGGAAGACGAAGAGCACGGCCGCGAGTGAGGTACCGGCCGCGAGCTGGACCTTCTCGACGGTGACGGGCAGGTCGAAGAGCAGTGCCGGTCCGGCCACGGCCCCGAACGCCACCGCAGCGGCGAACGCGGCACTGAACAACGCGTATCCGATCTCGACGGTCATCTCGTCCCGCTCGGACTGAGTCCGCCGCCCCCTGGTCTGTCCCATACCGGCAGTCTCACAGGGGAGCGCCCGGCGGGGCAAGGAAAGGCGCGCCCGGCGGGGCAAGGAAGCCCGCCGGGCGCACGTCGTCGCGAGGGACCGAGGGAAGGACGCCCTCAGGGGGCGCGTCGCCGCGATGGAAGGTGTCAGTCGCGGGCCGACACCCGCGCGTTCCCCTGCACCTGCTCGTCCTCCCGCACCCGCTCGTCCTCCCGCACGTCCTCGGACTTGGCGACCAGGACCGTCGTCCGCCGCGTCCGCTGCCCGCGCAGTCCGGTGGCCGTGATGAGCAGGCCCACCACGGCGATCGCGGTGATGGCGACGAGGCCGGGACGGTAGCTGTCGAGGACCGCCTGGGGCGAGGAGCTCTCGGAGGTGTTCGCGGTCACGACGGCCGTCACGATCGCGAGGAAGATCGCGCCGCCCACCTGCACCGAGGTGTTGAGCAGACCCGAGACCATGCCCTGCTCGTGGTCGTCCACGCCGTTGGTGGCCTGGATGTTGAGCGAGGGGAAGACCAGCGCGCAGGCCGCGCCGATCAGCAGCATCGACGGAAGGATCACCGCCGCGTACACGGGATCCAGGTCGACCCGCAGGAACAGCACGTAGCCGACGACCATCAGGGCGAAGCCGGCCACGATGAGCCGCGGCGTGCCGAACCGGTCGACCATCGCGCCCATCTTCGTCGAGGACAGCGCCACCAGCGCGCCCGCGGGCAGGAAGGCGAGCGCGGTGTGCAGTGCCGACCAGCCGAGCAGCGACTGCATGTAGAGCGTGACGAGGAACTGGAAGCTGATGTACGAGCCGAAGAACGCCATGGCGCCCAGCTGCGCCCGGATCTGGTTGCCGGAGCGTAGTACGCCGAGCCGGATCAGCGGGCTTGCGCTGCGCTGCTCGACGCGTACGAACACGGTCAGCAGGACGGCCACCGCGAGGAACGACAGCAGCGAACGGGCCGAGGTCCAGCCCACTTCGGGCGCCTGGACGACGGTGAAGACGAGCAGCAGCATCGAGGCGGTGCCGATGATGGCGCCCGGTATGTCGTAGCCGCGGTGGGTGCGGTCGCGCTCGCTGCGCGGGATGAGCTTCAGACCGGCGATCAGGGCGATGACCGCGATGGGCGCGGGCAGCAGCATGGTGAGCCGCCAGCTCGCCTCGGTGAGCAGCCCGGACAGGACCAGGCCCATCGAGAAACCGGTCGCGGCGCAGGTGACGTAGATGGAGAGCGCGCGGTTGCGCAGCGGGCCCTCCGGGAACGTCGTGGTGATGATCGACAGGCCCGCGGGAGCGGTGAACGCCGCGCTCAGGCCCTTGATGAACCGGCTGGCGATGAGCAGCGGGCCGGAGTCGACGAGCCCGCCGAGCAGCGAGGCGAGCGCGAAGACGCCGAGCGCCACCAGGAAGACCTGGCGGCGGCCGAGGAGGTCGGCGGCGCGTCCGCCGAGGAGCAACAGGCCGCCGTAGCCGAGGATGTAGCCGCTGACGATCCACTGCAGGGTCGAGGTGGAGAGGTCGAGTTCGGAACCGATGGACGGCAGGGCGACGCCGACCATCGACACGTCCAGCGCGTCCAGGAACATCGCGGCGCAGAGCACCAGGAGGGTGCCCCACAGGCGAGGCGTCCAGCGAACCGCAGAGGACGGCGCCGCGGAGGTGGTGAGCGGAGAGGTCATGCGCCGACAGTACATGCGCATGCATTCAATGCAAGCGCATTTAATGTGGATGCAACAAAAGTGGGTTTTTGCTAAGGTGCGGGCCATGGTGGCTGTCGAGAAGGCCGAGCGCGGCCTCGTGGACCAGTGGCGCGACATCCTCGCGGTGCATGCGCGCACACTGTGCGAACTGGACCGGACTCTGCACCAACACGGCCTGTGCGCAAGCGACTTCGAGGTCCTCGACGTACTGGCCGCGACCACGCCCAGCGACGACGGCGACCTCTCGTACCGCGTCCAGGAGATCGCCGAGCGGGTTCATCTGAGCCAGAGCGCCCTGTCCCGGCTGATCGGGCGCCTGGAGAAGGACGGTCTCGTGGAGCGCTGCATGTGCCCGGAGGATCGGCGAGGGGTTCGGGTCGCCCTCACATCGAAGGGGCGCGCGCTGCACGGCGAGGTGCTGCCGGTGCAGCGGGCGGTGCTGGGGCGGATGCTGGCGGGTGGCTCCGCCGGGTGAGGTGGCTGGGCGGGTGAGTCGCCGATGAGGCCGGCCGCTCGTTGCTGTCGTCGGCGCGCGCCGTTCAGCTTCAGGTGACCGCGGACTTCTCCCGCCACAGTGACGCGATCGACGAGTCTCCCGTCACGCCCGGGAACGGTGCACGGTTCCACAGCGCCAGGTGGAGCTGGGCGGCCGTCCCCGTCAACTCGCAGTCCGCGTCCGCCACTTCGCCCCGCTCGGCCGCCGGGGGTTCGGCCGACAGCCGTACGCTCCACACGGCGTCCGAGTCCGAGGCCCGTACCCGCAGGACGCGCGGCTCGTCCGTCCGTACCCTGCTCCTGCCGCGGGCATGGAAGCCGAGCAGCAGTTCGTCGATGCCGTCGACCGCGAAGTCCACGGGGACCGCGGTCGGGGTGCCGCCGCGGGCGGACTCCGCATCGACCCGGTGCACGGTCGTCTCGTGGGCCTGCCGCCGGGCCCAGAAGGCGAGTGGTGAGGGCGCGGGCATGAAACTCCAGCACTCCACGTCGGGAGGGGCGGTGGAGAGAGTGTCGACGAGCCTGCGGTGCCCGTCCCGGAACCAGGTCAGCAAGGCCGAACCGTCCAACTCGGGCAGGCCACCGTCGGGATGGTACGAGGTGTGCCCCTCGGCTACGAACGCCGTGGCCCAGCGGTGCACCATCCCGGTGTGCCGCAACAGGTCCCGCACCTGCCACTCCGGACAGGTGGGCACCTTGGCGCCGGCCCCGGCCTCCGCCGCGGCCTCGGCGAGCAACCCGCCTTCCCGGTCCAGGCTTCGAATGAACTCGGCAATCTCCATACAGGGGAGTGTGCCGGATGGAGCGGGCTTCAGGAGGGAGGCGTGGTCGACGACGCCGAGTGCGGCACCCAGCCACGCGAACGCTCGCCGAGGTCCGTATCGACGTCGAGGCCCGCGAACGCCGTGAGGCGTGTGTCGTCCTCGGCTGCGATGCCTCGGCGCCGCGACGCCTTGGACATCGCCACGACGCCGGGGCGGATCCTCGTGCGCGACTCGGCCTGGGTCGGCGTGGCCAACCGCGCGGTCAGCCGCCGGTGTTCGCCTCCTTCTCGTCGAAGCTCGCGAAGTAGGCGGCGGCCATGTCCTCGTCGGCGTGGCCCTGGGCGGCGGCGCGGGCGAAGCGTTCGGCGCTCGCGGCGGCGACGTCGAGACGGATGCCGTGCCGTTCGCCCGCCGCGACGATCAGACGGGCGTCCTTGGCGGCGGTGGCCACGGCGAAGGCGGCCGGCGAAAACTGGTCGTTCAGGATGAGCCCCGCCTTGGCGTGCAGATAGCCCATGTCGAGCGGGCCGCCCGCGATGGCGTCGAAGAAGCTCTGCGGGTCCACGTCAAGAGCCTTGGCCAGGGCCAGCACCTCACCGGTCGCGTTGGTGACGGCGAGCACCCAGCTGTTGGCCACCAGCTTGAGACGGGTGGCGCTGCCCGCGGCACCGTCCTCACCCGTCCACACCGTACGGGCGCCGACGGCGTCGAAGACCGGTGCGACGGCTTCCCTGCCGTCGCTCGGACCGGCGGCCAGAACGAGCAACTGACCGGCCTCGGCGGGCTGTCGGGTGCCGAGAACGGGCGCGTCGTAGAAGACCAGGCCCTTCTCGCGGGCGAAGTCGGCCAGTTCACCGACGGCATCGATCCCGGCGGTCGTCGACTGCACCCACGCGGTGCCGGTACGCAGGGCGGGCGCCGCCTGCCGCATCACGTCCAGCGCGGCGGGGCCGTCGTACAGCATGGTGAGGACGACATCGGCGCCCTCGACCGCCTCCGCGGGGGTGTCGACGACGTGCGCGCCGTCGGTGGCGAGGGGTTCGGCCTTGTCGCGGGTACGGTTCCAGGCCCGGACGGTGTGTCCGGCGCGGACGAGGTTACGGGCCATCGCGGCGCCCATGATCCCGGTGCCGAGGACACTGACGGTGAGCTTGTCGGTCATGACATCAACTTTCCTGATCCGTATGGTGCGTCGGTTACCACTGTGCCCTGCCCTGCCCTGCTGTGGCTGCGGCTCCGACGGGGCCGTCAGCCGGCCGTCGCCCGCCGTGTCCCATAGCCGATGACGGCGGCCACCGCGGCCAGGGCCGCCACGCTGGTGAGGGCGATGGGCAGGGAGAACCAGTCGGCCATGAAGCCGATGGCGGGCGGCCCGAGGAGCATGCCGCCGTAGCCGAAGGTGGAGGCGATGGCGACGCCGCTGGGGCCGGCCAGGGCGCCGGCCCGTTCGACGGCGATCGGGAAGATGTTGGCGAGGCCGATCCCGGTGACGGCGAAGCCGAGCAGGGCCGCCCACACGGAGGGGGCGAGCGATCCGACGAGCATGCCGACGGCGGCCATGGCGCCGCCCGCGACCACCGTCCGGGTCCGCCCGAGCCGCTCCAGGAGCGTGGTCCCACAGAGTCGGCCGATCGTCATGGCGAGCGCGAAACACGAGTAACCCGCGGCCGCGACGCCCGGGTGCGCGTCCAGGTCCTGCTCCAGGTGCAACGTGCCCCAGTCGGCCAGGGCTCCCTCTCCGTACGCCGTGCAGAGGGCGATCAGACCGAAGACGACGACCAACCGGCGTGTACGGGAGTCCGGTCGGCGCGGTGTGCGCTCTCTGGGTTGCCCGGGAGCCGGGCGCGGTGCGGGAGACTCGTGCCGCAGCAGGGCGCGTCCCGCGACGGCCGTCACCAGCAGGCCGATCACGGTCAGGCCCAGCAGATGCCGCGTCGGCGACAGCGAGCCCGCGACCAGTCCACCGAGGCCGGCGCCGATCATTCCGCCCAGGCTGAAGGCCGCGTGGAAACTGGGCATGATCGGCCGCCGCAGCGCGGCCACCAGGTCGACGGCGGCGCTGTTGAAGGCGACGTTGATACCGCCGTACGCGGCGCCGAAGATCAGCAGGACCGCACCGAGTGCCCAGGTGGAGTGGGTGAGCGGCGGCAGCGCGACGCTGAGGGAGAGCAGGATGCCGCAGACGACGGTGACGGGGTGGCTGCCGTAGCGGCGGCAGAGCCGGCCGGTGAACATCATCGTGACGACGGCTCCCGCGGAGACGCCGAGGAGGGCGAGCCCCAGTGTGCCGGCGGAGGCGCCGGTCTGTTCCTTGATGGCGGGAATGCGGACGACCCACCCGGCGAAGACGAAGCCGTCGAGGGCGAAGAAGGTGGTGAGGGCGATACGGAGTCGGGTGAGGTCGTTGCTGTGGCCCGGCACGTCGTTGTGCGTTCGGGATTTGTTTATTAGCGGCACAAACTCAGGCTAGGTGGGCGCCGGGGGCTGGGCAAGGGCGTTGTCGCTCGGTCGCTCGGTCGCTCGGTCGCTCGGTCGCGATGGGCGGCAGGGCCGGATGCTCCTTGGGCGGGACTGCTCGTACCGCATGGTCCGGTGCTTCCCGGGCACGGGATCCCTGAAGACCTCGGCGGTCAGGAAACGTCGGCGACCGAGAAGACCCCCGGCGCGCTGACCCCGTACAGCACACCGCCCACCAGAAGCGGCGGCACCGAGTTCGGTGTCAGTTCCTCGAAGGAGCGGCTCTTCGTGTCGAAGGACGAGGTGGTACGCCCGATCTCCTTGCCGGTGCGTGGGTCGAGCGCCAGGATGCTGGTGTCCGGCATCGTCACGTACAACCGGCCGTCGTGGATGGCCGGTTCGCTGAAGACGCGCAGGTCACGCGAGCTGGTCCACAGCGGCTTCCCGCGTTTCAGATCGAGGGCGAGCAGGGTCTCGTTGCCGTAGTCGAAGATGTACATGGTGTCGCCGTGCACCAGCGGCGGCGCTTCCGGCTCGACGCTCCAGGGGAAGTCGATTCGGCGCGTCTTGCCGCTGCCGAGATCCTGGACGAAGAAGGCGGCGGAGAGCCCGGTGTTGTCGTCCCAGCGCGCGTAATAGGCCTTGTCGTCGTGGACCGTGGCCAGCCACAGATCGCCCTTGGGCGCCTCGACGTTGCCCAGGGTCCTGCCGGTGCGCGCGTCGAGGCGGGCTATGCCGCCGGAGCCGTCGCGCAGATCGGCGTAGAGGGTCCCCTTGGACCCCTCGTGGAACGGGTTCGCCGACGAGGAAGCCAGTTTGCGCTGCCACAGTTCCTCACCCGTGCGCGGCTCGTACGCCGCGAAGCGCGCGGTGTCGGAAGGCCCGAGTTCGTCCAGCCGTACGAGCAGCACTCCGCTCAGGTACGCGAAGTCGCCCACCGGGCCGTCCACATGCCACAGCCTTGCGCCGGTCCTGCCGTCGAAGGCGTCCACTCCCTCGGAGCGGTCCGAGCTGTTGACGAACACCACACCCTCATGGACGACAGGCTCGCGCAGCGTGTAACCGCTGACCTTCTTCTGGCTCATGGGCTTGGTCCATTCCACCCGGCCCGTCGCGGAGCTCAGTCGCATCAGGGCGACCTGCGGAGAGGAGCAGAAGACGCCGAGTGCGTCCGGAACGCACGTCGGTCCGAAGGGCGTCGGCTCGCCCTTGCCCTCGTCCGGCTCCAGCGCGTTGTGCCACGGCTTCCAGCCGGCCGGGACCGAACCACGGGGCGTCGCCTGCGCGTCGGCATGGCCGACCGTGCTTCCAGGGCCGTCGTTCAGCACGGTGACCGAAGCCGCCCCAGCCACGCCGAGGACGACCGTGCCGACGAGGGCGGTCCACAGCCAGGTTCTACGGCGCTTCGGTTCGGCCGGTCTCCGTCTCGGGCCCGAGAGCGACAGCGTCCCTGTTTCCGGCTGCACGGTCACCGGGATCCGGGACGGCGCTTCGTCCGAATCGGACTCCTCGTCGGTCGGCTCCGCCGGCAGCCTGGTCAGCGCCTCCAGCACCTCGCTCGACGTCGGGCGGTCCGCCGGCTCCTTCGTCAGACAGGCCGAGACCAACGGGCGCAGCGACTCCGGCAGCCCGCGCAGGTCGGGCTCGCTGTGCACGGTGTTGTACGCGGCGAGATAGGCGTTCTCCGCCTCGAAGGGGCTGCGCCCGGTGGCCGCGTACACGAGTACCGCCCCCAGCGAGAAGACATCGACGGCGGGGCCGACCTCGCGGGGGCGGCTGAACTGCTCCGGTGCCATGAACGGAGGCGAGCCCATCACCATGCCCGTCTGCGTGCGGACGTCACTGCTGGCCGCACGCGAGATGCCGAAGTCGATGACGCGCGCGGCCCCGTCGTCGCCCTCACCCTCCAGCAGGAGCACATTGCTCGGCTTGAGGTCCCGGTGCACGACCTCCGCGCGGTGGATCTCACGCAGCGCCTCGGCGAGTTCGGTGCCGAGGCGGCGCAGCGCCCGCCGATCCAGCGGACCCGCCTCGGCGACCCGTTCGGTGAGTGTGCGGCCCGGAACGAACGCGGTTGCCATCCACGGTCGTTCCGCGTCCGGGTCGGCATCCACGACCGGCGCGGTGAACGCACCGCTGACCCGGCGCGCGGCCACGATCTCCTGCCGGAACCTGGCCCGGAACTCGGCGTTGTCGGCATACCTCGTGTGCACGACCTTGACGGCGACTGCCCGCCCCGAGGCCGATCTGCCGAGATAGACGACGCCCATGCCGCCGGTCCCGATCCGCGATTCGATCCGATAGCCGCCGACGGACCGCGGATCGTTCTCGCGCAGGGTCACCGTGTCTCCTTCACCAATTCTCGCCTGGACGGTTCCGGGCCGGATCCTTCTGGCAGGAACCGTTCTGACAGGGACCCTTCACTCTAGTGCCCGTTCTCCCGGGCCCTTCCGGTGAACGGCCGGCGCACCTGCTGAAGGCTCCGAACGACAGATGGCGGTGGCGGAGGCGGAGCCTCTGTGTTTACAGCGCCCCCGGTTCAGGCTCGTGCGCCGCCGTCGACCCGCAGGACCGTGCCGGTCACGAACGAGGAGCGGTCGCTGAGCAGCCAGGCGGCGGCCTGGGCGATCTCTTCGGGGTCGGCCGCGCGGCCCAGCGGAGTGTGCGCCGTGAGGCGCTCCTGGAGGCCGGGTGAATCCGATTCCCAGGTACGGATCATCTCGGTCAGGGTGTTGCCGGGGGCGATGGCGTTGACGCGGATGCCTTCCGGGCCGTAGGTGATGGCAGCCGACTCGGTGAGGCTGTTGACCGCTCGCTTCATCGCACCGTACGCGGGCAGCTGGGGGTTGCCCGTCAGGCTGCCGACGGATGAGTTGTTGACGATGGCCCCCGCCTGGGCGGTGGCCCGGATGGCGGCGATCTCGGCGACCATGGCCAGCCACGGGCCCCTGAGGTTCACGGCGTAGAGGTGATCGAAGTCGGCCTCGGTCACCTGGTCCATCGGGCCGGGGGGTACGAACGCCGCGCCGTTGTTGAAGGCGACGTCGAGCCGGCCGTACAGGTCCACGGCGCGGTCCACGGCGGCGCGTACGGCGGCCGCGTCGGCCAGATCGCACACGACGTGGTCCGCGACGCCGCCTGCCGCCCGGACCTCCTCGGTCACCGTCTTCAACTGGGCTTCCGTCCGGGCCGCGAGCAGCACCCGGGCGCCCTCCCGGGCGAACAGCCGCGCGGCGGCGGCGCCGATACCGCGACCGGCGCCGGTGATGAAGGCGACCTTGCCGTCCAGCAGGCCAAGAGCGGTGGGGGCGGCGGATGTGTCGGTGGTGGGTGTGTTGTCCATGGCTTCGAGCCTGCGCCGGTCCCTGGAGCCCATCCAGGCACCGGCGGTACCTGGATGGGCCCACTCCACCCGCGCACACTGGGGGTGTGGACAGACGAGAACTGGCGGACTTCCTGCGCAGCAGGCGCGAGCGGATCACCCCCGCCCACGTGGGGCTGCCCGCCGGGCCGCGCCGCCGCACGCCGGGACTGCGCCGCGAGGAGGTGGCGCAGCTGGCCTTCATCTCGGCCGAGTACTACACGCGCCTGGAGCAGGCCCGCGGCCCGCGCCCGTCGCGCGAGGTACTGGCCGGGCTGGCCCGGGCCCTTCGCCTGTCGGACGCCGAGCGCGACCACCTCCACCACCTGGCCGGCGCACCGCCCGGCCCGCCGCCCGGGCCCTCGCGCGAGGTACGGCAGAGCATCCTCGACCTGCTGAGCCGGCTGCCCCGGGCCGCCGCGATCGTGACCTCCGCGTCGTTCGAGGTGATCGCCTGGAACGAGCTGGCGGCCGCCCTCATGGAGGACTTCTCCGCCGTTCCGCGGCGCGACCGCAACCTCGTACGCCGTGTCTTCCTCGGGCCGCACCCGCAGGGGCGGCGGCTGTACGGAGTGTCTGACGCGGACGCCTTCGCCCGCAACGCGACACAGCGGCTGCGCGCCACCGCCGCTCGCTATCCCGAAGACCCCGAACTCACCGGGCTCGTTGGTGAACTCCTCGCCGGAAGCGAGGAGTTCACCCGGCTGTGGTCCTCCCACGACGTGAGCGCCGAGCCCACCCTGCGCAAGACCTTCCAGCACCCGCTGGTCGGCCCGGTCACCGTCAACTGCGACGCCCTCGACATCACCGGCCGGGACCAGCAGGTCGTGATCTACACAGCCACCCCCGGCTCACCCTCCGAGGAGGCGCTGCGACTGCTGTCGGTCATCGGCACGCAGCGCATGGACGTGGGCCGTTGAGCCACGCCGACCGGACGCCGGGCATGCATGGGCGTCGGCCATCAGGGTCACTCCTCAGACCCGCGTATACGTGAGCCGTCGCCCGTCGGACAGTTCGCGTACGAGTGTGTCGCCCTCGGTGCGCAGTGTGGAGGAGCCGCCGCGCAGGCAGGGGCCGGAGGAGGCGGACCGGTCGATCGCCGGTGGTGCGAAGCGTGCCGGGTCGTTAGCGTCCCCCACCGAGACCAGGTCCATGTCGGCCTCGCAGTGCTCGTCGCCGCTGTCCGAGACCAATGTGGCGGCCGGGCTGCCCACCGGTGTCCGTTCGATGGTCATTCGCTGCGTGCCACCGTTGGCCAGCGGGCGCTGCCAGGTGCCGAGCAGGTCCTCGGGCAGCTTCTCCGGACCCTCGATCCTGTGCAGTTCGGCGGTGCGCCCCGCCGCTTCCCAGCGGAGGGAGTCACCGTCGGCCCGGGAAAGTACATGGTCGCCGAGGGCCGAGCACGAGCCCGGGGGGACGCTGCTGACGACCTTGGTGTCCAGCCGTAGCGACGTACCGCCGGCGGACGGCTCGGCGGCGAGTTTGCCGTCGCTCTTGCACTCGTACTCCTTGCCGAGGCTGATGCTGGTGGCGACGACCTCGCCCACCTGCCCCGACGAGACGACGAACCGACGGAACTGATCGGTCGGCTTCCCGTCCCGCTCGACCTCGCCCGCCCAGATGCCCACGAACGCCTTGGGCACATCGGATGTCCCGCCGCCGTTCTCACCGGAGCCGGAGACAGAGTCGGATTCCGACTCCCCGGACGGCAGCGGCAGATCGGCGCCCGACGCGGCGTACGCGCCCCCTGCCACCACGGCGGCGGCCGCCAGCGCGAGCGCGGCCCGTCGGCCCCTGCCCGCCCGGCGAGGGCCCGGCGAAGGGGTCGACTCCGTGCGCCCGTGGTCCGGCTTCGGCACGACCTGGGTTCCCCACTCCGACCGTTCCGACCGCTCCGACGCGGGAGGTTCCTCCCAGGTCACGAGCGAGGCGGCGGACGACGGCGAGGGTGCGGCCGGTGCGGGCGACGACACGAAGGTGGCCGGCGCGGCCATGGCGCTCGCGTGCGGCGGCGTGTCCGTGTCGAGCAACTGGACGGCGCTGCGCCCCAGTTCGGCGATGATCCGGGCGGGCAGCCACGGCGGCGACGAGGTGTCGGTCGTCGCCGGTCGCATCCGTGCGACCACCTCCTGGGGAGTCGGCCTGGCAGCCGGATCCTTGGCGAGGCAGTCGGCGATCAGTCCCCGTACCGGCTCCTCGATCCCCGTCAGGTCCGGCTCCTCCTGCGCGATACGGAACATCACGGCGTGAACCCCGCCGGAACCGCCACCGCCGAACGGCGTCTGCCCGGTCGCCGCGTACGCCAGTACCGTGCCCATGCAGAAGACATCGGCGGCCGGGCCCACCGGCTCGTCCCTCAGCTGCTCCGGCGACATGAAGCGGGGCGAACCGACCAGCGCGCCCGAGCTGGTCGGCGTCGACCCGGGTACCGCGTCCAGCGCCCGCGCGATGCCGAAGTCGATGACCCGGGGGCCGTCGATGGTGATCAGGACGTTGGAGGGCTTGAGGTCCCGGTGGACCAGTCCCGCGCCGTGAATGTCGAGCAGGGCACAGGCGAGTCCATGGGCGAGGGTGCGTACGGACGGGGCGGGCAGCGGCCCGTGCCCGTCGGGCGAGACGATGTGTTCGAGCGAGGGCCCCGCGATGTAGCCGGTGGCCACCCACGGAGTCTCGGCCTCGGTGTCGGCGTCGAGGACCGGTGCGGTCCAGCGGTCGCTCACCCTGCGCGCCGCCGCCACCTCCAGCCGGAAGCGCTCGCGGAACTCGGGTTCGGCGGCCAGCTCCGGTTTGATGAGCTTGACCGCGACCGTGCGCCCGCCTTCCGAACGCGCCAGACAGACCCTGCCCATACCGCCCGCGCCGAGGGTTCTGAGCAGCCGATACCGGCCGACTCTGTCGCCAACCCCACCGGCGGTGGCATCGAAGTCGCCTGTCGACGGCTCCGTCATCTGGCTGTCTCCCCTCGGTCGGCACTCCGCCCCCCTTCGCTGCCTCGAAGGGTCACGAGCCGGTGGTCCACGAGCTTCCGCTTGACGTGAACAGAGGCTACCCGGCTTCGAGTTGCAGGTGGTGCGACGTCCGCGGGCTCTGCCTCCGACCGAACACGCGTACTCCTTCGGTCGTCGTGGCCGGTGGACGACACGTGAGGATCACGCACCGGTCAGGTGCGCCGCGTGACGATGCTGAGGGAGTTGGCGGCGACGATGGCCCCGATGCTCGCCCACTCCGGCAGGCCCAGGTTCTGGCCGAGGCCGATCCAGCCGACCACGGCGGCGAGGACGGGGTTGACGCTCATGAACAGCCCGAAGGCCTGGGCCGGAACGCGGCGCAGGGTGAACATGTCCGTGAGGTACGGCACCGCCGAGGCGAGCACCCCGGCGGCGACGGCGTAACCGACGGCCTCGGCGGTCGGCGGGTGCCGGAGCACCAGGACGACGCCGACCGGCAGGAACATCAGGGCGGAGACCCCCGACGCGGCGGCCGAGCCCTGCGCACCGGGGACGCGTTGCCCGACGGTCCGGTTGAGGAGGATGTACGACGCCCAGCAGGCGGCGGCGAGCAGGCCCAGGGCCATCCCGATGTAGTCGGTCGAAGGCTGCGGGCGCATCAGCGTCACCACGCCCGCTGCGGCGACGACCGCGGCGCAGACGTCCACGCGGCGGCGCGCGGCGGAGAGGGCGATGGCGAGCGGGCCCAGGAACTCCAGGGTCACCGCCAGTCCCAGGCCGATGCGGTCGATGGCGCTGTAGAGGGACAGGTTCATCGTCCCGAACACCAGGGCAAGGAGCAGCACCGGCCGCCACTGCCACCAGGTGAACGACCGCAGCTGTGGTCGGCCGACGGCCAGCAGGACGACCGCGGCGACGTACTGGCGGACCGCGACGACCCCGACGGGACCGAGCACGGGGAAGGCGAGGGACCCGATCGCGGCGCCGGTCTGGGTGGACAGACCGCTGCCGATCATCGTGGCCACACCGGCGAGTTGCCGTGCGCGTCCGGCCGGCTGCGGGTCCGGGAGATCCGGCGCCGCCCGGCGCGGGGGCGCCGCGGGCAGTGGCGCGGCTGGGGGGTGTACGGAGGCGGTGGTGCCAGGTGCGGGAGCGGCTCGCATGCTTCGATCGTGTGACACGGCGACCATTGCGCAAAATGCACCTGGTGAATTATCTATACGCTTCAGTCATGGATGTGGAGCTACGGCAGTTGCGCTGTCTCGTCGCGATCGTCGACGAGGGCACCTTCACCGACGCGGCCATCGCGCTCGGCGTCTCCCAGGCGGCCGTGTCGCGGACCCTGGCCTCGCTCGAACGAGCCCTGGGAGTACGGCTGTTGCGCCGCACCTCGCGCGAGGTGGCGCCGACCCCGGCGGGGCTGCGCGTGGTGGCCCACGCCCGGCGGGTGCTCGGCGAGGTGGCCGATCTGGTCCAGGAGGCCAGGTCGGGGCACACGCGTCTGCGGATCGGGTACGCCTGGTCGGCGCTCGGCCGCCACACGTCGGCCTTCCAGCGCCGCTGGGCCAAGACGCAACCGGAGACGGACCTGCGGCTGGTCCGCGTCAACTCCGCCACCGCCGGTCTGGCGGAAGGCGCCTGCGAACTCGCGGTCGTGCGCAGGCCGTTGGAGGAGGACCGGCGGTTCGACTCCGCCATCGTCGGCCTTGAACGACGCCTGTGCGCCCTGGCCGCCGACGACGCCCTGGCCGGGCGCCGCTCCGTCCGGCTCGCGGATCTCGGCGGGCGCACCCTGCTGATCGACCGGCGGACCGGCACCACCACCGCGGAACTGTGGCCGCCGGACGCCCGCCCGGCGACCGAGGAGACGTCCGACGTCGACGACTGGCTCACCGTGATCTCCAGCGGCCGCTGTATCGGCCTGACGGCGGAGTCCACCGCCCACCAGTACCCCAGGCCCGGCATCGTCTACCGCCCGGTCCGGGACGCCGAGCCCATCGCCGTACGCCTCGCCTGGTGGCGGGACGACCCGCACCCGGCCACCCAGGCGGCGATCGAACTGCTCACCGCTCTGTACCGCAACGGCTGACCGGCTTCAGGCAGTTGTACGCCGGTGCCGCAGGCCCGGGCCGGTTCAGCCGACGTGTACCCGCGGCCGTCGCGCCCGGTCCGGTTCCGCCTCGCGGAGGACCTCGCGGGTGACGGGGGCGACCTCGCCCTGGCCGAAGAGGAAGAAGCGGAGGAAGTTGGTGAAGGGGTTGCCCTCGGTCCACTCGAAGTAGATGTGCGGGATGCAGCCGGTGGTGTCGCGGACGTGCAGGACGAGGGCGGCCAGGGCGTTGGGGACGGAGGACGACTCCAGGGTGAGGACGCGGTAGCGGCCGTGCAGGACCTCGCCGCGTACGGTCAGGCCCGCCTCGAACTCCGACGGGTCCAGGACCGTGACCTCGACGAACACGAAGTCCTCCTGGGCCGGGACGTCGTTGTCCGCGCGGATCTGCTCGATCTTCTCGCGGTACTCGGTGATGTCGCGGTTGTCGGGTTCGTTGGCGATGAACCGGATCCGGCGGCTGGCGATGTCCCGTACGAACCGCTGGGCCATGCCGTCCAAGGTCACGCTGGTGACGCGGAGTTCGAAGGCGCGGGCGAGGCGTGAGAGGAGGGAGACGAGGATGATGCCGGCGATGAAGCAGGCGCCGATCTTCACACCGTCCGGGCGTTCGATGACGTTCGCGACGGTGACGTAGAGGAACACCGCCGAGATCACGGCGAAGGCGACGGTCCAGTTGCGCTGGCCGGCCTTGCGCGCGGCGATGGTCACCGCGATCGCGGCCGAGCTGATGAGGACCAGGACGCCGGTCGCGTACGCGCCGCCCTGCGCGTCGACGTCCGCGTCGAAGATCCATGTGACCAGGAACCCGACCAGCGTGAAGACGATCACCATCGGGCGGACGGCGCGCGCCCAGTGCGGGGCCATGCCGTAGCGGGGCAGATAGCGGGGCATGAGGTTGAGCAGCCCGGCCATGGCGGAGGCGCCGGCGAACCACAGGATGGCGATGGTGGACGCGTCGTAGACCGTGCCGAAGGTGCTGCCGAGGTACTCGTGCGCCAGATACGCGAGCGCGCGGCCGTTGGCCTCGCCGCCCGACTGGAACTCCTTCTCCGGGATGAGCAGCGTGGTGATGAAGCTGGTCGCGATCAGGAACACGCTCATGATGAGCGCGGCCGTGGTCAGCAGCTTCTTCGTGCCGCGGATACGGCCCTCGGGGTTCTCCTCGGTGTCACTGGGGTCGCCCTTGACGTGCGGCATGACCGCCACGCCGGTCTCGAAGCCGGAGAGGCCGAGCGCCAGCTTGGGGAAGACCAGCAGGGCCACGCCCACCATGGCAAAAACGTTTCCGTGCTCGGCGGTCAGGGCGGTGGACCAGTCGCTGATCACATGCCCCTCGGTGGCCACGTGCCAGAGCCCGGTCACCACGACCACCACGTTGAGCGCCAGGTAGAGGCCCACCAGCGTCACGGCGACGCCGATCGCCTCCAGGAAGCCCTTGAGGAACACCGCGCCGAGCAGAGCGATGAGTACCAGCGTGATCAGCACTTGTCTGTCGTGCAGCGCGTCGGTCAGATGCGGGTTCTCCACCAGGTGGGTGGAGGCGTCGGCGGCCGACAGGGTGATGGTGATCAGGAAGTCGGTCGCGGCGAAACCGAGCAGGGTCAGGACGAACAGCTTGCCCTTCCAGAAGGTCAGCAGCCGTTCCAGCATGGCGATCGAGCCCTCGCCGTGGGGGCTTTCCTCGGCCACCCGCCGGTACACCGGCAGCGCGCCCGCCAGCGTGACGACGATCAGCACGATGGTGGCCACGGGTGACAGCAGCCCGGCGGCGAGAGCCGCGATGCCCGGCTGGTAGCCGAGCGTGGAGAAGTAGTCGACGCCGGTCAGGCACATCACCCGCCACCAGCGCTGTCCCTTGTGCACGGGCTCCGGCTCGGCGGGCCGCGGCGCCGGCTGCCGGCCCTTGCCCATGTCGGACAGCCCCTCCAGCATCCAGGCGCGCAGGCGACTGGGCGGAGGGTGTTCGGTGGTGGCCATCGGCGTGCTCCAGATGTCCGGCTCGGCATGCGGTTTCCGGCCATCACGCGGACGGCGGCATCAGCGTATGCAGAGAGTGACGCACAGGCCCACGGATGAGGCCGCCGTGGGCGTCAAGCTTCCGTTAAGAGAAGCCGAGCGACCTCGCAGACCCATCAGGACGACCAGGTCCCGGCTCTGGCGGGGCGCCCCCCGGACGTCCCGCGGGGGCCCCGCCCCCCCGCCGGGGTGGCGCCGGGGGGCGGGTGGGTGGGGGCCGGGGGGGGCGGGGGGGGGGGGGCCGCGGGGTTGGTTACGG
>NZ_JBIRTJ010000018.1:0-105602 GCF_044334695.1 Streptomyces sp. NPDC020747 | reverse complement strand
TGTCCGGGGTGGGGGTTGTCGCCGACTTCACGCCGTGCCCCCCGCGCCGCCCCCCCCCCCCCCCCGCCCCCGGGGGGGGGGGGGGGCCGGGCGGGGGGGGGGGGGGGCGCCCCCCCCCCCCCACGACTCCGGTGTGCAGCAGTGCGTCGGTGGGTTCGGCCCGGTGGGCGGAGAGGGGGTGGGTCACGGGGTGTTCGTTCCGGCCGCGGGTTTCTGCGGGGCCGTCGCGTCGGTGAGGAGGGTGAGGTCCCGGTCGCGGGTCTCCGGCGCCATCCGGGCCGCGACCAGGCTGATGATCATCATCAGGGTCATGTAGGCGGCGACCGGCACCCACGAACCGGAGAACGCGGTGAGCAGGGAGGCGCAGATCAGCGGGGCGACACCGCCGCCCAGCACCGAGGAGAACTCCCGGCCCAGGGTGACTCCGGCGTAGCGGTAGCGGCTGCCGAACAGTTCGGGGAAGTAGCTCATCTGCACACCGACCGCGCCCTGTCCGGCCAGCACGAAGCCGATGACGATCGCCACGGTGATGGCGTACGGCGACCCGGTGTTGAGCGCGATGAAGGTCGGTCCGGGCAGCAGCACGAGGGCGGCCAGGATCGCCATGTACACGGGCCTGCGCCCGACGCGGTCAGAGAGGATGCCGAATCCGATCGCCGCGATACCGCCGCAGGTCGCCCCGATCATCAGCACCTTGGGCACGAACGAGGGGTCGACGCCGACCGTGGAGACCAGGTACGAGGCCATGAAGACCTGGTAGGTGTACGACTGCGCGCTGATGCCGACGTTCATGAACAGCACCAGGAGCATGGGCTTGCGGCCGTGCTGGAACACCTCCGCCACCGGCGACTTGGGCTTCTCGTGCTGCTCCTTCAGCTCCTGGAAGACCGGGCTCTCGCTGAGCCTGCGCCGGATGAGGACGGCCACGACCGTGACGACCAGGCTGCTGGCGAAGACGACCCGCCAGCCCCAGCTCATCAGGGCTTCCTCGGACAGCGTCTGGGCGAGGATCCAGGCGAGGGCGCCCAGTACGGTGCCCAGGGCGGCGCCGGTCATGACGAGTGAGGCGAGCCTGCCGCGCCGTCCGACCACCGCCGTCTCGGTGAGCAGGGTGGCGCCGCCGGACTGTTCGGCACCGGCTCCGAAGCCCTGGAAGAAACGGCACAGGACGAGCAACGCCGGGGCGAGCAGGCCGACTTGGGAATACGTCGGCAGCAGCCCGATGGCGAACGTCGAGACGCCCATCAGGAAGAGCGTGGTGACCAGTACCCATTTACGGCCGAGCCGGTCGCCGTAACGGGAGAAGAACAGGCCGCCGAGGGGCCGGGCGGCGAACCCGACGGCGTAGGCCGCGAAGCTGGCCAGGAGGGCGACCGCAGGTGTGGCGTTGGGGAAGAACAGGTCGCCGAAGACCAGGGCGGACGCGGTGCCGTAGATGACGAAGTCGTACTGTTCGAGCGCCGTGCCGACGAGGCCGGCCCAGGCGGCGCGGCGGACGGCGCGCGGGTCGGCGGGAGCGTCCTTGGTGGGAGCGGGTGGTGCGGAGTCGCTTGCCATGGGTCCGGTGGACGTGTCCATCAGCCATGCCTCCTTGAACGGGATGGGCATCGGGGACGAAAGGGGGACAGCGCGGTAGGGAAGGGGGACGTCGCGGTAGGGAAGGAGCGCGTCGCGGCACGGATGGGTGCGTCGTGGTAGGAGGGGTGCGGCGAACCGGGCGGGCCGCCTCAACGCGGTTGTCGGCCTTGGATGTTCAGGCAGCGGTGCCGTGCGGCCGGACGACGACCTTCAGGTGCGTCGGGTCCATGACCGGTGCGCGCAGGGCGTCGGCGGCACGGTCGAGCGGGAAGCGGCCCGTGAGGACGGACGCGAGGTCCACCCGGCCGTCGGCCGCCAGGGCCGGCGCGGTGGGGAACGCGTGGGCGTAGCGGAACGCGGTGACGAGGTCGATCTCCCACCGCTGGAGGTGCGCGAGCGGCAGTCCGTCGACGGCGGGAGCGGCCTGACCGACGACGGTGGCGCGTGCGGCGGGCTTCAGGGTACGAAGCCCCTGCCAGAGTGCGGCGGGGTGGGCCGAGCACTCCAACAGCCGGTCCATGCCGGTGAGTTCGAGTTCCTGCGTGGCGGTGTTGACCACCGCCGTGGCGCCGAGCTTGCGGGCCCGGTCGAGCCGGGCGTCGATCACATCGGTGACGATCACCTCGGCGGCGCCCGCGGCTCGCGCCACCTGGGCCACGAGGATGCCGATCGGTCCGGCTCCGGTGATCAGGACCCGGTGTCCGAAGGCGACTTGGGCCCGCCGCACGGCCCAGACAGCGACGGCCAACGGCTCGATCAGTGAACCGAGTTCCAGCGGAACCCCGTCCGGCAGCGGATGGACGGCCCGGGCGGGGACGACGACGTGTCCGGCGAGGACGCCGTGCGTCGGCGGTGAGCCGAGGCAGGTGCCGTGCGGACAGAGGTTGTAGCGGCCCGAACGGCAGGTCTGGCAGGTGCCGCAGCCGAGGGCGGGTTCGATCGCGACCGGGGTACCGGCCTCGACACCGGCCCGGGGGCCGGCCGCCGTGACGACACCGGATGCCTCGTGGCCGAGGACGGTCGGTTGCCTGAGCACGTTCTGGCCGTTGCGTCCGCTCGCGAAGTAGTGCATGTCGGAGCCGCAGACGCCCACGGCGTCGATCTCGACGAGCACCTCGTCGGGGCCGAGGGGGCGCAGGGGGACTTCTTCGACGCGGAGGTCGTCCGGGCCGTGGAGTACGGCGGCTCTGGTTCTGGTGGGCGTCGGGGGAACTGACACGGTCTCACATCCTTGTGAGAGAGGTTGGGTTGGAGCTCAGGCCGTCAGCAGCGGCTCCGAGTCGGCGGCCTCGGCCGCGGCGCCCGCCGCCGCGTCCGTGCCGTGCCGGGCGAGGATGCCGATGAACTCGGCGACCCGCTCGGTGAATTCGGGGTGCTCGGCGAGATCGTCGCCGAGCAGCCCGCCGCTGATGACGGCGGTGACGAAGTCCCGTACGGACGTGGCGCGTTCGGCCTCCCGCCGCAGCCCCTCGCGTGCCGGGTCCGCCATCGCGGCGGCGTGCGGACCGGGATCGAGGCCGGTGGGCGGCGCCATGCAGCACAGGTACGCCGCGACGGTCAGCGCGAGATGGTGCGGCATCCGCCCACCCCGCAGCTGCCTGAGTGCCGGGTCCGGCACCCGCTGGCGCAGCTTGACGGACCCGTCCGAGCCGACCTGCTGGGTGCGGTGCCCGAGAGCCGTGTTGGCCCAGCGGTCGAAGAGCTGCGCCACGTAGGCGTCGAGGTCCAGGTCGGTGGGGACGGTGAGGCTGGGCAGGTAGTCGTCGTGCAGGACGCGGCGCGCGGCATCGGCGACGACGGGCCGGCCGATCGCGTCCGGGATGGTGGCCCGGCCGTCGAGCGCGCCGAGGTAGGCGATGAGCGAGTGGGTGCCGTTCAGCAGCCGCAGTTTGAGCAGTTCGTACGGTTCGACGTCCTCGGTGAACAGCGCCCCGCCGTGCTCCCAGCCGGGTCGGCCGGAGGCGAAGCGGTCCTCCAGGACCCACATCGTGAACGGCTCGGCGGGCACGGGGACTTCGTCCCGCAGGCCGAGGTGGTCGGCGACGGTTCGGCGGTACGCGTCGGTGGTGGCCGGGACGATCCGGTCGACCATGGTGTTCGGGAACGTCACGGCGCCGGCCAGCCACGGGAGGAGTTCGTCGCGCTCGGCGGCCGGCAGCGCCTCGGTGAACTCCCGCACCAGGCGCTCGGTCTGCCCTCCGTTACCGGCCAGGTTGTCGCAGCTGAGCACGGTGACGGGTGTGGCGTGCGAACGCAGGCGGCGCTGCAGCCCTCGTACGATCAGGCCGATCGTGGTCCGCGGCGGTGTGTCCCCGCGCAGGTCGGACCGTACGCCGTCGTGGTCGGTGTCGAGGTGCCCGGTGCGCGGCGAGAAGGTGTAGCCGTGCTCGGTGACGGTGAGCGAGACGATCCTGGTGGCCGGGGCGGCGACGGCGTCGAGGACGGCGTCCGGCTGCCGCGTGGCCACCAGGGCTCCGGTGTGCACGGCGGGAACCGTGACGCGGGATCCCGTCGGCGAGATCTCGACCACGCCGTAGCGGAAGTCCTGGGCCCGCAGCGCGTCGGCCACGGCCGCCGAGCGGCTCGCCACTCCGAGGATCCCCCAGGGGCCGTCGGTGTGGTCGAGGGCGGCCGCGGTGTAGACGGCCTGGTGGGCGCGGTGGAAGTTGCCGAGTCCCAGGTGCACGATGCCGGTCTCGGCGAGCGTGCGCCGGTGCAGGAGTGAAGAGGCGGGAACCGTACGGGAGTTGAGGGTGGGAAGGTCCGTGGTCGTCATCTCACCAGTCCGTCATCGAGCCGTCGCGGCGGCGGGCCACGGGCAGGTAGGCGGGTTCGTAGGGATACCGGGCGGCCAGCGCCTCGTCGACCTCGACACCGAGGCCGGGGGCGTCGCCGGGGTGCAGGTACCCGTCGGCGTAGCTCCAGTCGTGCCGGAACACCTCGTGGACCAGCGGCTCGTAGCCCATGTACTCCTGGATGGCGAAGTTCGGGGTGGACAGGCCGACTTGCAGGGACGCGGCCAGCGCGACGGGTGAGACGTCCGAGGGGCCGTGCGGACCCAGCTTCACCTGCCAGACCTCCGCCAGGGCGGCGATGCGGCGCAGGTGACTGATGCCGCCGGCGTGCGTGACGCAGGTGCGGATGTAGTCGATCAGCTGCTCGGTGATGAGCGTCTGGCATTCCCAGACGGTGTTGAAGACCTCACCGATCGCCAACGGTGTCGTGGTGTGCCGGCGCACATGGCGCAGCACTTCCTGGTTCTCGGCCGGGGTGACGTCCTCCAGCCAGAAGAGGTCGACGTCCTCCAGAGCGCGGCCCAGGCGTGCGGCCTCGTTCGGGGTGAGGCGGTGGTGGGCGTCGTGGAGGAGCTTGACCTCGGGCCCGACGTGCTCGCGGGCCGCGGCCAGCGCGCCGGGGGCGTGCCGCAGATAGGCAGCGGTGTCCCAGACCTCCTCGACGGGGGCGGCGCCGCGGCCGGCCGGCTCGTATTCGGCGTCCCGGCTGCCGACGCCGTAGACGATGTCCAGGCCGGGCACGCCCGTCTGGGCCCGGATGGCCTGGAAGCCGCGCTCGCGCTGGGCGTCGAGGGAGTCGAGCAGCTGCGGGACGTCCCAGCCGGTGGCGTGGGTGTAGGTGAGGACGCGGTCGCGGACGGCGCCGCCGAGGAGCTGGTAGACGGGCTGGTCGGTGGCCTTGCCCTTGATGTCCCACAGGGCGAGGTCGACGGCGCCGATGGAGGTCATGGTGACCGGGCCGCGCCGCCAGTACACCCCGCGGTACAGGTACTGCCAGGTGTCCTCGATACGCGCCGGGTCGCGGCCGATCAGCAGCGGGGCGACGTGGTCGCGGAGGTAGGAGGCGACGGCGAGTTCGCGGCCGTTGAGGGTGGCGTCGCCCCAGCCGACCAGCCCCTCGGCGGTGGTGATCTTGAGTGTGACGAAGTTGCGTCCGGGGCTGGTCACGATGACGTCCGCCGAGACGATGGTGTCGTGCTTGCTCATCGGACCCTCTCCACGATGTTGTGCAGCCCTTCGCCGGCCGCCAGCCGGCGGATGTTGGCCGTGATGTCGGACATCCGGCGGGCGAAGGTCTGCCGGGTGAGCCCCGAGGAGTGCGGCGTCATCAGCACGTTGGGCAGCTCGTGGAAGGCGTGGCGGCTCGGCGCCCCCGTGTTGCCCGAGGCCGGGTAGTCGTACCAGACGTCGATCGCGGCGCCCCCGATCACGCCGTCGCGCAGGGCGGCGTACAGCGCGTCCTCGTCGACGACCGGGCCGCGGCCGACGTTGACCAGGACGGCCGACTCGCGCATGCGGGCCAGTTCCGGCGTGCCGATCAGCCCGGTGGTCCGCTCGGAGAGCGGTACCGACACCACGACCACGTCCGCGGTGTCCAGGAGCGCGTCCAGATCGTCGACGCGCCCCGCCCACACGAGCCTCTCGGCCACCGCGTCGGCGTCCCCGCGTCGGGTGACGGCCACGCCTCGGGCGCCGAACGCCCGGAAACGCTGCCAGGTGCGTGCGCCGATGTGCCCGAACCCGACGAATCCGATCGTGGTGTCCGCCAGCGCGTCGGGCCACGGTGAGCCGGGCGAATGGGCGGGCGAGTCCCAGGTGCTCCGCCGCAGCGCCGCGTCCTGACGCAGGAATCCGCGCCGCAGCAGGACCGTGGCGGCCACGACGTACTCGGCGATCGAGTCCTCGTGATGGAAGGTGTTGGCGACGAGGGTGCCCGGCGGCAGCGCCGCGACGTCGATCTTGTCGATGCCGGCGCCGGCGGCGTGCACCAGACGCAGACCCTTGCCCGCCGCCGCCATCTCGGGCGAGCACACCCCCGACACCAGCACGTCGGCGTCGCGCAGCGCTTCGACGACGGCGCCGGTGTCCGCGGGGTCGGGCCAGCTCACGGTGGTCCGGCCGGGCAGGTCGGCCTCGAACTGGTCCCGCAGGGGTGCCAGATTGGGGTCGGCGACGACGACGTTCAGACCGGCGGTGTCGTTCTGGGGCGGATCTTTGTGCGTCATGCGTGCTCCCGGGTGGCGGGAGGTGTGCGGGTCGTCGCGACCGGTCCGGTGGAACCGCGGACCACGAGCTGGGTGGGCAGCCGCAGGGTGCGCGGCTCCCGGTGCTCGTCGGCGATGGCCTGGGAGAGCATCTCCAGGCTGAGCGCCCCGGCCCGGTCCATGGGGACCGCGATGGTGCTCAGCGCGGGGTACGCGGTCGCGGCGAGCGGCATGTCGTCGATGCCGACCACGCTGAGGTCGTCCGGGACGCGCACTCCGAGCTGCCGCGCTCCGGCGATCACACCGAGGGCGACGAGGTCGTTGTGCGCGATGACGGCGGAGGCGCCGGACGCGATCACGCCCGCCGCCGCGGCGGTGCCGCCTGCCACCGTCTCGGACTGCCAGCCGAGCACCTCCAGCTCCAGGCCCACCCGCTCGGCCTGGGCACGAGCCAGGTCGACGCGGTGGCTGTTGGACCACGAGTGCTGGGATCCCTGGACGTACGCGAGGTGACGGTGGCCCAGCGCCGCCAGGTACTCGACGGTCTGGCGCAGCCCGTCACCGGCGTCCGCGAGGACGCAGTCCGCGGTGGTGGTCTCGCGGTTGACGAGCACGACGGGGGTGTCGCCGCAGAGCGCGAGGACGTCCTCGGCGTCGAGCCGGGGCGAGCACACGACGAGCCCGGCCGACCTGGCACGCAGCTGCGTGATCACCTCCCGCTCCCGGTCGGGATCGAAGTCGGTGTCGGCGAGCACGATGGTCTGCCCGCGGTGCCAGCCCTGGCTCTGCGCCGCCTTCACGAAGGCACCGAAGACCGGGTTGGCGATGTCGGGCACGACCATGGCCACGGTGGCGCTGTCGGACGGCAACTCGGCGGGACGCGGTGGCGGTGGCTCGTAGCCAAGTTCTTGCGCAACCTCCAGAACCTTGCGCAAGGTTTCCGGGCCCAGCCGCTGGGGGTCGTTGAACGCCCGGGAGGCCGTGGAAAGCGCCACGTCGGCGCGCTTCGCGACGTCGGTCAAGGTGGGGGCCACGCTGCCACTCCGTTCCGCAGTTACCGCTGCCTGAACTCTGTGTGGCCCATAGTCGGCAAGCTTGCGCAACCTTGTCAATGCTTGCCGCGAGGTGAATTCCCGACGTGACTCGGGGGCCGGGCGTGGCACGCGGGTGACTGACCGCAAACCCGATCACTCGCTCCGCGCGCGACGCTCGCTGTGCAGCGTGCGCGGCCAGGTGAGCGGATGGGCAGGGGCCTTGCGCCGATCGCCGCAAGGCCCGGAGCGTAGCCGCATCGGCCGCAACGGCCGGGGGCGGATTCCTTAGTCGTGCTGCCCGTCGGCCGGAGCCTTCAGCAGTCGGTCCAGCTCGTTCCCCGCCTCGTCGTACCCGGCGTCGGAGATGCGTTGCAGCTCGCGCAGGTCTCCGGTCGCCTTCGCGCGTCGGGTGAGCAGGAAACCCGCGTGCATGGATCCCTCGTCCAACAGCTCGCTCAGCTCCCCGAGGTCGCCGACCGAGTCGGCAAGGTCGGCAAGCCGGTCCAGTGCGGTCTCGTTGCCCTCGTCGGCCAACTCGCGCAGGGTCTCCCGATCGACATTCGTGTTCGCCATGAGGCCATGCTGCAACCCCGCCCCAGGGGCAGGGTCAAGTGGCACGATGGCCGCGTGATCACCATCGGGCAGCTGGCCGGACACGTCGGGGTGTCGGTCAAGACCATCCGCGTGTACCACGCCAAGGGCCTGCTCCCCGAGCCCGACCGCGACGCGTCCGGCTACCGGCGGTACGGCGCCAACGACGTCATCGACCTGATCAAGATCCGGACGCTCGCCGAAGCCGGCGTCCCGCTGGCCCGTATCCGGGACCTGAGATCGGCGGGCGACGAGGAGTTCCAGCAGGCGCTGCGCGAGATCGACGACGAGCTCACCGGCCGTATCCGTGGTCTGAAAGCAACTCAGGGGCGCCTGCGCCGGCTCGCCGCCGGGGATCTGGCGCCGCTGCCCACCGAGGTCGTCGCCCATCTGGCGGACCTGGCCCGCTGGGGATTCACGCCTCGGTGGGTGGACCTGCAACGCGACCTGTGGATCCTCGTGTTCGCCACCCACCCGGACCGCGCGCTCGCACTGTTCCACGACCAGGCCGAGATCCTGGCCGACCCGGCGCCGCGGCGGCTCTTCCTGGACTACGACCAGGCGTACGGCCTCGACGCCGACGATCCCCGCATCGACGACCTGGCCCGCCGGGCCGTCGAAGCGACCCGGGAACGCTACGGCCCGGACGAACTGCCCGGGCTGGACGCGGCCTCCGAGATCCCCGCCCTCATCCAGGGCACGGTCAACGCCTCGTCCCCGGCATGGCAGCGGATCGACACGCTCATCCGCGCGCAACTGGACATGTGACCCGGTGTGTACGTGCACATGGTTCCGTCACGGCGGTGTCAACGTCCTCGTGTGACCGGCGACAAGGATGCGTCAAGGAGGCCCTGAGCGCCGCCGCCTCGCTCGGCGACGAGGTGCGCGCGGCGACCGTCTGCCACCCCGACCCCGAGGACCGCGCCGGGGGCGAGACGGCCGCTGCCGGGCCCGGCACCCGGGTCACCGTGCTGATCCCCGAGGTCGAGCCGGACCGGCTGTGGCAGCGGCTGCTGCGGAACCAGCGGGTGGCGTGGTCGCGTACGCCGTCCAGAAGGGCGCGGACGCGGTGATCTGCCGGCTGCGGTTCCGCATCTGATCCCGCACGCCGGAGGCAATCCTCCCGGAGGGCCTGATCCGGCGTTGTTCAGGCGCCCGGGGGGATTGCTTCACGCAGATGGATCAGCCCGCCGTATGAGTTCCGTCAAGGCCGTACGAACCTGCGTATGGGAGCCGTCAACGGCGCTCGAATCCGGCCAGAGAGGCGCTTTCCTCTAATCGTCCGTTCGATTCGAACCTCATCTAGGAGCTTGCGATGGCCGACGTGGCCTTCGTCGTCACCACGATCGCGGTGTTCGCGCTGGTGGCTCTCGTCGCCAAGGGGGTGACGAAGCTGTGACCGCCGAGAACATCGTCGGCCTGATCGTGGCCGTCGCCCTGCTGGGCTATCTCGTCCTCGCCCTGATCTTCCCGGAGAGGTTCTGAGAGACATATGGGTCCCGTACTTGCCGGCATCCTTCAGCTGCTGGCGCTCATAGGGGCACTGGCCCTCGCCTACGTTCCCCTCGGCGACTACATGGCCAAGGTCTACTCCTCGGACAAGCATCTGCGCGTCGAGAAGTGGATCTACAAGGGCATCGGCGCCAACCCCAACACGGAGATGCGCTGGCCCGCGTACCTGCGCGGTGTCCTCGCCTTCTCCGCGGTGAGTGTGCTGTTCCTGTACCTGCTGCAGCGCTTCCAGGGCAGCCTGCCCGGCTCGCTGGGCTTCTCCTCGATCGACCCGGACCAGGCGTTCAACACCGCCGCGTCGTTCGTCTCGAACACCAACTGGCAGTCGTACTACGGCGAGCAGGCCATGGGCCACGTCGTACAGACCGGCGGCCTGGCGGTGCAGAACTTCCTGTCCGCCTCGGTGGGTATCGCGGTGGCCGTCGCGCTGGTGCGCGGCTTCGCGCGCTCGCGCACCGGTGAGCTCGGCAACTTCTGGTCCGACCTGGTCCGCGGCACCGTCCGCATCCTGCTGCCGATCGCGGTGATCGCCGCGATCGTGCTCGTCGCGTGCGGTGCGATCCAGAACTTCTCCGGCATCCACGAGGTCGGCCAGTTCACCGGCGGTTCGCAGCAGTGGAACGGCGGCGCGGTCGCCTCCCAGGAGGCCATCAAGGAGCTGGGCACCAACGGCGGCGGCTACTTCAACGCCAACTCCGCCCACCCCTTCGAGAACCCCAACGCGTTCTCCGACCTCTTCGAGATCTTCCTGCTCCTGTTGATCCCGTTCGCGCTGACGCGGACCTTCGGCCGGATGGTCGGCTCGCTCAAGCAGGGTTACGCGATCCTCGCCACGATGGTCACCATCTGGATCGGCTTCACGGCCCTGATGATGTGGACCGAGTTCGCCCACCACGGCCCGGCGTTCGACGTCGCGGGCGGGGCGATGGAGGGCAAGGAGACCCGCTTCGGAGTCGGCGCCTCGTCGATCTTCGCGGTGGCGACGACACTGACCTCGACCGGCGCGGTGAACTCGTTCCACTCCTCGTTCACCGGACTCGGCGGCGGCATCACCATGCTCGGCATGCAGCTCGGCGAGATCGCGCCCGGCGGTACCGGATCCGGCCTCTACGGCATGCTGATCATGGCGATCATCGCGGTGTTCATCGCCGGTCTGATGGTGGGCCGTACGCCCGAGTACCTGGGCAAGAAGATCGGCACCCGCGAGATCAAGTTCGCCGCCTGCTACATCCTCATCACCCCGGCACTGGTGCTCGTCTTCACCGCCGCGGCGATGGCCCTGCCGACCCCGGGCAACTCGATGACCAACAGCGGGGCGCACGGCTTCTCCGAGATCCTGTACGCCTACACCTCGGCCTCGAACAACAACGGTTCGGCCTTCGCGGGTCTGAACGCGGACACGCAGTGGTTCAACAGCACGCTGGGTCTGGCGATGCTGCTCGGCCGTTTCCTGCCGATGGTGTTCGTGCTCGCCCTGGCAGGCTCGCTCGCCGAGCAGAAGCCGGTGCCCGCGACCGCGGGCACGTTGCGCACCGAAAAGCCGCTGTTCACCGGGTTGTTGGTGGGCGCGATTCTCGTCATCACCGGTCTGACCTACTTCCCGGCGCTAGCGCTGGGGCCGCTGGCCGAGGGGCTGGCGTCATGACCACCCGCACAGACAAGTCCCGTTCAGAAGATCAAGAGGGCTCGATGTCCACAGCCACTCCGACCCGGGCGCCGCACAGCGATGTACCCACCGGGCACAAGTCCGCTGAGGGCCGCGTCGGCGCGGGTCTCTTCGACCCGAAGCAGCTGCTGAGGTCGCTGCCGGACGCCTGTCGCAAGCTCGACCCGCGGCTGATGGTCAAGTCCCCCGTGATGTTCGTGGTGTTGGTGGGCTCGGTCCTGACGACCGTGTTCTCCTTCAAGGATCCGGGCGACTGGTTCGGCTGGGCCATCAGCGCCTGGCTCTGGCTCACCGTCATCTTCGCCAACCTGGCGGAGGCGGTGGCCGAGGGCCGCGGCAAGGCCCAGGCGGACACCCTGCGCAAGGCCAAGACCGACACCGTCGCGCGCCGGCTGTCCAAGGACAGTGGCTCCGAGGAGCAGGTGCCCGGCACCGACCTGCGCGTCGGCGACCTGGTCGTCTGCGAGGCGGGCGACATCATCCCCGGCGACGGTGACGTCGTCGAGGGCGTCGCGTCCGTGGACGAGTCGGCCATCACCGGTGAGTCGGCCCCGGTCATCCGCGAGTCCGGCGGCGACCGGTCCGCGGTCACCGGCGGTACGAAGGTGCTGTCCGACCGCATCGTCATCAAGATCACGACGAAGCCGGGCGAGACCTTCATCGACCGCATGATCGCCCTGGTCGAGGGCGCCGCCCGGCAGAAGACACCCAACGAGATCGCGCTGAACATCCTGCTCGCCTCGCTGACGATCGTCTTCCTGCTGGCCGTCGCCACGCTGCCGCCGTTCGCGGACTACGCGGGCACGCACCTCACCATGGTCGTCCTGGTGGCCCTGCTTGTCTGTCTCATCCCGACCACGATCGGCGCGCTGCTCTCCGCGATCGGCATCGCTGGCATGGACCGACTGGTGCAGCGGAACGTACTCGCCATGTCCGGAAGGGCAGTCGAGGCAGCGGGCGACGTGTCGACCCTCCTTCTCGACAAGACCGGCACCATCACGCTCGGCAACCGCCAGGCCGCCGAGTTCGTACCGGTGAGTGGTACCGCAGACGCCGTCCTGGCCGACGCCGCCCAGCTCTCCTCGCTGGCCGACGAGACGCCCGAGGGCCGCTCCATCGTCGTCCTGGCGAAGGAGAGGTACGGGCTGCGCGAGCGGAGCCAGGGCGAGCTGTCCGGCGCCGGGTGGATCGCCTTCACCGCTCAGACCCGGATGTCGGGCGTGGACGTCGACGGACGCAGGATCCGCAAGGGCGCGGCCGGTTCGGTCATGGCCTGGGTCCGGGAGCAGGGCGGCGAGGTGTCCGAGGACGCCGACACCCTGGCCAACCGGATCTCCGAGGCGGGCGGCACTCCGCTGCTCGTGGCGGTCGAAGACGCCGATGGCGCCCGGGTGTTGGGCGTGATCCACCTCAAGGACGTCGTCAAGGACGGCATGCGCGAGCGGTTCGACGAGTTGCGCCGCATGGGCATCAAGACCGTCATGATCACGGGTGACAACCCGCTGACCGCCAAGGCGATCGCGGACGAGGCCGGCGTCGACGACTTCCTCGCGGAGGCCACTCCCGAGGACAAGATGGCCCTCATCAAGCGGGAGCAGGCGGGCGGCAAGCTCGTCGCGATGACCGGCGACGGCACGAACGACGCGCCCGCGCTGGCCCAGGCGGACGTCGGCGTGGCGATGAACACGGGCACGTCGGCCGCGAAGGAGGCCGGCAACATGGTCGACCTCGACTCCAACCCGACCAAGCTCATCGAGATCGTCGAGATCGGCAAGCAACTCCTCATCACCCGGGGCGCGTTGACGACGTTCTCCATCGCCAACGACGTCGCGAAGTACTTCGCGATCATCCCGGCGCTGTTCGCGGCGGTCTATCCGGGCCTGGACAAGCTCAACATCATGCAGCTGTCCTCGCCCGACTCCGCGATCCTGTCCGCGGTCATCTTCAACGCGCTGATCATCATCGCGCTGGTGCCGCTCGCTCTACGGGGTGTGCAGTACCGGCCGGTGAGCGCGGACCGCCTGCTGCGGCGCAACTTGGGGATCTACGGGCTCGGCGGGCTCGTCGCCCCGTTTATCGGCATCAAGCTCATTGACCTGATCATCTCTCTGATCCCCGGAATCGGTTGATCCTCATGAACAACTCCGTCACGAACACCGCCCGGTTGCTGGGAGCGGGCCTGCGCGCCCTGCTCGTCCTGACCGTGATCTGCGGGGCGCTCTACCCGCTGGCGATCACGGGTGTCGCCCAGGGCCTGTTCAACGGCAAGGCGAACGGCTCGGAGATCAAGGCGAACGGCCAGGTCGTCGGCTCCTCTCTGATCGGCCAACAGGGCTACAGCCTCGACTACTTCCAGCCGCGGCCCGCCAACGGTCTGGGGACGAACTCCGTCAACACCCAGTACAAGCTGATCCTGTCCGGCGCGACCAACCGTTCGGGTGACAACGCCGACCTCATCAAGTGGGTCACGGAGGCGAAGGCCAAGGTCATCAAGGACAACTCGGTGCCCGGCTACACGGTCAAGCCCTCCGACGTACCCGCCGACGCGGTGACGTCCTCCGGCTCCGGCCTGGACCCGGCGATCTCCCCGCAGTACGCCGGCATCCAGGTGCACCGCGTCGCGGAGAAGAACAACCTCCCCGTCGCCGAGGTGCAGAAGCTCGTCGACGACCACACCGACGGCCGCACCCTCGGCTTCATCGGGGAGCCCACGGTCAACGTCCTCCAACTCAACATCGCGCTCAAGGAACTTGTGGCGAAGAGCTGATGGCCTTACGCGCACCATGCGGGAGTTGGCGGCCTGGCCGGTACCTCGTCTCGTCAACTCCCGTAGCCGTGAGGCTTGTTCGGCACGATCCCGGCCCTCCGCCCAACAGGAAAGGTGTACGCCGATGACCCGGGTACTGGTGGTGGAGGACGACCCTCAGCTCGTCCGGGCCCTGGTGATCAACCTTCAGGCCCGCAAGTACGGAGTGGACCCGGCACCCGACGGCGCCACCGCGCTCCGTCTCGCCGTCGCGCGCCGGCCCGACGTGGTCGTCCTCGACCTGGGCCTGCCGGACATGGACGGTGTGGACGTCATCAGGGCCCTGCGCGGCTGGACCCGCGTACCGATCCTGGTGCTGTCCGCCCGCCGGGCCTCCGACGAGAAGGTGGCGGCGCTGGACGCGGGTGCCGACGACTACGTGACCAAGCCGTTCAGCATGGACGAACTGCTGGCCCGGCTGCGGGCCGCCGTCCGCCGGACCGAGACCGCACCGCTCGCCCGGGAGACCGCCATGGTCACGACGGACGACTTCACCATCGACCTGCTGGCCAAGAGGGCCACCCGGGCCGGCCACGACATACGCCTCACGCCGACCGAATGGCACCTGCTGGAGATCCTGGTCACCAGCCCCGGGCGGCTCATCACGCAGAAGCACCTGCTCCAGGAGGTGTGGGGCGTCTCCCAGAGCAACAAGACCAACTATCTCCGGGTCTACATGGCGCAACTGCGCCGCAAGTTGGAGACGGACCCCTCCCACCCCCGCTACCTGATCACGGAACCGGGCATGGGCTACCGCTTCGAAGGCTGAAGCCCGTGGAGACGAAGAGACGAGACGATGGCACGCGGCAAGCTTCGGATCTACCTCGGTGCGGCGCCGGGCGTCGGCAAGACGTACGCGATGCTCTCCGAGGCGCATCGCCGTGTGGAGCGGGGCACCGACTGCGTGGTCGCGTTCGTGGAGCACCACAACCGGCCGCGTACGGAAGTGATGCTGCACGGCCTGGAGCAGACACCCCGCAGGGAACTGGAGTACCGGGGCACGGTCTTCACCGAGATGGACGTGGACGCGGTGCTCGCCCGGCACCCCCAGGTGGCCCTCGTCGACGAGCTGCCCCACACCAACATCCCCGGCTCGCGCAACACCAAGCGCTGGCAGGACGTCGAGGAACTCCTCGCGGCCGGCATCGACGTGATCACGACGGTCAACATCCAGCACCTGGAGTCGCTGGGCGACGTCGTCGAGTCCATCACCGGCGTACGACAGCAGGAGACCGTGCCGGACGAGGTCGTGCGGCGGGCCGACCAGATCGAGCTGGTCGACATGTCTCCGCAGGCGCTGCGCCGCCGGATGGCGCACGGCAACATCTACAAGCCGGACAAGGTCGACGCGGCACTGTCCAACTACTTCCGCCCCGGAAACCTGACCGCCCTGCGGGAGTTGGCGCTGCTGTGGGTGGCGGACCGGGTGGACGAGTACCTGACCGAGTACCGCAACGAGCACCGGGTGTCGAAGATCTGGGGCTCCCGCGAGCGGATCGTCGTCGGTCTGACCGGCGGTCCCGAGGGCCGTACGCTGATCCGCCGGGCCGCCCGGCTGGCGGAGAAGGGCGCCGGGGGCGAGGTACTGGCCGTCTACATCGCCCGCAGCGACGGACTGACCTCCGCCTCCCCGAAGGAACTCGCCGTCCAGCGCACCCTCGTGGAGGACCTGGGCGGCACCTTCCACCACGTCATAGGGGAGGACATACCGACGGCCCTCCTGGACTTCGCGCGCGGGGTGAACGCCACGCAGATAGTCCTCGGGGTGTCGCGTCGCAAGGGATGGCAGTACGTGTTCGGCCCGGGCGTCGGAGCCACGGTCGCCCGGGAGTCGGGGCCCGACCTCGACGTCCACCTGATCACCCACGGCGAGGCGGGCAAAGGGCGTGGTCTGCCCGTCGCCCGGAGCGCGCGGCTCGGCCGGTCCCGGGTCGTCTGGGGCTGGGTGGTGGGTGTGGGCGGCCCCGCCCTCCTGACACTGCTGCTCACCGGCGTCACGCCCTCGGTCGGCCTGGCCAACGACATGCTGCTGTTCCTGACGCTCACGGTGGCGGCGGCCCTGCTCGGCGGACTCCACCCGGCGCTGGCCTCGGCCGTGGTGGGCTCACTGTTGCTGAACTGGTTCTTCACCCCGCCCGTGCACACCCTGACGATCGCCGACCCCGAGAACATCGTCGCCATCGCCATCTTCATAGGTGTCGCCGTGTCGGTCGCCTCCGTGGTGGACCTCGCGGCCCGGCGTACGCATCAGGCGGCCCGGCTGCGGGCCGAGTCGGAGATCCTCTCGGTCCTGGCGGGCAGCGTGCTGCGCGGGGAGACCAGCCTGGAGGCGTTGTTGGAGCGGGTCCGGGAGACGTTCGGCATGGAGTCGGTCGCCCTGCTGGAACGGGACAGCGACGTCGATCCGTGGACCTGTGCGGGCAGCGTGGGCCCGCGGCCCTGTCGGAGCCCCGAGGACGCGGACGTCGACATGCCGGTCGGCGACCACATGGCCCTCGCGCTGTCGGGGCGGGTACTGCCCGCGGAGGACCGGCGGGTGCTCGCCGCGTTCGCCGCGCAGGCCGCGGTGGTCCTGGACCGCCAGCGGCTGCAGTCCCAGGCAGACCAGTCACGTGCGCTGGCCGAGGGCAACCGCATCCGCACCGCCCTCCTCGCCGCCGTCAGCCATGATCTGCGCACCCCGCTCGCCGGCATCAAGGCCGCGGTCTCCTCGCTCCGTTCGGAGGACGTGGCCTGGTCGGAGGAGGATCAGGCGGAGCTGCTCGAAGGCATCGAGGAGGGCGCCGACCGCCTGGACAACCTCGTGGGCAATCTGCTGGACATGTCCAGGCTCCAGACCGGCACGGTCTCGCCGCTGATCCGCGAGATCGACCTCGACGAGGTCGTCCCGATGGCCCTCGGCGGAATCCCCGAGGACAGCGTGGAACTGGACATCCCCGAGACGCTGCCGATGGTCGCCGTCGACCCCGGCCTGCTGGAGCGGTCGGTCGCCAACCTCGTCGAGAACGCGGTGAAGTACAGCGCCGCCGAGGAACGGGTCCTGGTGTCGGCGAGTGCCATGGCCGACCGTGTGGAGGTCCGGGTGGTGGACCGCGGCCCGGGCGTCCCGGACGCGGCCAAGGACCGTATCTTCGAACCCTTCCAGCGCCACGGCGACGCCCCGCGCGGCGCCGGAGTGGGCCTCGGCCTCGCGGTCGCCCGCGGTTTCGCGGAGGCGATGCGCGGCACCCTCACCGCCGAGGACACCCCCGGCGGCGGCCTCACCATGGTCCTCACCCTCCCGGCCGCCCCCGACGCCCACCCGATCCGCCCCGACCTCCCGGCGACCGCGACCTCATAGCGCTCGGGCCGGGGCCGGAAGGCTGAGAGGGCTGACGCCGGACAGGTCGTGGGCGGTCACGCTGTTGCGGTCGGCGACCGCGCGGCCCAGGGCGTGGTGCGGCCACAGCCCCCCGGCCACCCGGCGGCTGCGCTCGCCCCATTCGCGGGCCGGGGCGCTGCTGGTCTTGTAGTGGTTGAGAGCGTAGCCGCCGGAGTGGATCCGGAGCAGGCAGAAACCGCCGGGATAGTCCTTGGCGGCACTGACCTCCTGCAACGTGACGTGCGGGGCCTGTGGCAGGAGGGTGCGCTTGTTGCGGTGGGTGTGGCCCGCGTGGTGGAGGAAGACACCGGGCGCGGAGGCGTAGGCGTCGAGGATGGCGCGGGCCTGGCGGCGGCCGAGACGCTGCCCGCCGCCCACGGGGAAGAGGGAGTCCCGCACGGTCAGCGGATGGTGGCCGAACACGACGGTGGGCTGGTCCCCGCGCTCCTTCAACCGGGCCCGGAACCAGGACAGTTGCTCGTCACCGAGCCCGCCGGCGTCGGCGCCGTTGCCGTCCTTCTCGTACGTGTCGAGCCCGATGATCCGCAGTCCGCCGAGGTCGCGGGCGAAGTACGCGGGCCCCCCGCCGCCGAGGAACCTCTCGCGGAAGGAGTCGCCCGCGTCCCGGTGACGGGGCCGGTCGTGGTTTCCGCGTACGACGAAGTAGTCCTGTCCGTGACTGCCGAAGCCGTCCAGGATCCGCTTGGCCTCCGCCAGGTCCCGCGGCGCGCCGCCGGCCGAGATGTCCCCCGCGGCCAGCAGCAGATCCGCCCCGCGCCGCCGGGCCTCCTCGACGAGGGCCCGGCTCATGATCTCCGGATACGGCGCGAGCCCGGGCTCCTGCGCCACGCCACGCAGCAGGGGCAGGCCGGCCATCAGACCGGCGGTGGTCTCCCCGATGTGGAAGTCGTTGCAGAGCGCTATCGACAGCAGATGCCGCCCCGGCGGGGGCTGCGGTGTGGTGAAGGAGTACGGACCCCCGCTCGAACCGAGCCCGTAGCGGTTGGTGCCGACGGCGTTGCCGCGGATGAGGTGCAGCGGCGTGGGCGTGGCCGCCGCGCCCCGTGAGCGGGCCTGGTAGTAGTACGTCTGCCCCGGCTCCAGGTCCGTGAGCTCGACATGGTGGTGCGCCGTGGCCCGGTCCTCCGCCGCGCTGCGGTCCAGCCGGGCGGGGTGGGTGCCGTAGACGACCTCACCCTCCGTGACGGCGGGGAGCATGTGGCCCAGCCCGTCGTTGGTGCCGGGCACCCCGGTGTACCAGGTGATGACGGCGCGGTCCTCGGTCAGGGTGACCAGTTCCAGATGGACGGCAGCCAGGGCGTCCGGGTGATGGGCGTGGCTCTTGCGTACGGACCCGTGGAGGGCTCCGGCGGCGGCCCGCAGCAGCGTGGGGGCGAGGAGGGCGCCGGAACGTAGGACTTCACAGGGAGAGGGCAGGGCCGACATGGCCGCGAGGGGAGCCGAGAAGCAGCAGCGCATGACTGAGTATGTGCCCGCGCGCGGTGAACGCCAGTGGTGGTCTCGAATGCGGCGCCCGGTATGGAAAGCGACATCGCCGCCTGATCATGGACATACTTGATCTTTCTCCGTGGTCCCGCACTCTTGTCGGCGGGCCCAACGGGGTTGTGCCGCAAGGGATTTGGCGGGAGTGTGATGATGCGTCAGTCGCACTGAGGCGGAGCGGCTTCCAGGCGGGCGGGCCGCGCATTTCGCTCAGACGTGTTCTTCGCCACCTCCGGCGCGACGAGGGGCTTTCGTGACCGGATCTCTCGTCGATGTCACGCTCCGCGCTCATCTCGTGCCTCAGAGTCAATGAGTCGCCAGGGGGCTGCTGATCGTTCGTACCCGTGCACGGCGGGGAACATCAACCGCGTACCGTGGAGCCATCAAGACCGGAGGTCACGCACATGTCCGCGCTACCGCACGAGCCGAGCCCGCAGGCCGACTCGGATCCGTACCAGCTCGAATCGGACCCGTACCAGCTTGAATTCGCCGAGGGCCCGCAGACGCTCGCCGAGTTGCGCGCCGCGCTCGAGGTGATGAACCCCGAGGTGCTGACGGCTTTCAACGCCCGGCTCGATTCCGCGAGGTTCGGTGCGGAGCAGGCCGAGGTCATCGCCAAGGCCCGCCGTGCCGTCGCGTTCTCGAAGCGTGCCGAGATGGAGGCCGCCGCGGCGGTCGCCGCGGAAGAGGCCGCCGGGGAGCCGCCGGTCGAGGACCTGTGGTCCCACCTGGACGTGCGCGACAGCGCTTCCTGACCCACGCTCGGTGTACGTCGTAGGCGTCTGCTCGGGTCCGGCTGTTCCGCCACCCGAACTCTGGCCAACGGCTCACCTCGGAGTACCCAAGAACGGTTCAACACTTGATCATGGCTCGTCGATGCCCGTCCATGATTCGGCAAGCTGAACGGAGGGGTGTCGGGTCGGACGTACGTTCCCGTTCGTGATCTCTGACCCAGCACCCCACAGAGCTGTCCGCGCGTCGCGGACGGCATCCGTCGCCCCGCTCTCCGGCGCGACACCCCCCGCCCGGCGCTCCCTCCTGCGCGCCGCGCTCACCGGGACCGCGGTCCTCGGCGCCGGCCTGGCCGTCGGCGCCGCACCCGCGGCCGCCGCACCCCCCACCGCCGCCGCGCGCAAGCGGCCCACCACCGCCGAGGAGGCCCTGCGCGAGCTGGCCGCGGGCAACCGCCGCTGGAGCACTTTCCGTGAGCGGCATCCCGACGAGGCTCCCGCCGTCCGGCAGTCGCTGACGACCGCTCAGCACCCCTTCGCCCTTGTGCTCGGCTGCATCGACTCCCGGGTGCCTCCGGAGCTGGTCTTCGACCAGGGCCTCGGAGACCTGATGACCATACGCAGCGCGGGCCAGGTCCTCGACGAGGCCGTGCTCGGCAGCCTCGCGTACGGGGTGCTCGAACTGGGGATCCCGCTGCTCATGGTGCTCGGCCACCAGTCGTGCGGAGCCGTGAAGGCCACGGTCCAGGCGGACGAGTCGGGCGACGAACTGCCCGCCCACATCCAGTACTTGGCCGACCAGATCAGCCCGGCCATCGACCGGAGCAAGGAGGGCGACGCGCGCATCGACGCGACGATCGACGCCAACATACGTCTCATACGGTCACGCCTCGCGGCCGAGCCCGACCTCGCCGCCAAGGTGGACTCGGGCGCGCTGGCCATCGTCGGCGCCCGCTACGAACTCACCACCCAGCGGGTGCACCGCATCGGCTGAACCTCGTACGCAGGGGAGGCGACCGCGGTGGACAGCCGCTGCGGTCGCCTCCCCTGCGTTTCTGCCTGCGTGAAGGTTCAGCGGGCCGTGCTGAGCCAGGGCAACGGGTCCATGTACTGGCCGTCGAGCAGTACCTCGAAGTGCAGATGGGGTCCCGTGGACAGGCCCGTGGAGCCGACGATCCCGACCGGGGTGCCGGCGGTCACGGTCTGGCCCGCCGTGACCTGAAGGGCGGACAGGTGGCTGTAGGTCGTCTGCAGCCGCTTGCCGCCGATCGAGCCGTGGTCGATCACCACACGGATGCCGTACGCCGTGGTCGTGCCCGCGAACTCGATCCGGCCGTCGCGCGCGGCGGACACCTGTGCCCCTTGAGGTGCGCCGAAGTCCACTCCCGTGTGGAGCTTGGTGACCCCGGTCAGCGGATGCGTACGCGATCCGAAGGACGAGGTGACCGTGAGTGTGCCGACGGGATGGGTCAGTACGGCGGAGGCGTTCTGGCCGCCGTTCTGGTCGGGGGTCCGACGGACGAGCGCGTCGTACCGCGGAAGCCGCGCCTTGACCTGCTTGAGGAACGCGCGGGCGTCCGTGGGCACGCGGCCGGCCTGCTTCACTGTGTCCGTTCCGACCGTGTACGCCGCGAGCGTGAGGTCCACGAGGTCGCCGCTGACGGTTCCCTCGGTCCTGAGGTCGGTCACCTTCTCGGCGAGAGAGCAGTCCTGCCGGCCGAGGGCCATGATGGCGTCCTCCGGATCGCGCGGTGAGGAACGGCCGTTGGCGTTGTCGTCCCGGCCCCAGGTCCGCCATTGGGCGTCCGTGAAGCCTGCGATTCCCTGCTGCGACAGGCTGGCGCTGTCGTTGCTCCACCCGGAGAGCTGATCGATCTGGGCGGCGAGGAGGGAGGGGGTGACGACCGTGCAGGCATCGGCCGCCTTGCGCAGCCAAGGGACGAAGGAGGCGTCGACGTTGCCGACGGACGTCTGCGCCGGATCCGGCCCCTGGGACTGCTCGGGGGAGAAGCCGCCGGACAGAGCCAGGTATCCCGACACCCCGATCAGCGCCAGCAGACTGGGCGCCACGATCAGGGTGAAGGGTCCGGGGCCGCGGCGTCGCGGCCGTTGATTCTCGTCCGCGGTGGGCGTGGTCGGCGTCGTCCGAGAGTGTTCGTGGCCCGGCGGTTCGCCGATGACGACGTCCTCGGGCGCCGCGGCGACCGTCGGTCCGTCCGGCCCGGCGTGGTCTGCCGATCCCGTACGTGTCCGGTGCCGACGGAACGCGGTTTCGCCGCCGACTCGTTCGGCCGGACCGGCCGCCTCGTGGACGGACGCCGTGCCGTCCCTCTCCTCGGTCACGTGCCGGGCTGGCTGTACGGAGGCAGCGCGGCGGGGCGTGGTGTCGGCGGGATGTTCAGGCTCACGCCCGGACGTTAGCGGTCCACCTGCCGGACGTCACCGGTCGTCGAGGCACAGTGGCGTGCCCGAAGGGGCAGTCTCGATCGGGCCGGAGTCACGGGTCGGTATCGCGGAGAGCGTGGACCGATACCCCTCGCCGTTCCCGCAACAGGTGTTACCCGCCCCTCCCCACGACCAGGGGGACTGCACGCGATCGCGGCCTGGGGGCACCATCCCGCACACGAGTACCGGTGGGCCACTGGTCACGGAATGGCCACATCTCGTACACGTCCTCCACGCATCACCAGTCGGGCACTACGGTCACTCCACCTGAAACGCCCTGGGGGACGAGATGGTCAGCCCGTACAACACACCCACACCACCGCCTGCACCGCCGGTGCCGCGCCCGCCCGACTCCCGCCCGCTCCACAAGCGCGTTCTGATGTGGGTCGGTGGCTCGGGTCTGTTCATCGCGGGCGCTCTCATCGCGGCCAGCGGCAGCGACGGGCAGGAGTCCGTCGAGACCAGAGTCAAGCCCGCGACGACCATCACCGCGACCGTGACGGCCACTCCCGAGCCCGCGCCGACGGTCACCGAGACCGTCAAGACCAAGACGCAGCCCCGCCCCACGGTCACCGTGACCAAGACCGCGGCCGCCAAGGCCGCAGCCAGTGACAGTGACAGCGGCAGTGGTGGCGGCAGCCAGGACAGCGTCGGCACATGCTCGGTCGTCTCCAACTCGGGGAACTGCTACTCGGCGGGACAGTTCTGCCGGAACAGCGACCACGGGGCGACAACCACTACCGCCGCCGGCGCGCGGATCAAGTGCGCGTTCAGCGCGAAGGCGTGGCGCTGGACCTCCATCTGACGGGGCAGCGCCCCAACCACCCCACAAACTCATCCTTGCCGCACTGCTCCCGGGTCTGCGACGATCGCTGACCCCGCGCCCGCGGCAAGCAGGTCGCGGCAGTCAAGGAGGTCCGGTGCACAGACGGTGGCTGTTCATCGCGGTGGCCGGGGCGCTGATCGTCGTCTCCTTGATCGTGGGGCTGGTTGTCGACCACCAGGGCGACACCGGGGGCGCCGAGGCCAAGCCCGCCGCCGGCACCCAGGGGGATGTCCCGCCCGCGACGGTGTCTCCGACCGCGTCCGTCAGCGCGACCGAAGCATCGGTGAAGCCGTCGGCCAAGAGGACTCCGCGGAAGGAGTCCGCCCGCCCGACCGCCACGCGGGCGAAGCCGTCGGCCGCGGACGCCCCGCGAACCGGTTCCGCGTCCGCGCCGCTGGCGGGACGCATACGGCCCGGTGCCACGTACCGGGGAGTCGCCACGTTCTACGACTCGGACGGCTCGGGCGCCTGCATGTACGACGCGAGCGGCGACGTACTGACCGGGGCGATGAACAGCACCGACTACGAGACCGCCAAGGCGTGTGGGGCGTACGTACTCGTCCGCGCGGCCAACGGGGCCTCCATCACGGTCCGCATCACCAACGAGTGCCCGGGGGACTGCGCTCCCGGTCAGATCGACCTCAGCGCGGAGGCCTTCGCCAAACTCGCCCAGCCCTCGGCCGGCCTGATCCCGATCACCTGGACGCTGGCGAGCCCGAGCGCCGCCGGCGCGGTCTCGATCCGGTACAAGACCGGGTCCAGCCGCTACTGGTGCGGCATCCAGGTCATCGGACACCGCAATCCGGTGGCGCGGCTCGAAGTACGCGCGGGGAGCGGCTGGCGTCAGCTGTCGCGCGCCGAATACAACTACTTCGTCTCCGACGACGGCAGCGGGTGCGGCGGCGCGATCAGGGTCACGGACATCTTCGGAGAGCAACTCACGCTCAACGGGGTCGCGTTGACGGCGAACGCCGTGCAGTCGACCGGGGCTCAGTTCGCCAGGCGCTGACCCGGGACGTCGTCGAATCGACGCCCGAAGCGACGGCCGGGGCCATGGACCGCCGCTCGGGAGCGGGCCGGGCCGGGCTTGGCCGGTCCTTCGGGCACCCGTTCACGCGGACGATGCTCGGGCGCCGACCAGCCAACTGGCCGCTGTGAAGCGGACTTCCGCGCCTTGCACAAAGGGCTCGAAGGCGGCGCGGACCGTTTCGACGACCCGCGCGCGGGTCTGCTCGTCCGCCCCGCCCAGGATCAGGCCGAGCGGACCGAACCGGGAGAAGTAGCGGATCAACTCGCTCTCGGGGAGCGTGCAGGTCACGTCCTTCGGCTGGATGTCGATCCCGGTCCAACCGGCCTCCGCCAGGATGCGCCGGACTTTGTCCGCGTCCGCGAAGGCGAACTGCCCCGGCTCGTCCGGCCGGCGGGCGGGGAGGTTCGGAAGGAGCGGTGCCGCGGCGCGTTCGGCCGTCGTCATGAAGGGATTCTCCGCCGGGCCGCGCCACGCGACGAACCGGAGCTCGGCCCCGTCCTTCGCGGCACGCCGCAGGTTCGCGAAGGCTCGGACGGAGTCGTTGAAGAACATGACGCCGAAGCGCGACATGACCACGTCGTAGGTGGCGGGTTCGAAGGCGTACTCCTGTGCGTCGGCGTGGATGAAGGACGCCGGTGAATCCGCCTGCTCGGCGCGCGCCCGAGCGGCGCCGATCATCGGCTCGGAGATGTCGACGCCGACGATGTGACCCGCCGCCCCGAGCCGCCGCGCCACGGCCAGAGTGGTGGTTCCGGTGCCGCAGCCCACGTCGAGCACACAGCTGTCGTCGTCGAGCACCTGGCCCGCGTGACCGGCGGCCAGCGCTTCGACTAGGAGGTCTTCAAAGGGCTTGAGCACCCCGTCCACCAGGGGCTGGGCCTCTACCCAGGCACTGCCGGCGGGCCCGTTCCAACGGGTCGTCTGCTCGTCATCGGTCCTGCGCGTGACGTCCATGTTCGTCTCCTGTGCTTGCCTTCGACGGTCCTGGGTGAAAGCGTGCTACTTCAAGTCGACTTGAGGTCAAGAGAATGACAGACCTGGACATCTCCGAGGTGGCGCACCGCGCCGGGCTTCCCGCCTCGACGCTGCGGTTCTACGAGGAGAAGGGGCTGATCACCCCGGTCGGCAGACGGGGCCTGCGCCGTCAGTACGATCCCGGCGTACTGGAGCGCCTGGCGCTGATCGCGCTGGGGCGGACCGCCGGTTTCTCGCTCGACGAGATCGCGCGCATGATCGCTCCCGACGGACAGCCGCGCATCGACCGGCAGATGCTCACGGCCAAGGCGGATGAGCTGGACAGGACGATCCGCGAACTGGGCGTCCTGCGCGATTCCCTGCGGCACGCCGCCGCCTGCCCCGCGCCGAGCCATATGGAATGCCCCACCTTCCGCCGCATTCTCAAGGCCGCCGTGTCCGGCGTCGTGGAAGTCGAGAGGAAGCGGGCTTCGGGGCCACCGTGACCCCCGGCACCCCGTGGACGCAGCGCGAACGCGCAGGGGCGTGACTTGTAGGCTGCGCCCCATGTCGGACGTTTCGCCCCGCCCCGAGCCGTTCGTACCGCACACCGATCCCTCGGTGCTCGACGACCTCCGTACGCGGCTGCGGGCGACGCGCTGGCCGGATGCGCCCGAGCACGCCGGGTGGTCGCTCGGCACCGACATCGGCTACCTCCGCGAGCTCATGGCTCACTGGGCGGACGGGTTCGACTGGCCCGCGCAGGAGGCGGCGCTCGCCCGGCTGCCCCGTTTCCGTGTCCCGCTCGGCGGCCTGGGCATCCACTTCGTACACGCCCGGGCCGTCGCACCGACCGGGCCGGTCCTGCCGCTCGTCCTCAGCCACGGCTGGCCGGACTCGTTCTGGCGCTACACGAAGGTCGTCCCGCTCCTCACCGATCCCGGCGCGCACGGCGCCGACCCCGCCGACGCGTTCGACGTGGTCGTTCCCGACGTGCCGGGCTTCGGGTACTCCGACCGCCCCACGGGCCCGCCGCTCGACTCCATCGCCGTGGCCGGACTGTGGGCCGAGCTCATGGCTGTCCTCGGTTACGAGCGGTTCGGTGCGGCGGGCGGGGACATCGGCAGTCATGTGAGCCGCTACCTCGCGCTCGACCACCCCGACCGGGTCGTGGCCGTCCACCGCACGGACGGCGGCCTGCCCGTCTTCACCGGCGACCCGGCGGACCTCGCGCCCGAGGAACGCGCATGGATCGAGGGCGTCGGGGCCTGGAGCGCGACCGAGGGCGCCTACGCCGCCATGCACCGCACGAAGCCCCAGACCGCCGCCGTCGGGCTCACCGACTCGCCGGCCGGTCTCGCCGCCTGGATCGTCGAGAAGCTCCGGGCGTGGAGCGACTGCGACGGCGACGTGGAGCGGGCCTTCACCAAGGACGAGATCCTCACGAACGTCACGCTCTACTGGCTCACTGGGACGATCGGGTCGTCGATGCGCATATACAACGCGAACGGCGCGATCCCGCCCGCGCAGCTCGCCCGCCGGGTCGAGGTGCCGTCCGGTTTCTCGCTCTTCCGCGGCGACGTCGTCCGCCCGCCGCGGGCCTGGCTCGAACGCACCACGAACCTCGTGCGCGTGACCGAACCCCCGCGCGGCGGCCACTTCGCACCCTTCGAGGAGCCTGAGCTGTACGCGGAAGAGCTGCGCGAGTTCTTCCGCCCCTTCCGGGCAGCGGCGACGGCAACGGGCTGACGGCGAGGCCGGCCGGCCCCGCCCAGCGTCCTACCGAGCCCCCGCCAACACCTCCGCGGCGGCCACCCCGGAGGCGGCGGTGGCGCCGTGGGTGAAGATCTGTACCGCGCCTGGAACGGCGGCACTCGGCAGGCCCATCTCCACGACGATCGCGTCGGGACGCGCCGCGACGAGGTCCGCGAGGGCGCGGGCCATCCACTCGTGCCGGGAGGCGTCCCTGACGACCACGACCAGGGGGCGCCCGGCGGCCGGTTCCAGCGCGTAGGTCTTCAGGGCGCTCATGGCGGCGGTCCGTGAGTCCAGCTCCTGGTGCCGCACCCGGACGGTGGTCGTGCCGGGCAGCCGCTCGCTCAGCGGGGCGGCGACACCCCAAGGGGTCTCCTTGCCGATGGCCAGGTTGGTGGTGGCCACGAACTCCACCACGTGCGGCGCGGCGGACAGTGGCAGGGCGTCCCGTGCCGTTCCGGCCAGCCGGATGGCGCGGCGGGCGGCCGTGAAGCCGATGTCGTTGCTGATCGTGTCGACGGTGTCGGCCTGGACCAGGCCGGCCGACCAGTCGGCGAACGCCCGTACGCGCCCGGCCGCTTCCTCCAGCCGTTCCCGGGTGAGGTCACCGCGGTCCACGGCGTCCGCGAGAGCGCCGGCGAGGAGGCCGACGGTCGCCTCCTCGGCGTTCTCGCCACCGACACAGACCGCGTCGGCACCGGCGGCGACCGCTCTCACCGTGGCGCCGTCGATCCCGTAGCGGTCGGTGACGGCACCCATCTCGATGGCGTCGGTGACCGTCATCCCCTGGAACCCGAGCTCCCCGCGGAGCAGGTCGCCCAGGATGCGCGGGCTGAGAGTGGCGGGCAGGTCGGGATCGTACGCGGGCACCAGGAGGTGGCCGCTCATCACCGCGCGAACTCCCGCGTCCAGGGCGGCCCGGAACGGCGGCAGGGCCTGGGCGGCGATCTCCTCGCGGTCGGCGCCGTACGTGGGCAGGCCGTGGTGGGAGTCGACGGCGACGTCGCCGTGGCCGGGGAAGTGCTTGGCGCAGGCGGCGACCCCTGCCGACTGCAGCCCCCGGATCCACGCGGCGGTGTGCCGGGACACCACCTTCGGGTCGACGCCGAACGACCTGACCCCGATGATCGGGTTGTCGGGGTTGGAGTTGACGTCCGCGCTGGGCGCGTAGTCGAGGCTCACGCCGATGGCGCGCAGCTGGCGGCCGAGGCCGGCGGCGACGGACTCGGTCAGCTCGGTGTCGTCGACGGTTCCGAGGGCGAAGTTACCCGGCCGGGTGGAGCCGGTCGCGGACTCGATCCGGGTGACGTCGCCGGCCTCCTCGTCGATGGCGATGATCAACTCGGGCTTCTCCGCGCGGAGTTGGCCGGTCAGCCGGGCGACCTGGTCCAGCGAGACGATGTTGCGGGAGAAGAGCACGACGGATGCCAGTCCGTCGCCGATCTCGCGCAGAACCCAGTCCGGTGCCTCGGTACCCACGAACCCCGGCTGCAGGACGGAGAGCGCCAGCCGCCGCAACTCCTTGCTGTGCTTGCTGGAGACCATCGAGTGCGTTCGCCTTTCGGGTAGGGCCCGTGCGTCGGTGCCACCGATGACGGCGGATCGACACCACGACACAACTTGGTACAGACCAATGAGTCTCCGCTCAGGCTAACCGCTCTTGTCAAGAGGCGGGTCGGGTCGCCGTGAAGGCGTCGCCTCGGGGTCGTTGTGCCAGGTGGCCGCGTTCCAGCTGTCCTCAACCGGCCTTCGGTACAGGCGAGTTGGGTGCGACACGCAGTCAACGGCCGTGTTTGACAGGGCGGTTGGTCTAGTCCAGGTTAGTGGCACGCGAGTTCGAGGGGGCTGGCGCGGCACCCGATGCAGTGACCCTGCAAGGCCGACCGTCTCTCCTCATGCCGTGCGACGTGCGCTGCTTCCGGCGCCGTCGTACGGCGCCGGTGCGCGTCCGGGAGCGAGCTGCGCAGACCGCCGCCCGTCCGGATCCACGCGATTCGCGTGCCGCGAGCCACCGGTGACCGCGTTTGTCGTCCTCATCGACATCTCCGTCGACGGGGAAACCCGAGGTTCGGAGCACCGCATATGCCCATGCCTGACGACTATCTCCATCGATCCGCGTCTCGCGTCCCCTACTTCAGTTCGGACGGCGAGACCTATCTGGCGCGGACCCCGCTGCGCGACCTGAAGAAGACCGTCCCGCTCAGGGTGCTGTCCGAGGAAGACCTCGTCTTATGGCAGACCTACGGCTACGTCGTGGTGAAGCAGGCCATCCCCGCCTCCGCCGCCCGGAGCCTGCTGGACTTCGCCTGGGACTTCCAGGGACTCGACCCCGAGCGCCCGGACACCTGGTACGAGGACCGCGAGTACCGCTCGGACATTGACCGCGACCTGCACATCTACGGGTTCGTCGAGGCCTACCAGCACCAACTCCTCTGGGACAGCCGCCAGGCGCAGCGGGTCTACGACGCCTTCGTCGACGTATGGGACTGCGAAGAGCTGTGGGTGACCCTCGACCGGCTCAACCTGAACCCGCCCAACGTCAGGAACCGCGACCGGGCCCTCATCCCGAGCACGGACGAGGGCTTCGACATCGAGCTGCACTGGGACGTCGACACCACGCTCGGCATACCGCCGCAGCGGGTCCAGGGGATCATCGCGCTCAACGACACCAGTCCGGAACTCGGCGGCTTCCAGTGCTGCCCCGAGCTGTTCCGTCAGCTGGACCGGTGGAAGGCACTCCAGCCGGACGACCGTGACCCGATCCGCCCGAGGATCGACCGGGCCGAACTCCCCGTCGTACGACCGGAACTGGAGGCCGGCGACCTGCTGATCTTCAACGGCCTCCTGGCACACGGAGTGGCCCCCAACACCTCGACGCGCAACGGCGTGCGGGCGGTGCAGTACCTGTCGATGATGCCGGCGCTGGAGACCCACCAGGCCCTCAGGGACTCACGGGTCGACTCATGGCGCACCCTCAGCACACCGGACTGGAACGCGACCCTGCTCGGCGACGCAGTGCGACACGAGTCCCTGCGGTACGGCAGGGCCGAACTCAGCGACCTGGGCGCCAAGTTGCTGGGCCTCGCGTCCTGGAACAGTGCGGAACTGGACGAGCCGGTCGGAGAAGCGGCATGCGCAGAATATGTCTGACCCTTCCCACCAACAGGCCGTGCTCCGCGACGATCGAGGCCATCGGTGAGGAAGCGGCCTACGCGGCCGAGCACTTCGACACCGAGGTGCACCTGCTGATCCTGGACTCCTGCGACGCACCCGCCTACGCGGAACACGCCGAGACCGTGCGCCGCCTTCCCGCCGGCCCGCGGATCGTCGTGCACCACCTGGACGAGGCGCGGCAGCGGGACTTCCTCCGGCGGGCGATCGGCCGGGCCGGAGCCACGAAGCCCGACCTCCTGCTGGAACTGATGCTCCCCGCGGGCCTCTCCTACGGCGCCTGCACCAACCGGGCCTTCCTCATCGCCGCCGCACTCGACTGCGAGTCCGTGCACCGCAGGGACTCCGACAGCCGGTACCAGGTCCTGAACGGCGAGACCGTCTTCCCCATCCATCACGAACTCACCTCGCTCGGCAGACGAGCGGCCGACGCCGCGCACGACGTCACCGAGAACGCGCTCGGCGCACAGCACGCGGACCAGCGGGTCGCGATGGTGGGCAGCTCCTTCGTGGGCGAACTGTCCGTGGACATCGGCGAGATCCTCCGGATCGACCGCGACGTCTACTACGACCTGGTCAGCCTGTGGGCACCCGGCCACTGGTCGGGCGAGCAGAAGAGGGAACTCGTCGACGAGTCCTTCCGCGGCGCGGGCACGGACCCGTTCGTCCGGGATCACTCGACGCTCGCCCTGGTCGACCCCATGCGCGTGGACATGTGCAACATCAGCTTCCACGGGGTGCACGAACACGTGCCGCTGCCACCCGCCACCGACACCATCGGCAGCGACTACTTCCTGATCCACCTGGTCCACGACGCCGCGCTGCCCGGTGTGCTGCACAACCGGAACATCGTCAACTTCTACACCGGCGAACGCAGAACGGACGCGGGCTTCACGGCGTACCAGATGCGCTACGTCAAGTTCCTGCTGTCGATGCTCTACTTCAACGTCGTCTACGACGGGATGGCCGAGGCCGGCCCGGAGTTGACCGGCGAGCGGGGACAGGTGCGCGCGTCCGTCATCGCCCGGCTGGTGCGCGAGAGCACGCGGCTCGACCGCACCGAGAACGTCCAGCGGCTGGACGCCCTCGACACGGCGTACCGGAAACTGGGCGGCGCGTACGCCGAGTTCGCCGACCTCCTGGCCACGCGCCGCGAACGCCTTCTCGACGAAGCCCGCGGCGACATGGAGGACTTCGCCCTGCTGACCGAGGCGTGGGGACCGCTGGTGCACGCGGCTCGGCACACCCCCGTACACCCCTCACCGGGGCGGCCGGTGTGAGGGCGGCCATGACGCATGAGTCAGCAACGCGTGAGCCAGCAACGCATGGCTCCGCAACACTTGGGTCAGCAACACATGGGTCCGCGAGGCATGACTCCGCAACGCATGAGTCCGCGGCCCTGCTCGCCGCGCTGGCGGCCACCGGCGAGGACCGGATCGTCTTCGACCTGACCGGTATCGAGGACCGCTACGAGACGCTGCGGCGCGAACTGCCCGAAGTCCTCGTGCGGTTCGCGATGAAGGCCTGTCCGGTGGACGAGGTGCTCGCGTGCCTGGCGGCGAAGGGCGCCGGCGTGGACGGGGCGAGTCCGCGTGAACTGGAGCAGGCGCTGCGGGCGGGGGTGCCGCTCGACCGCATGCACTACGGCAACACCGTCAAGTCCGACCGGGACATCGCGGACGCCCATCGCCTCGGTGTCAGGGACTTCGCGACCGACAGCCTGGAGGACGTGGCGGCGATCGCGGCCCATGCCCCGGGCGCCCGGGTGTTCTGCAGGCTGACGACCAGCGGTGAAGGGGCGCTGTGGGGCCTCAGCAACAAGTTCGGCTGCTCGCCCGCCGACGCCGTACAGGTACTGGAGGCGGCACGGGCACAGGGCCTGACACCGTCAGGGCTGTCCGTGCACGTGGGGTCCCAGCAGATGACGGCGGACGCCTGGCACAGTGCCGTCGAATCCCTGGCGGACGTCCTGACCGCCCTGGGCCGGCGCGGGATGACCCTGGACCATGTCAACCTCGGCGGCGGTCTTCCGGCACTCGGCTACCTCGACAGGTTCGGCATGCCCCTGGATCCGCCGCTGGACAAGATCTTCGCCGTGATCCGCGAGGGGATGCGGTATCTGAGGGGTGTTCACGGCGACCACCTCCGGTTCGTCATGGAGCCGGGGCGCCATCTGGTCGCCGACCAGGGAGCCATCCGTGCCCAGGTGGCCCGGCTCGCCGAGCGGCGGGGACCGGACGGCGAGCGGCAGCACTGGCTCTATCTGAGCTGCGGCAAGTTCAACGGCCTCTACGAGATGGACGCGCTGCAGTACAGGCTGGTGTTTCCGACACACCCCGACGCCGAGTGCGTTCCCGCCGTCGTGGCGGGACCCACCTGCGACAGCGACGACGCCTACCTCCATGAACACGGCGGCCTTGTCCACGTACCAAGGGACCTTGCGTCCGGGGATCCGGTGTGGGTGATGTCCAGCGGCGCCTACGCGATCAGTTACATGACCCAGGGCTTCAACGGTTTCGATCCACTCCCGTACACCTGGACGGGGGCGGGCCGCCCGTGACCGACGTCGTACACGTACGCCACATCACCGAAGGCGACTGGGACGGCATCGTGGCGATCGAGTCCCGTGCCTACGCCGGACTCGGCCTGTCGGAAGGCCGCGCGGCGCTTAGGTCCCGGGCGGAGATCTCACCGAGTACGTGCTTCGTCCTGGACGTCGGCTCCGGGCCGGCCGGCTACCTCCTGGCGCTGCCCTATCCGGCCTTCCGGTACCCGGACCTGGAACGGACGGAGGAGACGGCGGCCCCGCCGCACCCCGTGCCCGGACCCGGCTCCGGCAATCTTCACCTGCATGACATCGTTGTCGCAGAGGGGCTTCGCGGCAGGGGACTGGGGCAGCGACTTCTTCACCACTTCACCCTGACGGCCCGGTCGCGCGGGTACGAGCGGATCTCGCTCATCGCCGTCGGCCGCAGCGACACATTCTGGTCGGCCCGCGGCTACACCACACACCCGGGAGTCTCGCCCGGCGGCTACGGCGCGGACGCCGTCTACATGTCCAAGGCGGTGCCGACCGACCCGGGTGCACAGCCTGAGCCGACCGGCGTGGTGCCGCGCGGCCCCTCCGTCCCCACGAAGCGAGCTGATGCGCGTGTCCCGTGTCCATGACCCCTTCCTCCGCGGCCAGTTGGCGATCGCCGCACTGTTCTGCTCCCTCGGCTTCCAGTACGCCACCTGGGCCGCGCGGATCCCCGCCATCAAGGCGGATCTCGGTCTGACCGCGGCCGAGGTGGGTGTGCTGCTGATGGCGGCGGGGATCGGCGCGGTGGCGTCGTTCCCCGTGGTCCCGGTGCTCATGAAGCGGCTGGGTTCGGCACGGCTCGGGCTCCTGTCGGCCCTCTGCCTGACCCTCCTGCTCCTGGCGCTGGCCGCGGCGCCCAACTATCCGGTCGCGCTGCTGGTCATGTGCGCCGACGGCGTCTTCGTGGGATGCCTGAACGTCGCCATGAACGCGCAGGGCGCGGCCCTTGAGACACGGTACGAACGCAACACCATGGCCAGACTGCACGCGACCTTCAGCGGCGGTTCCCTGCTCGCCGCGCTGCTCGCCTCCGGCATGAACGCGGGGACCTCGTCGGTCGCGGCCCACTTCGGCGTGGCGGCCGTGATCCTCGTCCTGCTGACTGCCGCCGCACGCCCCGGTCTTCTCGCCGAGGACGCGCCCGCCGAAGAGAAGGAGCAGAAGACCCGCGGCAGATGGAACCTTCCGTCCCGTATGACGCTGTGGATGTGCTGCGCCATGGCGTTCGGCACCGTGACCGAGGGCGCCATGACCGACTGGTCCGCCCTCTACATGAAGGATGTGGCCAAGGCGTCGGCGGAACTGGCGCCCATGGGCATCGCCGTGGTCTCGGGAATGATGGTGGTGGCCCGCCTCTTCGCCGACGGCTGGCGCAGCCGCTGGGGCGACGGACGTATCGTCCTCCTCGGCAGCGCGCTGGCCGCCGCCGGGCTTGCCTTCGCCCTGGTGAGCGGGGGAGTGGTGCCTGCCCTCATCGGGTTCGCCTGCGTCGGACTGGGATGCGCGGCCGTGACCCCGTGCGTCTACGTGGCCGCGGCCGGACAGGGCTCGGACGCGCTGGCCCTCGTCGCCGCCACGGGCACGACGGGCCTGCTGGCGGGCCCGCCGTTCATCGGCTTCGTGGCGAACGCCAGCAGCCTGGTGTGGGGGCTGGGGGTGGTCGCGGCCGCGGCGGTCGTGGTGTCCCTGTGCAGCACCCGGATCCGCTGGACACCGGTCAGCAGCTGACCCGTCGCGCCGGTTGTCGGTTCGTTCTTCCCTTACGGGGAACCTGGAGACGAATGGAGCACAACGACACGAACTCACACGACCGAGGAGTCCCGCCCGCCGTGACCGCCCCCGAAGAGCAACGCCGTAGGACCGCGAGCAGCGAGCCGGTGCCGGAGAAGCCAGAGGACGCGAGCGGACTCACCGGTCTGGAGCGAGCGCTGGAGCGCTTCGGAGCGTCGCTGCTCGCACAGTTCCGCCACAAGGAACCGGTCGAACTGCTCGCCGCGCTGCGCAGGGAGTGCGACGACCACGCCGTCGTGTGCAGCGAGAGCCTGGTCGTCGTCCCCAACGCCTACGGCGTCGAACTGCCCGAGTCCGTCCATCAGGAACTCGAACGGAACGGCGGTCGCGTCGACCAGGTGCTCACCGACAGCCTGCTCCGGCACGGCGAGAGCCGGGGCTACGCATGGGCCGGACCGCTCGTGGTGCATGTCACCAAGTCGCCCTCCGTGCCGAACGGCCGATACCGGGTGACGAGCAGTGTGATGCGGCACGTGCGGGCCGAGGCGTTCCACGGCTGATCCCGGCCCGGGGCGTCCGTCCCAAGGTGTCCAACTAGGCGTCCGGCCCCGTCAGTCGGTGAGCGTGACGCAGGGCAGTCCCACGCTCGCGCCGCCACGGAAGCCCTCCGCGCAGAGCCGGGTGCCCGCGGGGAAGTGGCGCTGGGGGTACGCCTGGTCCCGGTAGGTCCTGAACGCGGAGACGTCCTCCACCTTGGTGTTGGCGCTCCAGCCGTTGGTGGTCCAGACGCGGGCGCTGATGCGGTGCGGCTGGTTGGTGTTGACGACCGAGACCTCGACCCTGCCCAGGTAGGTGCCCGTGTCGTACGTCTCGATGCAGACGGAGTTGTTGCACCACCTGCCGTCCGCCGCCGCGGGAGGCCCCGCGACGATGACACAGCCGAGTGCCGCGGCAAGGGTGCCGATTCCCGCAGTGATCTTCTTGGTGATGCAGCGCATGTGAAGCGACCTCAAGCAGTCTTCCGGGCCCGACCGGGCGTCGGGTCGTGTCATACATCGCGGGACCAACGAGGGCCATGATCATGAGTTACGTACCCTTGCCCCGCTCGGCCCGCCCGGTTTGCGAGGTCAGTGCCCCGGCAGCCATTCGCTGAGCGCGTCGATGAGGCGGTCGAGCGCGGGCTGGTCGGCGGAGCGGTCCGTCATGACAGTGCGGCCGTTGAACTGCAGCGCGTACTGGAACATGTCGGCCGCTCCCGTGTCGATCGTGAACTCGGGGACGTCGGCGAGCGCCGGATCGCCGAGCAGCGTGCGCAGTTCGGTGAACTGGGCCGCGTTCGTACGGCGCACTACGGCGTCGCCCTTGTCGTCGGCGAGGACGCTGCCGTCGCCCCGGAGAACCACCTTCTGGTTGACGCCCGCGAAGCCGCCGGTGACCGTCATGGTCACCAGCCTCTGCTTGGGCCCGGTGACGGGCACAGGCGACGCGCTCCTCGAATCAGAGGCCGAAGCCGAGCCCGAGGCCGCAGCGGACTCGGAGAGGGAGGGCGTGGGTGAGACCGGCGGTGAGGTGGAGGGAGACGGCGCGGTACTGACCGCCGTACGTGCCGCGTCCGGTGACTCCGCCGAACCGCCGCCCGACCCGGACGTGCAGCCGGTCAGTCCCAGTACCCCGAGTGCTCCGACCGCGACCACCGACGCCGCCATCGCGCCCGTACGCCTTCCGAACATCGTGCCCCCGCCCGTCACCCGTCGACCGACTCGACCGGACTGTGAGTACCACGGAACCGCAGTAGTCATGTCCGGTGCCATGCTGTCAGTTCCGCGCTGCCCCATGGAGGTCTTCATGCCCGAGCCGTCCGTCCTCGCCTCGCTGGTGTCCGCGCTGCGGAGCGGGGCGATCGAAGTCGTCGACCTGACGGCGCCGTTGTCGTCGTCGACACCGGTACTCCAGTTGCCGCCCGAGTTCGGCCAGACGGCGGCGTTCGAGCTGGACGAGATCAGCAGGTACGACGACCGGGGCCCGGCCTGGTACTGGAACAACTTCCGCAGCGGCGAGCACACCGGCACCCACTTCGACGCCCCGAACCACTGGGTGACCGGGAAGGACCTGGCCGACGTGGCGTCCGTACCGGTGAACCGGCTGGTCGCACCCGCCGCCGTGCTGGACTTCACCGCTGAGGCGCGGGAGAACCCGGACTTCCTCGTCGAGGTCGACCATGTGAAGGCGTGGGAGGCGGAGCACGGGCCGCTCCCCGACGGCGGCTGGCTGTTGGTGCGCACCGGCTGGGACGCGCGCTCCCATGCGCAGGAGCCGTTCCTGAACGCGGACGAGAACGGCCCGCACACCCCCGGCCTGTCGCCGGAATGCGCCCGTTGGGTCGCTCAGGAGTCGCCCGTCATCGGCCTCGGCGTCGAGACGGTGGGCACCGACGCCGGCGGGGCGCACTCGTTCGACCCGGCCTTCCCGTGCCACTCGTACCTCATGGGCAGCGACAAGTACGGACTGACCCAGTTGCAGAACCTGGCGGCGCTGCCCGCGACCGGCTCCGTCGTCGTCGCCGGGCCGCTGCCCATCGTCACGGGGTCCGGGTCCCCCGCGCGTGTGCTCGCCCTGGTGGAACGTCCGTGAAGGTCGCCGAGGCCGTCGGACGGGCGCTGCACTCGGCCGGGGTCGGTCAGGTCTTCGGCGTGGTCGGCTCGGGCAACTTCCATCTCACCAACGCCTTGGTCGCGGCGGGTTCGCGGTTCGTGGCCGCACGCCATGAAGGCGGCGCGGCGACCATGGCCGACGCGTACGCCCGGATGAGCGGCGAGGTCGCCGCGCTGAGCGTTCATCAGGGACCCGGCCTGACGAACGCCATGACCGGCATCGCCGAGGCCGCCAAGAGCCGTACGCCGCTGCTCGTGCTCGCGCCCGAGGTGACCGAGCCGCGCTCCAACTTCTACGTCGACCAGGAGGCGTTGGCGCGATCGGTGGGCGCGGTCACGGCACGTGTCACGTCGGCGGAGAACGCCGTCGCGCAGGCCCTCGACGCCGTTCGGCGAGCCGTGTGCGAGCGGCGGACCGTCCTGCTCAACCTCCCGCTGGCCGTCCAGGCCCTCGACGTACCTGACGTAGCCGGCGCACTCGACGACGCGTCGATCCCTGCCGTGGTACCGCCCGAACGGGCCCCGGTGGAACCGGAGTCGGTCGAAGTGGAGGCGCTGGCGCGGGTGCTGGAGACGTCCCGGCGGCCGGTCTTCGTGGCCGGGCGGGGAGCGCGTTCGCCCGCCGCCCGGGACGCCCTGGCGGCGCTCGCCGAACGCCATGGTGCGCTGCTGGCGACCTCGGCCGTCGCTCGCGGCCTGTTCCACGGCGACCCATGGTCGCTCGACGTGTCCGGAGGCTTCGCGTCGCCCCTGGCGGCCGAACTGATCCAGGCAGCCGACCTGATCGTCGGCTGGGGCTGCGCGCTGAACATGTGGACCATGCGGCACGGCCGGCTGATCGGCCCGGACACCACCGTCGTACAGGTCGACGACGACGCCTCGGCCCTCGGCGCGCACCGGGAGGTGCACCTCGGAGTCACCGGCGACGTGGCACTCACGGCCCGGCGCGCGCTGGAGACGGACGACGCGAACCGGCAGGCGCGGCAAGGGCAACTGGCTGAACAAGGCCAAAAGGCCAGTGAGGGTTTTCGGACCGCCGACATCGGCGTGGCCATCGCCGCACGCGTGCGCTGGCGGGACGTGCCGTACGAGGACACGAGCAGCCGCGAGCGCATCGACCCGCGCACACTGAGCATCGCGCTCGACGACGTCCTCCCCGCGGAGCGGGTGATCGGCGTGGACTCCGGCAACTTCATGGGCTACCCGAGCATGTACCTGTCGGTGCCGGACGAGAACGGCCTGTGCTTCACTCAGGCGTTCCAGTCGATCGGCCTCGGTCTCGCGACCGCGATCGGCGCGGCACTGGCACGGCCGGACCGGCTTCCCGTGGCCGCGCTCGGGGACGGCGGCGCGATGATGGGCGCCGCGGAACTCGACACCGTACGCAGGCTCGGACTGCCGATGGTGGTCGTCGTCTACAACGACGACGCCTACGGGGCGGAGGTCCACCACTTCGGACCGGACGGGCATCCCCTGGACACCGTCGAGTTCCCGCCGACGGACATCGCCGCCGTGGCCCGGGGCTACGGTTTCGAGGCGGTGACCGTACGCACGCGGGCGGACCTGAAGGCCGTCGAGGACTGGCTCGCCGGGCCGCGCTCCGCGCCACTGCTCATCGACGCCAAGGTGGTCGCGGACCGGGGAGCCTGGTGGCTTGAGGAGGCGTTCCGCGGGCACTGAGCGGTGGCCGCGCCCCCCCGACCGACAGGGGGCGCGGCCACCGCATGCGGGGTATCGGCGCGGCCGGGCAGCGGAGTTGCCGGTGTTGCTCGCGCGCCGCCCGGCCACGCCGATCCGGCTTCCGGCTACGGCAGTCCCCAGGGCTCTCCCGGCTCGCTCGGGGAGACCGGGGCGATGACGAGGTCGGGTCGCTCGCCCGCGTACAGCAACACCTCGCGTCCCTTGGGCAGTTCGACGGCGAGGACTCCGTCGGCCGTCGTGTGGGTGCGGGCCGGCCTGCCGTCGTCCAGGACCGCGGTCACCCGCCCGCCGGTCAGACCGTGCCGGAGGCGCAGCGGCTCGCCCGCCAGACTCCGCACGCGTACGAAGCGGGTGACGCCGTCGCTGCGGACCGCGCTGACCAGGAAGGCGCCCTGGGTGCGGAAGTCGTGCAGGGTGACATCGGCCCAGGAGTCGGGCACGGCGGGAAAGACCCGTACGACGCCGTTCCAGCTCTGGCAGAGCATGTCGTGCAGGGACTGGGACGCCGACAGCGGTGTCTCGATGACCGGCCCGGCCTCGGTGTAGTGGGTGTTGGCCCGGCAGGGATAGCGGGTGCTGGTGTCGAAGAACTTCTTCAGGTACGTGAGTGCCGTGTCGCCGCGGCCCATCATCGCGTACAGCGACGCGGCGCCCGTGTAGCTGTAGCCGCGGTGGGAGCCGGTCAGCGCGTGCCAGTGGACGACCGACTTCTCGATCAGCTCGCGCTGCTCCGGCTGCTCCCAGTTCACGAGATACAGCGGATAGACCATCAGCAGGTGCGAGTAGTGGCGGTGGGACTGCGCGTACGGCGTGTCCGCGCCGATCATGAAGCCGTTGTCGTCCACCGGATACGGCGTCAGCCTGGCCAGCACCTCCTGCCAGCGAGCCTTCAGCGGGTCGTCGACGCCCAGGCGCTCGGACGCCTCAAGCAGCGCGCCGCAGCCCCAACGGATCAGCGCCAGATCGTAGTTGGTGTCCTTCGGCGGGACCACCGGATACTCCGGGGACAGCGTGGAGGGCAGATGCAGCTTGCCGTCGTCGCCCGGCTGGAGGAAGTGCAGGTAGTAGTTGATCGCGCGGCGCAGCAGCGGGTACACCGTGTCGCGCAGCAGGTCCTCGTCCATGCTGTGCCGGTAGCTCAGCCATACGTTGTGCAGGGCCCAGGTCAGATTGCCCGCCTCGCCGCCGGTGCCCGGAAGGGGGACGCCGCGGTTCGCGAACATGTCGGAACTGCGGCCGACTCCGGCGCTGTCCGCCCGGTACGCGGCGGGCACGTTCGCGATCAGCTGTTCCTGGTTCTGCCTCAGGGTGCTGGCGAGCGAGTCGAGTTCCAGGTGGTTGGAGCCGTGGATGAGCCAGTACTCCAGCTGGATGTTGAGGTTCCACCACACGGCGGGCCAGGGAGTGGGTTCGAGCCAGGGCCCGCACGTGGCCATCGGGGGGCCGCCCTCGCGGCTCGCCGACGCGATCTTGTAGAGCTGGATCCAGTGGAAACTCTGCAGCCGTTCGTCGGGGATCGAGACGAAGCTCTTGCGGTAGAACGCGTGCCACCAGCGGGTGTGCTGTTTACGGAGCGCTCCGTAGGGAGCCGCACGCTGGATCTTCCTGAGCGAGGCTTCCCCGGCCCGGGTGTCCGAGGGGTGGCTGTGGGCCACGTTGAGCAGCAGGGTGTCGCCGGAGCGGCGGTAGGCGGTCGCGGTCTGGCCGCCGCCGATCAGCGGCTGGAGCACCTGCTCGACGTCACCTGTGGTGCGCGTGGTCCAGGGCGGGTTGGCGACGTAGCCCGTCGGAGGTGCCTCGCTGATCTTCCGGGGGCTGACGGCCTCCTCGGGGTGGAACGTCCAGCGGACCTCCTCGTCGCCGTCGGCCGTGGCGCGTGCGGCGAGGATTCCGTCGTGGATGAGGGCGGAGAGCGTCAGGGTGCCCTTGTCGGTGGTGATGGTGCCGGTGAGTTCGGCGTTCCACAGGCTCAGGCGCCAGTCGACCGCACCGATGGTGCCGACGGGATCGAGGGTCAGATGTCCGACGGGCAGTCGGCAGGTGCCCCAGCCGCTGCCGAACTCGGGCCGGTGGTCCTGCACTTCGCCGTGCTGGACGGTGAACCGGACGCTGTTGGCACCCGGCTCCTTGTAGACCATGCTGCCCAGCCGGCCGTCACCGAGGAACGGCCCCTCGTGCCACAGCGTGGGCATCCTGCGCCACACCAGGTCCTGCCGGCGTAGGAAGTCGGTCCACGCGCCGTCCGAGCCCATGCGGTTGCGGAGCTTCCAACGGCCGTCGGCGGCACCGGCCGTGAGGTTCTCGCCGACGGCGTCCGGGACTTGGGCGGATGCCGCCTCGGCGACTCCCGGCAGTGCGGCGGCCGCCGTGCCGCCCAGCACCGAACCGAGCACAACTCTTCTAGAGGTCATTTGCGGGTGCCTCCAAGGTGCGACACGGTTCACCGCGTCCAGTACGTGATGTTGCGGAAGCGCGCCTCGGCCCGGCCGCTGCCGTGGTGGTAGACACCGTTCTTGAAGTGGCGGGTGGCAGGCCCCCGGTCCTGGGTCGTCAGGACCAGGTCGTCGTCGAAGTAGACCTTGACGCTGCGACTTGAGGCGTTGTGTTCGAGCTTGACGTTGAACCACGTGTTGTAGGCGTTCGTTTTGAGGACCGTGCTGTCGTACGCCCTCACGGTGCCGCCGCTCGCGCTGTAGGCGTTGAGCATGAAGTCCGTGGCGGGTGTGCCCGACGGGTGGATCACACGGAGGATCTGTACGAAGGTCGCGCCGTTCGTGCCGGACGGAAGGTACACGTCGGCATCCCACATGTGCTGTCCTGAGGTGTACTCCTGGCGCCAGCGCATCTCGGTACGAGGGTCGGTGGAACTGCCCTCCGACATGGGCTCGTCGGTGTCGTACACCCACATGCGATGGACGCCGCCGCTGTTGCTGTACCGGTCGCCCAGGTCGAGGTTCCACGGCTTCTGCATGCCGTAGGTGAACGCGGTCTTGTTCCAGCCGTCCGTGGGCGACGCGGCGGAGGCGGCGGCGGAGGACGTCGACTGGGTCATCGCCCAGGCGGCGCCTCCGGCGAGTAAGCCTCCGGCGGCGAGAACGGTACGTCTGGATGGTTGCGATGTGGGCATGCCAATCCAATCCTCGGAGCGGTACGCGTGATGCGAGCGATTCATCGGATCTATTTCCTGTCGAAGGGTAGAACTGGCCGCTTAGGGCGTCAATGATGGTGAAGAGGCGAAGATAGATCCGATGTGAAGGGTTCAGAGGTCGGTCTTGGGGCCGGGGCGGAGACGGCGCAGTGCACGGATCAGCAACGGGGGCAGCAATGCGCACTGCGCGGCGACCGCGGCCCAGAAGAGACCCGGATATCCCGAGCGCTCGGCCAGTCCGTAGCCCCCGCCTCCCGCGATGCCACTGGCGAACGCGCCGATTCCGGCGGCCAGCCGCTGATGGCCGAAGACGACGGCGGGTGAGCGGGGAGACCGGGCCAGGGCTTCGAGGTCGTTCTTGAGGAAGAGCACGATCTCGCCCAGGCAGACGAGCAGGGCTCCGGCGAGGAGGGCGGCGGGATGCCCGAGAGCGAGCGTGGCCATGCCGGCCGCCAGTGCGGCGAAGCCGAGTCGCAGAGCACGGGGATACGGCATACGGGCTGTCCGGTCCGACAGGAGCGGCTGGGCCACCACCAGGAGCACGGCGTAGAGGGCGAGGACCAGACCGTAGAACTCCGTCGAGGTCCGGGGCACCGCGTACAACGCGAGGTAGTGCTGGAAGAACATGAACACATACACGCTCAGGACGGTGACCGCGAAGGGCAGGACCGCCAGTCCGGCGAACGGCTTCTGCCGCCGGCGGGGCGGGTGTTGGGGGTCGACGCCTCCCTTCGGCCGTTCCGGCTGCTCCGGGTGGTGGTCGGAGGCTTCGACGGGCAGCAGCGCGTGGCCCACGGTGATGGCCGCGAACAGTACGGCGACCGCGGTGAAGAGTCCCGCGGAGGCGCTGAGTACGAAGGGGGCGGCGGCGAGCGGACCCAGCGCGATACCGGCGTTGAGGGCGGAGCCGCTCGCCGACAGCAGCAGCGGGCGCCGCTCGTCCGCGACGCGGTGCACCAAGTACGCCTTGTTGGCGGGCAGATAGAGCGCGGCACCACAGGAGACGAGGAACAGCGCGGTGACGGCCGCGGCGGGATGCCCGAGCCCCGGCACGAAGCCGGCGAAGCCCGCCGTACGGATCAACAGGGCGAGCAGCATGGTGCGTTGGAGTCCGATGCGCTCGGCGACCACGGCCCCCACGACGCCACCGGCGAACTGCACGAACGAGGCGACGGCGAGCACCACGCCGACGGCGCCGAGCCCCATCCCCAGCCGCTCGTGCAGCAGCACCGACATGAAGGGCAGGACCGCGAAACTGCCCAGCGGGATGAGGAACGATCCGGCCAGCAGGAAGTACTGCGGGCCACTGAGACCGGTCAGCCCTTTCAGCGGCGTCACCCCTCGTCGTTGGCCGCGACGACGACCGGACGTACGCTCCCGGCCGCGCTGAGCGCCCGGTGCAGGGCCAGTTCGGCCGTCGCGGCCTCGGCCAGCACGATCCCCGTACAGCCTCGCTGATCGCCCAGGTGCTCAACGCGCCTTCCCGGAGCGGCGGTTGGGTACCACTCGGGTGAGCCGGGGAAGGCGGACAGGGTGTCGAGGCCGGTCCAGCCGGTGAGCGTGCCGCGCCGGTCAGGGTAGACGAGCACGAAGCCGGTGGCCGGTCCCGAGGAGGAATCGACAGGGCTGTTCATCAGTGCGGGGCGGCGGCCGAGAGCCGTGTCGACCATGGCCTCGTAGACATTGGTGCCCAGAGCCCGGCACAGCGCCTCGCCGACGAGGGCACCGCCGATACGGCGGTTGATCTCCACCAGTTCCGGCCCCTCGGAGGTGAGGACGAACTCCACGTGCGCGAAGCCGGTGTCATGGCCGGCGGTCACCAGTACGCACCCCACCCAGTCCTGGAGCAGGCCGAGTTCGGGATCCGGGAAGGCCACGGGGAAGGCCGCTGCCTCCTCCCGGACGGAAGGCTCGGGGGACAGCTGGCGGCTGAGGACGCCCAGCAGCCTCGTCTCGCCCTCCCAACTGAGGGTTTCCGCGCTGTAGACGGGGCCGGAGAAGAAGGGCTCAGCGAACAGCCGCCCGGCGAAGGGACGTTGGGCGGCCTCGGCGAGGGCGGTGTGCAGCTGCTGTTCGTCGCGCACCGGCCACACGTTGCGGGAGGAGGTGCCCGCCGAGTCCTTCAGGACGGCAGGCAGCCCGATCTCGCGGAGGATCGCGGCGGCCGCGGCTGCCGTGGAGGCACGGGCGGGATCGGCGGGATCGGTGGGGACGGTCAGGGCGCGGGCGCGGCTCAGACCGCGCTCGTGCAGGAGAGTACGCACCCGGCTCTTGTCGCGCAGCAGCCGGACCGCGGCCGGGTCCGGCCCGGGGAGGCCGAGTTCGGCGGCCAGGTCGGCGCCGGGAACGCTCCAGGTGTCGGTCGAGTTGACGAGCCCTCGCAGGTCGGGCACCGAGGTCAGCACGGCGGAGCAGGCCGACTCGTCGAACGTGTCGACGTCGACGATGTCGAGCGCCGCGAGAGCTTCGGGTGTGAGGTGGGCGAGTTCGTGGCGGTAGACGGCCCGGTCGCCGGTGAGCAGGCACAACCGGTGCCCGGCGCCGCCTGCCGCCTCGGCCAGGCGGCCCAGTCCGAAGGTGAGTGCTTCCAGGGCGGCGATGGTCACGATGCCCGGTCCTCCTTGTTCGCTGCGGCGGTCGATACGTCAGCCGATACGTGGGCCGGTATTTGAGTCGATGTCGATACGGCGGTCGATATGGCGGTCGGTGCGGCGAGCGGTGCCGGTACCTGTGCGGGCGCGGCGGTCCGGCGTACGTCGTAGCGCCGCCGTTCCCAGGCCATCACCGACCAGGGCGGGGCGAGTTCGGCGAGGCCCGTGATCTGGAGGGGCTTGAGGACGCTCGGGTCGAGGGCCTCCTGGTGGCGGGCGAAGACGCGCTCGGTGTAGCGGTGTCCGGTGTCGGCGCCGATCACCACGTGCACCCGCTCCGGGTGGCGCGCGGCCTCCCAGCCGGCGACGAGGTGGGCGGCGCCGGTGGACAGGCCGGCGAACACGGCGTGTTCCCGCAGCAGACCGACGGCACCGGCCATGGCATGCCGGAAGTCGAGCCAGTGCAGCGTGTCGTAGAGGTCGTGGCGGACGTTGTCGAACGGGATCGAGCTGCCGATCCCCGCGATGATCGCCTCGGGGTCGCTGAACCCCTCGCTGCCGAAGGTGACGCTGCCGAAGGGCTGCACCCCCAACAGCCGTACGGCCCGGCCGCGTTCGCGCAGCGAATCCACCAGACCGCCGGTGGACGATCCCGTGCCCACCGCACCCACGACGGTGAGCGGCGTGTCGGGCAGCGCACGGTCGACCAGGTCGGCGAACTCGCGGTAGCCCGTGTAGTGGACGGCGTCGTGGTACTGCCGCATCCAGTGCAGCCCGGGCCGCTCGGCCAGCAACTGCCGGACCCGGTGCACCCGCCGTTCCTGGTCGAGCCTCAGATCCTGCGAGGGCGGCATCTGGTCCACGGTCGCCCCGAGGATTTCCAGTTGGGCGCGCATCGCGGCGTCCACGGTGGTGGAGGCGACGATGTGGCAGTTCAGCCCGTAGCGGTGACAGGCCATCGCCAGGGCCAGCGCGTAGATGCCGCTGGAACTGTCGACGAGGGTCTGGCCCGGCTGGACGGTCCCGCGCTCCAGCAGCGTGCGGACCGCGCCGAGGGCGGCGTACACCTTCAGCGTCTCGAAGCGGGCGAGCACCACGTTGTCGGACAGCCGCAGCAGGTCGGGGGCCTTCATCGCGTCGGTGATGTGCTCGTGGACCGGGGGAGCGGGGGTGGGTGCGGTACGCGTCGGAGTCACCCTCACCGCCCGACCGAGCGCAGGTAACGGCCCAGGTCCTCGGCGCCCTTGACGTTGCGGGGGCCGCTGACGGCGTCGCCGTAGGACATCACGAAGAAGCGGTTGTCCCGCACCGCCGGTACCGACTTCAGGCTCTTGAGCGACTTGAGGTAGGCGATCTTGTCCTTGGCGGGCTGGTCGGCGTAGTCGACGATCACGATCACTTCGGGTTTCGCCTCGATCACCGGTTCCCAACCGACCGTCGTCCAGCCCTTGTTGAGTCCGTCGAAGACGTTGGTCGCTCCGGCGGCGGTGACGATGTCGTTCGGCGCGGCATGGCGGCCCGCGGTGAACGGCTGGTCGGTACCGGAGTCGTAGACGAAGACCTTGGCGGGATCGCCCTTCTCGGGCCAGGACTTCTTCAGCGCGGCGACGCGGTCCTTGAGGTCGGTGACGAGCTCGTCCGCCCGCTTCTCGACGCCGAAGATCCGGCCCAGGTTCTCCAGGTCGGTGTAGAGCGCGTCCAGCGGTTCGGCGTCCACGCTCTTGTCGCCGTAGTCCCAGCAGGTCTCGGTGTGCAGATAACTGTCGACGCCGACCTTCTCCAACAGGGCCGGTGTGATGCCCCGTTCCTCGCTGAAGCCGGAGTTCCAGCCGGCCAGTACCCAGTCGGCTCTGGCCTCGACGACGATCTCCCGGGTGATGCGCTCGGTGCCCAGTCGCTCGACCCCGGTGTAGTCCTCACGCCAGGGCGAACCCTTGATCGCCGGGTCGCCGAGCTTGTTCATGACGTAGCCGCGCATCCGGTCGGCCAGCCCGAGGGAGAACATCTTTTCCGCGCCGCTGACGTCGTAGGCCACCGCGCGCTTCGGGCGGGTGTACGTGACGTCCTCGCCGCAGTTGGAGACGGTGACGGTGTCGTCCTTCTTGTTCTTCGCAGCGGACTCGACCTCGGCGCCGCAGCCGGTGGTCAGGAGCCCCGCCGCGAGCAGAACGGCGGCCAGGGCCCGGGGCAGCGGTGGTCGCATCATGAGTGCCGTCCTTCTGATGGGTCGTCGGGGAGTGCGGAAGGTGCCGCGGCGGTCAGGTCGTGGTGGCCGTGGCGGTCAGGTCGTAGATCAGGTGGGGTGCGCCGGTGCGCGGGTGGTGGACGACCGTGACGTCGACGCCGAACACCTTGCGGACCAGCTCGGGGGTCAGGACCTCCGCCGGGCTGCCGGTGGAGACCAGGGAGCCGGAGCTCAGTACGGCGATCCGGTCGCAGGCGGCGGCCGCCAGGTTGAGGTCGTGCAGGGCCGTGAGCACGGTCAGTCCGGAGCCGCGCAGGAAGGACAGCAGCTCCACCTGATGCCGTACGTCCAGGTGGTTGGTGGGTTCGTCGAGGACCAGGACTCGGGGTTCCTGGACCAGGGCGCGTGCGACGAGGACGCGTTGGCGCTCCCCGCCGGAGAGCGTGAGCACGCTGCGGTCCGCGAGGTGGGCGACGTCCAGCCGTTCCATCGACTTCCGGCACAGGGCGCGCTCGTGGGCGGTGAGGGGGTGACTGCCCCGGGCGTGCGGAGCGCGGCCGAGCGCCACCACCTCCTCGACGGTGAAGTCGAGTTCGGTCTGGCTCTCCTGGGTCAGGGCGGCGATCGACCGGGCGCTGTCGCGCGGTTTCAGCGACGTCAGGTCGGTGCCGTCGAGCAGGACGGCCCCGGACGTCGGCTTCAACGCCCGGTACACGCAGCGCAGCGCGGTCGACTTTCCGCTGCCGTTGGGGCCGACGAGTCCGACGATCCGGCCGGCCTCCACGTCGATGTTCAGCCGGTCCACCAGGGCACGCCCGGCCGCCTCGACCGACAGGTCGCGCAGGGACAGGACCATCTACCGGCCTCCGAACAGATAGCCGCGCCGGCGCATCAGCGTGATGAACACCGGCACCCCGATCAGCGCGGTGATCACCCCGAGCGGCAGCTCCTCGGGCGCGAAGGCGGTACGGGCCACCAGGTCGACCCACACCATGAAGCAGGCCCCGGCGAGCGGCGTGACCGCCAGCACCCTGCGGTGCGTGGAGCCGACCAGGATCCGCACCACATGGGGCAGGACGAGACCGACGAAGGCGATCGCGCCGCTGACCGCGACGATCAGGCCGGTGACGGCCGCGGTGAGCAGGAACAGGCCGCGCCGCAGCGCGTCCGCGTCCACACCCAGGCTGGCCGCGATCTCGTCGCCGAGCGCCAGCACGTCCAGCGACCGGCTCTGCCTCAGCAGCACCACGACCGCCACCAGAACCGCCGCCGTCACCAGCGGCAAGGACTCCCAGGACGCCGATCCGAGGCTGCCCAGCAGCCAGAACAGCACGGTCCGCGCGGCCTGACCGTTCGGGGAGAGGAAGACCAGGACGCTCATCAGCGCCTGGAAGCCGTACGCCAGCGCCACTCCGGTCAGCACCAGCCGCAGCGGTGTCAGCCCCAGCGGGCCGCGCGCGGCCAGATACACCAGCAGCGTGGCGCCGAGCGCGCCGAGGAACGCGGCGGCCGACAGCGCGTAGATCCCGAGGCTCGCGAAGACCCCGAACACCACCACGGCGGTCGCCCCGACGGACGCGCCGGACGAGATGCCCAGCACGAACGGGTCCGCGAGCGCGTTGCGCACCAACGCCTGGATGGCGACTCCCACGACGGCCAGCCCGGCTCCGACGACCGCGGCGAGCAGCACCCGCGGGGTGCGCACATGCCACACGATGGAGTACCCGGTCACCTCGTCGGCCCCGATGCCGCCGCCGGTGAGGGCCGCCCACAGGAAGTGCACGACATCGGCCGGCGGCACGACGGTCGGCCCCAGCGCGATTCCCGCCAGGACGGAGACCACCAGCGTCACGGAGAGCACCACCAGCGCGGTCAGCAGCCTGCCGCGACCCGCACCACGATGGTCCGGTTCCTGACGCGGCTCCTCGTGACGCGGTCCGTCCCGCGAGGGTGCGCCGGTACCGGACTCGGCGGCGGGTGTCTCGGATACGGCCTCGGCCATGAAATCCCTTTGTCCGTACGGCAGTTCGGGCGCGGGCAGCCCCAAATGCCGCCCGCTCACCAGTAGTCGGCCGCGACCGCCTCAGAGTTCCCGCGCATCGGCGGATAGTTCAGGACGGGTCCCTCGGACGATCAGCCGCTTCGCGTGGTTGTCGTACGGGCCGCCGTCGAAGTCGCCGTAACAGCACACGTCGGTGAAGCCGGCCGCCTCGAACAGCGCGCGCAGTTCGGCCGCGCTGTAGAGGAAGGAGGTGATCGACGCCTCCCGTGCGATGCCGTCGCGCACGAGCGTCCAGTCGGTGCGCAGCCGCGTCCAGTTGTCCAGCACGGTGTCGCGCTGCACCACGTACGCGCCGCCGTCGAGCTCGACGACCTGGGGCCGCCCGATCCAGCCCGCGAGGACCTCCTTGCCCATCACGTCGATGAGCAGTCGCCCACCCGGTACCAGAGAGTCGTACGCGTTGCGCAGCACCCGCTCGTTGTCGTCCGGGGCGTCGAAGTAGCCGAACGACGTGAAGACGTTGAGCACCACGTCGTACGAGCCGGGCTCGACGTGGGTCAGCATGTCCGCCCGCACGAGCCGGACTTCGGCCCCGGCCTCCTCGCAGACGGCACCGGCCCGCTCAAGCATGACCGGGCTGAGGTCCACTCCTGTCACCGCGTAGCCGCGACGGGCCAGGGGCACCAGATACACACCGGGCCCGCAGCACAGGTCCAGCACCCGGCTCCCGGGCGGGAACTCCAGCAGCGGCGACTTGGCGACGACGCCCTCCGTCTCCGTACGCCTGCGCCCGGAGAACATGGTCTCGGAGAAGTCCGACCAGAATCCGTCGTCCTCGTACCAGTGCATACAGCTGCAACCTCGATCCAGGGCCGGACGAGCCGCACACCACAGCGCAACGGCCTCGTCTGTGCGGGGCTTGTTGTTGCAGTGGTCGGACGCGGAGGCCCTGGAGTTCCCGACGAGCAGGAGATCAACTCGGAGAAGGGGACATGACGGTGCCCGTCGGGGGCGGATGGTTCGTCCCGCCCCCGACGGGCACCGTGGACGGATCGATCAGGCCTTCGCGCGGCCGCGTATCACGAGCTTCTTCAGGAGCGGCCAGGCGAGCAGCAGCACGATCACCGCGTACACGGTCACCGAGAAGGGCGTGTTGACCAGGCCCGAGACGCTGCCGTCGCTGATCTGCAGGGCGCGGCGGAGCTGTTGTTCGGCGTTCGGGCCGAGGATGACGCCGATGACGGCGGGCAGCACCGGCAGGCCGTAGCGCCGCATGCCGAAGCCGATCAGGCCGATGATCAGGAGGATCACCAGGTCGATGACCTCGCCGCCGACCGCGTACGCGCCGACCGCCGCGAAGAACATGATCCCGGCGTACAGGTAGGGCCGCGGGATGCGCAGCAGCTTCGCCCACACCGGCGCGAGCGGCAGGTTGAGCGCGAGCAGCAGGACCATGCCGACGAAGAGGGAGGCGATGAGGCCCCACACCAGGTCGGGTTCGCGCTCGAAGAGGAGCGGGCCCGGCTGGATGCCGTACTGCTGGAAGGCGGCCAGCATGACCGCCGCGACCGCCGTGGTCGGCAGCCCCAGGGTCAGCATGGACACCAGCGTGCCCGCCGCCGAGGCCGACGCCGCCGACTCCGGCCCCGCCACACCCTCGATCGCGCCCTTGCCCCACTCGTCCTTGTGCTTCGACAGGCGCTTCTCCGTGACGTACGACAGGAAGGTGGGGATCTCGGCGCCGCCCGCCGGGATCGCGCCGAACGGGAAACCGATGAACGGCCCGCGCAGCCACGACTTCCAGGTCCGCCGCACATCGGCCTTGCCCAGCCACGGCCGGCCCACCGGTATCGGCTCGCCCGTACTGCGCCGCAGATGCGCGGCCACCCACAGGGCCTCGCCGATCGCGAAGAGGCCGACCGCGACGATCACCACGTCGATACCGTCGGCGAGTTGGAGCGAGCCGAAGGTAAGCCGCTGCTGCCCGGTCATCTGGTCCAGGCCGACCAGCCCGATCGTCAGTCCGATCAGCAGGGACGCGAGCCCTCGGATACGGGACGAACCGAGGACGGACGTCACGGCGATGAACGCGAGCACCATGATGGCGAAGTAGTCCGGCGCACCGATGTCCACCGCCAGTTCGGCGACCGTCGGCGCGAGCATCACCAGCAGGATCGTGCCGATCAGACCGCCCGCGAAGTGGCCGATGGCGGCGGCAGCGAGCGCCTGCGCACCGCGCCCCGACTTGGCCATCGGGTTGCCCTCCATGGCCGCGACCACGGCCGCGCTCTCGCCCGGCGTGTTCAACAGGATCGAGGTGGTCGAGCCGCCGAACATCGCGCCGTAGTAGATGCCGGCGAACATGATGAACGCGCCGGTCGGGTTCAGGCCGTACGTCACCGGCAGCAGCAGGGCGACCGCCATCGCGGGGCCGATACCGGGCAGCACGCCGATCGCCGTGCCGAGCAGCACGCCGATGGCGGCCCACAGCAGGTTGATCGGGGTGAGCGCCGTACCGAACCCGTCCATCAGGGAGTTGAGGGCGTCCATCACAGCACTCCCATCAGCGGGCCGCCGGGCAGCGGTACTCCGAGCAGGTTGTTGAAGATCACGTACGTGGCGAGGGAGAGCACGGCCGCGATGAGCGGGTCCCGGTCGAAGCGGCGGCTGCCGAGCGCGAAGGCCGCTCCCCAGAAGAGGAGCGCGCCCGCGACGGGGAAGCCGGCGGGCTCGATGAGGACGGCCGCGCCCAGGAACACCCCGGCGAGCAGCAACACCGTGCGCCAGTCGGCCGGTTCGGACAGATCGATGTCCTCGCCGCCCTCGGCCTCGCCACGGCCGCCGCGCAGTACGTCCACGGCGAGCAGGGCCGCGATGACGAGCAGCCCGACGCCGACCACGATCGGCACGGTCCTCGGCCCGACGGGACCGCGCTGGGTGGTCTCGACGTCCATGGTGAGCGCGTCGCCCAGGACGAGCGCGCCGAGGGCCAACAGCAGGACGCAGACGCCGAGTTCGGAGTGGTCACGCAGCCACGACCGCCGTTCGTTGGTGGGTGGCGTCGGGGAGGCGTCGGTGGTCGGCGTCGTCACAGTCCCAGCTCCTTCAGTACCGAAACCACGCGCTTGTCCTGGGCGTCGAGGAAGTCACCGAACTTCTCGCCGGTGAGGAAGGCGTCGTCCCAGCCGTTCTGCTGCATCGACTTCTGCCACTCGGGGGAGTCGTGCAGCTCCTCGACGAGGCGTACGAGCTTGTCGCGCTCGGCGTCCGACAGGCCGGGCGGGGCCACGATGCCCCGCCAGTTGGTGAAGTCCACGTCGTAGCCGGACTCCTTCAGCGTGGGCGCGTCCGCGAGTTCGTCGACCCGCTCCGGGCCGGTGACCGCGAGAATCCGGAGTTCGCCCGCCTTGATCTGGTCGAGGTACTCCCCGACCCCCGACACCCCGAAGGCGACCTTGTTGCCGAGGATCGAGGCGAGCAGCTCGCCACCGCCGTCGAAGGGCACGTAGTTGACGTCCTTCGGGGCGATACCGGCGGCCTTCGCCATCAGCATGGGCGCGAGATGGTCGGGCCCGCCGGGCGAGGAACCGCCGCCCACCGGAAGCTTGCCCGGGTCCTTCTTCCAGGCCTCGACGAGCTGGTCGATCGTCTTGTACGGGGAGTCCTTGCCGACCACCACGACGTCCTGCTCCTCGGTGAGCCGGGCGATCGGGGTGGTGTCGGCGAGCGTCTTGGGCGCGTCGTTGGAGCGGACGGCGCCCACGACACCGAGGCCCATCGACATGGCGAGCTTGCCGTTGCCGTGCTCGCTCACCAGCCGGCTCAGTCCGACGGTGCCGCCGGCGCCGGGCAGGTTGAACACCTCGATGTTGTGCGTGAGTTCGGCGTCCTCGGCGTTCTTCGCGGCCGTGCGGGCCGTGATGTCGTAGCCGCCGCCGGGCGTGTTGGGGACCATGAAGCGCAGGCCCGGGATCTGCGTGCCCGTCGCGGAGTCGCTGCCCGCCGTGAGCAATGGAGGGCCCACGAGCACGAGCACGGCGGCCCCGAACAGGGCGAGGAGGGTGCGCAGGCGCACGAATGCCACCACCTGTCGGTACGTCGATGAGGTCGGGGGAAGCCCTGTGGGGAGGGTGACGTGGGCCACATGTTGCCCGTACGCCTGCCGCCTGTCTCTCTTCCGGAACCAACGGAGGTTGTGGTCTTTGCGGTCACCGGCGTCTTGCGCGTGCGGGCAGGGGGTGTGGTGCGCGTGTGCGGAGGGAGGCGGCGGGTCTTGCTGCCCCGGCTCCCCGCTCGACCCTTCTCGCCCCTTTTCCTTGACGTGAGCCGGGTCCATGATGGGGCGATCCTCCAGACGAGCCGCCCAACGCCGTGTCGGCCCGAGAGATTGAGTACGTCGTGGTCGCCACCTTCCGCCGTCAGACCCTCGCGGGCGAGATGCTGGTGCTCCAGCTCGCCATCGTCGTGGTGGTGCTGCTGGCCGTCGCCGCGGTCTCCCTCGCCCAGTCGGAGGCGACCTTCAACCGCGTGGAGGGCCGCCGTGTCGCCGCGCTGGCCGAGCAGCTGGCCGCCAACCCCCTGGTCCGCAGCCAGCTCGTACGGCCCGCGCCGCTGGAGGCCCTCGCCCCGCTGGTGAACTCCACACAGACCCAGTCCGGGGTCACCTCCGTGACGGTGACCGACGCCGACGGCCGGATCGTCAGCTCCACGAACCCCACGGCGATCGGCGACCGGCTGGAGCTCGGCGAGGGCGCCGCCGAGGGCCGGGGCTGGTCGGGCTCGCTGACCCTGGACGGCAGCCGCCAGCTCGTGGCACAGGTCCCGGTACTCGGCGCGACGCAGCAGAACCTCGGTCGGTACCTGGGCACGGTGATGATCGGCGAGGCCGACCCGACCGTGTGGCAGCGCCTCAACGGCGCGTCCTCGTACCTGCTCGCCTACCTGGGCATCGCCAGCGGACTCGGCCTGGTGGGCTCCTGGCTGCTGGCCAGACGCGTCAAACGGCAGACCCTGGGCCTCGAACCCCGCGAGATCGCCGGCCTTGCCGAGCACCGCGAGGCGATGCTGTACGGGATCGCCGAGGGCGTGATCGCCCTGGACCCTCAGCACCGGCTCACCCTCGCCAACGACATGGGCCGCCGCCTCCTCGACCTTCCCGAGGACTGCGTGGGCCAGAGCCTCGCCGAACTCGGCATCGAGGGACGGCTGCGGGACGTCCTGGTGGGCGACCGCAAGGGCACGCCCCACGAGCGCGACGAGGTAGTGATCCGGCACGGCCGGGTACTGGTGATGAACCGGATGACCGTCACCAAGGACGGCCGCCCGCTCGGCTCGGTCACCACCCTTCGCGACCGCACCGAACTGGCCCGGCTGGAGCGGGAGATCGGCTCCTTCCGCAGCTCCTCCGAGCTACTGCGCGCCCAGGCCCACGAGTTCGCCAACCAGCTGCACACCATCTCCGGGCTGATCGAGATCGGCGAGGAGGACGAAGTCGTGTGCTACATCCGCGCGTTGAACCAGCGCCGCCAGTCGCTGGACGTCACCCTCAGCCGCCGCGTCCGCGACACCGCCGTCGCCGCCCTGCTCATGGCGAAGGCATCCCTGGCCGCCGAACGGAAGGTGAGACTGCGGATCTCCGACAGCACCGCGCTCGACCGGCTCGTACCCGAGGACGCCGCCGACGTGTCGACCGTGGTCGGCAACCTCGTCGACAACGCCGTGGACGCCGCGTCCGTCGCCGCGGTCGCGGGTGAGGCGGACGGCCACGAGGCCTGGGTCGAGGTCGAACTGCGGCAGGACGCCTCCAGCGTGGAGATCGTGGTCCGCGACTCCGGCCCCGGCGTCGCCCCGGAACTCGCCCGGGAGGTCTTCCTGCACGGCTTCACCACCAAGGCGGCCCAGGAGGGTGAGCGGGGCATCGGCCTGGCGCTCACCCGGCTGGTCTGCGAGCGTCACGGTGGTGAGATCTCGGTGACCAACACCCCCGAGGGGGCCATGTTCACCGCACGCATGACCGTCAGCCACCTCACCGACGCGGTGGCGGAAGGAGCGGCCCGATGAAAGGGACGAAGGGTACGTCCGGCATGCCGGACACGCCCCGTGGGCCGGGCACGTCCGTCACGACCGACACATCTGTCACATCCGTCACGACCGACAAGATCGACGTGCTCGTGGTCGACGACGACTTCATGGTGGCCCGTGTCCACCGCACCTTCGTCGAGCGCGTCGAGCCGTTCCGGGTGGTCGGTGTCGCCAACACCGGCGAGCAGGCCGCCCATGCCGTCGACGAACTGCACCCCGACCTCGTCCTGCTCGACCTGTACCTGCCGGACGTCTTCGGCCTCGACGTCATCCCCCGGCTGCGTACCTCCGGCCACGACTGCGACGTCATGGTCATCAGCGCGGCCCGGGAGGCCGACACGGTCCGCGGGGCAGTGCGCCACGGCGTCGTCGACTACCTCCTCAAACCGTTCGAGTTCGAGGACCTGCGCGCCCGCCTGGAGCGCTACGCCGTCCAGCGGGGCCGCCTCCTCGCCACCGTCGTGCACGGCCAGGCCGACGTGGACCGGGTCCTGGCCGGAGCGACCGTGCAAGCCTCCGCCGCCGGCTCTCTCCCCAAGGGCATGAGCGTCGAGACCGCCGAACTGATCGAACGCACCCTCCGCGCCGCGGAGGGCACCCTCTCCGCCGCCGAGTGCGCGACCCTGGCCGGCATCTCCCGCGTCAGCGCCCGCCGGTACCTGGAGCACTTCCACACCGTCGGCAGCGCGGACGTGACGCTGCGCTATGGGGCGGCGGGGCGGCCTGAACGGCGGTATCGGTTCCAGAGCTGAGCGCGCCGCGGGTAACCGGTACGTCGTCTGCGGCTCCGTCGTGGCTGGTCGCGCCCACGCGGCGGAGCCGCACATGGACACAGTCCCGCGCCCTATGGGCCGCGTGGCCGCGTCAGACGGCGACGACCGTGACGCCCGCCTCCTCGAACCGCCGCACCATGTCCCCGCTCACCGCCGAGTCCGTGACCAGCGTGTCCACCGACTCGGCCGCGCAGATCCGGGCGAAGGCCCGCTGCCCCAGCTTGCTGGAGTCGGCGGCGACGATCACGCGCTCGGCCCGCTCGCAGAGCAACCGGTTGATGGCCGCCTCCGCCTCGTCGGCCGCCGCCGCGCCATGGGTCACGTCGAGGGCGACCACGCCGAGGACTGCCACGTCGAGGGTGATCTGGCCGAGCACGCCGTCGGCGAGGGGGCCGACCAGCTCGTACGACTGCGGGCGGGCGACGCCACCGGTCAGCACGATCTTGAACTGGGGTCGCACGGCCAGCTCGTTGGCGATGTTGAGGGCGTTCGTGACGATCGTCAGGGCGGGCGAGCCGGACGCGAGATCACCGCGCACGGCCAGGGCGCGGGCCACCTCCGTGGTGGTCGTGCCACCGGTCAGGCCGACCGCCTCTCCGGGTGAGACGAGATCGGCCACGGCCTTCGCGATGCGCTGCTTCTCGGAGGCGTGGCGGGCCGTTTTGTAGCGCAGCGGCAGCTCGTAGGAGACGCCGTGCACGACCGCACCGCCCCGGGTGCGTACGAGCATCTGCTGTTCGGCGAGCTGGTCGAAGTCGCGCCGGATCGTGGCCGCCGACACCGACAGCTCGGCCGCGGCCTCCTCGACATCCAGCCGGCCCCGCTCCACGAGCAGCTCCAGCAGCGCCTGCCAGCGGGCGTCGCGCGACATCCGCACTCTCCGTCCGTCGATCTGCTCATTGATCCGAACGGTCCGTGAGTTGATCCGTGCAGCGACCGTTCCCTGATCTTTCGGCGACCCTAACGCACACCGTTCACTCGGTGATGCTTGATTGTGCTCGAAAGCTGGCTATATCTTGCAAGAGTAATCATCATGGCTGGGAGGTCACGGCGTGAGCCACGTGGAGAACGAGCTGAAGAGCCAGCCCGAGTGCTGGGTGCGGGCCGCGGGGGAATCCGCGGTCCATGGGGACGTGCTACCCACCGCCGGGGAGCGGGTAGCCGTCGTCGGCTGCGGCACGTCGTGGTTCATGGCACAGGCCGTCGCGGTGCTGCGCGAGCAGGCGGGACAGGGCGAGACGGACGCCTTCGCCGCCTCCGAGTTCCCGCACGGCCGCTCGTACGACCGAGTGGTCGCCCTTACCCGCTCCGGCACCACCACCGAGGTGCTCGACCTGCTCGGTCGGCTGAAGGGGCGTACGCGCACGGTCGCGATCACCGCGGATCCGCGAACTCCCGTGATGGAGGCGGCGGACGACATCGCCGTGCTCGACTACGCCGATGAGAAGTCCGTGGTGCAGACGCGGTTCGCGACCACCGCGCTCACCCTGCTGCGGGCCCATCTCGGGCTGCACGACGACTCCGTCGTCGCCGACGCCCGTACCGCGCTGGCGGAGCCACTGCCCGAAGGGCTCGTCGACTGCACGCAGTTCACGTTCCTGGGGCGCGGCTGGAGCGTGGGGCTGGCGAACGAGGCCGGGCTCAAGATGCGTGAGGCCTCGCTGGCGTGGACCGAGGCCTATCCGGCGATGGAGTACCGGCACGGGCCGATCAGCGTGACCACCTCGGGGACCGCGACCTGGATGCTCGGCGAGGCACCCGAGGGGCTGGCCCAACAGGTGCGCGACACGGGCGCGTTGTGGGTCGGCGGCGGTCTCGACCCGCTCGCCGAACTCGTCCGCGCCCAGCGCCTCGCCGTGGCCGTCGCCGCGGCCCGGGGCCTCGATCCCGACCAGCCCCGCCACCTCACCCGCTCGGTCGTCCTCACCACGTCCTGACGTCACCACGTCCTGTAGTCGCCACGCCCTGAAGGGAGAGTCCGTGCCTCTCGCAGCAGCCGGAGAACTGGTCGCCCGGGCGGCCGCGTCCCGCACCGCCGTCGCCGCGTTCAACGTCATCACGCTGGAACACGTCGAGGCGGTCGTCGCCGGAGCCGAGGTCGCGGACGCGCCCGTCATCCTCCAAGTCAGCGAGAACGCGGTGAAGTTCCGCGGCGGACGGCTGCTCCCGCTGGCCCACGCCGCGAGCGCCGCCGCCGAACACGCCTCCGTACCCGTCGCGTTGCACCTCGACCACGTCCAGAGCGACGAGCTGCTGCGACAGGCGGCCGGCGCCGGTTTCAGCTCCGTCATGTACGACGCGGCCCGTCTCCCGTACGCCGAGAACCTCGCGGCCACCCGGGCCGCCGCCGACTGGGCACACGCCCAAGGTCTGTGGATCGAGGCCGAGTTGGGGGAGGTCGGCGGCAAGACGGGGCAGCCGCCGCTGGACGCCCACGCGGCGGGTGCCCGTACCGATCCGGCCGAGGCGCGTGCCTTCGTCGCCGACTCCGGCGTGGACGCCCTGGCCGTGGCCGTCGGCAGCACGCACGCCATGACCACCCGTACCGCCGCCCTCGACCACGACCTCCTCAAGCGCCTCGCCGCGGCCCTCGACGTGCCGCTGGTGCTGCACGGCTCGTCCGGTGTGCCGGACGCCGAGCTGAGAGCGGCCGTCGCGGGCGGCATCACGAAGGTGAACGTCGGCACCGCTCTGAACATCGCGATGACCGGCGCGATCAGGGACTACCTCACCGCCCATCCCGAGGCGGTCGACTCACGCAAGTACCTGACCGTGGGACGGGCGGCGATGGCGGAGACGGTGACCCGGATCATCCGAGTCCTGGGCCCCACCGGCTGACACCTCAGCCCGCGTCCACGACCTCCATGTCCACAGAGCCCTCCACGAGCTTCTCGAAGAAGAACTCGTGCTTGAGGAACGACACGTCGTACTCGCTCCCCGGGTACGGCGGGATCAACTGGGCCGCCTGGAACAGCCGCCAGCCGTCCCGCAGGGCGTCCACCCCTGACTTGTACGGGGGTTCGTCACTGTCCCCGGTCGTGGGGGACGTACGCCCCGTGCCGTCGTACACCGACCAGCCGACCACCGGCGAGTCCAGCGCCGACGTGCCCAGATAGAGCACCAGAACCTGCTGACGAATCGTCATGCGACCTCCTCCTGAGGGCGGTTGGAGACCCGGGTCACCCAGTGCTCCAGGTCGAAGGACTCGTCGCCGGTGAGGGACCGCCACAGCAGCACACGGTTGTAGATCTCCAGCCGGCCAGTGGCGGGCTCGTACCAGGGGAAGGTCGTCGAGAGCTCCTCGGCCACCCGGGGGTCACCGAGGTCCGAGGTGTCCCACAGCCGTTGCTGCCGTACGGCCGGATTGAAGCGGATCTTGAACATGTAACGCACCGCGTCGCTGTCGTTGCGCCGACCGCCGTGCCAGAGGCCGTGGTGCAGAAACACCACGGTTCCGGCCGGGCAGACGAGCCGGGACTGGCCGAGCAGGTTCTGGTAGCGGCCGGTGTCCGATTCGTTCGTACGCCGCAGATGGCTGCCCGGCACGCTGAGGGTGCCGCCCATGTCGAGGGTCACGTCCTGCGGGTAGTACATCAGCTGGACGTCGAAGGCATCGGTGCGCACGTCGATGATCGCGTCACCGTGCAGCGGCTGCGCGGACCCCTCGCGGGGCTCACGGACGTGCACCGCGTGGTGGTCCACGCGCGGGCCCGGGCCGACGAGGCCGCGCAGGGCCCCGGCCACCGCCGGGATGTCGAGGAGCCGCCGGACGAAGGAACCCTCTGGGTAGGCGTCCGCCACCGCGCTGCCGTAGGGCACGTCCGGCACGCCCCGCCCCAGGAACCCGATCGCCTCGGCGTTCATCTCCGCCGGCACCACCGCGTCGAGGCGCAGCGAACCGTGGGCCACGAAACGCGCCATCCGCACCGAACTGAGCAGCGGCGGGACAGGGGCAACAGGGGGTGGGGGAGGAGGCGGGGGATGTACGGGATTCGTCATGGTCCGAACGTACGGAGCGGGGCCCGTCCGGCGCGTTGGCCCGTTTCACCACCGCTGGTAGTTTTTCACCATGCGGGAGACGGAGATCCACCTCGGGCAGCCGCCCGTCGTCGTCAACGCGGGCGTCGGCGTGCACGGCGTCGCGAGCCGCACCGACGTGTTCCGGCTGCCGGAGCTGTGGCAACTGCATCTGTACCAGTACGAGGCCGAGCTGACCGTCGACGGAACGGCGCACGCCATCCGCCCCGGCCGGATCAGCCTCGTACCGCCCGGCACGACGGTCCGCTACCGCTACCGGGGCCGCTCGGAACACCTGTACGCGCATCTGCGCATCGCCCCGGCGGGGTCGCCCCACACCGTGCCCGTGATGCAGGACGCCGGACCCGAACTCCCCATGCTGACCGGGCTGTTGCTCCAGGCGGTCGCCTCCGTACCGGGCGAGCCGGAGCGCACCCGGGCCGAGATCTGGACCGCCCTGTGGCGCATCGCGCATCTCGCCCCGGCGGCCGAGCGGCCCGGACCGCACCCCGCCGTCACCGCCGCGATCGCCTACGTAGAAGCGAACCTCGCCGCCCCGCTCACCGTGCCCGCCGTGGCCCACGCCGCGGGCGTCTCCCACAACCACCTGACCCGGCTCTTCCGCGCCACCACGGGCGGCACCGTCGTCGCGTACATCCGGCGCCGCAGGCTGGACCGCGCACACCACCTGCTGCGGGCCTCGACCCTGTCGATCCCGGCGGTCGCCGCGTCGGTCGGCATCCCCGACCTCCAGGCCTTCAACAAGGCGTGCCGACGCGAACTGGGAGCGTCCCCGCGAGCCCTGCGCGGCGAGACGAACGCCGCCTGAGCCCCGTCGCGTGCCTGCGGAACGAGCCTCAGGACTCCGCGGATTCCTTGACGGCCTTCAGAACCACGAACTTCGCGTCGCTCGCGACCAGTTGACTGTTGCCGAAGAGACGCCGCAGCTTCACGTGGTAGCCGAGATGGCGGTTGCCGACCACCCACAGCTCGCCGCCCGGCCGCAGCGCACGGCGTGCCCCGGTGAACATCCGCCAGGCGGTGGCGTCGGACGTCGCCTGATGCGAGTGGAAGGGCGGATTGTTCAGCACCAGGTCGACGCTCGCGTCCGGGACACCCTCCAGCCCGTCGCCGACACGGAACTCGGCCTTGCCGTACTCCACCGTGTCGTCGGTGTTCGCCCAGTACGTCGCCTCCGCCGAGGTCACCGCCTGGTACGACTCGTCCAGGAACAGCGTCTCGGCCCGAGGACGCGCCAGCGCCATCGCCGTACCGACGACTCCGTTGCCGCAGCCCAGGTCCACCACGCGCTCCGCGCCGCCCTCGTACGGAAGGTGCTGGAGGAAGAACCTGGTGCCGATGTCGAGGCGCTCGGCGCAGAAGACGCCCGCGTGGTTGACGACCGTACGTCCGGAGGCGGGACCGATTCCGTCGGGCAGTGTGTAGCTGTGCGGCCACGGGTTGGCCGGTCTGATGATCCCCGGATTCGGCGTGCAGAAGATCAGCCGGGCCTTCTTCTCGGCCAGCGAGGTCCGGGTGGGGCCGATGATCCGCTCGAACAGCTTCAGCGTGGAGGTGTGGATCTCCTTCACCATGCCGGTGCCGATGACGACCGTCCCCTCGTGCACGGCGGGCGCCAGCCGCAGCAGCTGGTCCTCCAGGAGCGCCAGGCTCTTCGGCACCCGCACCAGCAGCACGTCGACGCGCTCGACGGGCGGGTCCTGGGTGGTGAGGAGACGTACGGAATCCTGGTCCGCGCCGTTGCGCGCCAGGTTGGCGCGGGTCGCCTCCCGGGTGAGGAACGAGTCGGTGATCTGCACCGGCCGATGCGCCCCGAGGGCCGTGGTGAGGGCGCCCCACCGGTCGCCGACCACGACCACCGTGCCGTCGAGTGCCTGGTCGCCGTCCGCGAGATGCTTCAGCAGATACTCGTCGGAGGCGTCCCACGCACGGAGCTGGTCACGGGAGTCCTCGGGGAAGCGGGCCAGCTGCAGCTCGGCCGAGGGGGTCGTCATACGGTCGGTCATTGGGACCAGGCTATCCGAGGCGCAGCTCAGGGGGTTTCCGGCGTCCATTCGAGCGCGTGCGCGAGGATGGGAGCCATGGACGCCGAGCTGTTTCCCCGGGCCCGTACGGAGATCGCGCCGGGCGCCGTGCACCTGCCGGACTGGCTGACCGCCGAGCGCCAGAGCCAGCTCCTCGACGCCTGCCGCGCCTGGGCACGCCCGCCCGCGGGGCTGCGCACGGTCCGCACACCGGGCGGCGGCACGATGACCTCCAGGCAGGTCTGCCTCGGCTGGCACTGGTACCCGTACGGGTATGCGCGCACGGTCGCCGACGGGGACGGGGTGCCCGTGAAGGAGTTCCCCGAGTGGCTGGGGGAGCTGGGGCGCCGTGCGGTCACCGACGCGCTCGGACCGGAGGCGGCCACGGCGGAGGCGTACGACATCGCACTGATCAACTTCTACGACGCCGACGCCCGCATGGGCATGCACCGCGACAGCGACGAGAAGTCCGACGCCCCGGTGGTGTCGCTGAGCCTCGGCGACACCTGCGTCTTCCGCTTCGGCAACACCGGGTCGCGGACCCGCCCCTACACCGACGTGGAGCTGCGCAGCGGCGACCTGTTCGTGTTCGGCGGGGACGCCCGGCTCGCGTACCACGGGGTACCGCGCGTGCACGCGGGCACGGCGCCAGCGGAGTTGGGCCTGACCGGCCGCCTGAACGTCACGCTGCGGGTGAGCGGCCTCTAGGCCGGCGGGTTCGTCCGGCTCGTCCGGTTCCTTCGGGTCGTTGCCCTGGCCACGGGACGACCGGATCATGGGAGACTCGCCCTCATGAGCGGCAATGCGGCCCCCGGAGCGGCGGGAGAAGGAATCACCAGGACACGCCTGGACCGGGGGCGGGGTGCGCTCGGGCCCGCCCTGGAACTCGTGCACACCGGACGCGCGCCCACGCGGGCCGTACTCACCGCCGAGCTCGGCGTCACACGAGCGACGGCCGGCGCGGTCGCCGCCGAGCTCGAAGCCCTCGGGCTGATCCACGTCGACGCGCGCCCCGGCGCGGCCGCCGGCTCGCAGGGCCGCCCCTCGCACCGTCTCGAACTCGCCGAGGACGGTCCCGTGGCCCTCGCCGCCCAGGTGCACGCCGACGGCTTCCGCGCCGCCCTGGTCGGCCTCGGAGGCCGTCTCGTCGCGACCGCCCCCGGCTGCGAGACCGTCGACGCCGACCCGGCCAAGGTCCTCGGCTCCGTCGTCGAGGCGGGCGCCGAACTGCTTCGGGAGACGGGCCGTCGCTGCGTGGGCGCGGGCCTCGCCGTGCCGTCGGCCGTCGCCGAACCCGAGGGCACCGCCCTCAACCCCCTCCACCTGGCCTGGCCCGCCGGCGCACCCGTACGCGAGATCTTCGCGGAGCGCGTCCGCGCGGCCGGGATCACCGGACCGGCTTTCGCGGCCAACGACGTCAACCTCGCCGCACTCGCCGAGCACCGGCACGGCTCGGGCCGCGGCTCCCGCGACCTGCTGTGCGTGGCGACCGGACACCGGGGAGTCGGCGGCGCGCTCGTCCTCGACGGGCGTCTGCACATGGGCAGTTCGGGGCTCGCCCTGGAGGTCGGACACCTCACCGTCAACCCGGAGGGGCGCCCCTGCCACTGCGGCAGCCGCGGCTGCCTGGACGTCGAGGCGGACCCGCTCGCGTTCCTGACGGCGGCGGGCCGCGATCCCGGCCCCGAGGTGTCGCTGCTCCAGCAGTCCAACGACCTGATCCGCAACCAGTACGCCGACCCGACCGTACGCACGGCCGTCCAGGCCCTGATCGACCGGCTCGGCCTGGGCCTCGCGGGCCTGGTCAACATCCTCAACCCGGACCGCATCATCCTCGGCGGACTGCACCGCACCCTCCTCGACGCGGACCCCGAGCGGCTGCGCGCCGTGGTGGCCGACCGGAGCCTGTGGGGCCAGAGCGGCGGCGTCCCGATCCTCGCCTGCACGCTGGACCACAACAGCCTGGTGGGAGCGGCGGAGTTGGCGTGGCAGCCGGTCCTCGACGACCCGATCGCGGCGCTGGCCCAGATCTGACCAGGGCCTCCGGCAACGGTACGAGGATCCCCGCGACCGCCACGTCACGGCCGACGCCACTCCGTCGCGAAGGCCCGTCCGGGGTTCTCGGTCAGGACGCGCTCCACCAGGTCCTTGCCCAGGGCGAGTTCGAGCCGAGGGCGAACCCGGCGCAGCAGGTACGGCATGCCGGGGCCGCCGTCGACCGAGCGGGCCCCGGCCGCCGTCGTGTCCCCGCCGATCAGCAACTGATCCCCGAACCCGGCCTCGGCGAGGGCCCGTACGGCGTCGGGCATCCGCCAGTCCGTCGCGTGGTTCGCCCGTGAGGGTCCGTCAAAAGCCAGATAGGCACCCGCCTGCGCGGCCTGAAGGTGCACCACCGGGTCGGGCGAGCGATTGAGGTGCCCGAGGACCACCCGGTCCGGGGGCACCCCCAACTCCCCGCACAACAGGTCGAGTACGTCGAGCGCGCCGGTACCGAGCTCCAGGTGCACGGCGATGGGCGCCCCCGTCGCGTGATGCGCCTCGGCCGCCGCGGTCATCGTCCAGCGGGCGTGCGCGTCGAGGGCGTGGAAGCCGCCGGCGACCTTGACGAACCCCGCCCGGACCCCTGAAGTCGCCAGGCCCTCCGTCAGCTCGGCGACGAAGAGGTCCGCGAGACCGTGCCGCAATCGGTCGATCAACTCGGGGGAGTAGTGGGCGGCTTGGTGCAGCCCGGTGGCGGCCACGATGTGGACCCCGGCGGCGCGGGAGAGCGGCGGCAGATCGGCGGCCCGCCGCCCCAGCCCGTACGGCGTCCACTGCACGACACTCCCACCGCCCGCCTCACGGAACGCCACCAACTCGGCCGTCGCCGCCGACGCGTCACGCAACTCCTGATCGGGGAGTCGCGGACTGCTGAAGAAGAGGTGGTCGTGCGCGTCGCACACGCCCAACTCCGTTGGGGAGACGTCCCCGAGGACCGTCCGCACGGTACCGCCCGCAGCGACCGGACGAGCCCCGGGCGTCGTGTTCACCACTGCCGCCCCCGCCGGAGCAGGTCGCGCTCCGGCGCCGAGAGATGCAGCACCCGGTACACCTCACCGGCCGCCTTGGGCGAGTCATGGGCCCAGAGCGAGAAATGCACGATCTCCCAGTGACGCGGATCGACGGCGACAGCGGCGCCCACGACCCCGTCCAGCGCGGCCAGCCGCCCGGTCACCCGCATCGCCTCCTCCGTCACCTCGGCGAGCGGTGCTCCCTCCGGAATGCTCACGCGCCGACGCACCGCGACCTCGGGCGTGGCACCGGCGGCGCCCCCGTCCTCGTACGCGAGACCCGTCCAGTGCCGCACCTCAGGGCGCCCGAAGTCGTTCACGAGGCCCTGGAATCCCGGCCCCCAGAGGAAGGAGTTCATGCCTTCGGGTGTGTGCCACAGATAGAACGGCGCGTACTGGTTGACCAGTGAGCCGTCCACCCCGCGTTCGCGCAGCAGGTAGGCCTTGAGGCCGAGTCCGTCCCAGTCGTCGAGGAGGTGTCCGACGCGGGCAACCCGGCCGCGGATGACGTCCATGTCGTAGTCGGCGGGCAGTGTTATCTCGTACTGCATGGCGTGCATCGATGCCTCCAACAGGTTCCAACAGGTTCCAGCGGTGCCTAACCGTCCGTACGGGCAGGGGAGTTGAGCGCGAGCAGCGACAGCAGTCCGCGAACTCCCGTGTCGAAGGCGGCTGTCGAGCCGGACGCGCGCGCCAGTACATAGCCGCCCTGGACCGTGGCGACGATCGTCGCGGCGATCTCCTCGCCGTCCAGCGAGGGCGCGAACTCGCCCCGCTCCTGACCCTCCTCGACGAGCCGCGCGAGCCGCTCACGCAGCCAGTCCAGCGTCTCGTCGACGGGCGCGCGCAGCTCGTTGTTCGCGATGACGTCCGGGTCCATGGTCAGCCGCCCGATCGGGCAGCCGCGCAGCACATCGCGCTCGCGCCGCAGATAGGCCTCGACCCGCTCGTACGGGGAGCCCGGGCCGCCGAGTACTCCCTCGGCGGTAGCCCGCATCTCCTCCGCCGTGCGCCGGATCGCGGCGAGCGCCAGATCGGGCTTGCCCGCGAAGTGGTGGTACATGCTGCCCTGACCAGCTCCGGCCTGCTGCTGGATCGCCTTCGGGCTCGTCCCCACGTACCCCCGCTCCCACAACAGCTCGCGCGTGGCCTCGATCAATCGCTCCGGGGTGCTCATGAAATCACTGTACATACTAGTAGGTACAGAATCGAGAGGCAGCCGAGGGAGCAGTGGAGCACCCCGGTTCCTACTCCCGCGGAGGTACGCGTACTGCCGCTGGCCGTACGACGACCCGGACCCCCTCCCGGCGCGAGTCTCGAAGCATCACCGGAACACCCACCGAGGAGATGACTTCAGATGCAGACCCTGGCGAACTGGGACGGCGGGCCCGGCCCGTGGATCCTGCTCTTCCCGCTGATCTGGGCGGCCGTCGTCATCGGCGTCGTGACCGTCCTCCGCCGTACCGTGTGGCGCGGCCGTCGTGGCCCGTGGCGCGGCATGGACCGCACCGCGACGGACGTCCGCCCGACCGGCGACTCGCCGATCGCGATGCTCGGCCGGCGCTTCGCCTCCGGCGAGATCGACGAGGACGAGTACTGGCGTCGGCTCTCCGTCCTGGACGAGCAGTTCGGACGCACCGACCTCGGTCGTCCGGGGATGGGCAAGGGCGGTGCGGCATGAGCACCGCGACCGCCACGAAGGCCACGCGGACCGCGGCACGTGTCGCCGACGCCGTGAAGGTGTACGGCAGCGGCGACACCGCCGTCCGGGCCCTGGACGGGGTGAGCGTCACCTTCCGGGCCGGACGCTTCACCGCGATCATGGGGCCCTCGGGCTCCGGCAAGTCCACCCTGATGCACTGCGCGGCAGGCCTGGACACCCTCACCTCGGGCGCCGCGTTCATCGGCGACACCGAACTGAGCAGCCTCGACGACCGCCGCCTCACACTGTTGCGGCGCGACCGCATCGGCTTCGTCTTCCAGGCCTTCAACCTGGTCCCGACGCTGACCGTCGCGGAGAACATCACGCTGCCCAGGGACCTCGCGGGCGGCCGGGGCGACGCCTCGTCGCAGGAGTGGATCGACGCGCTCGTGGATGTGGTCGGCCTGCGCGACCGGCTGCACCACCGGCCCTCCGAACTCTCCGGCGGCCAGCAGCAACGCGTCGCCGTGGCAAGGGCGTTCGCCGGACAACCCGATGTCGTCTTCGCCGACGAGCCCACCGGCAACCTCGACTCGCGCTCCGGCGAGGAGGTTCTGAACCTGCTCGGCCGGGCCGTACGCCAGATGGACCGCACGGTCGTCATGGTCACCCACGACCCGGTCGCCGCCGCACACGCCGACGAGGTCGTCTTCCTCGCCGACGGCCGCCTCGTCGACCGGATGGAAGCCCCCACGGCCGACAAGGTCCTGGACCGCATGAAGGCCTTCGACAGCAAGGGGGCGCCGCCGTCATGAACGCCTTCGACAGCAACAGCAAGGGAGCGCAGTCGTCATGAACGCCTCCGTGCGCATCAGCGTCTCGTCCCTGCGCGCCCACAAGCGCCGCTTCGCAGGCACGTTCCTGGCGGTGCTCCTCGGTGTCGCCTTCCTGGCCGGCACCCTCGTCATGGGCGACACCCTGCGCGCCAGCTTCGACACGATGTTCGGCAACGCCACGAGCGGCACCGACGCCGTCGTCCGCAGCGCCGGCACCATCACCACGCCGGGCGAGAGCCAGGGCGTACGGCAGCCCGTCGACACCGACCTGGTGACGGCCGTAGAGAAGGCCCCGGGTGTCGCAGCCGCCGAGCCCGACATCCAGGGCGCCGGCCAACTCGTCGGTGCCGACGGCAAGCCCATCGGCGGCCAGGGCCCGCCCACCCTCGCGGGCAACTGGATCGACGACCCGAGGCTCAACTCGTACCAACTGGCCGAAGGCCGTGCCCCGTCGAAGTCGGGCGAGGTCGTCGTCAACCGGGGTGCCGCCGAGAAGGGCGACCTGAGGATCGGCGACACGACGACGCTGCGGACGCCCGACCCGGTCAAGGTGACCATCGTCGGCCTGGCGACCTTCGGTGGCGAGGACGGCATGGCCCAGGTGACCTACACCGGCATGACGCGGTCCGACGCCGAGAAGTACCTGACCGCGAAGCCCGGCGAGGCCGCGAGCATCCTGGTGCGGGCCGGGCCCGGCACCGGTCAGCAGGAACTCGTGGACGCCCTGACTCCCGTACTGCCCAAGGGGGTTGAGGCGATCACCGGCCAGGAGCTGGCCGCGGAGAACACGGACATGATCTCCGGTCAGTTCCTGTCGCTCTTCACCACCTTCCTGCTGGTGTTCTCCGGTGTGGCGCTGCTGGTCGCGACCTTCTCCATCCACAACACCTTCGCGATCGTCGTCGCCCAACGCACCCGCGAGAACGCCCTGTTGCGCGCTCTCGGTGCCTCACGCCGGCAGGTCACCGCGTCGACCCTGGTCGAGGCGAGCGTCGTCGCCGTGGCCGCGTCCGCCGCCGGACTCGCGGGCGGCATCGGGATCGCGGCCGGACTCCAGGCACTGTTCCCGGCCATCGGATTCCCGTTCCCCGAGGGCGACTTGGTGATCAGCGGGCTGTCCATGATCCTGCCGCTCGCGGTCGGCATCGTGGTCTGCCTCGGCTCCGCGCTGCTGCCCGCCGTACGCGCCGGGCGCACCGCACCACTGGCAGCCCTGCGGGAGACGGCCGTCGACCAGTCGGGCGCGTCCCGCACCCGTGCCGTCGTGGGCACCGGTCTTGCCGCGCTGGCGATCGCCGTCACGCTGACCGGCGTCATCGTCAGCCCGTCCCTGTGGCTCGCCGGAAGCGGCGCGATCCTGGCGCTCGCCGCGTTCGTGGTGCTCGGCCCGGTCGCCTCGACCACCGCCGTACGCGTCCTCGGCAGCCCGCTCGACAAGCTGCGGGGAGTCACCGGCGGACTGGCCAGGCGCAACGCCCTGCGCAGCCCCAAGCGCACGGCTGCCACCGCCAGCGCGCTGATGATCGGCGTCGCGGTCGTGTCACTGTTCACGGTCTTCGGAGCCTCGCTGAAGGCCACCATGGACCAGACGGTGTCCCGGTCCTTCGCGGGCGATGTCGCGGTGAGTACCCCGTCGTTCGGCGCGGGCGGCAGCGGACTGAGTCCGCGGCTCGCCCCCGCGATCGCCGAGCGGCCCGAGGTCGACACGGCGGTCGGACTAGGCCGCGGTGTCGCCGAAGTCGACGGCAAGGGACGGGCGTTGACGGTCACCGACCCGGTCGCGCTGGAGCGCACCTTCGACCTCGGCGACGTACAGGGCTCGATGCGGGACCTCGGCGACGACGGCATCGCCATCACCGAGAACGAGGCCGACAAGCAGGGCCTCAAGACCGGCGACACCGCCCAACTGGCCTTCACCGACGGTAAGAAGCAGGCCTTCACGGTCCGCGCGGTCTACGGGCAGTCCGAACTCGCGGGCGACTACGTCATCACCCGCGACGCCTGGGCCCCGCACCGCACCCAGGACTCCGACACGCTCGTGGCCGTCACCTTCAAGGACGGCGTGAGCGCGGCCGACGGCAAGGCGGCGGTCGACAAGGTCGCGACGGCGTACGGCGATCCGGAGGTGCAGACCCGCGACGAGTACGCGCAGTCCTCGGCCGGCGGCATCGACATGATGCTCACCCTGGTCTACGCGCTCCTCGCCCTCGCGGTGCTCATCGCACTGCTCGGCATCGCCAACACACTGACCCTCGCGGTCCACGAACGCACCCGCGAACTCGGCCTGTTGAGGGCCGTCGGGCAGACCAGGGCGCAACTGCGGGCCATGGTCCGCTGGGAGTCGGTGCTGGTCGCCGCGTTCGGCACGGTGGGCGGACTCGCACTCGGCGGATTCCTCGGCTGGGTGCTCGTCAAGGCGTCCGACGGAGCGTCCGACAGCGCCTTCGCCTTCGCGGTGCCGCCGTTCCAGCTCACCGTGGTGGCCCTCGTGGGGGTCGCGGCCGGAGCCCTCGCGGGCCTGCGCCCGGCCCGGCGGGCGGCACGCCTCGACGTACTGCGCGCCATCGCCACCGAGTAGACGGACGGGCACGCCGTCTCCACCGGATGGACGGCCGGTCGCTCCACCGCCACCGAGTGGGCGGACCGGCGCACCCTCGCCGCCGAGTGGACCGAACAGCGGGCCTTCGCCGCCGAGCGGAGGAGGAGGCCCCGGTCACCGCCCGGTCAGCCGGCAACGGCCGACCGGGCGGGAGCGTGTCCGGTCCTGAGCGTGCCGGCGGCGTGCTCCACCTCCGCGAAACTGCGCGCGGGCGACTCGGCGGCCGCGCCGTACGGAGGACAGGCCGGCAGACCCGCCGTGGCGGAGGCGGCCGGAAGGGTGAACCACACGACCTTGCCCGACTCGCCGTCCGGCCGCACACCCCAGCTCTCGCTGAACGCGGCGACCATCGCGAGACCACGTCCGCAGGTCGCGGAGGAGTCGGCCTCCCGCACCTCGGGAAGGCGCGGGTCGTGGTCGTGCACCGAGACGGTGAGCCGGTCGAGCAGCAGCTCGATCTCCACGGTGCACAGCTTGTCGGGCACGGCGTGCCGGTGGACGTTGGTCAACAGCTCCGTCACACCGAGCGCCGCCCGGTCTATCAACGGATCCAGATGCCAGTAGCGCAATTGCGCAGATACGATTCTGCGGACCTGGCCGATCCGCGACGGCAGGGCTTGGAGCTCCACCGTGCAATGCCTGCTTGGCTGGCTGATCACGGCTGCGACTCCCCGAATTGAGGTCCGGAAGAAGACGGAGTACGGATCCAGCGGGCGGCCTGAGTGCAAACGACCGCCCGCGGTTGGTGCCCGGCGGGCTGGTTCGCAGCGTTATCGCCGGTAAACCCAGAGTGACGTGAGAACAGCGTGACGCAGGAGGTGCGGTCTCGCAACTCGCGGTGTCGCTGGCGATGTCCCTGGCAACCGGACCGGCAACGTGAGGGCCTTCAGTGCCCGCGCCCCGCCGCCTTGCGCACGGCCTCGATGAACCGGCTGGCCGCCGGTGGGCCCGGTTCCCCCGGAGCCGGGTCGTGGTCCCCCAGTGTGAGCAGATAGCGCGTGCCGTTGACGTCCGCCAAAGCCCGGTCGTCATGGGCGAACCAGGGCTTCGACGCCCGGACCGCCTGCACCGGCGCGCTGTCGATCTCGCTGCCGTAACTGGTCAGCAACTCCAGCCTGCCGCCGCTGATCCGGACCTGTCCGGCCCGGGTGAGCGAACGCAGCCTCTTTCCGATCCGCACGCCCGTGGCCGTGAACTCCGGCTCCGCCATGTGCCCCGCCCCCTTGTGCGCTTCGGCCTCTGTACCCGCGTCCTGCCACGTCTGCTTCGGTCTTGCCGGGCCCGCTTCGGTCCGGCCACGCCGCGACCCGGGTGGATCCCGCTCCAGTGTGCCTCCCCGCCCGGACCGGCGTTCCATGCGGTGCAGTCTGCCCGCCTTCGGTGTCGAGCACCAGTGCGCATGACGACGTCACGGGTGCTCTCCGGCGCACTCGCGCGAATGCGCCCCCACCGCCCGGAGAAGGCTGTGCCAGGGGTTCCTTTGAGGTGCCCAAAGGTGTGTTTATGCAGGTGAGAAGCGTGCGGAAGGTGCATATGATCGAGGTGGCCGACCGAGTGAACCGGCGTCGGCACAACCGAAGGAGCCCCGCCGTGAGCACCCCACAGCAGGCCCGCACCCATGAGCCGATGGCCACGCTCGATGTCGATCACAGCGACGCGGAGTACCGGCACTGGCTCAAAGAAGCCGTACGGAAGGTCCAGGCCGACGCGAACAGATCGGCCGACACCCACCTCCTGCGCTTCCCGCTGCCCGAGGGATGGGGCATCGACCTCTATCTCAAGGACGAGTCCACCCACCCCACCGGCAGCCTCAAGCACCGCCTGGCCCGCTCGCTGTTCCTGTACGGCCTGTGCAACGGCTGGATCCGCCGCGACCGCCCCGTCATCGAGGCGTCCAGCGGCTCCACCGCGGTCTCCGAGGCGTACTTCGCGAAGCTGATCGGGGTGCCCTTCATCGCCGTCATGCCCCGCACGACCAGCCCCGAGAAATGCCGCCTGATCGAATTCCACGGCGGACAGTGCCACTTCGTGGACGACCCGCGGACGATGTACGCGCAGTCGGCGGCCCTCGCGGCCGACACCGGCGGGCACTTCATGGACCAGTTCACCTACGCGGAGCGGGCCACCGACTGGCGCGGCAACAACAACATCGCCGAATCGATCCACCGCCAGCTGGAGTTGGAGCGCTACCCCGAGCCGGCCTGGATCGTCGCCACGGCCGGCACGGGTGGCACGTCGGCGACCATCGCCCGGTACGTGCACTACATGCAGCACAACACCCGTATCTGTGTGGCCGATCCGGAGAACTCCTGTTTCTTCGAGGGCTGGACCACGGGCGACGCGGACGTCACGACCGACTGCGGGTCGCGTATCGAGGGCATCGGCCGGCCGCGTATGGAGCCGAGCTTCGTGCCGGGAGCGATCGACCGGATGATGAAGGTGCCGGACGCGGCGAGCATTGCCGCCGTGCGGGCACTGGAAGCGGCCATCGGGCGCAAGGCGGGCGGCTCGACCGGTACGGGGTTGTGGAGCGCGCTGAAGATCGTGGCCGAGATGGTGGCGGCGGGGCGGACGGGGAGTGTGGTGACTCTGTTGTGCGACCCCGGTGACCGCTATCTGGACAAGTACTACTCGGATGAATGGGTGGCCGGTCAGGGGCTGGACATCGAGCCGTACGCCGCCGCGATCGAGTCGTTGTTGGCCACGGGGGTCTGGCCGGATTGAGGGGCTCGGGGGCCCGCGCGGTGTTCGTCTGCTGCGGGGCAGCGGGGTGGTCGCGCAGTTCCCCGCGCCCCTCGAGGGGCGCCCCTCAGCGTGACGCAGACATGGATCACGCGGGCATGGAAGCGAGCCGTCGGTCCAGCTTCGTCACCGCGTCCCGGAACGCCCTGCCCAGGCCCGCGCGCCCCAGCTTTATCGCGAAGCGGAACGGCGCTGTTCCGTCGGCGGCCCAGGTCCACTGGACTCTCGTACCCGTGCCGTCGGGGGTGAGGCGCCACTCCTCCACGAGGGCGCGGGTGCCGGGAGCGTTCGTCACGTCGACGCGGTACGTGTAGACCTCGGAGGGCTCGGCCGCGAGGATCGTCTCCTCGAAGCGTGTCCCGCCCTTCAGCCGGACCTGCCGCCCGGTCCCGTCGTCGGTCGGGCGGGCCGCTCTGACCGCCGAGAACCACTCGGACCAGCCGGCCACGTCCTCGGCCAGCGCGCGATAGACGGTCTCGGGAGGCGAGGCGATCCCTCTCGCGAACACGAGGCGCAGGGGAGCGGTCTCGACGAAGTCGAGTCCCACCGGACGCAGTCGGTGTGCCATGTACGGACCCCCTCGCGGGAACAACTCGCGGGAACAAACGGGGAACGAATCCGAACGCAGCCCCACAACACGGCGGTTGACGAGGCACCGTCACCATAGCTGGCGGCCAGTCAGCTGTCTGTACCGCCCACCGATGCCCCGCCGCCGTCAGGCGTCCGTCTCGCTCTCGGCCTCGGCCTCGGGTTCGCCCGCCACCATCAGCCGCCGCAGATGCTCGGAGATCTCGGCACGCGCCCCGGCGGGCAGCCCGTCGTCCGTGACCAGCGTGTCGATCTGTTCCAGCGCGGCGAACGAACTCAGGCCCACCGTGCCCCACTTGGTGTGGTCGGCGACCACGACGACACGCCGTGCCGACTGGACGAGCCGCCGGTTGGTCTCGGCCTCCGCCAGGTTCGGCGTCGACAGGCCGGCCTCCACCGATATGCCGTGCACGCCGAGGAACAGTACGTCGAAGTGGAGTGCCGCGATCGCCCGGTCCGCGACGGGCCCGACCAGCGAGTCCGACGGCGTGCGCACACCACCGGTCAGTACCACCGTCGCCGCTCCCTGCCGCTGCCCCGAGGTGCGCTGCGCCGCGTGGAAGACATCGGCGACCCGCACGGAGTTGGTCACGACCGTCAGGTCCGGCACGTCGAGCAGTTGGTGGGCGAGCGCGTAGGTCGTCGTGCCGCCCGACAGGGCGATCGCCGTGCCCGGTGCGACCATCGCCGCGGCGGCCCGCGCGATGTCCTCCTTGGCGGTCAGCTCCAGACCCGACTTGGCCTCGAATCCCGGCTCGTGTGTGCTCGCCTCGACCACCGGGACCGCTCCGCCGTGCACCTTCTCGACCACGCCCTGTCGGGCGAGCGCGTCGAGATCGCGGCGGACCGTCATGTCCGACACGCCGAGTTTCCTGGTGAGTTCGTTGACGCGGACACCGCCGCGCCGCCGGACCTCGTCGAGGATCAGAGCGCGCCGCTGCTCCGCGAGGAGGTTCTGATTCTCGCTCACGTCCGCTCCGGTTCCCTTCGCCTCGACACGTCCGGCAAGTCCTCGGACCCCCTCCGACAAGGACATTCACCCTCACCTCCGGTCCATGGGATGCCCCATCCTCGCATGGGCCACCGCAGGTCGCGCCACTGCCTGTGGCGACGCGCACACGTCACGCTGCCATCTCCCGTTCGTCACTGTCACACGGATCGGGGAGATTCCGTGACGAGTGGTGCGCAACGACCCCGGAGGCGGGATCCTTGTACCTGAACATGACATGTGCCGTACGGGCATCACGGGGGAAACAACAGTGGAGCGTCCAGAGAGGCATGCCTCGCCGCACGAGACGTACGAGGCGCACGATTCCGAGCGGCGGCCCGCGACGGCCGACACCGCACTCGAACTACTGGTCCACGGCGTCGGCGGTACGACGCCCCAGGAGATGCTGAACGATCCGCGTACCGTCCGGATCACCGGCGACGACACGGCCGCGGTCTTCCGCCGCGCCGGCGACGTCGACGCGGAGAAGGAAGCGGCGAAGCGGCTCTACGAGGACCCGGGCAAACCGGTCCCCGAGGCGTACGTCTGGTGCAATCTCACCTCCGGCAACGGCTCCCGCGCCCTGTGGCTGCTGCTCCTGCCGTTCATGGTGGTCAACCTCGCCCACTGGATGCGGCCCACGGTGCGGGACAACCGGGTGCGGACGGTGCGCCTCTACGGCCTGCTCGTCCGCCTCACCGGTCTGGCCCTCACCGTGCTGCTGGTCGCCGCCGCCTGCGAGGTCGCCCTCGACCTGGCCGCCTGGCAGTGCGCGGGCACCGGCGGGTGCGCCCAGGAACACTCCTGGCTGGGCTTTCTCTCCCCGGCCGGCCCCGACGCCGGCTGGTGGAGCCTGCCGGGCCGCCGGCTCGCCCTCGCCGCCCTGGTGCCCGCCGCCCTCACCGTCCTCCTCTGGTACCTCTCGCACCGCACCTGGAGCGCGTACGAGTCCCAGCCACCGATCGAGTACGGGACCGAGTCCGACGACGAGACCGGCCGGTCAGGTCTCGGGCGTCCGGGCTTCTGGTACGGACGTCGGCTGGTGGCCCGGCTCCGCGCGGCGCACACCGCCGCGGGCCTGCTGACGATCGTCGCGGCGGTCGGCACCTCCGCCGCCCACTACGACCGCGAGCCCGGCGGGCCGCCCGTCCTGGAGGCGCTCGGCCGGATCGTGGAGGCGTCGCTCGTGGTGGGCGGGGTCGTCGTGGTGTGGGTGGTCTGCCGTCGAGGCCGCAGCGAGCGCCGGCTCGACCGGCACCTCGACGCCGCCCTGGTGCGCTGGCTGCCCATCGGCTCGCTCGCCCTGCTCGCCCTCACCCTCCTGTACGCCGGCTGGTCGCGCCCGGAGTGGAGGTCGGACGGCCGGCTGCCCGGTGGCGACGCGATCTTCGGCGGCATCGCACTCGTCCAGTGCCTGATCGTGATCGTGCTCGGCGTGGTGGCCCACCTCCTGTACCGCGCCCACCCTGACCCCCGTACCGCGATGCACGGCCTGGCCGGGCCCGCCGTCGCCATGCTGGCCTGCGCCCTGGGCGGCGTGATGTCCGGCGGGGTGGCCCAGCGCGTCGCCGACTGGCTGGACGGCACCGGAGGAACCATCGAGGGCCCGCCCGTCCTGCTGACCTGGCAGGCCTCCGTCATCCCGCCGCTGCTGATCGTCCTGCTCGCCCTCGTCGGCTGGCTGGCCAGGCGCACCGTACAACTGCGCCGTATCGAGACGGCCGCGGTGGAACTCGACTACGAGGACGAGCCCGCCGACACCGGACGCACCCACCGCATCGCCCGTATGCGCGCCATGGCCGCTCTCACCGACCGGGCGCCCCGCATCATCGGCATCACCTCCATCGTGACGCTGCTCCTGGGCACCCTGGCCCTGGTCGGCGCGATGACCACCGACGCCACCCCGGGCGAGGCCGCGCACGGCACGTACGGCGTCGTACAGGGAGCGGCCGAGGCGGCGCAGGCACTCGGGTCCTGGCTGATCGGCGTCGGCTTCATACTGTTCGTCACCTGGGGACGCCGCGCCTACAAGGACCCCTCCGCCCGGCGCACCATCGGCATCCTGTGGGACGTCGGTACGTTCTGGCCGCGCGCGGCCCATCCCTTCGCGCCCCCTTGCTACGCCGAGCGCGCCGTGCCCGACCTGACCTGGCGCATGGCGACCTGGACCAGTGCCGCGGAAGGCCGGCGGCTCGTCCTCTCCGGCCACTCCCAGGGCAGTGTCCTCGCGGCCGCCGCGGCCTGGCAGCTCAAGCCGTCGGTGCGCAAGCGGGTCGCGCTGCTGACGTACGGCTCGCCCCTGGAACGGCTCTACGGGCGCTGGTTCCCGGCCCACTTCGGGCCCGACGCGCTCAGCGGGCTGCACCGCGAGGTCGACTGCTGGCGCAACCTGCACCGGGCCACCGACCCCATCGGCGGCCCCATGCGGCTGCCCGGCGACTGCGGTCCCCAGGTCGACCGTGAGGCCCTGAAGGACCCTCTCGCCTACGGCCGCACCGAGGACCACCCGCTCCCCGCGCCGATCCTCGGCCACTCCGACTACCAGGCCGACCCCGCCTTCGCCGAGGAGCGGAAGAAGCTGCTCGCACGGCTCAGGCCGGAGGTGCCGGGGCCACGGGAGGACTGCGGACCCGAGGAGCCCAAGGGGTCCCGGCTGGAACCGACGTCCATGTGAGGCCCCACGCCGAGGCGCGCGTCGCCCGTGTGAGCCGGGCGATGCGCGCAGGGCCTCAGGGCAGCTCCGGCAGGTCCTCCGCGTACAGGAGGGTGAGGTCGTCCTTGCTCGGCTCGGCGAGCTGGGCGACCCGCCCCGCGTGCCGCTCCACCATCGCCTCGAAGGTCTGCCGCGCCGTGCGGCCGTTGCCGAACGCGGGTCCCTTCGGGATCGCCGTGAAGTACTTGATCAGCGCCTCGCCCGCACCCGGCGCGATCCGGTACTCGTGCTCCTCGGCCTGCTGCTCCACGATCCGCAGCAACTCCTCGGGGTCGTAGTCGCCGAAGGTGATGGTCCGTGAGAACCGGGACGCCACACCGGGGTTGACGGTCAGGAAGCGCTCCATCTCGGCCGTGTAGCCCGCGACGATCACCACCACCGCCTCCCGGTGGTCCTCCATCAGCTTCACGAGCGTGTCGATGGCCTCGCGGCCGAAGTCACGCCCCGAGTCCTCCGGCGAGAGCGCGTACGCCTCGTCGATGAACAGCACTCCGCCGCGCGCCCGGTCGAAGGCCTCCTGCGTACGGATGGCCGTGGAGCCGATGTGCTCGCCGACCAGGTCCACCCGGGACACCTCGACGAGATGCCCCTTCTCCAGGACCCCGAGCGAGGCCAGGATCTCGCCGTACAGCCGGCCGACCGTCGTCTTGCCGGTACCGGGGGAGCCCGTGAAGACCAGATGGCGTCGCGCCGAGGCCGCCTTCAGACCCGCCAGCTGGCGGCGGCGGCCCACCTCGATCATGTCGGTGAGGGCCCGCACCTCGCGCTTGACGCTCTCCAGGCCCACCAGCGCGTCCAGTTCACCGAGCACGGCCGTCGACGAGCGCGCGGGCTGTTCGGGCTCCTGGGGAGCGACGAGCGGCTCCTGCTCGGTGATGCGCTGCCCCGGGATCGCCCCCAGCAGGCCGGGGGACTGGCTCGTGGTCTGTACGGCTGTCTCCTGCGACGGAGGCCGCACGGCCGCGCTCTCGTCGCTCGTGCAGTCCTCGACCACGGGACCCGTGCCGGACGCCTGGTCGCCGCCCGCGTCCGCGAACTCGTAACCACCGCGCGCACAGCGCTCCGTACGGCACTTCTTCAACGTCGTACGGCAGCCGTCGAGCACATGGAAGCCGTATCCCTCGCTGCCCGTGACCCGGCAGCCGTTGAAGGTGCCGCGTCCGCCCGCCGACACGTAGAAGCCGGCCTCCGCGGGTGAGGTGACCGTGCACCGCTCGATGGTGGGGTCGGCGCCCTTGGTGACGATCACGCCCGTCTGAGTGCCGTCCACGGTGCAGCCGTTCAGCGTGCCGCCGCTGCCGTGGTCACGGAACCAGGCGCCCGTCGCCGCGTCCCGGATCCGGCAGTCGTCGAGCTGAGCGGTCGCGCCGTCGCTCACCGACACGGCGGTGTTGCGGACCTGCGAGATGTCGCTGTCGACGACGTCCGCGCGCGAGCCGCGGTCCAGGACGAACAGGGCGTCCGGTACGTCGTGCACCCGGCAGGAGTCGAGCACCACCGTCGCGCCGTCGCTGACCCACACCGCGGGATAGTCGCCCGTACTGTCGTGGATCTCGCACTGGTTGGCGTCCACGCGCGTGCCCGGGTCCCAGACCGACAGGCCGTTGCGCCCGAACTGCCGCACCGTGGAACGGGTCATGGTGAGAACCGAGCGGGACCGCAGGTCGACCGCGTTCTCCGGGATGTCGTGGATTCGGCAGTCGGCGAGGGTGAGGACGGCGTCCGTGTCGAGCGTGATGCCGTCCGCGGTCGTACGGTGCACATCGCAGTCGGTGAGATGCGCCGTGGCCCGCGCGGTGACCTGCACCCCGCTGCCCCTGACCTCGTACACCTCGCAGCCGATGGCTTCGAGTGCGGACTGCTCGCCGGTCACCGACAGGCCGGCGCCCGAGGTGTGGTGGATCCGGCAGCGCTCAAGACGTGGATGGGCGCCGCCGCGCACCGAGACGCCCGACTGGCCGGCCGCGACGACCTCGCACTCCTCGAACACCCCGCCCCCGCCGTCCAGTACGGCGATACCGACACCCGCGGGGTTGTCGACGGTGCAGCGCCGCACGGTGGGACGCGCGCCGCCGCGCACCTCGATGCCGGCCGCGGACCGGGTGACGATCCGGATGTCCATGAGCTCCGGTGTGCCCTCCTCGACGAGCAGGGCGGGCGCGGCCGAGTCCTGGCCCTCCACGAGCAGGTCCTGGACCACGGCGGAGGCGCGCACGGTGAGCGGTACGCCGTCGATGGGAGCGATGCGCACGGAACCGGGTGAGCCCTCAGGGCCGCGCAGCGTCACCGCCCGCTGGACGACGAGGTTCTCCCGGTAGGTTCCGGCGGCGACGGTGAGGACATCACCGTCGGCCGCGGCCTCCAGAGCGGCGGCGAGCGATGCGTACTCACCCGTGCGGCGCCGCCACCTCGACGTACCGGTGTGCGTCACCTGGACCGTGCCCTGTGCCATGGCGCTGCTGTGCCCCCACCTCGTCGTACGCGGGTCCTGAGAGGCTCTTGTCGACACCCGGCCGCGTCAACTCCGCGCACGGGGAACGAGAACAGCCTCTCACGACGGTGCCGAACATCTCGGCCGGTCCACCGTAGCGTGCGCGGAGCCAGCCGGTTGACCGGAGCGGTGAGGCCGTCAGCTGCCCGTGCCCGTCCTGCCCCAGTCCGGGCCTGCCTGCGACCATGCCTGGTCGAGGCGGTCGTACCTGCGTCGCACCATGCGCCACACCACCAGCCGCCGGGAACCCTCGACGAGTCCCGCGCAGGCGACGGCCGTGCCGAACCCGGCCAGGACCGCATGCGTCGCCGCCGTCGCGGTGTCCAGCGGCCGGCCGACTATTCGGCCCTGGTCGTCCGTCCAGACCGTGAAGTGGTCCCCGCGCTTCGGGGAGTTGAGGGCCGCCAGGACCGTGTCACGCCGCGCGGTGCCGTCGGGGGCCGCCCAGTCGGCGATGACACGCGTGTGCGAGTCACGTCCCGAGGACGTCTCGGGATCGGGGTCGAGCGGGGTGCGGTCCGCCTTCTTGACGACGGTCGCCGTCACCGGATGGCGGTCCAGCCGCTGCTCGCGCACGGACTGCTGCAGGGCGTCCTGGGCGAGCCCGCCGATCAGGACACCGACCAGGGGTGCCGCGACGAGGATCAGCAGCAGCGCCCCCAGCGCGAGCCACGCCTCGACGAGATCCGTCTTACGTCGCAGCGGGTTGTGCCGCCAGTGCCAGAGTCCCCTGATGGCCCGCAACGTCCCGACCCCCTTCCGCGTCCGTGATAACCCCCACCGGAGTCGTTCACGCGCGGTGCCGGCGAAGAGAGAGCGAAGTCACCCCTCGCACCCGGCCTCTCATGAACTTCTCACACAGGCTCAACGGGCATGCCGGGCGTCGGTGTTCCCACGGCGAGGGCCTATTCGAGGAGCCTGACCGGATCGCCCACACGGACCGAGCCGGGAGACTCCGGCACGAGATTCTGCCCGAAGACGAGCTTGTCGCCGAATCGGCGGTGGCGGGCGAGGGTGCGCAGCGGCTCCCTGCCGCGCTCGGCGGTGCCCTGGTCGGTGGTGGTCACGACGCAGCGCCCGCACATCTTCGCGACCCGGAAGGTGACCTCGCCGATGGCGATCCGGGACCAGTCGTCCTCGGCCCAGGCGGCGGTGCCCTCGACCACCACGTTCGGCCGGAAGCGGTTCATCGGCAGCGGGCCCTCGCCCGGCCGGTCGCCCCGCGCGATCAGCGCGTTGAGGGCGTCGAGCGAGCCGAGCGTGGTGAGCAGGAGGGGATAGCCGTCGGCGAAGCTGACGGTCTCGCCGGGCCGGGCGAACTCCGGGTCGATGGGCCTGCGGACGGCAGGGTCGTCGAGGTGTACGAGACGTACGCCGATGCCGAGATAGTCGCTGAACCAGGCGTGCGCGGAGGCGTCGGCGGCGACACCCTCCACCTTGTCGTTCCAGATCTCCACCGTCGTCGTCCCGGTCGGCTCGGGCACACGGACGGCGAGCGGCTCACGGCCGGGCGCGGACAGCAGAATACCGCCGTCGGGCCCTTGCTCGACGGCGGACAACGCCATGCGCGGCTGCGGACGTTGGGTGACGACCTTGTCGTTCTCGTCGATCAGCACCCAGCGCCGGTCACCCGCCAGACCCCACGGCTCCACGACGGCCTCGCGCAGGGCATGACCCCCGGCCGCCTTCAGCGGATAGACATGGATCGAGTGCAGGACCGGCTTCGACATGAGGTCATCGTGCCAGCGGACACGGACGACCTCGGCCGATTTTCCTCAGTAACCGCGGTACTGCTGGTTGTTGTAGGGCTCCTGGTACGGGGCCGGGGCGGGACGCGGGGCGGCGGGGCGCATCGCCTCGTAGCCCGTGCCGCCCGCCATCGGACGCTGCGGCTGGGGAGCCTGCTGGCCCGGGTAGCCGCGCGGCGCACCGGCCTGCTGAGGGATGTAGGGCGCGGCCTGTTGCTGCAGCGGCGAGGGCTGTTGGGCCTGCGGGTAGGCGTACGAAGGAGCCTGCGGAGAGGGCGCGGCAGGCAGTGCGGGCAGTGCTGAGGGCAGCGCGGGCAGATGGCTGCCCGTGTCATATGCCGCGGGGACCCGGATCGGGGCGATCTGCGGGGTTCCCCGCTCGGCCACGAGGGAGTCGTAGATCGGAGTGTCCGGGAAGGAGGCGGAATAGTAACCGCCGCCATAGGTGGAGCGGGGGGAGGTCATGGCACATAAGTTAAGCCCACGATGTGCTGGTTGGGGAGACCGATAAGAGGGTTGTTTTCCGTGTCGGCGGTGACCTGGGATCGTCAATGCGAGCGAACTTGGCGAAAAGGGGCGGCGGTCGGCATGTAGTTCATGTAAAAGCCGAGTTCCGGGCGGGTTACTCGTGGGTTCGTCGTTGATCTCCCGTACCGGGTGATGGGCGTTCGCCGCTCGGGGGATTAGGTTGGCGCGGAACGGCTGAACGAACCGAATGAACTGAACGTGACCAGGCGCGGTCGTGCGCGGAGACACCCGATGGGGGCGGACATGTCAATGCCTAAGGGATCGAACGTTCCGGTGCCGACGACCGGACTGCGAGTCGAGCTGGGATGGCAGGCGGGCCCGGGCGTGCCCGACGCCGACGCCTCGGCCCTGCTGCTGGCTTCCGGGAAGGTCCGCTCCGACGGGGACTTCGTCTTCTACAACCAGCCGGCCCACTCCTCCGGCGCGGTGCGCCACGAGGGCAAGCGGAACGTCGCCGGCCAGTTCAACGACACGCTGCTCGTCGACCTCGCGCGCGTGGAGCCCGGGATCGAGACGGTCGTGCTCGCCGCGTCCTCGGACGGCGGGACGTTCGGGCAGGTGCCCGGGCTCTACATCCGGGTCCTCGACGCACAGCAGGGGACTGAGGTCGCGCGCTTCGACAGCGAGGGCGCGAGTGTCGAGACGGCCTTCGTGCTCGGGGAGTTCTACCGGCGTCAGGGCGCCTGGAAGTTCCGCGCGGTCGGGCAGGGCTACAGCAGTGGTCTCGTAGGCCTGGCCACCGACTTCGGGATCTCGGTGGACGAACCGCAGCAGGCGGCGCCGGCCCCCGTGGCACCGCCGTCCGCCCCCGTGGCGCCGCCGGTCACCGTCCCGCCGGTAACAGCCGCGCCGGTGACACCGCCGCCCGCCCCACCGGCACCGCCCGCCCCTCCCACGGCCCCGGTGCGCCTGACCAAGGTCACGCTCACCAAGGAGGCCCCGTCCGTCTCGCTGACCAAGCAGGGCGGCACCTCCGGCGTGATGCGCGTGAACCTCAACTGGCAGGTGCGCAAGCAGTTCTCGGGGTGGCAGGCCAAGCTGGGCCGGGCCATCGCCATGCACGCGGACCTCGACCTCGACCTGTGCGCCCTGTACGAGCTCTCCGACGGAAGCAAGGGTGTCGTCCAGGCCCTGGGCAACGCCTTCGGAGCACTGCATCAGCCGCCGTTCATGCATCTCGACGGCGACGACCGCACCGGGGCCTCGACGAGCGGCGAGAACCTCAGCATCAACCTCGACCACACACGCGACTTCCGCCGCGTCCTCATCTTCGTGACCATCTACGAAGGGGCGCGCTCCTTCGCGGACCTGGACGCTACGGTCACCCTGCAGCCGCTGCACGGGGCGCCCGTCGACTTCTCGCTCGGCGAGTGCACGGTCCCCTCGACGGTGTGCGCGCTCGCCCTCATCACCAACACCGGCAGCGACCTCGTCGTCCAGCGCGAGGCCCGCTTCCTCGTCCCCGATCGCGGAGTCAGTCCACAGCGCACCGTCGACTACGCGTACGGGTGGGGCATGAACTGGACACCCGGCAGGAAGTGACCGGCAGGGGTCGTCCGGGCCGGGCGTGACAGCTCAGGGCCGCTCGGGCGCCGTGTCGGGACGGGTGTAGGTGCGGCCCTTCCAGGCCGCACCGCGCCCCCTGTAGTGCTGCACCGCGGAATCCACCGTCATGAGGAGGTAGAGGAGCGCGGTGACCGGGAGCGACGGGGCGAGCCAGAGCGGCTGGCGGTAATACCGGAGCATCGGCAGGTACGTCACGGTCATCAGCAGCCACGCGAGCCCGCCCGCCACCGCGGCACCGGCGTTGCCGGCCGCGAGTCCCACGCACAGCGCCACCGGCGGCACCAGGTACACCCCGGCGAGACCGGCCACCGTCCCGGCCAGCACCAGAGGGTTGTGCCGCAGCTGGGCGTACGCGCTGCGCGAGACCATCCGCCACAGATCGTGCAGCCGCGGATAGGGGCGCACACTGTCGACGTGTTCCGCGAGCCCCAGCCAGATGTGCCCTCCGGAGCCCTTCACCGCCCTTGCCACCGCGACGTCGTCGATCACGGCATGCCGCACGGCGTCCGGAATCCTGGCCCGCTCGGCGGCCTCGGTGCGCAGCAGGACACAGCCGCCCGCCGCGGCCGCGGTCCGTGACCCCTTCACGGCGATCCACCGGAACGGATACAGCTGGGCGAAGAAGTACACGAACGCGGGCACCACGAGCCGCTCCCAGACGCTCTCCACCCGCAGCCGGGCCATCTGGGACACGAGATCGAAGCCCCCGCCATGGGCCGCGGCGACCAACTCCCGCAGGCTGTCCGGCGCGTGTGCGATGTCGGCGTCCGTCAGCAGCAGATATTCGGGTGCACGCGCGCGTGCCAGACCCATGCCGTGGCGTACGGCCCAGAGCTTGCCGGTCCAGCCCGCGGGCGGCTCCCCGGGCGAGCCGACGGTGAGCGGCAGCCCGCCGTGCCGCACTGCCAGTTCACGGGCCAGCTCCCCGGTGCCGTCCGAACTCCCGTCGTCCACCAGGAAGATCTCGGCCCGCCCCGGATAGTCCTGCGCGAGGAGCGAGGGCAGGCTGTCGGGAAGCACGGCGGCCTCGTCCCGCGCGGGTACGACGACACAGACGGACGGCCAGTCGTCCGGCTCCCGGCGAGGCGGCAACCGCATGTCCGTACGCCAGAAGAAGCCCTGGCCCAGGAGCAGCCACAGCCAGGCGGCGAGTGATCCGACGGCGGTCCACACAAGGGCGCTCACCCGTCGCAGTCTGCACCACCCCCGCGGCCCGCCAAGGCGGATCGTCTATGGTGACCGGGTGAAGATCGCGCTCATGGACTCCGGAATCGGACTGCTCGCGGCGGCCACCGCGGTACGTCGTCTGCGGCCCGACGCGGAGCTCGTTCTCTCCTCGGACCCGGGCAGCATGCCGTGGGGACCCCGCACACCCGAGGACGTGACCGCCCGCGCCCTCGCCGTCGCCGAGGCGGCCGCCGCGCACCGGCCCGACGCCCTGATCGTCGCCTGCAACACCGCCTCCGTACGCGCCCTGCCCGCGCTGCGCGCCCGCCTAGAGCCGGGGGTGCCCGTCATCGGCACGGTCCCGGCGATCAAGCCGGCCGCCGCGGGCGGTGGACCCGTCGCGATCTGGGCGACGCCCGCCACCACCGGCAGCCCCTACCAGCGCGGCCTCATCCGGGAGTTCGCCGACGGGGTGACCGTCACCGAAGTGCCCTGCCCCGGACTGGCCGACGCCGTGGAGCACGCGGACCAGGCGGGCATCGACGCCGCCATCGCCGCGGCCGCGGCGCGTACCCCCGACGATGTAAGGGCCGTCGTCCTGGGCTGCACCCATTACGAACTGGTCGCCGAGCGGATCCGCGCGGCCGTGCAGCGGCCCGGTGTCGCCCCGCTCGTCCTGCACGGCTCCGCGGGCGCGGTGGCCGCCCAGGCGCTGCGCCGGATCGGCGAGCAACCGGCCCCGGACGCGTCCGCGCACGGCAGCCTCACCGTGTTGCTCGGCGGACGCGAGGGGACACTGCCCGAGACCGCGTTGACGTACGACGAGGGCCGTCTGCTGCAGGCGATGAGCCCCGCCCGCTGAGCCTCGCGCCACCAAGCGGACACTTCGCGTCCACCCGGAGCAGTGACAGTCCGCAAGCTGGTGCCCGCACCGCGGAACCTGAGTACGCTCTCTGGCATGAGGGACCACCCCCACGACGAACCGGGCGCTGCCGACGCCCCGCACCCCGAGGTATGGCACGGCCGCGCTTCCAATCGTGTGCAGTGGCTGCTCGCGAGTGGTGGTGCCGCCTGTCTGGCGCTCGGTATCGAGCTCGCCGTCGACTCCACATGGACGTCCGGCATCGCCCCCCTCGTCATGTCCGTGGTCGGCTGCATCGCCGCGGGACTCCTAGTGCTCTTCGGCACGCTCGCGTTCGTGCACGTTGCCGTGAAGGTCGACAAGGACTGCCTGGAGGTGCGCTGCGGCCACATGGGCCTCCCACGCCGCCGCATCCCGCTGTCGCACATCATCGGCGCCGACTTCGCGCCCCGGGTGACGCCCCGGCAGTGGGGCGGCTGGGGCTACCGCTGGCGGCCCGAACAGGGGACCGCCGTGGTCGTCCGGCGCGGCGAGGGCCTGGTGCTCCGCCTCGGCGACGGCCATACGTTCACGATCACGGTGGACAACGCGGAGGCGGCCGTACGGGACATCCGCCGCCGGCTGAAGGCGGCCGCCTCGGGCACGACCCGCTGACCGCGGAACAGCTCCCGCCCCGCTGACTGCGGCAAGGGTTCGGCGTACCGCGGGCCGCACCGGGACCTCGGCGTTCGGCGGGCTTCTCGGGGGCTTCGGCATTCTGGGGTCTCAGGGTGAGTCCGGCGTCCCGCGGGCCTTACCGGGAGTTGGGCGCCTTGCGGGTCTCACGGGGACAGCGGGTCCTTTCGGGCGTGTCCGCCGGTCTCCATCGCGTTCTGCGGCACCTCTTCGATCAGGGGACGGGCCGTGGCGAGGCCCGCGAGCAGGCCCGCGCCCGCCGTCACCGTGGTGAAGCTCAGCGCGTTGCCGACCGCGGCGATCGCGGCCAGTGCGGTCAGGGCCGCACCCGCCGTGAGTACGACCGGCGTCGGGCGCGGCGACCGCCACAGGGCGTACAGGACCCAGCAGAACACCGCCGCCAGCAGGGCCACGCCGACCACGCCCTGTTCGGCCGCCTGCTGGAAGGGCGCCGAGTGGGGCTTGCCGTCGGGCAGCAGCGACTGCGTGACGGTCGGGCTCAGTTCCGAGAACCGACCGGGCCCCACACCCAGCCCCGGCTCCCGGCCCGCCATGTCGAGCGCGTCCTGCCACAGCAGCACGCGGTGCTGGGTGAGCTGCCCTTCCAGGGACGAGGTGAGCCCGTCCGGCAGCACGTTCTCGGTGACCGCCCAGGTCGCCCCGGTCACCATGACCGCGGCCAGGGCGAGGCCACCGAGCCCCAGAGCACGGCGTCGCATACGGTCGGCGGCCAGGGAGCACAGCAGCACCGCCAGACAGGCCGCGAAGCCCGACGTCGACCCCAGGACGGCCGCGGTCGCCGCGATACCGGCGGCCAGCAGGCGGAACACGAGCCGCAGTCCCGGCGGACGGGCCGCCCAGGCCGCGCAGCACGCGGACCCCGCGGAGAGGGCCAGCAGCGCGGCGGTGGCGCCGGTCTGCCCGAGCGGCGAGATCACCTGCGCCCCCTGGGTGGTGTGCGGGGAGGCCACCGCCAGACCGAGTCCGGCGAGCGCGCCCGCGCAGGGCGCGGCGACCGGGAGCAACTCTCCGCAGATCCGCCCCGAGGCGTAACCGGCGGCGAGGGCGAGCACCGCGAGGAGTACGCCTTCGGGGCGCCCGCCATGTGCCGTGGCCGTGATCAGGGACCAGGCCGCGCAGGCTCCCAGCACCATCACGCCCGTGGCGTCCGACGCGCTGCGTCTCTCGTGCGTCGGCGCCGGACCGGCCGCCGACGCCATTCCTGTGGACCCCACCCCGTCGCCCCCGACCTGTGAAGGGCCCCGACCGCCCGGCCGGCCTGCCACGGCCCGTACGTCAGAGGCTCCGGCACACCGTAACGGGTGATGCGCCGGTTTGTGGACGAGTTGCGCAGAAACGATGCATCAACCGGCCCTGACCAGGTCGTCATCCATGATTGCCGACGGCTGAGGGCACTTCCGGGGCACATGCGGCGGAGAACGCGTCATCGACGGCTTTCCTCGTCCGGTCCTCACTCTCCGGCATCAGGTGGGCATAGACGTTCAAGGTCATGGCGGCGTTCGTATGACCGAGCCGCTCGGACACCGCCTTCACCGACTCCCCGCCGTGGATCAGCATGCTGGCATACGCGTGCCTCAGATCATGGGGGCTGGTGCCCATCGGTAGACCGGCGGCCTTCACGGCCTGGGCCATCACCTGGCTGGACAGCCATTGCGGGCTCGTAGGGGTGCCCTGCTGGGTGCGGAACACATAGTCGTCCGGCGCTGCCGGGTACCGCTTCAGATGGGCGGCAGCACGCCAGCATCCGCAGGGAGGCCGCTCCAGGGGCCCGGCCGCAGTGGCGTGGTGACCTGGTCGTGGACTTCTCGGACGGGCACGTGCAGCCCGACGTGAACCTCTTCCCGGCCTCGCCCAGGGAAGGCGGGGGCAGTGGGGACGACAGCCCACCCCAAGAGCTGCTACAGGCGATCCTCCGCGCGGTCGACCAGGTGCCGGGATGTGGAGTCGGAGCCGTTCGCGGAGCAGTCAAGGGTGACAACACCAAGGTCGACTACGGGCGCGAATGGCTGATCGCCCACGGCCACATCAGGGCTGAAAAGGAAGGTAACAAGACCGCCCATTACATCGGCCCCGTGCCGTTCGCTCCAAGCGGCGACCAGGAAATCACCGATCAAGGAAATCCCTGATCCTGCTGACTGGCTGAGATCTTGCTGGAGCAAGCTCATTTCCTGACTCTCGGACTTGCTGTCTTGCTGCCGTTATAGGTAGCAAGCAAGCAAGGCCAGAAGAGCAAGCAAGGCAGCGAAGAAGCGATGAAAGATCAACAGCAAGGAGGAGATCGGATGGGACGCAACAAGCCCGGAAAGGCAAGGCGTAACAGGCCCGACCGCTCCATTATCGAGAAGGTCGCCGATTCGTATCGGTGCAGTGATTGCCACTCTGCTGTCGGCTGGTCGGTGGACAAATACGCGCCCGATGCGCTCCGGGCCTTCGATAAGGTGCTGGGCGGCCGTCGGTGCCCGCCTCGCGGCTTTTTCGGGGGTGCGCCATGGTGATGGGCCCCTACCTCGCTCCAGGCTCCCCCGAGGCGAACCTGGTCTACCACACCGTCATGGCCGCATTGTCGTCGGATCCGCTCCGGCATTTGCGGCTACTCAACACGGAGCAGAAGCAGGTGTTGCAAAAAGTTGCCGTCGAACTGTCCGGCCAGAGCCAAAACCGTGGCGGTCACAAGACATCAGCCGACGATTGGATAGGAACCGTCGAGGTGGCCCGGCGCTTGGGCGTCTCACAGCGGACCGTCATACGCAAGGCCTCCGTACTGGGCGGGATCGAGGTAGGGGGCCGGTGGTTCTTCAGTCCGGAACGCATAAATAAGAAGGTGGAGTAAATGACGGAGTACAAACACTTCAGCAGCATTGATAACGACTTCGCGGGGCTGGAGATCAAGAGCGCGTCGAAGGGAGAGATCGAGGCCGTTTTCGTCACGCTGAATTGCGTTGATCGCGACGGGGACGTGACCGAACGGAATGCTTTCGAGTCGGGTGCCTTGGTGAGGATCTCCGATTGGAATCGCTCGTCGTGGGGATCGGCGCCGCCTGTGGGGCGCGGGCGCATCTTCGAAGTCGCCAACGAGGTGATCCTGCGAGGTCAGTTCTTCGTTCAGACCCAGCACGGCAGGGACGCGTTCGAGACGGTCAAAGGGCTGGGCGAGCTGGCCGAATTCTCGTACGGGTTCGACGTTGTCGATTCGTTACCGGCACCGCGCAACAGTCCGTACGGGGTGGGCCACAAACGGACACTCCGTACGCTGCGGGTCCACGAGGTGTCCCCGGTCCTGAAGGCCGCCGGTATCGGCACGAGGGTGTTGGCCACCAAGAGCGCCGGGACGGGACTGGCGCCATATCAGATGGCTATCGTGGAGCAGGCCCACGAGAGCCTTCTCCGCGACCAGTTCGAAGAGGCCAAGGTGAGGTTTGACGCCGAGATGCGCTGCGCTGAACTGGTCGCCCTGAAAGACGGCTGGGTCCGCGAACACGGCGCGGGCTACAGCGAGGTCCGGCCCTCGGTCATCGACCTGGACGTGGGGGCGGCCGCCTTGTCCGCCGTGCACCGGTACGGTCCGCGCCTCGGACTGGACCCGGATCTGATCGAGATCCGCTGGTTCGCCGATGAAATCGACGACGGCACGCGGACCAAGTTCGGTGACCCTGTCGGTGGTCCGGACTTCGCCGACTTTTTCGCCGAGTACGGCACGGCCATCAAGGGCCTGACACGGCCGAAGCTGGAGCCGTGGACGATTCGGCTCCACGCGGGCCTGTCGCTCGATGAGGTCATTCCGGTGGCGGGGCACGAACTCGGCCACCTCGCAGACATGGACGAGGCCGGGGTCACCGCATTCGAGGAGACCATCAGGACGGAGATCACTTCATGAGCCACAACCGCGACAACCTCAACGCAAGCCCGAGCGCTACCGAGTTGAAGCGTCAGGAACTCCTGGACGTTCTGGAGATCGGCGACCTGACCAGCGACACGCACCCCAACCAGGCACTCACACTCAGGGAGTCGATTCTGAACCTCGACATCGAGCACACAGAGCACGTCATCCAAGCCGTGAAGCGGGCCAAGAACATCTATCTCACTGGGGAGCACTGATATGCAAACTCCCCGGCAGAACAAGGCAGTTCGCACTTCCAGGGCCGGGGCCAAGGCTGCCGGCCCGGTCGCTGCTGCCCCGCAGTGCCCGAAACCAGGCCCGCACGGCGATGGTTGGCCGATTGAGGGAAAGGGCGCTCACGCAGGCGTCGCAGGGGCCTGGTACTGCAAAACTCACGGCCGCCAGGAACTCGTCACCATCGCGGAGTGGCAGCCGAAGATCGCGGAACAGCAGGCCGTCGAGGACGCTGTGGCCGAGCAGTACGGGACTGCGGTCTCGGCCTGGGCCGACGCAGATCTCGAACTCCGTCGGGGCGAGAACGAGGATGGCTATTCCGTCCTCGGTTCTGGGGGGTGGGGTTTTCCGTCCCGTCGCCCAGACTTGGGGAAGCTCCGCCGTGAACTCTCCGAAGCGCGCACCGTGCTGGATGACGCCGAGCGGGAACTCCAGCGCCAGCGTGGCAAGACCGCGCAGATGTACCAGACCCTGGACTAAGAACAGCACTGCGCCCGTGACCGCGACCGTGGATACGGGGACGGCATCATCAATTGAAGAGGCGGGTGGTCAAAGCAAGCACAGAGACTGGGCGCATTCTCGGGTAGGTGGGACAACATGGGGGCAGTGGGGTGCCCCACCCCACCCCCTACTACCCCCCTGCCTATGCCGCGTGCAATACAGCAACAGCAACAAAGAACATTTTAATCAAGTAAATAAAAGACATGAAAAACAAAATGAACTGAAAAGCTATGAAGTTGTTGTGTAGCGAGTCGCGTGCTCATTAAGGCGACGCTCGCCTCACGCGCACGTATGGGGGGAGGGGGTCGCGACGGGAATTCCGGACCCCCGGAGGGCCGGACGGCCCTCCGGGGGTCCCCCCTATGAGTTTGGCGCACATAACGCCTGGTCAGAGCGTTTGTCGCCGTTGCGGGTGAAAGCAAGGGGTTACGGCGTACCCCCTGGGCGAGCGTGGTCTGATGCTTCGGGAAGCGGCGATGCCCGAACTTCAGGAAGCGATCCCTCACTCTGGCCTCCCTGCTCACTTCCATCGTCGAGCGGTGCTGCGACATGGGCAACTTGGGCATTGACGGGTCCGCTGCAATCAACCACCGCGCGCCACCCGCGCAGACTGGGGCGCGCATCCGATACGCCGTGACGTCGTGGTGCCTCCGTTTCACCGGTTGGAATGAAGTCCCCGGGTCATGGCGACCACCCCGGCAACCACCGCTGTAAAACTTGGCTGCCTGGCGCGGGCCGCCACTGCGGCCTCGTGCCACTTCCAGCACCGTTCGAGCACCGGAGTGCAGCCAGTCCATGCATACCGTCCCCTCACCCACATCGGACACTCCTCCTGCACCGTCACGTGGGCCTCGGTCCGGTAGTCGCTGGCGGCGCAGGCTAGCGGCGTGGCTAGCGGTGGCGGCATCGTTTGCCACCGTCGTGTCCCTGTTTGTCACTCTTCCGGCCCTCATCGTCGGCAACCAGGGTGACAAGCCTGACGACAACGCACCCGAGGGCCTGACCTCATCCCTGGGCGTCGGTCTTACCGGTAAGGGCCTCGGTCAGTGCGAGTTGGTCCACGGACAGTTGAGCGGTCCCATTCCCAAGGACATGGTCCTCGGCGTCTTCGTCAAGGACGATCAGCCACAGATTTGGGCGCCAGCCGAAGTCGACCCTCAGCGCCAGCACACTTGGTTGGCGAGCGCGCATTTCGGCGTTAAGGGGGAGAGCCATAACGGGCATAAGTTCACGATCATGCTCGTGATACTGCCCGAGGCAGACGCACCGTCGACCTGGGGTGGCCCGAAGGTGGCGTCCTTCGATGAAAAGTGGGATGTCCTGGCCAAAATCTCGGTCAAGCGACGTGACGATGCGTTTCACTGTCTGGAGCCGCACTCTTGAGGGACTCAGCCCAAGGAGTCAACGGCCCTTGCTATGCGCTCTCTCGCCTCCCGGCCGTGGACGGCGAGCCGGGACAGCTCGGCGAACGCCTTGAGGTACGTGCGGATCTCTCCCGGAGCGGAGATGTTGACCTCGGCCGTCAGGGTCTCGACCGCCACCTGGGCGTCGTCGAAGGCTTCCAGCGGCCATACGGTGCGACGGGCCGTGAACGGGATGATTCCCAGCGACACGTTTGGCCGGGACATGATCTCCAGCAGGTATCGGAGCTGCCCGGCCATCGCTGCGTCGTCGCAGACCCGGTAGTGGAGCACCGTCTCTTCCAGCAGCAAGGCGAACCGGTGGTCACCCTCATGGACGACGCGGGACCGGTTCAGCCGTGCCTGTACGGCATCGGCCACGTCGTCGGGGGTGCCCTGGAAGTCCGTGATGGACCGCAGGAGCCCCGTCGCGTAGTCGGCGGTCTGGAGCATCCCGGGCATCAGGTTCGAGGCGTAGACGCGGAAATGGAGCGTGCGCTGGTACAGCGGCAAAGTCTTCTCGTGGATGCGCCGCATGCCGTCGCGGTGGATCTGCCGCCAGTGGACGTACATGGACTCGGCGGTACGCGAGGCAGCGATCAGGTCCGCCGCCTGACCTTCGGCGCCGCAGGCCCGGCACCATGCCCGGATGTCCTCGTCAGACGGACCGGTCTTGGCCCGTGCGATGCGGGACGCCTTCGACTTGTGTCAGCCGCACCGGTTCGCCAGTTCAAGCCCAGTGAGCCCGGCGTCCCTCCGGATCTCGTCCAGGCGGGAAGCAATGGCCGCGCGGGCAGCCTGTGCGGTGGAGAGGGGGGATGTGGACATGAACTGGCGTACCGGGCTTCTCAGATGGCGTACTTGTCGTGCGGGATGGCCTGTTCCCAGACGGCGTTGAACGCGGTCGAGCACATCCGTGCCACAGCCGGCTCGTCGGTCTGGTCGGTGTGCACCCAATGGCCTTCACCGTCAAAGACGTTGAACTGAACGACGCGACTATCGAACAGCCAGAAGTCGTTCCCGGGCAGCGTGAGTTCTGACGCCTGTCGCCTCGGAAGCCAGCGGATGTCCTCGCCCGCAGCGATGTTGGTGAAGGTGAACGAGTGCTCGTAGCGGATGTACTCGCTCGGCGGCTCGCCGACGATCCGGGCGCGGCGGATGACGACGCCCTTGCCTGTGATCTCCTGGACCAGGTCGAGCCATGGCCGCCACCATGATGCGCGGTCACCGGGATCGAGCCGATGCCCTTGCTTCCAGGCCGCGAAACCCTCGTCCTCGTTTGAGATCGCGTACGCGTCGCGCATCTCAAGGTGTACGGCGGAGTGCTCCACGGAGCGGATCAGATCGGCAAAGCTACTCAGGCTTTGCGACACCTAGTGCCTCCCTTACGAGCGGGATCATCCGCTGTGGCAGCCGAATCACGCCCTCATGGTCCGGTAGCGGGCTGTCCTGGACGGTCCGGGCGAGCGTGTTGGCGTCGGCCTTCGCGCCCTGGATCACGAGATCCTGCGTCGCCTCGTCCACCCACACGGCTGGGCATCCGTGATCTCCGGACTCTGGATCTTTGCCGACGAACCGTAGCTGCATTGCGGGCCTCTCCCTGTGTCGAGCCGGTTGCTGCTTGGTTGCACGGTGAGCCTCACCTGGGCGGAAGAGGTGGTCAAGGGTGCACATGCCCCTCGTGCAACCGTGTGCAACTTCGTGGACCGGCCTATTCACCCCTCCCTACGGTCTGAGGCCAGAGTCACAAGAGCCGGGGAGACAGCCATGGCGGCAGCGGCAGAGACAGATGCGAGCAAGTGGGAGTACGTGACGTACGCGCCCAAAGGCGAGACGTGCCCCGCGTGCATGAAGCCGATCAAGACGCTGGAGCAGGTCCGACGGGGCCACCTTGAACGCGCGTCCGGCGCCCCTGTGGCCGTGTACCGGCACATCGCATGCCCCAAGGGGTGACCCATGCTCTGCACTCCTGCCCCGGCGATGCCTCTGACCATGACTATGGAGTGGCTGCAGAAGCACTCCGCCAAGTCTCCGGCGCCTGACGCGACGGCGAGCAACAAGAGCGCAGGCCCGGAAACGGGACGGTCCACCCGACCGTCCCACGATGCCCCGCCGGAGGCCCCCGTATCCGGTGGGGCCTCTCGCCCGGAGATTCACTGATGGCGATGGACATGCAGACCTACCGGGACGGCCGTAAAGAGGCCACGGACGCGGCGGAGGTGATCCGGGCGGCCCTGGCCGGTCTCGGCCTCCCCGAAAGCGTCTGGGGCAGCGTGCGCCCCATGGTCACCCACAGCGGCAAGCCGTACGTACACCTGGGGATGGTCCGCGCGGACGCGGCGGAGCGGATGGCGGAGGCGATGCGGACTGCCACCCCTACGTAACTCCCTTGCGAGGCTCCCGGGTTGTCAGTGGGTGATGCGACAATCCGACCATGAGTGATGAGCTGGCCTCGCCTGACATGTCCCTCTCCCTGGACGCACCGCAGAACATCGCCCTAGTCAGCGAGTGGCTGCTGGGCACAAGCGCACTACTCATGCAGCACCAGGGGGCCGCGAAGATTGCTGAGCTGATCGCGGACGTGACCTCGCTGGAGATCAGGCTCTGGAACACGCAGTGGGACGAGGAGGGCTACAAGGTCACGCTCGTGGTGGAGCCGAGCCTGCTGCCCCGCTACGACCAGGAAGCGCTGAAAAGCATCGGAGAGGCGATGCAGATGGTGCTCCGGCCAGCAGGCAAGGACGTTGACGAGATCCACGCCCGTCCAGAGATCCCTCGGCTCGCAGCTGGCTGGCGGAAGCAGGTGAAGTCTGTCAACGGTCCGAAGCCCAGCAATCAGGGCCGTAAGCCTCGACTTGCGTCCCGTCACTGGGTTGAGGATCAGCTTTACTTCACGAATCAGTACGAGCTTGAGCTGTACCAGGCTCTCAAGAAGCGGCAGGCCGCTCTGCCGGACAACGAGACGATCGGGATCATGCCGCTTGGTGGGATGCGGGTCTGTAGGCGTGTCCTCGAACCCGATTTCCTGATCACGTATCGGGGACGCGTTGCCGTCATCGAGCTCGACGGCCCGCATCACAGGGACCGCGCCTCCGCCGACCACAGCCGTGACCGGCAGCTCCGGCACGCCGGGGTGAGTTTTGTCGAGCGCCTGAACGTGGAGGAAGTGAACACCCTGGCCGAGGTCGAGAAGTTCGTGGACGACTTCCTGGCGGAGCTCGGGAGGTAGGCCCCGCCTTCGCGTGGACGTTGGTGGACCCCTGAAGGGGGTAGGGGCTTCATCTGGCCGCAATGCGGTCCGCGAGCCGTGGGCTGTGCGGGTAGTCCGGGGCGTTCATTGGCAGGTCTGCGAAGTCGTCTGCAACGAGTTCTCTGCCGAGCCGCGCCTCAAGGCATTCGACGCACATCCATCCGCTGTCAGGCTCAAGTCCGGCGGCGGCCCACACCTGGTCATTAACCATGAACCGCTCGTCGATCTCAAAGATGTCCACTTCGCAGTCGGCGCAGGGGATGATCGGCTGCAGTGCTTCTTGAAGGGCTACCGTCAGTCGAGCCTCCATGTCGGCTCGCCAGTCACTCCGCAGGTGACGCAGCAGTCTAAGTAGCGGCGTGAGATCCTCACCGACAAATCCGAAACGGGTCCACAGCTCCTCCGCCCATTCGCGCTCCTCGTCGCTCACACTCGGCAGGTTCCAATGCATGCTCACTCCAGCAGAGAGGTACTAGCAGCTGGCGGGTGACGGCTATCCCCATCCGACAACGCCGATCGTAAGGTCGGGCTGTCCACTTGAGCGACCGTCGCTTCGCCAAGCCCTGGAGAACGGGGCGGGCCTGGAGACAGCCAGGACACCAGATACCGAGTGACAACCGGCAACGTCTACAACCAACCATGGCCATTTGTGCAGGCCAGAGGCGTTCCCGCCGAGTCGTCGCAGGTAGCCAGAACACGGGATAAGTACTGGTCCTACTGCTGCCTCGGCACCGGCTGTCCGGCCGAGGATGGTCACCCCTGGCCTTGGCTCGCCCCCAGGGCGAGGGCACAGCTGGGGCACATGGCGGCGGGAATTGTCGCGATTGCCTGCGAACTCATGAGAAGCACTGGGGGCCCAACCTCGCAGGTCAAGGCAGTCGCGGGCACCTGACCTGGACGTCCGACGGCAGGGCCGGAAGTTGCGCAGAAACGATGCAGCAGGTGGGAGGGGAGCCCCGGGCAGGTGATCGGGGCCGCGCTGTCGGCGTCGCGACCACCCGCCGTACACTCCGGGGGTGACCGTCACAGCAACCTCCGTAGACGAGCCGGAACAGCTCGAACCGCAGGCCCGGCCCGTTTCGCGCGTGGTCCGGCTGATGCGCCGGTTCGCTCCGGCCGCCACCGCGGCACTCTCCGGAGTGCTGCTCTACGTCAGCTTCCCGCCGCGCACGCTGTGGTGGCTGGCCCTGCCGGCCTTCGCGGTCTTCGGCTGGTTGCTGCGCGGCCGCACCTGGAAGGCGGGCCTCGGTCTCGGCTACCTCTTCGGCCTCGGTTTCCTGCTGCCCCTGCTCGTGTGGACCGGCGTGGAGGTCGGGCCCGGGCCATGGATCGCGCTGGTCGTCATCGAGGCGGTGTACGTCGCGCTCGTCGGCGCCGGCATCGCGGTCGTGTCGAAGCTGCCCGGCTGGCCCCTGTGGGCCGCCGCCCTGTGGATCGCCGGCGAGGCGGCACGCGCGCGTGCCCCGTTCGGCGGCTTTCCCTGGGGCAAGATCGCCTTCGGCCAGGCGGACGGCGTCTTCCTGCCGCTCGCCGCGCTGGGCGGCACCCCCGTACTCGGATTCGCCGTGGTCCTGTGTGGCTTCGGCCTGTACGAGATCGTCTGCCTGGCCGTCGAGACGCGGCGCACCCGTGCCGTACGCCGCGGAGCCGCCGCGGTGGCGCTGCTGAGCTTCCTCCTCCCCGTGCTCGGCGCCTTCGCCGCGCGGCCCCTGGTCAGCGACAAGGCCGAGAACGGCACCGCGACCGTCGCCCTCATCCAGGGCAACGTGCCGCGCGCGGGTCTCGACTTCAACTCCCAGCGGCGCGCGGTCCTCGACTACCACGCCCGGGAGACCGAGCGCCTCGCCGCGCAGGTCGAGGCGGGCAAGGTCGCCCGGCCCGACTTCGTGCTGTGGCCGGAGAACTCCTCCGACATCGACCCGTTCCGCAACCCCGACGCCTACGCCGTGATCGACAAGGCGGCCAAGGAGATCGGCGCGCCCATCTCGGTCGGCGGCGTCGTCGAGAAGAACGGCAAGCTCTACAACGAGCAGATCCTCTGGGACCCGGAGAAGGGTCCCGGCGCCACCTACGACAAGCGGCAGGTCCAGCCTTTCGGCGAGTACCTCCCGATGCGGTCGCTCATCGGAGCCATCAACGACAACTGGACCTCCATGGTCCGCCAGGACTTCAGCCGCGGCACCAAGCCGGGCGTGTTCACCATGGCGGGCACCAAGGTCGGCCTCGCGACCTGCTACGAAGCCGCCTTCGACTGGGCCGTGCGCGACACCGTCACCCATGGCGCGCAGATGATCTCCGTGCCGAGCAACAACGCCACGTTCGACCGCAGCGAGATGACCTACCAGCAGCTCGCGATGTCCCGGATCCGCGCCGTCGAGCACAGCCGTACCGTCACCGTCCCGGTGACCAGTGGTGTCAGTGCCGTGATCATGCCGGACGGGAGGATCACTCAGAAGACCGGCATGTTCGTGGCGGACTCCCTCGTCCAGAAGGTGCCGCTGCGTTCCTCCGAGACGCCCGCCACCCGGGTCGGAATCGCGCCGGAAATGCTCTTGGTGCTGATCGCGGCGGGCGGCCTCGGCTGGGCCGTCACGGCTGCGGTACGCGGACGACGCGCCGGTGACGCGTAGCCGTACGCCCGCAGTGCCCTGCTCGTACGCGTCCTGAATGCGCCGAGCCCGCGAAACCGGGCGGTTAGGGTCGGCCCATGGCTACTCCTGACTTCATTCGTACGATCCGGGCCACCGCCGGCCAACAACTGCTCTGGCTCCCCGGAGTCACCGCCGTCGTCTTCGACGACGACGGCAGAGTGCTGCTGGGGCGCCGGGCCGACACCGGCAAGTGGGCCGTCATCGCCGGAATGACGGACCCGGGGGAGCAGCCCGCGGCCTGCGCCGTGCGGGAGGTGTACGAGGAGACGGGCGTCCGGTGTGTCGCCGAGCGCGTCGTCCTCGTACAGGCCCTCACGCCGACCACGTACCCGAACGGCGACGTCTGCCAGTTCATGGACATCACCATCCGGTGCCGGGCCGTCGGCGGGGAGGCCCGTGTCAACGACGACGAATCGCTGGAGGTCGGCTGGTTCGACGTGGACGCGCTGCCGGAGCTGACCGAGCACGGGCTGTTCCGGATCAAGCAGGCGCTGTCCGACGAGCCCACGTGGTTCGAACCCATGACCTGAGCACGAAGTGTGGGTTGCGGCCACATCGGTCGAGGTGTGGCCGCTGCCTAGGGTCGGGGCATGACCGCGCCCAGCGCCCTCGCAGGCACCCACGCCCCGTCCCTCGACCTCGGCGGCCGTACCGCCCTCGTCACCGGCGCCGCGGGCGGCATCGGTCGCGCCTGCGCACTGCGGCTCGCCGCGGCCGGGGCCAAGGTACGGGCGGTCGACCGGGACGCCGGGGGACTGGACACTCTCACCGAACAGGCCCGCGGCCTCGCGGGCACGGTCCAACCGCACGTCCTCGACCTCACCGACCTGGACGCCGCCGAGTCCGCCGCGGCCGGCACCGACATCCTCGTCAACAATGCCGGGCTCCAACTGGTGCGCCCCATCGAGGAGTTCCCGCCCGACGCCTTCCACACCGTGCTGACCGTGATGCTGGAGGCCCCGTTCCGGCTGATCCGCGGGGCACTGCCGCACATGTACGGGCAGGGCTGGGGCCGCATCGTCAATGTGTCGTCCGTCCACGGTCTCCGCGCCTCCGCCTTCAAGTCGGCGTATGTGGCGGCGAAACACGGTCTGGAGGGCCTCTCCAAGACCGCGGCCCTGGAAGGTGCCCCACACGGAGTCACCTCGAACTGTGTGAACCCCGCCTATGTGCGCACCCCACTGGTCGAGAAGCAGCTCGCCGACCAGGCCGCCGCCCACGGCATCCCCGAGGAGCGGGTGCTCGGCGAGATCCTGCTCCAGGACAGCGCGGTCAAGCGCCTCATCGAACCGGACGAGGTCGCCGAGGCCGTGGCGTACCTGTGCGGCCCGGCCGCGTCCTTCGTCACCGGGACCTCACTGGTCCTCGACGGCGGCTGGACCGCGCACTGAGCATGAGTTGTCCACAGGGCTGGTCACGTTGTCGGTGCGACGGGTAATCCTGGTGCACATGTCTCGCGATCAATCGCAGTCCGCCGAGCGCTCCGAGGTGAGCGCCGAGGCGCCGTTCCTGGAGCTGCTGGCCCGGGGCGCGTCCGCCGACGCGTACGAGCAGCCGGTGCTGCTCGCCCGCGCGGACGGGCTGCCGCCCGACCGGATCGCCGCTCTGGAGCGTGCCAAGCTCCTCGCGCTGCGTGTGCGCTCGGAGTTGGAGGGGCGCCGCAGACGCGAGGCAGAGCTGTCCGCGCTCTTCGAGACGGCTCACGACCTGGCGGGACTGCGGGACCTCGACGCCGTGCTCCAGGCGATCGTGCAGCGCGCCCGCTCCCTGCTGGGCACGGACATCGCGTACCTGAGCCTGAACGACCCGGCCGAGGGCGACACGTACATGAGGGTCACCGAGGGCTCGGTCGCGGCGCGCTTCCAGCAGCTGCGGCTCGGCATGGGCGAGGGCCTCGGCGGACTCGTCGCCCAGACCGCCCGCCCCTATGTCACCGACGACTACTTCCGGGACGACCGCTTCCAGCACACCGCGACCATCGACGCGGGCGTACGGGACGAGGGCCTGGTGGCGATCCTCGGCGTGCCGCTCATGCTCGGGCCGCACGTCATCGGCGTCCTGTTCGCCGCCGACCGCCGGGCGCGGGTCTTCGAGCGGGAACAGATCGCGCTGCTCGGCTCGTTCGCCGCCCTCGCGGCCGCCGCCATCGACACCGCGAACCTGCTCACCGAGACCCGCGAGGCCCTGGCGGACCTGGAGCGCGCCAACGAGATCATCCGCGACCGCAGCGGGGTCATCGAGCGGGCCTCCGACGTCCACGACCGACTGGCCGAACTCGTGCTGCGGGGCGGCGGGGTCCACGACGTGTCGGCCGCGGTCTCCGAGATCCTCGACGGCAGCGTGCGGTTCGCCGACGCGGGCACCGCACCCGGTGATGCCCTGGAGGTGTCACGGGCCGAGGGACACGCCGTCCGGCATCGGGACGACTGGGTCGCGGCCGTGACCGCCGGTGGCGAACTGCTCGGCGCGCTGGTGCTGCGCGGCCATCCGGGGCTCGACCCCGTCGACCAGCGCACTCTGGAGCGGGCGGCCATGGTCACCTCGCTCCTGCTGCTCGCCCGGCGCTCGGCCTCCGAGGCCGAACAGCGCGTCCGCGGTGAGCTGCTGGACGATCTGCTCGACGCGCGGGACCGCGATCCCCGGCTGCTGCGCGAGCGCGCGGCCCGGCTGGACGCCGACCTCGACGACACCCACGTGGTGCTGGCCTCCCGCCTGGACGCCACGGCCGCCGACGCGGACCAGGAGGCCGCCGCCCGCCGCAGACTGTGGTCCGCCGCCTCCCACCTCGCCGCCACCCGGCACGGACTGGCCGCCGCTCGCGACGGCGGCACCGTCCTGCTGCTGCCCCTGAGCCCCGGTGACACCGCGACGGAGCTGGCCCGCCGCACGGCCAAGGAGCTGGGCACCGCCGTGCACGAGGCGGTCACCGTCGGCGCTTCCGCGCCCGTGCAGGACCTCGCCGCCCGCCCGGACACCGTGGCCGAGGCCTACACCGAAGGGCAGCGGTGCCTGGAAGCGCTGCGGCTGCTCGGCCGCACCGGGGACGGCGCCGCCGCGGAGGACTTCGGGTTCCTGGGGCTGCTGCTCGCCGGCAGCAGGGACATCTCCGGCTTCGTCGAGCGCACCATCGGCCAGGTCGTCACGTACGACGAGAAGCGCGGCACCGATCTCCTGCACACCCTCGACGCGTACTTCGCCTGCGGCATGAGCCCCGCGCGCACCAAGGACGAGCTGCACGTCCACGTCAACACGGTCGCGCAGCGCCTGGAGCGGGTGGGCCGACTGCTCGGCTCCGACTGGCAGAGCCCGGCCCGGGCGCTGGAGATCCAACTCGCCCTGCGGCTCCACCGGTTGACGTCCGCAGGGCAGCACTGAACCCCACATGCGGGTGGCCCCCGTACGCACGGGCGACGGGGGCCGGTCCGGGGCCACCGGCTCAGACCGGACGAGTCAGACCGTACGGGCGTCCGCGGTGCGGGCGGACGCTTTCGCCGCCTCTGCCTCGGGGCCGGCGTCGGCCTCCACGTCCGCGAGGTCGCGGTGCCGGGTCTCCTTCGCCACGCCCACCGCGATCAGCGTCAGCACGACCGCCCCGATCACGTACAGGGAGATCGGCGTGGAGCTGTCGTAGTCCGCGAGGAGTGCCGTCGCGATGAGCGGTGCGGGCGCGCCCGCGGCGACCGACGCGAACTGCGCGCCGATCGAGGCGCCGGAGTAGCGCATGCGCGTCGCGAACATCTCCGAGAAGAAGGCGGCCTGCGGCGCGTACATCGCCCCGTGCAGGACCAGGCCCACGGTCACGGCGAGGATCAGGTTCCCGAAACTCCCGGTGTCGATGAGCGAGAAGAACGGGAACATCCACAGACCGATACCGGCCGCGCCCAGCAGATACACCGGACGGCGGCCCACGCGGTCGGACAGCGCGCCCCACAGTGGGATGACCGCGAAGTGGACGGCGGAGGCGATGAGCACCGCGTTCAGCGCGGTCTGCTTGGACAGACCGGCCGAGGTGGTGGCGTACACGAGGATGAAGGCCGTGATCACGTAGTAGCTGATGTTCTCCGCCATGCGCGCGCCCATGGCGATCAGGACGTCCCGCCAGTGGTGGCGAAGCACGGACACCAGCGGCAGCTTCTCGGGGGCACCGTCCTGGGTCGCCTTGCGCGCCTCTGCCTGTGCGAGGGCCGCCTTGAAGACAGGCGATTCATCGACAGACAGACGAATCCACAAACCGACGATCACCAGCACACCCGACAGCAGGAACGGAACGCGCCAGCCCCACGAGGTGAAGGCGGCGTCCGACAGCACGGCGGTCAGCAGCGACAGCACGCCCGTCGCCAGCAACTGCCCGGCGGGCGCCCCGGTCTGCGGCCAAGAAGCCCAGAACCCGCGCCGCCGCGCGTCCCCGTGCTCCGACACGAGCAGCACCGCGCCGCCCCACTCCCCGCCCAGCGCGAAGCCCTGCACCAGGCGCAGCACGGTCAGCAGCACCGGCGCCGCCGTGCCGACGGTCGCGTGCGTGGGCAGCAGCCCGATCGCGAAGGTCGCCCCGCCCATCAGCAGCAGACTCAGGACCAGCAGCTTCTTACGCCCGAGCCGGTCGCCGTAGTGCCCGAACACCAGCGCCCCGAGCGGCCGCGCGGCGAATCCCACCGCGTACGTCAGGAACGACAGCAACGTGCCGACGAGCGGGTCGGAGCCCGGGAAGAACAGCTTGTTGAAGACGAGCGCGGCGGCTGATCCGTACAGGAAGAAGTCGTACCACTCGATGGTGGTGCCGATGAGACTCGCGGCGACGATGCGCTTGAGGCTGGCTGGGGGTGGGGGAGCGGTTGCGGGGGAGGACATCGGCACCACTTCCAGGCGGTTGGCGGGGACGCTTTCGTGTCGCCACACCGTAGGAAGGCACAGGTCAAGGGCACATGTGGTGGCACACCATAGTTCTGGCTGTGGGCATGAGCGCGGCCACCATGGGGCGCTATAGGCGGGGGTCGCCCATCCCTAGATGATCGATTCCAAGGGGTCGGCGCGCGTAGGCGGCCTGCGTTCAGCGGGGGTGCGCCCCAACGTGACGTCCGTTTCCTGCCAGCAACCGCCCGTGTGTCGATCCAGCATGGGCACATGACCAGATACACCGTGCTCCCCGTTGACGCAGCCGTCCTGAAGGAACTGCGGATTGTCGACGACGCGGGCCGTCCCTGCGCCTCGTACATCGCGACCGGCGATGACGCGGGCTCGCCGCTGCGCTGCTGCCTGCGCCCCATCACGCTCGGCGAGCGGATCGCCCTGGTTTCGTACGCCCCGTTGCGTCGCTGGGCCGCTACGAGGGGTGCAGATCCGGGCGCGTACGACGAACAAGGTCCCGTCTTCATCCATGCCGATGACTGCGGCGGGTTCACCCCCGGCGAGAACTACCCCTTCGCCCGGCCGGGCGCACTGCGTACCGTGCGCTGCTATGACGCCCGGGGCCATATCGCAGGTGGCCGCCTTCTGGAGATTGCGGCCGACGCCACGACTGGCTTCGATGCAGCCTTCGACGATGCGTTCAACGATCCGTACGTGGTGCTCCTACACGTCAGGGCACTGGAATACGGATGCTTCCACTTCGAGGTGCGACGGCCCTCCGCCAAGGAGCAGTAGCAGCCGTACCACCTGGATGATCGGCCTCGAGGGATCGGCTGCGCACATGGGACGAGGGCGTCCAACGTCAGTGTGTGAAGACAGAGTTGGACACCCTCGCAACCGCACTCTATGTGAAGACCGACGACCTGCTGAAGGCGTCTCCGCATCTCGCGCCATGGCGGCCGGCCGTGGGAATCGCCCCGCAGCTCACGGACGCCGAACTGGTCACACTGGCGATGATGCAGGCCATGCTCGGCTTCACCTCCGAGGCCAGGTGGCTCCGCCACGCCGGTTCCCACCTGGGGCATCTCTTCCCGTACCTGCCCAAGCAGCCCGGCTACAACAAGCGGCTGCGCAAAAGTGCCGACCTGCTTCGCCGGGTCACCCGCCTGCTGGCCACCGACACCTCCGTGTGGAGCGACGACGTGTGGATCGTGGACTCCACACCGGTGGAATGCGGCCGTTCACGCGAGACCGTCAAACGCTCCGACCTGGCCGGATGGGCCGAGTACGGGTACTGCGCCAGTCACAGCCGCTTCTTCTGGGGCCTGCGGCTGCACCTGGTGTGCACCCTCCAGGGCCTGCCCGTCGCCTTCGCGTTGACCGGCGCCAAGGCCGACGAGCGCGAGACCCTGCTGGACCTCCTCGCCGCCGAACCCGGCCTCGTCGCCGACCGGCCCGCCCAGACGCTGATCGGCGACAGAAACTACTTCGGACGCGGCTTCGAGCACGAACTGGCCGAGCAGGACATCCGGCTGCTGCGGCCGGCCCGCAAGGGCGAGCCGGAGCGGCCCGGAGCACCCCTGTTCAAGCCGTTGCGGCAGGTCATCGAGTCGGTCAACGAGACCTTCAAAGGCCAACTCGACCTCGAACAGCACCGAGGACGCACGCCCGGCGGTGTCATCGCCCGTGTCATGCAGCGAATCCTCGCGCTGACCACCGCGATCTGGCACAACGACCACACCGGACAGCCCGTCCTGCGCTCACTGACCGCCTACGACCACTAGGAGGATCGCCGCATGTCGGCTACCTGGCCGAGGCCAATTAGCGTCCGGCCGTCCAGCCGCTGACGAGGGCGGCCTGCGATATGGGACAGCCCGATGTGGGAGGACTTTCTTTACGTCTATCAAGACGGCCCGCAACGGGCCGCACGCGCCGCCGCCTGGGCGCGCGCCGGCCGCTGCCGCTGTCGCTCTGCGGCCGTCACGCCTGACGCCCGGCGGCTGGCGCGGACAGCGGGGAGCCCGGAGGGCCGCCGCAAAACGACAGACCGTTGACGAGTGGTTTGGTGGGCCGGCAGCCGGCCGGGCCGCGCGGCCAGCAACCCGCGCGGCGTGAGGGAGCAGATGCCGGCCGCGTCGGCGAGCTGGCGGCGGTCGCGGGGTTGCGGTTAGGGCCTCCGGCGGGGGCGCTCCGGCTCCAGGATGGCCGGGGCTGCGCCAGCGGGTCACGTCCGTGGGTGGTTGCGGTAGGCCATCCCGCCTGCCATCGACCCGGGCAAGCCGAGCAGACCCCCGCCCGACCCGCCAGCGTTCGAACGTGCGTCAAGGTCCGCTTGACGTGGCGGGCCGGGCGGCGGCCCGCTCCCCAAGAGGGCGGGCCGACGGCAGACGGGATGGCAAAACTAAGCCGAGTGAGCTAATTTCCTACGCGTAGACTCGGGAGTAGTTCGTAGGGTCGGAGCAATCCTGAAGGCCGTCCGTCCCGATGGCGCAGACGGTGATCCGCACCCGCGCGACGGCCTTCAGCCCGTTCGGGTCACCGATGCTGAAGTTGTAGCTAAGTTGCGCACTGTTATCTTGCCCAGACGCAGTTCTCGTGGTCGAGTTCATCTTGACGCCGTTCCCGTCATAGACCTCGAAGTACACCGTGGTGTGATCTACCCAAACTTCCTCGATGAACTTAGAAGTAACGACATACCCCTGGAGGCCGACCGAGCGGTTGAACCAGGTGATAGTGCCGCCGGCGTAGTCGCCGTAAACGCTGGGGGCGGCGACCTGGTAGTTGCTCGTCGGGTAGGCCGCCTGAGCAGGCGCTGCGAAGGTCAGGGAAGCCGCCGCAGCGGCAAGAGCTGAAGCCCCAACCTTTGCCACCTTGCTGTCGCGCACTCTCGTCATGATCACGCGGTTCCTCACGTTGATTGCTACGGCTGCGCAGCGCCTGTTGAGCGTGGGGGATCGATATGTCTCTACGTGCGCCCCTCGACCGTACATGATCTTCTATCTGGTAGCAGTCCCATCGGTCGGTCCCCGGGGGCGGCATAGGACTCGGGCCGTCGTAGGCCGATCGCTAGTGCTGTGACCGTGTTGGTTCGCCGGGTTTGTCAGGCTGCGGTGGTGAGGGGGCGTCCGCCCCAGCGGATGCCTTTCTCGCTGCGGATGCG